>NZ_WTVS01000063.1 GCF_012911005.2 Aromatoleum toluolicum | reverse complement strand
GCACGAAACCCATCCCCCTCCTGACCTCCCCCTTGAAGGTGGAGGAACCCAAGACCGACCGCGTCAGGTGATCGCTTGCCGCACCAACAAGGAGATCTTTCAAATGGGAATCTGTAACGACCGCACCGTAATCATCACCGGTGCCGGCGGCGGCCTCGGCCGCGCTTACGCGCTCGCCTTCGCCGCCGAGGGCGCGAATGTCGTCGTCAACGACATCCGCAACGAGTCCGCCGTGGCCGTGGCGAGCGAGATCCGCGAGAGCTGCGGCAAGGCGATCGCCGACTCGAACGACATTACCCGGCTGGAATCGGCCCAAGGCATCGTCGATGCCGCGGTCGAGGCCTTCGGCGATGTCCATGTGGTAGTCAATAACGCCGGTATCCTGCGCGACCGCATGTTCGTGAGCCTCAGCGAAGACGACTGGGACGAGGTCATGCGGGTGCATCTGAAGGGGCACTTCTGCCTCGCCAACATCCTCGGCCGCCGCTGGCGCGACCAGGCCAAGGCCGGGCACAAGGTCGACGCGCGCATCATCAACACCAGCTCCGGCGCCGGCCTGCAGGGCTCGATCGGTCAGTCGAACTACTCAGCGGCGAAAGGCGGCATCGCTTCGCTGACGCTCGTCCAGGCGGCCGAACTCGCGCGCTACGGCGTGACGGCGAACGCGCTTGCGCCGTCTGCACGCACGTCGATGACGGAAAGTGCGATGGCGGAAGTCGTCAAGAAACCCCAGGACGGCAGCTTCGACCTGTGGGCCGCCGAAAACGTCGCGCCGCTCGTCGTATGGCTCGGCAGCTCGCTGTCGCACCACGTCACCGGGCAGGTATTCGAAGCCCAGGGCGGGCGCATCTCGCTGTGCGATGGCTGGCGCACCAGCGTGACCCGCGACAAGGGCGCGCGCTGGCAGCCAGCCGAAGTCGGTACGGCGGTCGACGCGATCCTTGCGGAGGCGGTTCCGGCGCAGAAAGTCTGGGGAAGCTGAGCGGCCATGTGGGGGCGGTCGGTCTCACGTTGACGCCGGGCACGCGCCGCGGATAGTTGCTTCGGCGCCTGCCCGATCGCCGCGTCCTTGCCGAAGAAGTCGGGCTAATATAGACGAAGGCAAGGCAAGTGAGGCCGACCATGAGCGTTTCGCCGGGCGTCTCGAGTATTCAGGACGTACCCCGTGAGTCCGCGGCACCGACCGTGACCGACGAGCAGGGGCGCGTCCATCGTGCGCTGAGGACCCTGAGCGCGGGAAACCGTACGCTTTTGCGCGCGAGAGACGAGGGGACGCTGCTGCAGGACATGTGCCGGGTGATCGTCGACCATGGCTATCTGATTGCGTGGGTCGGCTACGCGCAGCACGACGAGCAGAGAAGCATCCGGCCGATGTCCTGTGTCGGGCTCGATTCGAAGGTGTTGGAGGCCACGCCGCTTACATGGGGCGATACGGGACTCGGGCTCGGTCCGACCGGCACGGCGCTGCGCACCGGGCGCCCGGTGATCGGCAGGAACATCCTTAACGATCCGGCGCTCGGGCAGTGGCGGGACGAGGCGATCGTGCACGGACATGCCGCGATCAGCGCCTTTCCACTGCGCATTGACGGCGAACTCCTGGGCAATCTCAGCATTACCGCGGCCGACGCCGATGCGTTCGACGAGGCCGAGGTGCGCCTGCTCGCGGAACTGGCGGACGACCTGGCCTACGGGATCGCCAACCTGCGCATCCGGGAGCGGCATCGCGAGGCGGAAAAGACCATCGAGCGTATGGCATATGAAGACGCGTTGACCGGGTTGCCCAACCGGCTTGCCCTCTGCGAGCGCCTGCGCGCTGCGCTCGACATCGCCCGGCAGGCGCAACGCAGCCTGGCCTTGCTGATCGTCAAGGTAGGCGGTTTCGGGGAGATCAACGACACCCTGGGCTACCGGCAGGGCGATCGCCTGCTGCAGGAGATCTCGGCGCGCCTCGCGGCGCAGCTCGCCGATGGCGTGATCCTGGCGCGGGTCGGCGACGACGACTTCGCCGTCCTGTTGCCGGGAGGTGGTGCCGACGATGCGTCGCGGACCGCCGCCGAGCTCATGAACGCACTTCGGCGTCCGGTCGACTTGGGAGAACTGACCGTCGATGCGCGCGGAAGCGTCGGCGTCGCATTGTTTCCCGGCCATGGCGACGACCCTGAGGTACTGCTCCGGCGTGCCAGCATTGCGGCCTACCATGCGAAGCGGACGGCTGCGGGCCATGCCCTGTACGCAGGCAGCCTGGACCAAGACTGCACACGACGCCTCGCGCTGATGGGCGACCTGCACCGGGCCATCGCCAACGACGAATTGCGGCTTTACTGCCAGCCGAAGGTGGCGTTCGGCTCGGGGCGCATTTGCGGGGCCGAGGCGCTGCTGCGCTGGCAGCATCCGCGGGCCGGGCTGATCGCTCCCGACGAATTCATCAAACTGGCGGAACGCGCCGGCCTCATCAGATCGCTGACGCGCTGGGTGCTCGAAGCGGCGTTTCGCCAAGCCTATGCGTGGCAGGCGGCGGGACAGCACCGGCCGCTATCGATCAACCTCTCGGCGCAGGATCTGCACGACCCTGCACTCGCCGATCGCGTCCGGGGATTGTTCGCAACCTGGGGCAATCGGCCCGAACTGATCCAGTTCGAACTCACCGAGAGCGCGTTGATGGACGACCCCGAGGGCGCGCGGGAAACCCTGGCGCAACTCAAGCGGATGGACGTTCAGCTGTTCATCGACGACTACGGCACGGGCTATTCAAGCCTCCGCTACCTGCAGACGCTGCCGGTCGATGCGATCAAGATCGATCAGTCGTTCGTCGCCGACATGGTCGCGAACGAGGACTCGGCCACCATCGTGCGCTCGACGATCGAACTCGGACACAACCTCGATCTCTCGGTGGTCGCGGAAGGCGTCGAGAACCAGGCCATCTGGGACCGCCTCTCGGCCCTCGGCTGCGATACCGCCCAAGGATTCTTCGTCGGCATGCCGGTTCGAATCGAATCGCTTGCCGAGTGGGAGATGCAGTCCCGCTGGCACGCTTGACGAAGATGGCGCTTGCGGACGCCGCTTCCCGCCGGGGCGCGGCATTTTCTCGTGGCCCGCGGGCGCCAGGCGTTTCCTTAACGACGTTCAGTCATTGCGTTCGGCGACGTGTGCGCCATATGCCCGCTTCAAGTCTGCCTTCAGCAGTTTCCCCGCGGGATTGCGGGGCAGGGCTTCGCTGCGCACATGCACCACCACCGGCACCTTGTAGGCCGCGAGTCGCGCCGCAACGTGCTCGCGCAGCGCCTCGGACGTGACCGCGCCGGGCGCGTCCACGACGACGGCGGCGACCACTGCCTCGCCCGATTTTTCGTCCGGCACCGCGAACACGGCCGCCTCGATGACCGACGGATGCTCCAGCAAGCAGGACTCGACTTCGGCTGCGGCGATCTTCTCGCCGCTGCGGTTGATCACGTCCTTGATACGGTCGACGATGAACAGGAAGTCTTCGTCGTCGAGATAGCCGATGTCGCCGGTGTGGAACCAGCCGTCGACCAACGCGGAGCCGGTCGCCGCCGGATTGCGCCAGTAGCCCTGCATCACCGTGACGCCGCGCAGCCAGATCTCGCCGGACTCGCCGGGGGGCTGGGGCTTGCCGTCCGGGTCGGCGATGCGCACGTCGATGATGGGTGAGGTGATGCCCGAGCTGCGCGGCTTGTATTTGAAGAGTTCGCCCGAGCCGGCGGCGCCGACGCCGTTGGTCTCGGTGAGTCCGAAGCCGATGCCGGACATGCCGTTCGGGCGGGCGGCGAAGACGCTGCGGATCAGCGGCTGGGGCAGGCCGGCGCCGCCGAAGCCAAGGCTTCCGAGGCTGCCGGTGATCGCGGGGTCATCGAAGCCGGGGGACGCAAGGAGCTGTGCGACCATCGACGGCGCTCCGTTGAACTGCGTGATCTTCTCGTCGCGGATCAGGTCCAGCGCCTGCGCGGGATCCCAGCGGTGCATGAACACCAGGCGGCGGCCGTTGCGCAAGGCGGACAAGAGCTGCGCGTGCAGGCCGCTGACGTGGAAGAGCGGCACCGCGGTGAGGGTCGTCGGTGCGAGGCCGCTTTGCATGAGGGCCGCGACGGCCTGCGGCGAGGTCATCGCGGAGATCGCGCCGATGAAGTCGATGTTGAACAGGGCCTGGCACACGGCGCGCTGCGAGGACAGCACGCCCTTCGCCTGGCTCGTCGCGCCCGAGGTGAACAGGATCAGCGCCGGATCGTCCGGGCCGAGCGCGGGCCGCTGGAGCGCCTCGGGCGGCCGTGACGCAAGCGCCTCATAGGACAGCACGCCATCGATTGCCTGCCCGCCGACGAGCACGATACGGCAGCCGGGTACGCCAGTATCGCCTTCGATGCGCTCGAGACGCTCCGCATCGCAGACCAGCACGGCCGGTTCGACGTCGGCAAGGGCCGTGCGCAACTCGCCGCGCAGGCCGAAGCTGTTGAGTGGCGCCGGAACGGCGCCGAGCAGCGCCGCGGCGGCAAAGGCGACGGCCCACTCGGGCCGGTTGCGCATCGCGATCGCCACACGGTTGCCGCGCCCCACACCATGCTGCTGTAGCGCGGCAGCGACGGCGTCGACTTCGGCAAAGAAGCGCGTGAATGTCCAGCGCTCACCCTGATAGACGACAAAAACCTTGTCGCCATGCGCGCGGCCGGCGTCGATCAGGGTCGGCAAGCTTGGGAGCGCGTTCCGGTAGATCTTTACCGGACGTCCTCCGACTTCGCATTCGGTCAGCTCGAACGGCGCACCCGGCGCCAGCAGTTGCGCGCGGGCAGCGGCCAGCGCGTCGATGATGTTCGTCATTCGTCCCTCCATGGCGACGGTGCAGATACTCCGTCGCTGTCCTTGTTCGTGCGTGTGATTCCTTCCTCGCGCTCAGTTCGCCACGCTGAACCGATAAGTGCCGTCATCGTCGAGCACGCGCCGCAGTTCGCCTTCGTATCGCAACCATGACAGATGCGCAATGGTTTCGCCGATTGCGAGCATGTCGTCGGCGCCGCCGAGGATGCGCGGGAACAGCCGCCCCATGGCCTCGAACGCGGTGCAGCTGCCAGCTCCGGCGACGAATTCCCGCAAGATGTCGAACTGCTGCCGGTGGTGCTCGCGCAGCCCTCGCACGCGCGCGTTGAGGCCACGGAAGACCAGTTGGTGCGACGGCAACACGAGCGTCTCGGGGGCCAGGCGATCGAGGCGTCCGAGCGACTCGATCCACAGCTTGAGCGGATTCGCCTCGGGTTCGACGCCGGACACCAGCACGTTCGAGGTGATGCGCGGGAGGAGCTGATCCCCGGCAACCAGGATGCGATCGGACTCGCAGTACAGGCACGCGTGTTCGGGCGAATGCCCTTCACCGATGATGATGCGCCACGTGCGGCCGCCAATGTGAAGCTCGTCGTCCTCCCGCAGGCGCCGGAATGCGTGCGGATGGGGCGGCATGAAGGGATCGCGCCGCACCGCCCCGAACATCCGGTCAATGCGCGCGTCGGGCATCCCCGCGCGGCGGTAGAACTGGCGCAATGGCACGGGCAGTGGATCGGGGACCTGCTCGTTCAGCCCCCGCATCGTGAAGAACTCCCCATGCGTCATGTAGAGCGGGATGTCGAAGCGCTCCGTGAACCACGCCGCGAGTCCGGCATGATCGTAATGGAAGTGCGTGCAGATCAACCCCTTCACCGGCAGTCCCTTCAGGTGGCGGGCGATGATCGTCTCCCACAGCGCCTTGGATTTCCCGGTGTTCAGGCCGGTGTCGACCACCAGCCAGCCATCGCCGTCTTCCAGCAGGTAGACATTGATGTGGTCGAGCTGCATCGGCATGGGGATGCGCGCCCAGAGAATGCCGGGCGCCAGTTCGACGACGTCGCCATCGGGGGCAGGGGCGGCAAACGGATACTGGAGCTCCCCTTCCTCCTTCACTTCGCCGGCTCGCGCCGGCTCCGAAACGAGCCCGTGGTCTGGCATGAATGCTCCTGTGTGCTGCGGTCGGAATACCCGATCGTTGCTGCAATCTAGACCGGCCCGGGTAGTGGATAAACGTCCAAAAGGACGATGTCGCCTTGCTTCCCGGGAGAGTCGCGTGTCGTGCGCGGGGTTTCCCTTGGCCGTCCCCGGGATTGATCCGCCGACTCCTGCTCTGATGGCTCGCGCGTCCATCGTCCAAACAGGGGATGCCGGGCATCTCCGCGATCTCGAAAATCTGGGGGAAATTCCCCATACCTCATCAAGAGGAGAGAGCTCGATGGCTACCACCAAGGATTACCGGATCGGCGAATTCACCTATCCGCGCGGCTGGTTCATGATCGCTGACGCCGAGGAACTCAACACCCACAAGCCGCTGGCGGTGCGCTTCTTCGGCAAGGACTTCGCGCTGTATCGCGGTCGTGCGACCGGCAAGATCGTTCTGCTCGACGCCTACTGTCCGCACATGAAGACCCACCTCGCGGCACAGAACACCACGTCCTATGTGGTGATCGATGGCGGAGGCAGCAACGTCGAAGGCGACAGCATCCGCTGCCCCTATCACGCATGGCGCTTCGGCGCGGATGGCAAGTGCGACGACATTCCCTACCATCAGGGTCCGATCCCGGCGACGGCGTGCGTGAAGTCGTGGACCGTGGTCGAAAGCCTCGGGGCGATCTGGGTGTGGCACGACCCCGAAGGCGGCGAGCCCGAGTGGGAGCATCCGACCCTGCCGCAGTGGGACGATCCGTCCTGGGTGCACTGGAAGTTCGACCACCTCGGCGTGCTCAACCAGCACCCGCAGGAAGTCATCGACAACATCTGTGATTACGGCCACCTCAGCCCCATCCACGGATCGACCGTCGAGCGTTACGAGAACGAGTTCCGCGGCCACACCGCCACCCAGCGCCAGTGTGGCCCGCACCGCACCCTGGTCGGGGCGGACGGTGTGAGCCCCGTCCTCCACACCGACACCACCTACCATGGTCCCGGCGTGCTTATCTCGCATCTCACCGGTCTCTACGACTCAGTCCTGATGATCACGCACACCCCCGTCGACGACGGTTCAATCAAGGTCTGGCACTCGCTCCTCGTGAAATCGCCCGGCAACAACCCTGTCGCGACCGTGCCCGACGCGATCGCCGCGCGGCAGTTCCAGGAGGCGAGCCGGCTCGCATTCATGCAGGACTTCGAGGTGTGGATGAACAAGGGCCCGTGCCTCAACGGCCTCTTCATCCCCAGCGACGGCCCCTTCATGAAGGCGCGCATCTGGTACAAGCAGTTCTACAACCCGCGTGCGAAGAAGCAGGAGTTCCTCGACCAGTGTGAGGGGCTTTACGTCCCACGCGGGGCGACTCCTTATTCGGAAGCGGCAGGAAAAATCGTACCAATGCCGCCTTGTGCCGAGGACAGACCGTTTCCGATCACGCATCCGCGAGGCCTTGCGGAGATCGACCCGCCTGCCTGACGGACCTCGTGTAGTCCGCCCGGACGAGGACATTGCTTGTCGTGTGACGCATGATCGCACGCACAAGGAGGCGAGATAAACTATGCCAATGGCTTCTTGTCCGGCGGATCTGGCCAAGATCGTCGCACATGCGGTACCCGAGCGGATCGCGATCACGATTGTGTTCGGCAAGTTGCGCGTGACTTACGCCCAACTGGCAGAGCGCGCCAACCAGCTTGCGGCGCGCCTGCAGCGACACGGCGTCGAAGCGGGCGATAGCGGAATCATTGCAGCGCCGCACTGGCGCAACCGCATCCTGCGCTATTTATTGATCCTTTCGACATTCCCGCTGCTGCTGATTTCGGGTTCTGCATTCTCCAAGGAGGCGCCACCCCTTGGCGGCGAAGCCCTGTACCGCGATGTGGTCCGCTATGCCGCATTGGGCGAACACCGGACCGGAGGCGTGGGTGACTTGGCAACCGCCGAATGGCTGCGTCGCGAACTTGCGGCGGCCGGCATCGACGGCAGCAGTCAGACCTTTCGCTTTACCCGCTTCTCGGCGCGGAAATCGACGATCGAAGTCGGTGGCAAGGCATTCTCCGGCCTCCCGTTTTGGTTCCCCCATGTAACCCCGTCGCAGGGCGTCCCCGGCGTACTTGTGCGGATGGGCGCGGATGCGCCGCTCAAGGGAGCGATTGCCCTGGCGGACGCAGCAACTGCAGGCGTTTGGCATCAGGTTGATGTTCCAGCGCTGGCGCGGCGTGCGGCGGCCGCCGGGGCGGTCGGGCTCGTCGTCGCACTTGATCACCCTTCGGGCGAACACTATCAGCCGAACGCTGTGGAGGGCCTGGAGCAGACTCCGCTTCCCATCCCGGTACTCGTGGTTTCCGGCGGGAAGGGGGAACGCCTTCGTGAATCGGTCGGCAGCGACGCAGTGCTCACCATTACGGGGGAGCGCATTCCGGATTCGCCGGCTGCCAACGTTTTCGGGCGAATCGTCCGCGGCGGCGGAAAGTGGATCGTTGTCTCGACGCCTCTCAGCGGCTGGTTCCAGGCGGCCGGCGAACGCGGCCCGGGCATAGCGCTGTGGCTCGGGCTGGCTCGCTGGGCCGCGGCCACGCCGGGCGACCAGAACTTTCTTTTCGTTGCCACCTCCGGTCATGAACTGCACTACCTGGGCGCGAAAGAGGCGATCGCCGAGCATAAGGTACCCCCGCCGGATGAGGTCGCGTTCTGGCTTCACCTCGGTGCGTCGATAGGCACCCGCGCGTGGGCGACCCGCGATGGCCAAGTAGTCCCGCTGGACCACGAGCCACCGGGGAAATTCTTCTTTGTCCATCCGGCGGCAATGTCCGTGGCCCGAGCGGCCTTCGCACCGCTTCCCGAACTGGGCCTGCAATCGGTATTCGCGTTGCCCGACAGCGCGGGCGGCGAGCTTGCCGTGTTCCGGAACGCTGGCTATCCGGTGGCGGGGTTCGTCGGCGCCCACCGCTTCTTCCATACTCCGCGCGATCTGCCTGACGTCACGGCAGGGGACCTGCTGGCCCCGTACGGTACGGCCTTGCGCGACCTTCTCATCAATATCGCCGGAACGAGGTGACTCGATGAAGTTCGCAACTCGCATCCTTGCCATCGGCACGCTTGCAGTATTCCTGTGTGCGGCCGCTTTGGCCCTGCTGGTGCGTGACCGGCCGGCCCAGCCCCCCGTGGGCGAGCGCGTGGTCATCCACGGCGCGGCAGGAGAACTCGTGTATTACCGCCAGGGGAGCGGTCCGGCCGTCGTCCTGCTGCCCAGCTTCGCGCGCTCGGCAAGCGATTTCGATGCGTTGGCGACCGGGCTGGCCGCCGCAGGATTCAGGACTCTTGCACTCCAGCCGAGAGGCGTCGACGGTTCTGCCTTCGGACCATGGGCGCCCAGCCTGAAGGATTTCGCGACAGACGTGGTGGCAGTGCTCGATGCCGAAGGTGGTGTGCGGGCGCACGCGGTCCTCGGGCACGCGTATGGCAATCGCATCGCACGGGTCTTGGCGACCCACTATCCGGAACGCCTTGACAGCCTGATCCTGTTTTCCGCCGGGGGCGAAACTCCTCCGCCCGATGACGTGAGTGCGGCAATACGCAAGGCGATTTTCGGCTTTGACGGACCTGCGCGCGACGAAGCGATCCACTTCGCGTTCTTCGCCGACGGGAATCCGGTGCCGCCCGAGTGGCGCTCCGGGTGGTACCCGGCCGCGGGCATCCTCCAGACGCGTGCCACCACCGCCCAATCGCCGGCGTCATGGCGAGGCGGTGGTCAGGCGAAAATGCTCGTGCTGCAACCGCAGGAAGACAAGCCCGCTCCTTCGGAGCGATCCATGCGCCTTGCGGCCGACTTCCCGGCAAGGGTAACGCTCCGCGTGATCGCGGGGGCCGGTCATGCCCTGCTTCCCGAACGGCCGCAGGAGGTGCTCGATACTGTCATCGGATTCCTGCGTGCGGTCCGGGAGCGCGATCGATGATCCGGCGACGGGTGGTTCGAGGCCTTGCGTGCCGATACCGGCGAGCGGGGCTGGCGGTATGCAGCGGGCAGCGGCGTGATCGCGGCCGATCCCGCTGTGCTCGACCGTGGTGCGGCGCTCTATGCAAGTTATTGTGCGTTCTGCCACGGCGTCGGCGTCGTCAGCGGAGGGACAGTTCCGGATCTCCGGCGCTTGCCAGCGGTGTTTTACGACAGCTTCGACGCCATCGTCCGGGGCGGACTGATGGAGAAGGCCGGAATGCCGCGATTTGACGACGCTCTGGCGGCGGATGAGGTTGAGGCCATTCGTGCCTATGTCATTGACAAGGCCCATCAGGACCGGGAATTGCGGGCCACGCCGGCATGGCAGCGCGAGCTGCTTGAAGTCTGGTACGAGATGAAGTCGTGGCTCATTGCGCGCTTAATGGCCGCCTCCAGCCATTCGGCATGAGGAACCGACGGGGCGGGGACTGCCCCAAAGACTACGTCGGGACCGCAGTTCTGCGTGAAGGATTGCGGAGCTGCCCCATCTGCGTCGTGTGAACAATCCAGACATCGAGATCGCTGCTGGGAGGCTGCACCACCGGGCTGCCCATAGTCCTTTTCGACGAGGCGTTGTAGTGAGGTCGAGGGCACACTTCTACTGTGCGCCGTGATTCTCTTTGCATCGACGCCAGAAGGCGCGAAGCGGAGTTACCGCAAGGAGACCTTGAGTCGGAAGAATCGGGGCGCCGTCGTCTTGCGACGGCGCCGGCAACCTAAATGGAGGCCGTCGTGCCAAAAGAAAACAATACTCGGGAACAAGGGTCTGCGAATCCGGAGTCGTTCGCTGCCGTGATGGAGGCGCGACGAGCGGCGCGGGGGTTTCTCCCCGACCCGGTTCCTGAGGCGACGCTCGCAGAGGTGGTTAGGCTCGCGACTCATGCACCTTCGAACTGCAACACGCAGCCGTGGAAGGTATACATCGTCAGCGGGGACCGCCGTGACAAGTTGGCAGCACGGATCCTCGCGGAGGCCGCAGCCGGTCGCGTTGAACCTGACTTTCCGTACGACGGCCGTTATGAAGGCGTGTACCAGGAGCGCCAGCACCAGGCCGCCGCGCGCCTGTACGACGCGATGGGAATCGAGCGCGGTGATGCAGTGCGCCGCAGCGAAGCCTTCATGCGCAACTTCCGGTTTTTCGATGCGCCGCACGTGGCGTTCTTCTTTCTTCCCGAGCCTTTCGGTCTCAGGGAAGCTGCAGATCTCGGCATGTGTGCGCAGACGTTCATGCTTGCGCTGGCGGCCCATGGGCTCGCGAGTTGCCCTCAAACCGCGTTGAGCCTACATCCCCGAATCGTTCGCGATGCGGTAGGCGCCCCCGAAAGCGAGAAGCTGCTTTTCGGCATCTCCTTCGGTTTCGAGGACCCGTCGGCGCCGGCGAACCGCGCCCGCGTCGGGCGCGCGCCGGTCGAGCAGATATTCCGCTTCATCGCCTGAGAATCGCCTCGCGAGCAAGGGGAAACAATGCAGCGGGTGGCCTGCAAAAAACGCCTGCTGTGCGTTGCGCCACGTCCCGGCCAGACTTGGTCTTCGATGCGACATTCGGGCATTAGGCGGCCGCCAGTGCCGCCACTTCCTCTGCTGCTTCGTCGCGGGTATAGAACCGCCCATTCAGCACAAACCCCGAGACGATGCTGTCCTTCACCCGTCCGACGCGGCCGCCGGGCTCACGGTGGACAATGACCTCTTCGGGCAATCCGTCAAGGAGATGAAAGGGGGCCGGCCGGCCGTCGGCGAAACGGGAATCGTAGACGGCGCCCGAGGTCACGTCCTTGAACGCGGGACGGAAGCCGAGGGGGCTGTTTTCTTCGCTGCGTCCGCCGGTATCGCGGAACTCGCAGTTCTCCCGCTGCAGCGACAGCGGACTCAGGACGGCGTTCATGATTGCCGCGCCCATGTCCACCACCATTGCCCCGGCGCCATGAGAGGGTTCCACCGCGTGTGTGCGTCCTGCTCGGTGGTGGTGTCGCGTTCGAGGACCTCGTCCGCGACCTGAAGGTTGGCGGCAGTCGTGTCGCAATGCCGGCAGTGCAGGCGTCCCGAGGTGGTGACGGTCCATGCGCTTTCGCCGCACACGCCGCAGGACCAGATTTCCCGATGCGCTTCCGCGCTCCGGGAATGGAGCCTGCGGTACTCGTCGATCCGAATCACCTTGTGCATTATCGCCTCCGCTCCGGTAAGGCAGGAATTCACCTGACGGTACCGATTCTGTCCGTGGGGGAACGGCGGCGCATCGTCCCTTTCGAATAGTCCGAGCGGACGAGTGGGCGTGTGTCGTGGGGGCTTTGCTCGCTCGGGAGGCGAGACGGCGCGCCGGAGTCGCCCCGGGGAGCGATGCCGGCGCGCGGTGCATGCTGCGTGCTTACGATGCGTTCTTCGGGGAGGCGGGGGGCGCAGGCTCCCAGTTCTGCAGGCCGCTATCGCTTGCGAGTAGCCATTTCCCGTCCGCAAAGGCGATGAGGTCGGTGAGGGTTTCCCGCGCGCCCTTGCGCACGACGTTGAAGCTGGCCCCACCATCCGAGCTTGCAAGCACGATGCCGCCCTGACCGACCAGGAGCAGTCTGCCGTCGCGGTCGACCGCGTGGCTGTAGGCGGATATGGGGGCCTGCATCCGGGAGGGAGTCCAGGTCGCGCCGTCGTCAACACTATGGAATACGTTGCCGCGCATCCCGTAGGCGACCCACCGGCTGTCGCCGAGATGCACCGCTCCGTACAGGGAGCCATTGTAGAACGCGGGCACCTTGGCCCACTCCTTTCCGCCGTCCGTCGAGCGCTGCATCGTCCCGGCCTCGCCGACGATCAGCCAGGTCTGTTTGTCCTTCGCCGCGGCAACGTGGTTGAGGTGCCAGTCCTCCTGCTCGCCGATCGCGAACTCGTCCCACGTCTTGGCCTCGTCGCTCGAACGCAGGGTGCGGCCGAAGGCGCCGACGGCGATCCAGTCGCCCGAAGGCAGCCGCGCGGCGGACATCAGCGGTTCGCCGTTCGTTTCCGTAAAGGCCACTTCGGTCCAGTTCAGACCGCCATCGGCCGTGCGCAGGATCCAGCCCTCGTGCCCGAGCGCGACGCCGGTTTTGTCGTCGGCGAAGACGAGGCGGGTAATTGCGGCCTGCCTGTTGTGCGACAGGTTCGCCCGCTGCCACGTCGCGCCCTCGTCGGTGGAAATCAGGATGGTTCCGAGCTCCCCGGCCGTGACGAGGCCGCTTGCGGTGCGCGCGATGCTGTTGAGCTGCATCCGGTCGACCGGGATGCGGGTGGCGGCAAGCGGGGGCACACTGCGCGGCGAAAACGCGAAGACCCCGGCGAGCGCCACGGTCAATGCTATCGCCATGCCAACGAAGGTTCGCATGGACTGTCTCCTTTATGAACGGTCTGCCGCGTGAGGCTTCGGCAGTGTGCGCCAATTATTGACGGCGTGGGGGGTGGGGCATCGTCCAAACGGGTTACTGCCTTCCTGTGCCCCGGGTTCTTTTCGATCGAATTGCGCGCGCCTCCAGGCGTTAGTCCGTTCAGACGATGAGTTGCAGGTGCCCGTATGAAAACCTTGCATCAACGGGGTATTTCACCCAGTGCAATGTTTGCAGGCCGGCGGGCACGATTTCGAGGAGGCGCGGAGAATGGGTATTCTGACGGAAGATCAGGTGGCGGGCGTGCTCGCCGAGGATTACATGACGCCCGAGGCGGTCGAGCTGCTGCAGCGGGCGCGCGAACTCGCACCGCGTCTGGCGGCGCGTGCAACCGATGCCGAGCGGGAGGGTATGGTGCCCGCGGAGTCGGTGCGCGAGATTGCCGCGGCGGGTCTGTTCCGTGTGCTGCAGCCGCGCCGCTGGGGCGGCTACGAACTCGATCCGCGCGTGTTCTACCGTATCCAGATGGCCCTTGCCGAAGGCTGCATGTCGACGGCCTGGATCTACGGCGTGATCGGGGTGCATAACTGGCAACTTCCCCTGTTCCCCGAGCAGGCGCAGCAGGACGTCTGGGCGAAGGATTCCGGCACGCTGATCGCATCGACCTACATGCCGGTGGGCAAGGCGGAGAAGGTAAACGGTGGTTATCGCTTCTCCGGTCGCTGGAGTTTCTCGAGCGGCGTCGATCACTGCGAATGGATCTTCCTGGGCGGCCTGCTGCCGAAGCGCGACGGCTCGGAAGGGCTGGAGCATACGACCTTCCTGCTGCCGAAATCGGATTTCCGTATCGAGCGCAACTGGGATGTGCTGGGCCTGCGCGCGACTGGCAGCCACGACATCGTCGTAGATAGCGCGTTCGTGCCGGCGCACCGGACTCAGCGCACCAATGATCATTCCGATGCCGGCTGCCCCGGGAGGGAGATCAATTCCGGCTGGCTGTACCGCATCCCCTTCACCCAGGTGTTCCAACGGGCGGTGTCCTCCTCGTGCATCGGCGCGCTCGACGGCGCGATCGCGAGCTTCAGGGAGCGTGCCGCAGCCCATGTCGGCAAGCATGGGGCGAAAACCGCGGACGATCCGAATGCCCAGACGGCAGTGGCGGAGGCGATGATGACCACCGACCAGCTCAAGCTCGTGCTGTTCCGCAACTACGCGCGGATCGTCCAGTGTGCGCGCACGGGGGAACGCATGCCGGTGGAGGAGCGCCTCATGCAGCGCGCCCAGGCCTCGCAGGTGCCGAAGGTCTGCGCCCGCATGGCCGACGAACTGCTGCGCGCCTGCGCGGCATCGGGCACCTTCCGCGGCAATCCGGTGGAGCGCGTCTTCCGCGACATCCATCAGGCGCGCGCCCACATCGCCAACAACACCGACGCGTACGCGCGCGCCCACGGCGCCGTGATGCTCGGACTGCCGAACGCCGACCCCTTCGTGTGATATCGAGCGGCCAGATTATTTACGTCAATAGGACAGGAGAGGGCGATGGGACGGCTCAATGACAAGGTCGTGCTCGTGACCGGCGGTGCAAGCGGGGTGGGGCGCGAGGACGTGCTGCTGATGGCGCGGGAAGGCGCCACGGTGGTGCTGACCGACTGCAACGTGGACGCGGGCGAGGCGCTGGCGAAGGAAGTCGGCGATCATGCGATGTTCCTGCGCCACGACGTTTCGAGCGAGGCCGACTGGCAGGCGGTGATGGCGGCGGTCGAAGCGCGCTTCGGGCGTCTCGATGCGGTCGTCAATAACGCTGGGATCCTCGAATCCGCCTCGCTGGAGGAAGCAACGCTCGAGCACTGGCAGCGCATCCAGCGCATCAACGCGGATTCGTGCTTCCTCGGCTGCAAGTATGGTGTCCTCGCGTTGAAGGAACGGGGCGGCTCCATCGTCAACATGGCCTCGGTGTCGTCGTGGCTGCCTGTCGATGGCTATGCCGCCTACAGCGCATCGAAGGCTGCAGTGGGCGCGGTGACGCGCGCGGCGGCGTTGCACTGTCGCAAGCGCGGCTACTCGGTGAGGGTGAATTCCGTGCATCCCGACGGCATCTACACGCCGATGATGCAGGCGAGTGCGCCGGGTGTCGATCCGAAGTACATGCTTTTCGATCCGGCCAGGAACCGGGGCGGGCGCGCGTGCATGCCGAACGAGATCGCCAATGTCGTGCTGTTCCTCGTCTCGGACGAGTCGCGTTTCGTCAGTGGCGCCGAAATCCGCGTCGACAACGCGATCCTGGGCATGGGGCTATGAGTGCCGGGCCAACGCGCTGGCATGCGCTGAAGATCGCGTCCGTCGTCGCCGAGACGCACGATTCGAAGTCCTTCGAGTTCGACATCCCGGCCGACCTCGCAGACAGCTTCGCGTACCGCCCCGGTCAGTTCCTGACCCTGCGCGTGCCGGTGCTCGGGCGCCATCTGCCGCGCTGCTATTCGATGTCGAGCGCTCCGACGCTCGACGCGCGGCCGCGGGTTACCGTGAAGCGGGTGGCCCAGGGTCGCGCCTCCAACTGGCTGTGCGACCACCTGAAGGCGGGGGACACGCTCGAAGTCATGGCGCCGACCGGCGTGTTCACGCCGCGCGCGTTGCAGACTGACTTCATCCTGTTCGCGGGCGGCAGCGGCATCACGCCCGTGTTCTCCATCCTCCGCTCGGCGCTCGCGCACGGGCAGGGGCGGGTCGCTCTGATCTACGCGAACCGTGACGAGCGTTCGGTGATCTTTCGCGACGCCCTCAAGGGGCTGGCTGCAGCGCACCCCTCGCGCCTGCAGGTGATCCATTGGCTGGATTCCGTGCAGGGTGTGCCTTCGGTCGCCCAGTTCGCCGAACTCGCCCGTCCGTGGTCCGGCGCGCAGGCCTTCATTTGCGGGCCCTCCGCCTTCATGGACGCGAGCGTCGCGGCTTTGGAGGCCGTCGGGATGGCGGGCGATGCCGTGCACGTCGAACGCTTCGTGTCGCTGCCCGACGAGGAGGATGCCGCCGCGGTGAATGCCGCAGCGGCAGCGACGGCGCCCGCGGCGGCCGTCGACCAGGCCGAGCTCGAGGTCTCACTCGACGGCGAACGCCATACCATCGCCTGCGGCGGCAGCGAGACCCTGCTCGACGCGATGCTGCGTGCCGGCATCAACGCGCCGCACTCCTGCCAGGCCGGGATGTGTGCATCCTGCATGTGTCAGGTGGAGGAGGGCAGCGTCCATCTGCGCCACAACGAAGCGCTCGACCAGAAGGACCTCGATCGTGCCTGGACGCTCTCCTGCCAGGCCGTCCCGACCTCGGGTCGCCTGCGCGTCCGCTTCCCGGGCTGACTCCCGCACCTCTGTTCCAATTAGTCCTGTTGGGGGATGTCTCGCCCTCCCGTGCCCGCGATGATTGGCTCAGGGGCCGGCCCGCCCTCGGCTGGCGGCCGGCACGTACGAGTCACGTTCCGAGTGGGAGAAGCAAGTGAAGATTCTGGTCCCCGTGAAGCGGGTGGTCGACTACAACGTCAAGGTGCGGGTCAAGTCGGACCGCAGCGGAGTGGAACTCTCCGGCGTCAAGATGGCGATCAACCCCTTTGATGAGATCTCCGTGGAAGAGGCCGTCCGCCTGAAGGAGGCTGGCACCGCGACCGAAGTGATCGCTGTGAGCTGCGGCAGCGCCGCGAGCCAGGAAACGCTGCGCACCGCGCTGGCGATGGGCGCCGATCGCGCGATCCTGGTGGAGACCGATGCGGAACTGCAGCCGCTCGCGGTCGGCAAGCTGCTGAAGGCCGTCGCGGAACGTGAACAGCCGCAGCTGGTGATCTGCGGCAAGCAGGCGATCGACGACGACGCCAACCAGACGGGCCAGATCCTGGCCGCCCTGATGGGCTGGGGCCAAGCGACCTTCGCCTCGAAGGTCGTCGTCGAGGGCGAGACCCTGCGCGTGACGCGCGAGATCGACGGCGGGCTCGAAACGCTCGAGCTGAAGCTGCCGGCGGTCGTGACCTCGGACCTGCGGCTCAACGAACCGCGCTACGCGACGCTTCCCAATATCATGAAGGCGAAGAAGAAGCCCCTGGATGTCATTCCGGTGGCCGATCTGGGCGTCGACGTCGCCCCGCGCCTGCGGCACACGCAGTATTCCGAGCCGCCCACGCGGAAGGCAGGGATCAAGGTTGCCGACGTCGCCGACCTGATCGCGAAGCTCAAGAACGATGCCAAGGTGATTTGAGGAGTCCCGGGAAATGAAGGTTCTGGTCATTGCCGAACACGACAATACGAAAATTGCCGGCGCGACACTCAATGCCGTCGGCGCCGCACAGCAGTTCGGGGCGGAGGTGCAGGTGCTGGTCGCCGGTTGCGACAGCGCCGCGGCTGCGAACGAAGCCGCAGCGCTTGCCGGAGTCGCAGGGGTCGTCAGCGTGAATGCCCCGTATTACCGCGACCAGCCGGTCGAGAACCTGGCGGTGCTCGTGGCCGGACTGGTACGCAACGAGGGTTTCACGGCGGTACTTGCCGGCGGAACGAGCTTCGGCAAGAATCTTGCGCCGCGCATCGCTGCTTTGCTCGACGTGGCGCCGGTTTCCGATGTCGTATCGATCGCGGGCGTTGGACGGTATGTGCGTCCGATCTATGCTGGTAACGTGATGGTGTCGGTGGAGTCCGACGAGCCGGTGCAGGTGCTTACGGTGCGCACGACGGCGTTTGCTGCAGCCTCTGCCGGCGGTGCAGCGGCGGTGCGGGAAGTGGTGGCAGGTGAGGATCTGGCGGTCTCGCGGCTGGTCGGGCGCGAGATCAGCAAGTCCGAGCGGCCGGAACTCGCCACAGCGCGTATTGTTGTATCGGGCGGGCGCGGTCTGGGCAGCGGCGACAAGTACCGCGAAGTGCTGGAGCCCCTGGCCGATCGCCTGGGCGCGGCGCTGGGAGCCTCGCGCGCCGCGGTGGATGCAGGTTACGTCCCGAACGACTATCAAGTCGGTCAGACTGGCAAGATCGTGGCGCCCGATCTTTATGTCGCAGTGGGCATTTCCGGTGCGATCCAGCATCTTGCCGGGATGAAGGACTCGAAGGTCATCGTCGCGATCAACAAGGATCCGGATGCGCCGATCTTCCAGGTGGCCGACTTCGGATTGGTCGGCGACCTGTTCGAGACGATTCCGCAACTGGTCGATGGACTGGGAGCGAATCAGTAGGTAATGCGATCGAGCAGGTAATGCGATCGCGGTCCGGAACTCGGTTTCCGGGTCGCGCGGGTCGGGGCACGCAAGTGTCCCGGCAGTTGCGGCAACGATGTGAGATGGCCGGGACGTGGAGGGAACCCCGACGGAGGGAACCCCCGATAGACGAAATTCCCGGTGAAGGAGAGATCGTGGAAGCAACCAAGGGGCCGTCGGCCCTGATGCAGTCCAATTTCGATCTGGCCGAATACGACCGGATCGTCAGTGCCTTGTACGATGCGGCGCTCGACACGAAGTCGTGGGCGCCGGCGCTGGAGTATCTGCAGCACGTCTTCGCGGCGAACTACGTGACCCTCATCCTGCGCACGCCAGAACAGGCGGACACGGGTTTGATGATCGCGGTGGGCGATGTGGAGGGGGGCGGCCGGGTCACGTACATGAGCTACCCCCAGACCACCACGCCGTTCGTCAATCAGCCCGCCGACAAGGTCTTCACGGTCGAAGACCTGATGACGGAGAGCGAGTGGCGGCGTTCTTCCTACTATCAGCACTGGTGCGCGGGGCACGGCGTCTTCCACGTCATGGGTGTCGACATTGCCACGCCGGGTGCGGGCAAGCTGCGCTTCAGGATCACGCGGCCCGAGAATGCGCCGAAGTTCTCCGCCGAGGATCGCGCACGCTGCGAGGCGCTGTTGCCGCACCTGCGGCGCGCCCTGCAGATCCATAACCAGCTCGACCGCAGCGAGTCGCTCGGCGCGATGTACGCGCAGGCCATCGGTCGTCTGTCGATCGCGACCATCGTACTCGACGAGAGCGGCAAGGTGCTCGACCAGAACCTGATCGCGAAGGAGATCCTCGCGACCGGCGACGGGCTCAAGGTCGTCGGAGGGCGCCTCGAAGCGTCGTATCCGAGTGACAACCGCGAGTTGCAGCGACTTGTCCGCAATGCGTTCGCGCGCTATGGCACCGGCAATGTCGCGGTGGCCGAGGCGATGTCGGTGGCGCGGCCTTCGGGGCTGGTGAGCCTGGGTGTCGTCGTGGAGGTGGTGCCCTCGAGCGAGTGGGCCGAAGGTAAGGGACAGCCTGCCGCCGTAGTCTATATCCGCGATGCGGCCGGCAAGTCGCTCGCCAGCAGCACGGTCGCGAAACAGCTGTTCAACCTCACGCCCGCCGAGACCGCGCTGGCGCTAGAGCTCACGAACGGCCTGTCGCTCGAGGAGGCCGCGGAGGCGCTTGGCATCCGTCGCAATACCGCGCGCGCCCACTTGCGCTCGATCTTCTCCAAGACCGGCGTGCGGCGGCAGACCGAGCTCGTGCGCATCATGCTCAACAGCGTCGCGGCGCTCAGCAAGAACGGTTGAATCCCCGCGCGCCGCCTCGTGGGCGGTGCGCTCTCCGTCGAAGCCCCTCGCCGCTGCGTGCGGGGCCCGGCGACCCCATTCGGCTTGCCAGCGGGCCGGCTTCGGGTATTCCGTTTGCTGCTCGTGCAGACAAGCGTCCGTGGGCGCCCCGAAAACCGCCCGACATGATCTATATGGACGATGCGGCGCTGCGGCAAACACTCGAACATCCCATACAACACAGTTGGTCGATGAGGAATCCATGCACAAGGTCGCATTCGTGACGGGGGCGAGCCGTGGAATCGGACGTGAGACGGCGATCGCTTTCGCTCGCGCCGGTTTCGATGTCGCACTCAGTGCGCGCACGATGGAAGAGGGCGAAACGCACGAACACGCCCTGCAGACGGCGGACGGCCGGCCCTTGCCGGGAAGCCTCGCGGAAACCGCTGCCACCATCCGCCGTCTCGGGCGGAAGGCGCTTGCCATCCGCATGGATCTGCTCGACGACGGCTCGGTGCGGGCCGCCGGCGAGGCCGTGTTGCGCGAATTCGGCCGCATCGACGTGCTGGTGAACAATGCCGTGTATCAGGGCGGCGACCTCAATCTCCCCTTTCTCGACCTGGAGCCGGCGACGCTGCAGCGCGTATTCCAAGGGTACATGATGGCGCCCTTCCTGCTGACGCGCACGCTGTTGCCAGCGATGCTCGTGCAGGGCCAGGGCGTCGTCATCAACATTACCTCCGGCGCCGGCGAAAGCGATCCTCCAGTTGCGGCAGGGCGGGGCGGCTGGGGTTACGCATATGGTGCCGGCAAGGCCGCGGTGTCGCGCCTGGCGGGGATCCTTTCGATCGAATTGGGCGACCGTGGAATCCGTGCTTTCACGGTCAATCCGGGAGTCGTGACGACCGATGCGCTGAAGGCAACGATCGGTGAGAAGGGCGTGATCGCGCTGCGCAACGGATCCGCTCCGCCCGACGTCCCGGCTGCGGTGCTGCTCTGGCTCGCCACGGCACCGGAGGCGTCGCAATTCCAGAAACGCACCATCAACGCCCAGCCCTTCGCGCTGGAGCGCGGCATCGTGGCCGACTGGCGCCAGACAGGGCCGAAAGAGGCCTGACTGCGCACCTTGTTGATGGTTTGAAACGGAATGACGCAAACGATGAGCAACGAACGCGAATCGATGGAATTCGACGTCCTGATCGTCGGCGGCGGGCCTGCGGGGCTGGCCGCGGCGATCAGGCTGAAGCAACTGGCGGCCGAGAAAGGCAGCGACGTGTCCGTGTGCCTGATCGAGAAGGCCGCCGAGATCGGCGCCCACATCCTCTCCGGCGCGGTGATGGACCCGCGCGCGCTCACCGAGCTGATCCCCGACTGGAAGGAACAGGGCGCGCCGCTCAATACGGAAGTCACCGAGGACCGCGTGCTCTTCCTGAACGAGACGGGCGGACGCAAGGTCCCGAACGGCCTGCTGCCGGACTGTTTCTTGAACCACGGCAACTACATCGTGCGCCTGGGCAACGTCGCCAAGTGGCTG
Source organism: Aromatoleum toluolicum (assembly GCF_012911005.2). Taxonomy (GTDB): domain Bacteria; phylum Pseudomonadota; class Gammaproteobacteria; order Burkholderiales; family Rhodocyclaceae; genus Aromatoleum; species Aromatoleum toluolicum. The sequence goes on along the minus strand of NZ_WTVS01000063.1, from coordinate 10,529 downwards.
GGCGAGCAGGCCGAAGCGCTGGGCGTCGAGGTCTATCCGGGCTTTGCCGGGGCCGAGATCCTCTACGATGAACAGGGCGCCGTGAAGGGTGTGGCGACCGGCGACATGGGCGTCACGCGCGAAGGCGAGCACGGCCCCGCCTACCAGCCGGGCATGGAGCTGCACGCCAAATACACGCTGTTTGCCGAAGGCTGCCGCGGTCACCTGGGCAAGCAGCTCGAAGCCAAGTTCAATCTCCGCAATGGCGTCGATCCGCAGACCTACGGCATCGGCCTGAAGGAGCTGTGGGAAGTGCCGGCCGAGCGCCACGAGAAGGGGCTGGTCGTGCACACGACCGGCTGGCCCCTGCCCTCGGACACCTACGGCGGCGGCTTCGTCTATCACCTCGAGGACGACCTCGTGTCGATCGGCTACGTGGTGGGCCTGAACTACACCAACCCGCACCTGTCGCCCTTCGAGGAATTCCAGCGTTACAAGACGCATCCCGAGATCCGCAAGTATCTCGAAGGCGGCAAGCGTCTGGCCTACGGCGCGCGTGCGATCGCCGCGGGCGGCCTGCAGAGCCAGCCCAAGCTCGTGTTCCCGGGCGGTGCGCTGATCGGCGACGACGCGGGCTTCCTCAACGCCGCGCGCATCAAGGGCAGCCACGCCGCGATCAAGAGCGGCATGCTGGCCGCGGAGGCGGCGTTCGACGCCGTGGCCGCCGAGCGCCAGCGCGACGAGCTCGCGGCCTTCCCGGAAGCATTCAAGAACAGCTGGCTGTACGAGGAACTGCACAAGACGCGCAACTTCAAGCCCTATATGAAGAAGGGCCTGTGGATGGGCTCGCTGCTCTTCGGCATCGACCAGAAGGTGCTCAAGGGCAAGGCGCCGTGGACGCTGCACAACAGCGCCGACCACGACAAGCTCAAGCTCGCGTCGGAATGCCCGAAGATCGACTACCCCAAGCCCGATGGCGTGCTGACCTTCGACCGCCTCTCCTCGGTGTTCCTGTCGAACACCAACCACGAGGAAGATCAGCCCTGCCACCTGCAGCTGAAGGATGCGTCGGTGCCGATCGCGGTGAACCTCGCGAAGTACGACGCCCCGGAGCAGCGCTATTGCCCGGCCGGTGTGTACGAGATCGTGCGCGACGAATCGGGGCACTCATCTGCCACCAGCGCGCGCCTGCAGATCAACGCGCAGAACTGTGTGCACTGCAAGACCTGCGACATCAAGGACCCGACGCAGAACATCAACTGGGTCGTTCCGCAGGGCGGCGAAGGGCCGATCTACCAAGGGATGTAGACCCGGCAGACTTTTCCGGGGGTGTCGCAACAAACGCTTTTGGGTTCTACGCTCTCCTCCTCTCCCTCTTGCGTGACACCTCCGCTTTTTACATGGCGGCGCCGGCAACGCCCAAGGGCATTACCGGCGCCTTCGCCCAAGGGCCGCGATGCCTCAGCGGGGAGCCGCAATCACCTGCTCGGCGAAATGTTCGTCGATCTGGGCGCCCTTCGCGAGGAGCTGGCGGTACTTCACGAAATCGACGGTGTCCTTGCCGGTCAGCTTCCGCGACTCGAATGCGTTGAAGCCCAACCAGGCCTCGTTGTTCATGTTCGCTGCGAGCCAGTGGCGCTGGGCCACCTTCTGCTGATCCCAGAAGAACTTCTTCTTGCCGCGGATCGCGTCGATGGAGTTCATCAGGCAGTTGGGGAAGAGGTTCGTGAAGCGCCAGATCAAGGCGTTCACTTCCTTGTCGAGCAGCTCGAAATCCACCTTGCACTGGGCGATCAGGGCTTCGGCCTCCTCGAGCGCCGCCCCCTGGACCATCTCGCCATACACGATCTGCCCATGTTCAGCCCAGGTATCGGTGCGCACTTTCGGATTGGGGATCCACTCGCCGTTCTTCTTCAGTACCGGCAGGACCTTCGAGATCATGCCCTTGTACTTCATCTTGTACGCGCTCCACAGCTCGCACGAGACGCAGTTGTAGATCGCGTCCTCCATCGACAGGAACCAGGGCAGGAAATCGGTCGAGCCGCCCACCGGTGCGCTCCCGTGCTTCGGGCCGGCCTGTCCATATACGGCCATGTCGGACGAGATCGTGATGTCGGTCGCCATCCCGATCTCCTGGCCGCCCGCGACGCGCATGCCGTTCACGCGGCAGATCACCGGCTTCTTGCAGTTGAGGATGCCGTCGACCATGCCGATGAAGAGATCGATGTAATCCCCATACTCGGTGGGACGCCGCGAATAGTAGGACGCGTATTCGGCCGTGTTTCCGCCGCTGCACCACGCTTTCTCGCCCACGGCGGTGAACACTGCAGCGACGATGCTGCGGTCCGACGAGGCCTTCTGGAAGGCTTCGATGACCCCCTTCACCATCTCCGTCGTGTAGGAGTTGTACTGCGCCGGGTTGTTCAGGGTGATCCATGCGGAATAGAGATCGTCGACCGGCTTTCCAGCGGGATCGAGGACAGGGCGCTTCTCGTAAATGACGGATGGCGCCGACGTCCCGAGGTGCTGGTTCTCCATCAGGGCGTGGTTCTTCAGTTCGTTATCGCGTTTCAGAAAGTCGAGGCTCACGTGATTCTCCATGTGTCATGGCGTACCGGGAGACGGTGCCCCCGGCAAGGGCTAGATGATGTGTATCCAACAATCGGAAATCGATCTTTGAATGCGCCTTGACGCTACATGGGCGAGCGGTGCCGCGAATCACCAATTCCGGTGATGCCGACAAGTGACCGGTCGGGTAGGGGAGCGGGCGCCGCGGACGGATTTTCGGCTGTCCCGTGTACGTCACCGTTCGACGCCCGCTACGCGAGCCGCTGACGGCGCCGTCTGCATAGTTCGTTTAAGTGATGTCGCACTGCGGACGAGGTGCGAGCATCCCTCTGCCTCTGTCGTGTCCTCGCTCCCGGCCCCGGAACCCCTTCTGCGCGAGGCGGCGGGTCTTGACTCCGCATGGGCGTGCCGTTCGGCGTACGTCCCGCAGGCGATCCGAATAACAGGCGCTGGCAACCGATCCGTCAGGGAGAGGTAGCCCAAGCGCCCTGCGCTGCGGCGGCGGGCATCCATTGCCTTGCCGCTCTTTTGCCGCGATTGCCGGAGGAGGCGATCCTGGCGAGTTCAACATCGTGAGGGAGACAGGATGTTCAAGAAAAGGATGATGAGGCAGGCGGACGGGCTCGCGACGCGGGCGAAGCCGCTCGCGTTGAGTATTTCGCCGGTGTTGCTGGTACTCGCGGGCGGAGGTGCCCTCGCGGCCCCAACCGTCCAGCTCGGGCCGGACACGACGCTGGATTACTCACTGACGCTGTCCTACACCGCCTCGACGCGGACGGAAAAGGCGGCGCGCGAATACCTCAATGACCTCAATAGCGACGACGGGACGCGCAATTTCAAGCGCGGCTCGCTGCTCACGAATCGTGCGAATGCGCTGGCCGAAGTCCGGCTCAAGCATGACAACGTCGGCGCGATGCTGCGCGCGAGTTCTTTCTATGACCGGGCCTACCGCTCCGGCAATGACAACGATTCCCCGCTGACGGTGAACAAGATCGGCGATCACGACGAGTTCACCAGCCGTACTCGCCAACTCAGCGGTCGCAATTCCCGCATCCTCGATGCCTTCGTGTATGGCAACTGGATGCTGGGCGAGGAGCAGTTCGTGTCCCTGAAGGCCGGCCGGCACGTGCTGGCGTGGGGCGAGAGCCTGTTCTGGCCGAACATCAGCCAGGGGCAGTCGCCATTGGATGCGACGAAGTTCAACGTGCCTGGCACCGAAGCGAAGGAGGGCTACCTGCCCGTGGGCCAGTTGTCGGCATCCCTCACTGTGAACCCGTGGCTGACGCTCGCCGGTTACTACCAGTACAAGTGGGAAGAAACGCAGCTCAACCCGGTGGGGGATTATTTCGGTAGCGACTATTTCGGTCCGGGCGCGCAATTCTTCCGCCTCGCTCCGGGCACCATCGATGCCTTGCCCGACCACACTTTCCGCGTCGTGAATTTCGCGGGCGAGATCAAGCCGCGCGACACCGGCCAATGGGGCTTGGGATCGCGCTTCCGCCTGGGCGAGACCACGGAAGTGGGCGTGTATCACTACCGCTACCATGACCGCGTCGGGGCGATGTTCTTCGACTTCACCGGCGCGACGCAATACTCCTCGTTCAAGCGCTTCGGCCGCAACGCGTCGCCGGGGAGCGCGCCGTACTACAAGCTCGCCTACTTCGACGACATCAAGCTGACCGGCGTAAGTCTCAGCACCAAGATCGGCGATGCGGTGCAGGTCGGCGCCGAGCTCAGCTACCGCGACGGCACTCCGGTGTATCTGTCCAACGGCGCGCCTGCCCGAGGGCAGGTCACGCAGGGCAATCTCAACTTCCTGTACATCCTCGGGCCCTCGAAGATCGCGCACCAGACGACGCTGATGGGCGAGGTCGTGCATCAGCGCATCGAGGGCGTCGACAAGCTGACGATCAGTGGCGGCTTGCCCGGACAGAACGGGACGTTCAAGGACTTCACCTACGACTCGCAGACGAAGAGTTCCACCCTGCTGGGCCTTGGGGCGATCTTCGATTACCCCAACGTGTTCGACGGCTGGGACCTGGCGACGAAGGCAATCTGGACGCAGAACGTGGATGGCAGCGCACTGTCGGGCATGGGCAAGGACGACCGCCGCCTGACGCTGGGCGCGGATTTCAAGCGCTTGGGCAACTTCACCGTCGGCCTGACTTATGTTGCCTTCCTCGGCTCGCCGGACCTCCCCAACGGCCGCACGATGACCGACCGAGATTACGTGTCGCTCAGCGCGAAATACACCTTCTGATTGCGTTTAATTCGAAAAGGATCTGTTCATGAAGATGAAACTGTGCGGCCTGCTGCTCACGTTCGTGGCAGCGGCCCAGACGCTTCCGTCGGTGTCGTTCGCGAAGGGAACACCCGAGGAGATCGCCCGGCTCGGCAAGGATCTCACGTGCATCGGCGCGGAGAAGGTCGGCAACAAGGACGGGAGCATTCCCGAGTATTCCGGCAAGTGGCTCGGCGTCCCGCCGCACGTGCCGTTCAAGGGAACGGGCAATCATCCGCTCGACGCCTATCCCGACGAGAAGCCGTTGTTCGTGATCACCGCCGCGAACGTCGAGCAGCACGCGGCCCGGCTGTCCGACGGGCAGAAGGCCCTGTTCAGGAAGTATCCGCAGACCTTCCGCATGCCGGTCTATCCGAGCCATCGCGATTTCCGATTCCCGGATTCGGTGTGCCAGACGGCAAAGGAGAACGCCGCGAACGCCGAACTCGTGAACAACGGTGAAGGGGTGATGGGCGTGACGGGCGGTCCGATCTTCCCCTTCCCGAAGAACGGCCTCGAACTGCTTTGGAACGCGATCATCCCGTATCGTGCCTACACGGAGGAACTGATTTCGGACAATGCCTATGTGCTGGCCGACGGCGCGATCAACTGGGGGCGGGTGAAGTCGCGCAACCTCGGGGCGGCGAACGAGCCGGGCGTGCGGCGCAAGACCGAGGGGCAGTCGTCCTACTACCTCAATGAGACACTGCTGCCGGAGCGCGACAAGGGCGAGATCAATACCGGCATGGAGTTCTTCAACTTCGCGCTGCATCCACGTCAGAGCTGGCGCTTCGACCCGGGCACGCGGCGCGTGCGGCAGTCGCCGGGCTACGGCTACGACATGTCCTTTCCGGGTACCGGTGGCTCGATCACGGTCGACGAGGTGCGCATCTTCAACGGCTCGCCCGAACGCTATGACTGGACCATCGCCGGCAAGAAGGAGATCTATATCCCGTACAACGCATACCGCGCGCATTCGCCCAAGGTCAAGTACGCGGAGCTGGTGAAGCCGGGACATGCCAATCCGGAGTTCATGCGCTACGAGTTGCACCGTGTGTGGGTGCTGGAAGGCAAGCTCAAGGAAGGATTCCGTCACCTGTACGGCCGGCGCGTGATGTTCGTCGACGAGGACACCCTCTTCCCGATCATGGCGGACAACTACGACGTGCGCGGCGAGCTGTGGCGGACCTCGATGCTGAACCACTTCTACGCATACGAGATGCAGACCTGGCAGGCGGGAGTCGGCTTCTACCATGACTTGAATGCCGGCACCTACCTCGCGTTCAACCTCATCAATGAACAGCCGTCGGCCTACAAGCTGAATGAGAACAAGATCACGTCGCAGATGTTCGGACCCGAGGCGGCCCGGCGCATGGGGATGTGACCCTTTACGCGTCGCGCGCGGGCCGTCCGGGGTGTGAAGTCCCGGCCGCGGCCCGCGGTGTTCCACTGTTCATGCGGCAGCCCGACTGCCGCGGCAACCATGGGGGAGATGCGATGACAACGGTGGCGTCGCCATTCGATCCGCTGACACTGGGGCCCCTGCGGCTCCGCAATCGTTTCATCCGTGCCGGCGCGAACGAGGGCATGGTCGTCGAGGGGGCGCCCAGCCGCGCGCTCGTGAAGCACCACCGCGACCTCGCGGCCGGAGGGGTGGGCATGACGACCGTGGCCTATGGCGCGGTGAGCCAGGTGGGACGCACATTGCCGAATCAGGTGTGGCTACGGCCGGAAATCCTGCCTGATCTGCGCGTACTGACCGATGCGGCCCATGCCGAAGGCGCGGCGATCGCCTACCAGCTCACGCACGGCGGTTCCTTCGTGACTTCGCTGAAGGTGCGCGGGCCGACGATGAGCGCGTCCTCGGGGCTCAACAAGGCCGGGTTGATGCGCGGCAACTTCTTCCAGCGCGCGATGACACCCGATGACATGCAGCGCGTGGCCGACGAGTTCGTCGAGGCCGCGCGCCTGTGCCGGCATGCGGGCTTCGACGCTGTCGAGCTGCACATGGGCCACGGCTATCTGCTCAACCAGTTCATCTCGCCGCTGTCGAACCGGCGTCGTGACGCCTACGGCGGCAGCGCCGAGAATCGCGTTCGCTTTCCCGCAGAGGTCCTGGCACGCGTGAAGGACGCGATCGGGCGCGACATGGCGGTGGTCGCGAAGATCAATGTCGCCGACGGCGTGAAGGGCGGCGCGACCGTGGAGGATGCGATCGTTACGGGCCGCCTGCTGCAGGCGGCGGGTGCGGACATGCTGGTGCTGTCAGGCGGGCGCAACGTCGAATCGGGCTGGTTCATGTTCGGGAGCAACCACGACATGGACGAGATGCGGAAAGTCCTAGCGGACAGCCCAATCACCGGCCTGATGCTCAAATGGTCGCAGCACGGCGTACCGAAGATCACTTTCCGCGAGATGTACTTCCTTGAGTACTCGCGTCGCATTCGTGCCGCGGTGGACGTCCCGCTGGGCTATCTCGGGGGCGCGCGGTCGCTCGCGAACGCGAAGGCGGCGATGCGCGAGGGCTTCGATGCCGTCGTGATGGCGCGGCCGCTGATCCACGATCCGGCGCTGGTGAACAAGTTCCGCGACGGTAGCGCGGTGCAGTCAGGCTGCACCCACTGCAACCGTTGCGTGCCCTACATCTACCACCCGGCCGGCACCTGGTGCGTGATGAATCCGCCCAACGATCCCGAAATCAACAAGATCCGGGCCGCCGGCTGAGCCGCTGAATTCCCGGACCGAACTCACCCTCAGGAGACCTGAAATGGAGCAGCAATTTTCGCCCTCGCGGCCGTGCCGTATCGAGGATGTCGCGCAGTGGGACATCGAGACCGATGTCGCTGTGGTCGGCTTCGGCGCGGCCGGCAGTTGCGCGGCGATCGAGGCGCGCAAGGCGGGTGCCGAAGTCGCGATATTCGAAGTCGCCGCCGCGCCGGGCGGCAGCGCCGCACTGTCGGGCGGCGAGGTGTATGTCGGCGGCAGCGGCGGCACGAGCGTGCAGCGCGCGGCCGGCTTCGAGGACTCGACCGAGGACTTCTACAAGTACCTGCTGATGGCAGGCGGTCCCGGGGCCGACGCCGCGCGTGCGCGGGTGTATGCGGAGAACGCCGAAGCGCACTTCCGCTGGTTGCAGGAGCAAGGGGTGCCGTACAAGGGCACCTTCCTGCCGGGGAAATGGCTGGAACCGCATACCGACGACACGCTGGTGTGGTCGGGCTCCGAGCAGGCCTGGCCGTTCTCGGTCGAAGCCCGGCCCGCACCCCGCGGCCACACCGCGCAGCAGGACGGCTGGAGCGCCGGGCGGACGCTGATGGAGAAGCTCTGCGGTCGTGCCGAGGCGCTCGGGGCGACGGTGTATTGCAGTAGCCGCGCGCTGGCGCTGGTCACCGCGGCCGACGGTGCGATCGTCGGCATCGTGGTGCGCATTGACGGTGTGCCACGCTACGTGCGGGCGCGCCGCGGCGTGGTGCTGGCGTCGGGCGGCTTCATCACGAACCGCGACATGGTCGAACGCTACGCGCCGGATGCGCTGGTGTGTGAAACCCCGGTCTCCGCTGGCAACGACGACGGCTCGGGCATTCGCATGGGCATCAGCGCCGGCGGGACGGCGATCCAGATGGACCAGTTTTTCGCGACGCTGCCCTTCTTCCCGCCGGAATCGCTGGTGAAGGGCATCTTCATCAACGAGCGCGGCGAGCGCTTCATCAACGAGGACGCGTATCACGGCCGCATCGCGCATTACGTGCTGCGCCAGCCGGGGGGGCGCGCGTGGCTGATCGTCGATGACGAAATTTTTGGGCGGCCGATGATCCACCGCGACGTCACGATCGCGGCGGTCGGCGAGTCCTGGGAGGAGCTCGAGCAGGAACTCGGACTGGCCGAGGGCAGCCTGCAGCGCACGGTCGAGGCCTTCAACCGCGAGGCCTCCGAGGGCCGCGATCCCCTGTTTCACAAGGCGGCCAGCTGGCTGCGTCCCCTGACGAAGGCACCGTTCGCCGCGCTGAGCTATTGCCGCGGCGACATCCCGGGACACGCCTTCACATTGGGCGGACTTTCGACAGATACCGAGGGCGCGGTGCTGAATGAGGCTGGCCAGCCGATCCCCGGTCTCTATGCCGCCGGCCGCTGCGCCTGCGGCCTGCCGCGCTGGGGAGAAGGTTACAGCTCGGGGATGTCGCTGGGCGACTCTACGTTCTTTGGTCGACGGGCCGGCCGTCGCGCGGCGGCTGGCTGAGGCGCGGGTTCTCCTGCTGGGCGCGCTTTCCTTCAAGGCGCAGGCTCAGCAGCAGGGCGAGCCCGATCAGGCCGGCGAGCAGCCAGCCGACCGTGCCAAGTGCAGCGGCGAGGGCGTCGGGCGTGCCTTGCTGCTTGTGGAAGGCGAGCGAGGCGCTGAAGGCCGCGAGCGAGACGGACGAGCCCGTCGGCGCGCCGAGGTCGCGCAGGGTGCTGAAGAGCCCGGTGCCGGCGCCGAGGCGCTCGGGGGGGACGGCGCCGAGGGCAAGTTTCATCACCGCCGGGGTGTTGCAGCCCATCGCGAGGCCGAGCACGCAGACCGTGGCGATCACGAACCACAGCGGGGTGTCGCTGCGCAGAGTGAGCAGCAGCGCGAGGCCGGCGAGCATGACGGCGAGGGCTGCAGTGGTGACGTGGCGGGGGGCGATGCGGTCAACGAGGCGGCCGGCGAGCGGCGAGGCGAGCACGCTGCTGCCGTAGAGGAAGAGCGTGACGAAGCCGAACTGGGCGGCGCTGCCGCCGGGGCGCCCGTTGATGAAGAAGGCGAGGGCGTAGACGACGCCGCTGAAGGAGAGCAGGTGCAGCCAGTAGATCGCGCTGGGCAGCGCGAAGGCCGTGCGGCGCAGGATCGCGATGTCGATGACGGGGGCGGCGACGCGCTGGCCGTTGCGCCACAGGAGCGCGAGGCCCAGGAGCCCGGTGACGACAATCACCGCGGTGTAGGGTGAGCGGAACCCGAAATTGCCGATCCAGGTGGGCAGCGAGAGCAGCGCGGCGATCGTGGTGAAGAGGTAGAGCGCGCCTTTGAGGTCGAAGGGCGCGTCGGAGCGCTCGCTGCGGATGTCCGGAACGAGCAGCGCGACCGGGACGAGGCCGGCGAGGGCCAGCAGGCCGCTGATCCAGTAGACGCTGGGCCAGCCGAGGCGGTCGATCAGCAGTCCGCCGAGCAGGCCGCCGCTGGCCGCCCCGAGCGTCATCGTCATCGCAAAGATGCCTAGTGCCATGCCACGGCGCTGCTCGGGGAAGAGGTGCCCGATGTAGGCGAACACGCCGGGCAGGATGCAGGCGACGCCAAGGCCTTGGGCGAAACGCGCGGCGAGGAAGACATGGAAGCTCGCGGCGGCGGCAGCGGCGAACTCGGACAGCGCGAAGACCAGCAGCCCCGCCAGCAGCACCCGCTTGCGCCCGCGCTGGTCGCCGAGACGGCCCATGATCGGCGCGAACACCGTGAGGCCGACGAAATAGGACATCAGGACCAGCGCGGCGAGGTTGATCGGGATGCCGAAGTGCCGCGTCAGGCTGGGCAGGGCCGGCGCCTGGAAGGCGGCCGCCTCGATGGTGACGAAGGTGCCGAACAGCAGGGCGGCGTAGATCTTCCACGCGGTGCGCGAATCCATGGAGACTCCCGGTGGGTGAGGGAAATTGTGATGAGGGCGGCGGGTTTCTCCCTCCCCTTCAAGGGGAG
>NZ_WTVS01000062.1 GCF_012911005.2 Aromatoleum toluolicum | reverse complement strand
GCATGAACCTCGTGCCGGAGAAACGCGAGCTCTTCGCCGAGATGAGCGTCGAGGACAACCTGCTGCTGGGCGCCTTCCAGCGCTACCGCTCGGGCAAGCGCGACCACGCCGAGACGATGAAGGAGGTCTATCACCTCTTCCCGCGCCTCGAGGAGCGCAAGGCGCAGCTCGCGGGCACGCTCTCCGGCGGCGAGCGCCAGATGCTCGCGGTGGGGCGCGCGCTGATGGCGAAGCCGAAGCTCCTGATGCTCGACGAACCGAGCCTGGGCCTCGCCCCGCTGATCGTGCGCGAAATCTTCCGCATCATCGGCGAGTTGCGCCGGCGCGGGGTGTCGATCCTGCTCGTCGAGCAGAACGCGCGCGCGGCGCTGCAGGTCGCCGACTATGCGTATGTACTCGAGACCGGCGAGATCTCGATGGAAGGCCCGGCCAAGCAGCTCGCCGATGATCCGCGCGTGATCGAGGCGTATCTGGGGCTGGGCGGGAAGCATCAGGCCATGTTGTCGACCTGAGATCAGGGCGCGCGTCGGCGTGCCTTGATCCGTCCGCTTATCCCGCGGTCCTCGTGCCCGGCGCGCCGACCGGTTCAGCGTGCCGCCGGGCAGGCGGCCGGGACCAGGCGCGCGATGGGCCGCGCCGCGACGAAGGCGCCGAGCGACACGCACACCAGCCCCGCCAGCAGCCAGCCGGTCAGCGCTTCGCCGAGCAGCGGTGCGGCGGCGACACCGGCGAGCACCGGCACCAGCGCGATAAGCGCGCCGACCCGTTCGGCGCCGAGCTTCTCGACCGCCTTCAGGAACAGCAGCATCGCGACGATGGTCGCGCCGAACCCTTGGTACAGGCCCTGCAGCACGAGCGTGGACATCGGCACCGCGTCGAGCTGCTTGGGCAGCCACAGCAGATACACCGGCAGGTAGATCAGCGCCGAGCTGAACGCGACGAAGCGCGTCAGCAGCCACGGATGGAAGCCCCAGCGCTTCGCGAGCACGCTGTAGAAGGCCCATGCGAGCGCGGATGCCAGGATCAGCGCGTCGCCCACCAGCATCGCCGTCGACCACGCGCTGCCGGCCATGTAGGACTGGGCGGCGAAACCCACCCCCAGCGCGATGAAGGCGAGCCCGAAGGCGCGTTCGCGCGGCATGCGCTGGCGCGTCAGCAGCCACGCGACGGCGGCGACGAGGAAGGGCTGCATGCCGGGCAGCAGGATGCCGCCATGCGCGGCCGGCACGAGCTTGAAGCCCGCATACACGAGCACGCCGTACAGCAGGCCGCCGACCATGCCCAGCGTCCACAGGCGCGCATCGCGCCACGACCCCGGCGGCAGGCTGCCCGCGAAAGGCAGCAGCAGGAAGGCGGCGACGCCCAGGCGCAGCGCGAGGATGTCGTGGCCCGTCAGCGCGCTCTTGCCGCCGAGGCGCGAGACGAGGATGAAGCCCGTCCAGATCGCCACGGTGCCGGCGGCGGCGAGGTAGCCGAGGGTCTGGTCCCGTCCGGTGCTCATCGTTTGCTCCCGAATGCTGTTGGTACGGCTGCCACGATAAGGCTGGACAATGTTCGCGTAAAATGAATAATTCTGATTCGAAGCATTCCTGAGAGAGAACGATGGATCTCGACGACCTGACCATCTTCCGCACCGTCGTACGCGAGGGCGGCATCACGCGCGCGGCCGAGAAGCTGCATCGCGTGCAGTCCAACGTCACGACGCGCATCCGTCAGCTCGAGGACAAGCTGGGCGTCGAGCTCTTCATCCGCGAGGGGCGGCGCCTGATCGTGTCGCCCTCCGGGCGCGTGCTGCTCGACTACGCCGACCGCCTGCTCGCGCTCGCCGACGAGGCGCGCGCCGCGGTGAGCGACGGCACGCCGCGCGGCCGGCTGCGTTTCGGCTCGATGGAGAGCACCGCGGCCGCTCGCCTGCCGGCGCTGCTCGCGCGCTTCCACGCGCAGTACCCGGAGGTGCAGCTGGAACTGCGCACCGGCCCGACCGGCCCGCTGATCGCCGAGGTCATCGACGGCCGGCTCGAATGCGCGCTCGTCAGCGGCCCGGTCGAGGACGCGCGCGTCACGAGCGTGCCGGCCTTCGACGAGGAACTCGTGCTCGTCGCGCCCGCAGGCCATCCGGCGATCGCGTCGCCGCGCGACCTGCGCGCGCGCACGCTGCTCACCTTCGAACCCGGCTGCGCCTATCGCCAGCGCCTGCAGGCGTGGCTCGCATCGGGCGAAGTCGTGCCCGAGCGCGTTGTCGAGCTCTCGTCCTACCACGCGATGATCGGCTGCGTCGCGTCCGGCATGGGCGTCGCGCTGGTGCCGCGCAGCCTGCTGGCGATGCTGCCGGTCGAGGACAGCGTGTCGATCCATGTGCTGCCGCCCGCGTTCGCGCTGGCGCGCACGGTGCTGATCCATCGCAGCGGCACGCCGGGGCCGACGGTGCGTGCGCTCGCAGACCTGATCGGGCGCGCCTGAGATGTTCCGGTCCCGCTTCGGCGGCGTCCCCGAGGCGCTGCCACCGGTCGGCGCGGTGCGCCATCCGTGGCTGCTGGCGCTGGCCTTCGGCATCGCCTACCTGCTGCTCGACCGCGCGAGCTACCTGTACCCGATGGCGGACTTCAAGGTCACGCCGTGGAACCCGCAGCCCAGCCTCGCGATCGCCTTCCTGATGGTGCTCGGGTGGCGCTGGCTGTGGGCCGTGCTCGTGACGGTGGTGGTCGCGGAAATGACGATCCGCGACGTCGCCTCGCCCGTTGCGGCCTTCGTGATCGCGCTGGTGCTCTCGCTCGGCTACGCGGCGATCGCGGCGACGCTGCAAGGCCGCCTGCACGTCACCGTGTCCCTGCGCCAGCGCAGCGACGTGTTGCGCCTGTTTGCCGTCGTCGCCGGCGGCAGCTTGCTGATCGGCGCGGCGTACGTCGCCGCGGTCGCGCTCCTCAGTGGCACTTCCGGCGGCATGGCCGAGGCGTGGCTGCGCTTCTGGATCGGCGACACGGTGGGCATCGTCGTGTCCCTGCCGCTGATCCTGATGATGCTCGACGCCTCGCGCCGCGCGCAGGTCGCGCTACTGCTGCGCAACCGCGAGGTGGTGCTGCAGCTGGGCGCGATCCTCGCGAGCCTGTGGATCGTGTTCGCGCTGCCGGACGCCCAGCGCTTCAACTATTTCTACGTCCTCTTCCTGCCGCTGGTGTGGATCGCCGCGCGCCACGGCATGGCCGGCACGGCACCGGCGATCATCCTGCTGCAGGTCGGCGTGATCATCGTCATGGAAGCGTCGGGCATCAGCTCGCTGGGTGTGTTCGAGCTGCAGGCCCTGCTGCTGGCGCTTGCGATGACCGGCTTTTTCGTTGCCGTGACGGTGGACGAGCGCCAGCGCATCTCCGACGACCTGCGCCGCACCCTCAAGCTCGCCGCCGCCGGCGAGATGGCCGCAGCGATCACGCACGAGCTCAACCAGCCGCTGACGGCGCTGAACAACTATGCGCGCGCCTGCCAGCTAATCCTGCAGTCCGATTCGTCGGCCGCACACGCGAGCCTGCCCGACACGCTCGACCGCATCTGCGCCGAAGCGCGCCGTGCGGGCGACGTGATCCGCCGCCTGCGCGATCTCTTCAAGGGCGGCGTCGAAGCGCGCGAGACGGTCGATATCGGCGCCGTCGCGGTCGCGATGCTCGATGCCATCCGCAGCCATGCGAGCCGCATCGACTTCCGCCTCGATCGGCTCGCGGTGCCCGCGCTGGTGCTGGCCGATCGCGTGCAGATCGAACTCGTGCTGCGCAACCTGCTGCAGAATGCCGTAGACGCGCTGGCGGGCCTGCCGGACGGCACGATCAGCCTGCGGCTGCGCGCGGACGAGGACGAATTGCGCGTAGATGTCGAGGATACCGGACCCGGCATCCCTCCGGACCGGGTGCTGAGCGTGTTCGAGCCCTTCGCCTCCGACAAGGCCAATGGCATGGGCGTGGGCCTGCCGATGAGCCGCGCGATCATCGAGTCGCACGGCGGACGCCTGGTCGCGGAGCCGGGGCCGGGCGGCCGCGTCCATTTCACGCTGCCCCGACTGAAGAGCTGAGCATGGATAACGACGAACACCTGCGCGACGAACGCCTGTGCGTGTTCCTCATCGACGATGACGCCTCGGTGCGCGACTCCCTGTCGTTGCTGCTGGGCATCCGCGGCTACGCGACGCGCGTGTTCGACAGCGCCGACGCCTTCCTGCACGCGGCAGGCGAGGGCGGCGACGCGTGGGCCGGCTGCGTGCTCACCGACATCCGCATGCCCGGCCTGTCCGGCCTCGATCTGCAGCGCGTCGCCGGCGAACGCGGCATGCCGCTGCCCTTCGTCGTGATGAGTGCGCACGGCGATGCGGCTGCCGCGCGCCAGGCCTTCCGCCAGGCGGCGATCGATTTCTTGGAGAAGCCCTTCGACGATGCCGACCTCTTCGCCGCGATCGAGCAGGCCTTCGCGCGCGAACGCGAACGCCTCGCCGCGGTGCGGCGCGAACACACGGTCAGCGGGCGGCTCGCCTCGCTGACCGAGCGCGAGTGCGAAGTCTGCGACCTGATGGTGCAGGGCCTGTCGAACCACGAGATCGCCGCTCGCCTGGGCATCAGCCATCGCACCGCGCAGGTGCACCGCGGGCGCGTGATGCAGAAGATGGACGCCGGGTCGCTCGCCGCCCTGATCGCCGCCTGCCGCGAGGGCTGACCCCAGCATTTCAGGCGCGCGGGCGGTGTGCGGATACGCCGATCCGCGTACGCGACCTGTCCAATTTCCGGGAAGTCTCCCGCCCGCTAATCTCGGGGCGTAGGAGGTTTTTCCCGATGGCGAAATTCTGGCTCCTGATCTACCCGGAGCTCAACCGCATCCCGCTGCGCGAGCGTGACGCTGCCCTGGGCGGTGCGCGTGCGACCCCGTTCGACGGCCTCGAGCTCGCCGCGATCGCGCTCGGCCTCGCGCTGACCGCGGGCGCCACGCGCTATGGGGTGTTCGACGGGTTCTCGCACCGGATCGAGGCCTTCCTAGCCAACTTCCTTCTTGCCGTTCCGCTGCTGGCGGTGCTTGCCGGCCCCTTCTTCGTCCGGCGCACGCGGCGCGGCCTGCAGCACTACCTCACACAACACCCACAAAGGGGAGCACGAGAGCAATGAGCGAGGCGACACCCGTACAGATGCTGGCTGCCGGCCTGTTCGCACTGGCCATCATCCACACCTTCTCGACCAAGTTCTTCGAGCAGCTGGCGCACCGCCATCCGGCGCATGCCGGCGTGTTCCACCTGCTCGGCGAAGTCGAGGTCGTGTTCGGCTTCTGGGCGATGGTGCTGATCGTCGCGATGGGCGTGCTCGCCGGGCGCGCCGACGCGATCGCCTACCTCGACAGCCGCAACTTCACCGAGCCGATGTTCGTGTTCGCGATCATGGTGATCGCCGGCAGCCGCCCGATCCTGCGTTTCGCGCTCGCGCTCGTGCGCATGGCGGCGAACTTCCTGCCGATGCACCAGAACGTCGCGTTCTACTTCATCACGATGGCGATGGTGCCGCTGCTCGGTTCCTTCATCACCGAACCGGCGGCGATGACGCTCGCGGCGCTGATCCTGCGCGACAAGTTCTTCGCCCACGGCATCTCCAACCGCCTCAAGTACGCGACGATCGGCACGCTGTTCGTCAACATCTCGATCGGTGGCACCCTCACGCCCTTCGCCGCGCCGCCGGTGCTGATGGTGGCCGGCACCTGGGGCTGGGACATCTGGTTCATGATCGCGACCTTCGGCTGGAAGGCGCTGATCGCGGTCGTCTTCAACGCCATCGTGGTCACGATGGTGTTCCGCCCGGAACTCGCCGCGCTCGACACCGGCACTGCGAAGAGCGGCGAGCGCATGCCGGGGCTCATGGTCGTGATCCACCTGCTGTTCCTCGCCGGCGTCGTCGCCTTCGCCCACCACCCCGCGGTGTTCATGGGCCTGCTGCTGTTCTTCCTCGGCTTCGCGACCGCCTACAAGCGCTATCAGGATCGCCTGATCCTGCGCGAAGGCCTGCTCGTCGCCTTCTTCCTCGCGGGGTTGGTCGTGCTCGGCGGACAGCAGCAGTGGTGGCTGCAGCCCGTGCTCACGGGCATGGACGCGACGACCGTGTACTTTGGCGCGACCGCATTGACCGCCTTCACCGACAACGCCGCGCTCACCTACCTCGGCTCGCTGGTGCAGGGCCTGTCGCCGGAATTCAAGTACGCGCTGGTGGCCGGCGCGGTGACCGGCGGCGGCCTAACGATCATCGCCAACGCGCCCAACCCGGCGGGTTTCGCGATCCTGCGCGGGCATTTCCCCGACGAGGCGATCCACCCGATCGGCCTGCTGCTGTCCGCGCTGCCGCCGACCCTGGTCGCGATCGTCGCCTTCCAGGTCCTGTAAGGAAGACCGCCATGAGCACGTTCGACGAAATCCTGCAGTGGTTCGAGACCCTGCCCGCGAGCTTCGCCTTCCTGCTCGCGCTGCCCTTCGTGATCGCCTTCGTCAGCCTGCTCAAGGACGCGGTCGAGCGCCGTGGCGGCAAGAAAGGGCGTCGCGGGAGCCATGGCGAGCTGAAGATCCTGTAGGCGGGCGCGCCTCACGCGGCCGGGGCGCCGAGCAGCGCCTCGTACAGCGCGAGGTCGCCCGCCGAGAAGCAGCAGAAGATCACGTCGGTGATCGTCGGCAAGGCAGCGACGCCCGCGCGCACGCTCGCCACCGCGATGCGCGCCGCCTCGTCCTTCGGGTAGCCATAGACGCCGGTGCTGATGCCCGGAAACGCCACCGTCCCCGCGCCGTTCGCCGCCGCCACGTCGAGCGCGCGCCGGTAGCACGACGCCAGCAGCGCCGCCTCGCCGTGCGTGCCGCCATGCCACACCGGGCCCACGGTGTGGATCACGAAGCGCGCCGGCAGGCGGTAGCCCTGCGTCAGCTTCGCCTCGCCGGTCGGGCAGCCGCCCAGCCCGCGGCATTCGTTCAGCAGTTCCGGCCCCGCCGCGCGGTGGATCGCCCCGTCCACGCCGCCTCCACCCAGCAGCGAGGCGTTCGCGGCGTTGACGATGGCATCGACGCGCAGGGTCGTGATGTCGCCCTGCAGCGCACGGAGGGTGGCGGTCATGGTCGGTCTCCTGTCATTCCGGCGGGGCGGTGATGAGCCAAGCCTAGCTTCCGCCCGGCACCGACTGCAAGGCGCAACGGTCGCCTTGCGCGCAACATGCCACGGTGAAGCGAGCTGTAACACTTGCCGGACGGAATCTTGAACCCCTGTTCACGGAACGTTCACATGCCGGCCACGAAAATGACTGCCGTGTCATATCGACATGCCTTTCAAATTTTCCAGGAGTTCACGCATGAAAGTTCATCACCTCGTCACCGCTGCCATGACCCTCAGCATCGGCACCGCCGCCTTCGCCGGCCCGCAATGCACCGAGGCGCCGAAGTCGTCCTGGCTCACCGAAGACGCGATGAAGCAGAAGATCGCCACCGACGGCTATACGATCGACAAGTTCAAGGTCACGTCCGGCAACTGCTACGAGATCTATGGCAAGGACAAAGACGGGAAGAAGGCCGAGGTGTACTTCAACCCGGTCGACGGCAACGTCGTGAAGGCCAAGCAGGGCTGACGCGCGCAGCGCGGGAGTCGGCCATGAGCAGCGAACGTATCCGCGTCTGGGACCTTCCCGTGCGCGTGTTCCACTGGGGGCTGGTGGCGATGTTCGCCACCGCCTGGCTCACGTCGGAGGACGCCGAGGCGCCGCACCGCTGGGCCGGCTACGTCGCCCTCGGCCTGCTCGCCTTCCGCATCGCGTGGGGCTTCGTCGGCAGCCCGCACGCGCGCTTCGCGGACTTCGTGCCGCGCGCCGTGGTGCTGCGCGATTATGTCGGCAAGCTGCTGCGGGGGCGCGAGCCGCGCCACGTCGGCCACAACCCGGCCGCGGCGGTGATGATCCTGCTGCTGATGGCGATGGTCGCACTGATCGGTGCCACCGGCTGGCTGATGACCACCGACTGGGGCTGGGGCAGCGAGGTCCTCGAGGAACTGCACGAGGGCGCCGTCAATATCACCTTGCTGGCGGTCGCCGTGCACGTCGCGGCGGCGATCTTCGAAAGCGTGCGCCACCGCGAGAACCTCGTGCGCGCGATGGTCACCGGCTACAAGCGCCGCTGACGCGCAGCACGGCTGCGAGAAAAACGGGCGGCGCCGGCAACGATTCCGGCGCCGCCCGTGTTTTTTGCGCCGCGTCAGCCGTTGCTCGGGAACGCGAACTGCGCCTTCTCGATGCCGGCCACCGCCCAGCGCTGCGTCATCGTCTTGCGCCGCGTGTAGAAGCGCACCGCGTCCGGCCCGTAGGCGTACAGGTCGCCGAACAGCGAGCGCTTCCAGCCGCCGAAGCTCTGACACGCCACCGGTACCGGCAATGGTACGTTCACGCCCACCATGCCGACCTGCACGGTGTCGGTGAAATGCCGCGCGACCGCGCCGTCGCGCGTGAACACGCAGGTGCCGTTGCCGAACTCGTGTGCGTCGATGAGGCGGATCGCCTCGTCGAGGCTGCGCACGCGCACCACCGCGAGCACCGGCCCGAAGATCTCCTCGCGATACACGCGCATCGACGGCTGCACGTGGTCGAGCAGCGTGCCGCCAAGGAAGAAGCCTTTCTCGTGCCCCGGCACCTTCAGCGTGCGCCCGTCGACGACGAGCTGTGCCCCTTCCTCGGCGCCGAGGTCGATGTAACTCTTCACCTTGTCGCGGTGCCCCCCGGTCACCAGCGGGCCCATGTCCAGCCCGCGTTCCTTGCCGTTGCCGATCCTGAGTTCCTCAACCTTGGGCTTGAGCCGCGCGACCAGTTCGTCGCCCACCGCGTCGCCGACCGCGACGACGACCGAGATCGCCATGCAGCGCTCGCCGCAGGAGCCGTAGGCCGCGCCCATGATCGCGTTGACCGCGTTGTCGAGGTCCGCATCGGGCATCACCACCGCGTGGTTCTTCGCCCCGCCCAGCGCCTGCACGCGCTTGCCGTGCGCGGTGCCGGTCGCATAGATGTATTCCGCGATCGGCGTCGAACCGACGAAGCTCACCGCCTGCACGCGCGCGTCGGTCAGCAGCGTATCGACCGCCTCCTTGTCGCCATTGACGACGTTGAACACGCCCGCCGGCAGGCCGGCCTCGGTCAGCAGCTCGGCCAGCAGCAGCGACGCCGACGGGTCCTTCTCCGAGGGCTTCAGCACGAAGGTGTTGCCGCACGCGATCGCCATCGGGAACATCCACATCGGCACCATGGACGGGAAGTTGAACGGCGTGATCCCCGCGACCACGCCCAGCGGCGGAAATTCCGACCACGAATCGATGTCCGGGCCGACGTCGCGGCTGTGCTCGCCCTTCAGGAACTCGGGCGCGCCGCAGGCGTATTCGACGACCTCGATGCCGCGCGCGAGCTCGCCGTGCGCGTCCTCCCACACCTTGCCGTGTTCCTCGACGATCGCCGCGACGATGCGGTCGGCGTTGCGCTCGAGCAACTCCTTGAACTTGAACAGCACGCGTGCGCGCTTGAGCGGCGGCGTCTTGCGCCACGCCGGGAAGGCCGCGGCCGCGGCGGCGATCGCCTGCTCGACGGTCGCCTTCGACGCCATCGCGACCTGGCGCACGGCGTGGCCGAGGGCCGGGTTGCAGACGGGCTGGGTGCGGTGGCTGTCGGCGATGCGGGTGCCGCCGATGTAGTGTCCGAGGGTTTCCATTTCGCGGTGTCTCTCTCGTTGAAGTCGTGTCAGGCGACCGTGCGCAGCGCCTGGCGCACGGTGTCGAAAATGCGGCCCAGCTCGTCGGGCGTCGAATCGAGGAAGGGCGAGAACTGCAGCACGTCGCCGCCGTTGCGGATCACCACGCCGGCCTCGAAGCACTTCAGGAACACCTCGAAGCCGCGCGCACCCACCGCTCCCGGGCGCGGCGCGAGTTCGATGCCGCCCATCAGGCCGACGTTGCGGATGTCGACGACCTTCGCCTCCTCACGCAGCGAATGGATCATTTCCTCGAAGATCGGTTCCACGGCGCGGGCGCGCGCGAAGCTGTCCTCCTCGCGGTAGGCGGCGAGCGTCGCCAGTCCCGCGGCGGCCGCGAGCGGGTGGCCGGAGTAGGTGTAGCCGTGGAAGAGCTCGACCACGTGCTCCGGGCCCTGCATCAGCGCGTCGTAGACGCCGTCGCGCACGATCACCGCGCCCATCGGCACGACACCGTTGGTGAGTCCCTTCGCGGTCGTGATGATGTCCGGCGTCACGCCGAAGCGCGCCGCGGCAAAGGGCGCGCCGACGCGCCCGAAGGCGGTGATCACCTCGTCGAAGATCAGCAGGATGCCGCATTTGTCGCAGATCTCGCGCAGGCGCTGCAAGTAGCCGATCGGCGGCACGAGGATGCCGGTCGAGCCCGCGACGGGTTCCACGATCACCGCGGCGATGTTGGAGGCGTCATGCAGCGCGCACAGGCGCTCGAGGTCGTCGGCGAGCTGCGCGCCCCACGCCGGCTGGCCTTTCGAGAACGCCATGTCGGCGGCGCTGTAGGTATGGCGGAGGTGATCGACCCCGGGCAGCAGCGCCGCGCTGAACACCTTGCGGTTGCCGGGGATGCCGCCCACCGACAGGCCGCCGAAGTTCACGCCGTGGTAGCCGCGCTCGCGCCCGATCAGCCGCGTGCGCTGGCCTTCGCCGCGCGCGCGGTGATAGGCGAGCGCGATCTTCAGCGCGGTGTCGGCCGACTCCGACCCCGAGTTCGTGAAGAACACCTTGCCCATGCCCGCCGGCGCCAGCGCGGCGACCTCGCGCGCGAGCGCGATCGCCTTGTCGTTGGTGACCTGGAAGCCCATCGCGTAGTCGAGGGTGGCGACCTGCTCCTGCACCGCGGCGACGATCTTCGGATGGCAGTGGCCGAGGCCGGAAGTCCACAGCCCCGAAAAGCCGTCGAGCAGCTGCCGCCCGTCGTCGGTCGTGTAGTAGTGGCCGCGCGCGCCGGTGATCACGCGGGGCGATTTCCAGAACGCGCGGTTCGCGGTGAAGGGCAGCCAGAAAGCCTGGTCGTTGGACATGCGGAGCTCCTTGTGGGGTCGCAGCCATCCTACGGAGACTCTTGCGTGCATGAAACGACAAGATGCGTACGCAAGGTTTCGGATAAGTGAAACAATGTGGGCACCTTGTTCCTCCCCCTTCAAGGGGGAGGTTAGGAGGGGGATGGGTTTCTGCCACGCCTACTGAACCCATCCCCACCTCAACCCGGGAGTCTACGCTTCGCTCCGCCGCTACGGCGGCGCAGAGCAGGTGCTCTGCGAAACCCCGCCTCCGCCCCCTTGAAGGGAAGGGAGTCACCGCGCAGCACTCAACCTGATATCACGTAATTGCTTTCCCGGTTAATAGACGATGAAGACACGAGCCCTCCTTGCCAGCCTCGCCGAAGCCGACCTGCGCCTGCTGCGCGTGTTCATCGCCATCGCCGAATCCGGCGGCCTCGCCGCGGCCGAGCTGCGTCTCAACATCAGCCGTTCGGTGATCAGCCGCCACCTCAAGGACCTCGAAGTGCGCCTCGGCGTGCGCCTGTGCGAGCGCGGCCGCGCCGGCTTCGCACTGACCGAGGAAGGGCAGGTCGTGCTCGACGCGGCACGGCGCCTGCTCGCGCAGATCGAGGCTTTCCGCGGCGAGGTCGCCGAGCTGCACGCCGGCATGCGCGGCGAACTCAGGCTCGTGATGTTCGACAAGGTCGTGTCCAATCCCGGTTGCCGCCTCGCCGACGCGATCGCCGTCTTCGGCGCCCAGGCCCCCGCAGTGACGCTCAACGTCTTCGTCGCCGGCAGCAGCGAGATCGAGAAGGGCCTCCTCGAAGGGCGCTTCCACGTCGCCGTCCATCCCTTCCACCGCGCGAGCGACAGCTTCACGTCGGTGCATCTGTTCGACGAATTCCTGCCGCTCTACGCCTCGCCACGCCATCCGCTGCTCGCCGGCGGGCGCCTGCCGTCCGACGACGAACTGCGCCGCGCGGCCTTCGTCGGCCTCGGCTACCACTCGCCGAACATGGAGAGCTTCTGGCGCCTGGGCCTGCAGCCGGCCGCGCGCGCCTTCGAGCAGGAGGCGAGCGTGCTGCTGATCCGCTCCGGGCGCTACGTCGGCTTCCTGCCGGACCACTACGCGCAGGCCTTCGAGGCGCGCGGCGAAATCGTGCGCATTCCGTCCGAAACCCTGCGCTATTCGTGCGAATGGCAGGCATCGATCGCGCGCACGCCCCCGCCGGGACGCGTCGCGCGGCGTTTCATGGAGATTCTCGTCGCGCTGCACGCTCCTGCAGCCGGTTGAGACGCCTGAAATTACCCTGCCGACGCTGATTTTCCGCCGTTTTTTTGACGAAAGCGCGGAGCGAGCGGGAACGGCCGCCGGACGGCTTTCACCTGCGTCGGCGTTTGCCCTGATTTCCGATCAGCCGCAAGGCATCCGAAAATGTGTCCATGGCATCGAAACATGCTTCGGAATTTGTATCGTTGACGCGGATGAATGCCCCGCAAGCCGCGACAATGCTAGAATCCGGCCGTTAGATGTGCAGCACCGAACAACTCACACACCAATCGAGGTAAAGCATGAACAAAGGTGAATTCGTCGAAGCCCTGGCTGACCGTCTGGATGTTTCGCGCGCTCAGGCCGACCGTGCCCTGTCCGCCGTGCTGGACATCATCGCCGAGCGCATGGCCGCGGGCGAGAAAGTGTCGTTCACGGGCTTCGGCTCCTTTGAAGTGTCCGAGCGCGCCGAGCGTACCGGCCGCAACCCGCAGACCGGCGCCTCGATCAAGATCGCCGCTTCGCGCGTGCCGAAGTTCTCGGCCGGCGCGACGCTGAAGGGCGCCGTCAACGGCTGATCCTGCCGTCTCGCACCGCAGTGAAGAGGGGCCCGACGCCGGCAGGTGTCGGGCCTTTTTGATTTTGTGCTTCCCCGGAAGGGCAAAATCGGCTACCATTGCGCCCGTTGTGCAATGCAGCAGTCGGTTTATCTTCAGGTCTTAACTCGCGGGACAGGATTCCGCGGACCCAGCCGAGGGACTGTATCCACAGCCCCATCGCCCCCGACCCTCCCGTCGAACTCCTCTCGTTCTCCTGATCGATAGGCATCGCGAATGCCGGTTGGTGCCGATGCGCGGTCGCATCCGTCGTCCTTTTTACGACGGTATCCGACCGGCCCAAGCCCATCGCGCGCTTGCCGCCACCGCGTCCCCCGTGGACGGTGCGATGCCTTTTCATTGGCCCGGTAAACCGGGCCGGATCCCGTCGCGACCACCCGTCGCCGCGGAAACACAGGAAGAACCCATGACGTTCAACGAACTCGGCCTCAACGAACTGCTGCTGAAAGCCATCGAAACCACCGGCTACACCGTTCCGTCCGACGTACAGCTGCAGGCGATCCCCGCCGCGCTGTCCGGCGCCGACCTGATGGTGTCGTCGCATACCGGCAGCGGCAAGACCGCCGCCTTCACGCTGCCCACCCTCAGCCGCCTCGTCGATCGCAAGCCCGCACCCGGTGCCGGCCCGCGCGTGCTGGTGCTGACCCCGACGCGTGAGCTGGCGCAGCAGGTCGAGAAGGCCGTGAAAACCTACGGTCGCAACCTGCGCTGGCTCAACACCGCCTGCCTCGTCGGCGGCGCGCCCTTCTTCGCCCAGGTGAAGCAGTTGCAGCGCCCCGTCGACGTCGTCGTCGCGACCCCGGGCCGCCTCATCGACCACCTGACGCGCCGCAAGATCAAGCTGTCGGACGTCGAAGTCCTGATTCTCGATGAAGCCGACCGCATGCTCGACATGGGCTTCGTCGAAGACATCGAGACCATCGTCGCCGCGACCCCGGCGAGCCGTCAGACCCTGCTGTTCTCGGCCACGCTCGACGGCGTCGTCGGCAATCTGGCGAGCAAGCTGCAGCGCAACCCGCAGCGCATCGAGATCGCCGCGACGGTCGAGAACCGTGGCAACATCGAACAGCGCCTGATGATGGCCGACAACCTCGTGCACAAGACGCGCCTGCTCGAGTCGCTGCTCGGCGGCGAGGGGCGTCAGCAGGCCGTGGTGTTCACCGCGACCAAGCGCAGCGCCGAGGAAGTGTCGCTGTCGCTGCAGGAAAAGGGCTTCTCGGCCGCCGCGCTGCACGGTGACATGCACCAGACCGCGCGTAACCGCACCCTCGACAAGCTGCGCCAGGGCCGCATCGATGTGCTCGTCGCGACCGACGTCGCCGCGCGCGGCATCGACGTCGCCGGCATCAGCCACGTCATCAACTTCGACCCGCCGCGCCAGGTCGAGGACTACGTGCACCGTATCGGCCGCACCGGCCGCGCCGGTCGTGACGGCATCGCGATCACGATGTCGGGTCCGCGCGAGATGGGCATCATCCGTGCAATCGAACGCTTCACCGGCAAACGCCTCGACGTGCACACCATCGCCGGTCTTGAGCCGACGCTGCGTCCGACTTCGCCGCGCCGCCCGTCGGGCGGTGGCGGTGGCAAGCCGGGCTTCGGCAGCGGTCGTCCGTCCAGCGGTTCGTCGTGGAGCCGCGATTCGCGCGACGCACGTCCGGGCGCCGGCAAGGGGTGGTCGTCGGAAGGGCCGGGCAGCAACCGTGGCGGTGAGCGCAGCAGCGCCCCGCGCGAGGAGCGCCCCGGCTTCGGCCGCAGCGAGCCGCGCAGCTTCGGCGATCGCAGCGCCTTTCCGCGCGAAGACCGCGCTCCCCGCCGTGAAGGCTCGCGCGACGGCGCCCGTTTCGGCGGCGACCGTCCGGAAGGCGCCCGCCGTCCGCGTCCGGCTTTCCGTGACTGAGTGATGCCGGCCCCCGCGCGAGCGGGGGCGCAAGCACCGGGAAGGCCCGGGTCGTGCAGCGATGCACGCCCGGGCCTTCTGCATTGTTGGGCGTGGAGTGCGCACGCCGAGTGCAGAAATGAATAACGGGCCGCGCAGGCCCGTTCGATCGTCAGTCGTTCGCCGGCGACTTCAGGACTTCGCGTCCTTCGCGGCGTTCACCTCGACCGCGCGCAGCTTGGCCGCGAGCTTGTCGAGCACGCCGTTCACGAAGCGGTGGCCTTCGGTGCCGCCGTAGCTCTTCGCGAGCTCGATCGCCTCGTTGATGATCACGCGGTAGGGCGTGTCGGGGGCGGTCTTCATCTCGTGCGTCGCGAGCAGCAGGATCGCGCGCTCGACCGGCGAGAGTTCCTCGACGGAGCGGTGGATGAAGGGGACGAACTCCTCCTGCAGCGCCTCGACGTTCGCGAGCGTACCGCGCAGCAAGCTGACGAAGAGCTCGCGGTCGGCCTTGTCGAAGCCGGTGACCTGGGCGACGTGGTCCTCGATCACGGAGACCGAGTTGCCCGACAGCAGCCACTGGTAGATGCCCTGCAGGGCGAATTCGCGCGCGCGGCGCCGTGCGGCCTTGCCGCTCATTTGAGCATCCGCAGCAGGCGGGCCATCTCGATTGCGGTGCGTGCGCAGTCGCTGCCCTTTTCCTGCATCCGCGCGAGGGCCTGGTCGTCGTCCTCGGTCGTGAGCACGCCGTTGGCGATCGGCATGCCGGTGTCGAGTCCGATGCGGTTGATGCCCGCGCCCATCTCGTTCGACACCAGCTCGAAGTGGTAGGTCTCGCCGCGGATCACCGCGCCGAGCGCGATCAGCGCGTCGTAGCGGCCGCTGCGTGCCATGGCCTGCAGCGTGAGCGGGATCTCCAGCGCGCCGGGGACGGTCGCGATGCGGATCAGGTCGGGCGCGACGCCGAGGCGCTGCAGCTCGGCGGTGCACGCCGACAGCAGGCCTTCGCACACGTCCTGGTTGAAGCGGCTCATGACGATGCCGATGCGCAGGCCGTGGCCGTTCAGATCGGGCTCGAATTCGGGAATGTTGTCGTAACGGGCCATGTTCGGTTCTTTCAAAAGCGGAAAAGCCGGAAATCCGCAGGACTTCCGGCGCGGTAAAACGTCGAGGGTACCACCTCAGGCCGGATCGACGAAGCCCGTGATCTCGAGGCCGAAGCCGGCCATGCTCGGAATCTTGCGCGGGCTGGAGAGCAGCCGCATCTTGCCGACCTTGAGATCGCGCAGGATCTGGGCGCCGACGCCGAACAGGCGCGCGTCCCATTTCGGCGGCTGGTAGCCGTTGCCGGTCAGGCTCGCGAGCAGCTCGCTGCCCGATTGCGGACGGTACAGCAGCACGATCACGCCCTGCTCGGCCTGCGCGAGGCGGGCAAGCGACTGGTTGACCGGGAAGGTGTGGCGGGCGCTTTCGGCGTCGAGGAAGTCGACGACCGAGATCGGCTCATGCACGCGCACGAGGGTCTCGCGCTCGGGCTGGATGTCGCCCTTGGACATCGCGAAATGCACCTCGCCGGTGGTCTTGTCCTCGAACGCGTAGAGGCGGAAGCGGCCGTGCGGGGTGTCGACGTCCTTCTCGGCGACGCGCTCGATCAGGTGCTCGTTCGACGAGCGGTACTGGATCAGGTCGCGGATCGCGCCGATCTTGAGGCCGTGCTCCTTGGCGAACTCGACGAGATCGGGCAGGCGCGCCATCGTGCCGTCGTCCTTGAGGATCTCGCAGATCACCGCGGCCGGTTCGAGCCCGGCCAGCGCGGCGAGGTCGCAGCCGGCTTCGGTGTGGCCGGCGCGGATCAGCACGCCGCCGTTCTGCGCCATCAGCGGGAAGATGTGGCCGGGCTGGACGATGTCGGTCGTCTTGGCGTTGCGCGCGACCGCGGCTTCCACGGTGCGCGAGCGGTCGTGCGCCGAGATGCCGGTGGTGACGCCCTCGGCAGCCTCGATCGAGGCCGTGAACGCGGTGCCGTGCGGCGAGCGGTTGTCGCGCACCATCAGCTGCAGGCCGAGCTGCCTGCAGCGCGCTTCGGTGAGCGTCAGGCAGATCAGGCCGCGGCCGTACTTGGCCATGAAGTTGATCGCTTCGGGCGTGACGTGTTCGGCCGCGAGCACGAGGTCGCCCTCGTTCTCGCGGTCTTCCTCGTCGACCAGCACGACCATGCGGCCGGCGCGGATTTCCTCGACGATTTCGGTGATGGGGGACAGTGCGGTCATTGTGCGGATTCCTCGCGCCACGCGAGCAGGCGTTCGCAGTAGCGGGCGATCAGGTCGATCTCGAGGTTCACGCGGCTGCCCGCCTCGAGGCGCTTGAGATTGGTCACCGCCACGGTGTGCGGGATCAGGTTGATGGAGAATTCGGTGCCTTCGACGCGATTCACGGTGAGGCTCACGCCGTTCACGGTGATCGAGCCCTTGCGCGCGATGTAGCCGGCGAGCGCGGCCGGGGCGCGGATCACGAGGTCGTGGCTCTCGCCCACGGGGACGAAGCGCACGACTTCGCCGACGCCGTCGACGTGGCCGGTGACGAGGTGGCCGCCGAGGCGGTCCGCGAGGCGCAGCGCCTTCTCGAGATTGACCTCGTTGCCGGTTTCGTCGAGGCCGGCCGTGCAGTTGAGGGTCTCGCGCGACACGTCGAACTGCACGCGCGGGCCGTCGATCGCGATGACCGTGAGGCAGACGCCGCTGTTGGCGATGCTGTCGCCGAGCTGCACGTCGGAGAGGTCGAGATCGGCCACGTTGACCGTCAGGCGGACGCCGTCCTGCAGGGGGTCGATGCGTTCGATTCGGCCGCAGGCGGCCACGATTCCGGAGAACATTTGGGGTGGGAGGGCGGATTAGGGAACAGTGATTGTAGGCGAAACGCGGCGGAAAACGGTATTTCGTGGCGTGTTCGTCGGGACGATCGGCGAACTTCCGTAGGGCGGGAGGAGCCGAAGGCGTATCCCGCCATGCCGATGCCGGGGCGCAGCAAACGCCGGTCTGGCGGGATGCGCTGCGCTCCACCCGCCCTACGAATCGGGTCGTTGCTCAGCGCAGCGCGCGATCCAGGACTTCGCCGAAGTCCGCCGCCTGCATGAAGCCGACGACGCGCAGGCCGTCGCGTTCCTTGCCGGCAGGGTCGAAGAAGATCGTGCCCGGCGGGCCGAACAGGTTGAAGCGCTTGAGCAGCGCCTTGTCGTCGTCGTTGTTGGCGGTGACGTCGGCCTTCAGCAGCAGCATGCGGCCCATGCGCGCGGCGACGTTCGGGTCGGTGAAGGTGAAGCGCTCCATCTCCTTGCACGAGACGCACCAGTCGGCATAGAAGTCGAGCATTACCGGCCGGTCGGCCGCGGCGAGGCGCGCGTCGAGCTCGGCGAGCGAGGCGACCTTCTCGAAGCGCGGCAGCTCGGCCGCGTTGGCGGCGGTGGCCTGCGCGCGCAGCACCGCGAGCGGCTGCAGCGGGTCGCGCGAGCCGGCCAGCGCGCCGATGAGCATCGCCGAACCGCCGATCAGCAGCACGACGCCGACGCCCTTCCAGAAGCGCTGCCAGCCCTTGGCGTGCGGCGGCAGCGGATCGAGCGCGTGCAGGAAGATGCCGGAGAACACCAGCAGCGCGGCCCACGCGAGCATGGGCAGCAGCGGCGGCACGACCGGGGTGAGCAGCCACACGGCGACGGCCAGCAGCATCACGCCGAAGGCCTTCTTGACCCCTTCCATCCACGCGCCGGCCCTGGGCAGCACGGAGCGGGCGGCAACGCCGACGATGAGCAGCGGGGCGCCCATGCCGAGCGCCATCGCGAACAGTGCCGCGCCGCCGAGCACGGCGTTGCCGGTCTGCGCGATGTAGAGCAGCGCGCCGGCGAGCGGGGCTGCGACGCAGGGGCCGACGATCAGTGCCGAGAGCACGCCCATCACCGCGACCCCGCCGAGGCTGCCGCCCTGCTGGTGGCTGGCGGTGGAGGACAGGCGGCTCTGCAGCGCCGACGGCAGCTGCAGCTCGTAGAAGCCGAACATCGACAGTGACAGCAGCACGAACACCAGCGCGAAGGTGCCCAGCACCCAGGCGTTCTGCAGCGCGGCCGCCAGCATCGTGCCGGAGAGGCCCGCGGCGACGCCGGCCGCGGCGTAGGTGACGGCCATGCCCAGCACGTACACCAGCGACAGCACGAAGGCGCGTCCGCGCGAGATCTGATGGCCGTGGCCGACGATGATGCCCGACAGGATTGGGATCATCGGGAACATGCACGGGGTGAAGGCGAGCAGCAGGCCGAAGCCGAAGAAGCTCAGCAGCACCAGCGGGCCGCTGGCGTCGCGCAGCAGGCCGGCGATGCGCCCGCTCTCGTCGTCGGACACGCCGCCGCTGCTGCCGCTCGCCGCGGCCGTCTGCGCGGGTTTGTCGTCACGCCCGAGCAGGCCGTCGAGGAAGCTGCCGCCGGTCTTGACCGGCTTGGCGAGCAGGTCGATGTCGGCGGTCTGTTCGTTGGGCGGATAGCAGATGCCGCCGTCCCAGCAGCCCTGCACGCTGCCGAGCAGGCGGAATTTAGTCGTGCCTTCCGGGGCGCTGACGGGCAGCAGGATCTTCACTTCCTTGCGGTAGGTTTCGACCTGGCCGAAGAAGTCGTCCTTCGTGACCTTGCCCGGCGGGCGCTGCGGCGTGCCGAAGGTGACGGTGTCGGGATCGGCGCGGAAGCGGAACTTGTCGGCGTAGAGGTAGTAGTCGCCCGCGATCTTCACGGTGACCTCGACCGTCTGCGGGTCGAGCGCCTGCGCGGAGAGCACGAAGGCCTCTTCGGGGCGTATCGGCGTGCCGCTGACAGTGGCGGCGGCGTGGGCGGGGACTGACAGCGCGAACAGGCTGGCGAGGAGGGCGATCAGGGACAGGAGGCGGTGCATGGGGGCGGTCGGCGTTGCGCGGTGGCGCTATGTTAGGGCGCGATTGTAGGATGGCCGGTGCGGCCGGACTTCGATGTGGATCAAGACATGTGTCTTGCGCCAGCTCAGGTAACGGTCTGCGTTGCGCCGTCGTCGGCTGGTGGCGCCGTTTCCGCGGCGACCCAGTCGAGGTAGCCGGGCAGGCCTCGCATGACAGGGACCGCGACGATTTCGGGAAGTTCGTAGGGATGGTTCGCACGGATCGCCGCCTCGAGTTCCGCGTAGCGTACCGGCGTGGTCTTGATCAGCAGCGGGACTTCGCTCGCGCTCTCGATCCGGTCCTGCCAGCGGTACACCGAGCGGCAGGGGGCCAGCACGTTCACACAGGCCGCCAGGCGGCGTTCGACCAGCAGCGTGGCGAGCGCGTCGGCGCAGGCGGCGTCGGGACAGTTCGTGAGGACGACAAGCGCTTCGGTCATGGCGCGGTACTCCGCATGGGCAAGCGCGGGATTGTCCCAGACTCCGGCGCTTCGCGCATGC
Organism: Aromatoleum toluolicum; assembly: GCF_012911005.2. Lineage (GTDB taxonomy): Bacteria > Pseudomonadota > Gammaproteobacteria > Burkholderiales > Rhodocyclaceae > Aromatoleum > Aromatoleum toluolicum. The sequence goes on along the minus strand of NZ_WTVS01000062.1, from coordinate 12,140 downwards.
GCGGCCGGGTTCTGCCCGCGGCTGCGGCGCGCTATCCTGAGACTTTCACCGGAGTTCCGCCGTAATGACCATCAGCCCTGATCCTGCCGCACTCGCCCGCTGGCCCGACGTCCCCGCCTGCTACGACTGGCTGTCGCTCGACCGTCGCGGCACGTGGCGCCTGCAGGGCGAGGTGGTCGTGCACGCGGGACTGGCGGGCTTCCTGAACGCCGCCTACGGCCGCGACGAAGCGGGCAACTGGCTCGTGCATAACGGGCCGCAGCGGGTGTATGTGGCGCTCGAATACGCCCCCTGGGTGTTGCGCCTGCATCCGGACGGCAACCTGACGACGCACACCGGGGCCGGGGTCGCGGCCGTTGCGGCGGCGTACCTCGACGAGGAGGGCAACGTGCTGCTGGACACCAATCTCGGCGCCGGCCTGCTCGACGACCGCGACCTCGCGGCGTTCCTCGCGCAATGCCGCTGCGTCGATGGCAGCGTGGCCGACGACGAGGCGTTGCTCGCGGTGATGACGGGCGGCGCGGGGGATGCGTCGCAGGTGAGGTCGCAGGTGAGGTGGCGGGACCTGCCGCTGCAGGCCGTCGCGCGCGCGGCGGTGCCGGCGCGTTTCGGCTTCCGGGCGCGGCCGGCGCCCTGAGCGGGAGGGTGGCGATGGTGTCGGCGAGTTTCCGCTTCTACGAGGAACTCAACGATTTCCTCGCGCCGGCGCGCCGCTATCGCGACATCACGGTGGCGTGCGCGCGCGCCGCGACGGTCAAGCACATGATCGAGGCGCTCGGGGTGCCGCACACCGAGGTCGAGCTGGTGCTGGTCAATGGCGAGTCGGTGGGCTTCGACCGGCAGCTCAGCGACGGCGACCGCGTGTCGGTGTATCCGCGCTTCGAGACCTTCGACATCACGCCGCTGCTGCGCGTGCGCGAACATCCGCTGCGCACGACGCGCTTCGTCGCCGATGCCCACCTCGGCGGCCTCGCGCGCCTGCTGCGCATGACGGGGTTCGACACGCTCTACGACAACAACTTCGCCGACGAGGACATCGAGGCGATCGCCGCCCACGACGGGCGCATCGTGCTGACGCGCGACCGCGAGCTGCTCAAGCGCCGCACGATCACGCACGGCTGCTACGTGCACGCGCTGAAGCCGGAGCTGCAGTTCGCCGAGATCCTCGCGCGCCTGGATCTCGCCCGCAGCGCGCGCCCCTTTTCGCTGTGCCTGGCGTGCAACGCGCCGCTGCATGCCGTCGACAAGGCCAGCATCGAACACCTGCTGCCGGAGGGTGTGCGCGAGCGCCACACGCGCTTCAGCACCTGCGACGTGTGCCGGCGGGTGTTCTGGGAGGGCTCGCACTGGGTGAAGATGCGCGCGCTGATCGGGCGACTCCTTCCAGGCGCTTGAGCGCGATCACGATCGGGCTATGCAGTGGGGAAAGGGTGTTGCCGGTGTGAAATATCCGTGTTTCGGGGATGGCATACTCCGATGTAAAGTTTTGTTGCCTGCGGCATACGGGCCCGCGATGGTGCGACACTAAGGCACGCAACGGGCGACCCTTGCGTTCGGCCGCAGCGAAGCAAAGGAATACACACCATATGCTCCCGTCCGATCTCCCTTCCGGTATCGATACGCTGGTGCGCTACGGAGAGCTTCTCTCCGGGCTCGACATCGGGATCCTGTCGCACTCGCCGGACGGTATCGCGGAGTACGCGAACGACGCGGCGCGCAACTGGCTCGGCTTCGGGGGCCTGTCCGGACTGGGGCTCGACAACACGTGGTCCCTGCTGGGCGCCGATGGGAGCCACCTCGCGTTGTCGGAACTCCCCGCGGTGCAGGCCCTGTGCGCCGGCAGCCCCGTGACGGGGCGCGTCGTCGGGCGCCTGGTCGGCGGCGAACTGCACCTGCTGCGCATGGATGCGATCCCCGTTCCGGACGTCGACGGCCACCTCGAGCGCGTCGTGACCGCCTTCCGCGATGTCAGTGCCGGGCGGCGGGCGCCGGGGACGGCTGAGGACGGGGTCGCCGGCGACTCATCGGCCGCGTAGCCCCGTCGCCGGCCGCGCGAGCGGAACCAGCACGTCCTGCGCCGTGTAGCGCGCCATGAACACCTGCTCGGGGCCGAGCGCGTCATGGCGCTCGGGCGTGAACGGGCGCTCGTAGTGGCGTACCAGGCCCGGATAGGGGGGCAGTTTTTCCATCGCAGCGCGCACTTTCGCGCGGTCGGTCGAGCCGGCGCGCGCGATCGCCCGCGCCAGCAGGTGCGTCAGGTCGTAGGCATGGGCGACACCGGCCGGCGCGCGGACCCGTTCCGCGCCGTCAATTCCGTAGCGGGTCTTCAGCGCCGAGAGCACGCGCTTGGCGACGGGCGTGTCCACACCGATGAAGCTGAAGGTCTGGATCACCGCGAAGTCGACCTGGTCGAGCGCCGGTCCCGCCAGCTCGGCGAATGCCCCGCCGGTGACGCCCCAGTGGCTGATGATCGGCAGTCGTTCGGTCGGCGGCTGTGCGGCCACCTCGCGCACGAGCAACGCGCCTTCGGCTTCGTTGGCGACGAGGATGATCGCCTCGGCGCCGGCTGCGCGCAGGCTGCGATATTGTTCGAGCAGCGACGGGTCGCCCCAGTTGTACCAGTGTTCACCGACGATGCTGACGCCGGCCGATGTGGCCGCGGTGACGAGTGCGTTGCGGTTGCTGCGCCCCCAGCCGGAGTTGGGCAGGAGGATGCCGACGCGGCTTGCCCCGCGTTCCGTGCGTGCGAACTTGAGCATCGCGGGCGCGGCCCACGCATCCTTCAGGGACAGACGGAAGCTGTAACTGGGGCGATAGGCGTTTTCGGTGATCGGGTCGGCGGAGCCCCACGCGTCGAGCATCAGGACGCCGAGCTGGTGCGCGACGGGCAGCCATTCGAGGAATACGGGACTGAACTTGCCGCCGAACACGCCCACGAGATCGGGCATGGCGGCGAGTTCGCGCAGGTTGTCGACACCGACGGCCGGGAGTGCGCGGTTGTCGCGCACCACCAGCGCGAGCTTGCGACCGCCCAGCACGCCGCCCGCGGCGTTGATTTCCTCGATCGCGATCTCGATGCCCTGCTGGATGGCTTGTGCCGAGGTGCTGGTCTTGTGGCCGAACTCGGCGTCGAGGCCGATCAGCACCGGGGCTTGTGCAGCGGCGGGGGCGGAAACAAGGCTCGCGAGCAGCGTGAGCGCGACGAGTAGCGCGCCCAGGGTCTTGGAAAACATCGGGACGGGGAGCCGGTTCGCAGGTGCCGGTGGTGTCGGAAGAGCGGTTATTGTCTCCGTCCGGCGAGCGTTCTGGCAACCTGGACGCCATGGGCGCCGGGACTCGCGCTGCCGCCCGGGCACCGCACGGGCGGCCGGCTGCGGTCCCGCGCCGGGTCAGGTGTTCCCCGGCAGTTCCAGGATGCTCGACTTGCGGAACTCGTCGCTGGGGAACACCCGGCCTGTCAGCATGGTGTTGAAGATGTGGTCGAAGACCACGCCCGGCTCGCCCTTCTTGGTCCCTGAGCGGAAGTAGGAGTGACCCTTGGGCGGGTCGTAGCGGGTGTTCACGTCATCGCAGTCGATCGCGTAGACGTTGTTCGGCGTGCGGTCCATGTCCTCCGGTCCGGTGTGGCCGAGGCGGCGGGAGGCTTCGGCGTTGCGCAGGTTGGACACCTTGCTTGCACGCAGCGCGAGATCGTCCGAGGCGTAATAGACGACGACGTTGCGTGAGGTGTGGGAGATCAGTTCGCCGACTTCGCCGCGGTGCAGCGATTCGTTGACGATGTCCGCCGCGACCAGGAAGGTGGCGCGGAACAGCAGCGGCAGGCCTTGCGGCTGGTCGTAGCGGCACCAGTTGGCGAGCGTCTCGCGCAGCACGCGGTTGCCCATCGAGTGGGCGAGGACGTTGATGCGCTTGAGGCAGGGATCGTCTTCCGGGTTGTATTCGGGCGAGGAGCGCCATTCCATGAACTTCTGGAACATGCGCGCGAGTGCGAAGGCGCTCTGGTCGGCGGCCTTCTGGTCGTCCCAGTAGTCCTTGACGATGCCGAGGTCGTTGTCGCAGGGCCAGATCACCGGCACGACCAGCACTTCGCCGGCCTTCTTCTTGTTGCACAGGGCCTGGAATTCCTCGGCGTTCTGGAACACCGTCTCGGGCATGTTCGAGAAGCCGTGGATGTAGAGCAGCACCTGACGGTGCTTGGATTCCTTGATCGCGCAGAGCAGGGCCTTGCTGCCGATCTCCTCGTAGCTGCCCTTCTTCTTGCGCCGGCAGCAGTAGAAGGCGCGGCTCGAGGCGTTGTTGCCGAGGTCGAAGACGAAGTCCGGGTTGAGTTCGGGCTCGGTGTTGTGGGTCGGCAATCTGCTGGTGATGAACAGCATGGCATGTCCTCCGCGTCGGGGTGGCTTGCCGGTGCGGTGGCTACCCGTCAGGCATGCTGCGGCGTCCCGCCCGGCATGCGTTGATGGTAGGCGAGGATCATGCGAAAGCAAGCCGGCGAGGCGCTGTCCGCGCGCGTCCGGCCGGGACGCCGGTGGTCAGCGCGGCGCGGACGGCAGGGCGTCGCGGCTGACCATCACCTCGGTGGCGACGAGGTAGTAGACGACGCCCTTGGCGTCGATCGTGCGGATCAGCACGGGCAGGCCGAAGTGGTCGGTCGCGAGCCAGACGTCGGTCATCTCGCGCGCGCTGCCGTAGCGTGCGCGGATGTGGCGGGCGCGCCAGGCCTGGCCGAAGGGCAGATGCACGGTTTCCTCGCCGATCGTTTCGAGCTGGAAGCCGCGCAGCGCGCCGCCCGCGGTGACCGGCAGCGTGCCGGCGGCCGCGGCACCGGGGTAGCCGAGCTGATAGAGCAGCGACAGGATGTCCTGCGCGTTGTCGGGCAGGGTGTCGGTGGTGCCGGCGCTGCGGAATTCGCCTGCCGTGCGGTCGAGCTCGGCGACGACTTCGCCGGGGCGGCCGTCCTCGCGTTCGGTGAAACGCTCGGGGCGCAGGCCGGTCTCGGTGATCCGGCCGGTGCTTTCGCGCAGCTTGCGCCCCGGGCGGAACCACGGGATGGCGGCCACGGCGGTCGGCTCCACGAGCTCCGAGATGCGGTAGCTGCCGTCTTCGGCGACTTCCCACTGGTGCGTCGCCTTGCCCATCGGAAGCTGCTTCTCGCCCATCAGCGCGAGGTAGGCGATGCGGCCGGCGCGCGGCCAGGCCTGGCCGCTGCTGCCGGCGACCGGCGTCGCTTCGGCCGGCAGCGCGGCTTCCGCAGTGGCGGGCGACTCGGCTACCGGCTCTGCGGCGTCCGCCGGGGTTTCGGGGGCGGCTTCGGCAACCGGTTCGGGTACGGGCTCTGGCGCCGGCTCTGGCGCGGGCAGCGGTTCGGCTGCGGCGGGTTCCGGGGCGCTCTCGGGCTGCACCACCGGCTTGTCGGAAATGCTCGCCTGCGCGGTCTTCGGCTCCGCCGGCGGGCGCGGTGGTTTTTTCTTCGCCGGCGGCGGTGCGGGCGGCGGCGCCTCGCTCACCGCGACCTGCGGGGCCGTTCTCACCAGGGTCACGTCGAGGCGATCGAGCCCGGGCAGCGGCCGCAGGTCGACCTGCGGGCCGATCAGCAGCGCGAGATGCAGCGCGAGCGACAGCGCGATGCCCAGCAGCAGGGGGCGCGACAGCACGGGAGAGGAGGCGGGCATCGATTCGGTCATGGATGTCTGCCGGCCGCGGCATGATGCCGGAAGCATCGAAACGGCAGGCGGGCGCCATTCTAGCGTGAGTTTGCCGGGCGCGCTGCGAGGCCTTGAAAATCGCGTGTGTCAGTTCGGCGCTGCGTCCGGATCCATGTAGACGAGTTCCCACGTGTGGCCGTCGAGGTCCTCGAAAGCATGCTCGTACATGAAGCCGTGCTCCTTGTCCTCGCGCGCGATCCGCCCGCCCGCGGCGACCGCCTTCGCGACCAACTCCTTGACCTCCGCGCGGCTTTCGCACGACAGGCAGATCAGCACTTCGGTGCTCTCGCCCGTGTTGCAGATCGTCTTGCGTGTGAAGCTGCGGAAGAAGGGTTCGACGAGCAGCATCGCGAAGATGTTGTCGGCGATGACCATGCAGGCCGCGTCGTCGTTGCTGAACTTCGGTTCGAAGGTGAAGCCGAGCGCGGAGAAGAAGGCGCGCGTCCGTGGCAGGTCGCGTACCGGAAGATTCACGTAGATCTGTCTGGCCATGTCGGGCTCCACTGGACGGGATGCTTCAACATAGCCAAAGGAAAATGATTTGCAATTACGGACCGGGCGATGGCGGCGTGCGTTGCGTGTGCGCCAGGAGCGGTCCGCCGGTGCGCGGTGGGGCCGGTCCTGGCGCGTGTCGGGGAATTTCGCGAGCGAGCCCTTACAGGCCGCCGACGCAGGTGATCGCGGCGCTGACCGCGCCGTTGATGCCGGTCGCGTCGTCGAGTTTGGGCTTCGGCGCGCCGGCAAGGGCGGTGGCCGTGTCGGAGATGTTTTCCAGCTTGTCGATCGCGTCCGAGTGCTTCTGCAGCGCGATCTTTGCCGCGGCGGCGTCCAGCTTGGCGTCCAGGTTGCTCTCGTCGGTGCCAGCCTTCTTTCCCAGGAACACGGCGTCGTCGATTGCTGTTTCGACTGCATTGAGTTCCGTACTGCAGGAGCCGGTGTAGTGGGACGCTGCGGCCGGCCCGGCGCCGAAGGCACAGAGGGTGGTGAGCAGTGCGCCGGTGATGGCGTGGCGTGCGATGAACCCCATTTTGATACCTCCCCGTACGTTAAGCCGTATATGCGGCTTAAGTAATATAGGCAGGGCAGCGGTAAAACACTATCGACGTGTCGGGAATTTTTCGGGTCCGGGCGTGACCGAATGCGCGCGCTGACACTGCGACGGTCCGCAGGTCTCACCCCGCTTGCGGCGCCGGGGTGGCGGGCGCGGACGGGGTGCTGCCGAAGCATTGTTCCAGGCGCCGCTGCAACTGGCGGCGGTAGAAGTCGACGAACTGGCGCGCGTGCGCGGGCTGGTGCCGGCCCGGCGCATACACGGCGTACAGGCCGCCGCCGGGCGGCGTCCATTCGGGCAGCAGACGCACCAGCCGGCCGCTCTCGATGGCCGGCCGGGCGCTGAACTGGTCGAGCGCGGAAACGCCCGCGCCGCCTTCGAGCAGCGCGCGCAGCGCCGCAGCGGAATCGGCGCGCAGGTGCCCGCGCGTGCGCACGCTGCAGCTTTCCCCGTCGGCATGGGTGAAGGTCCAGGTCAGCGGCGTCGGCAGCAGCGTCAGGGCGACCCATTCGTGGCGCGCGAGTTCTTCGGGGTGCTGCGGCTGTCCGGCGCGCGCGAGGTAGTCCGGGGCGGCGACGATGTACTGGGCGAAATCCGCGAGCTTGAGCGCGCGCATCGACGAGTCGCGCAGCCAGCCCATGCGGAAGCTCACGTCCAGGCCTTCCTCGACGAGGTCGACGACCTGGTCGCTGGTGCGCAGGTCGATGTGCAGCTGCGGGTGCCGTGCCGCGAACTCGGCGACGACGCGGCCGAGGGATTGTTCCGCGTGATCGACGGTGCAGCCGATGCGCAGGGTTCCGGTCAGCTCCGCGGACGGGCTGCCGAGCTGCATGAGCGCTTCCTCGATGCCGCGCAGCCGCGGCACGCATTCGGCGTACAGGGTGTGGCCGGCCTCGGTAAGGGCGACGCGCCGCGTCGTGCGGCTGAGCAGGCTGATCCCGAGCTGAGTCTCGAGGCGCCCGATCTCGATGCTGACCTTGGCCTTGGCGATGCCCAGGCGATCGGCCGCGGCGGTGAAGCCGCCGGCTTCGGCGACGGCGGCGAAGATCAGCAGTCCGTTGAGGTCGATGCGGTCCGCGATACCCATGCGATGCCTACTTTGTCTGTAAATTGAAAACAGTAAATTCTGAACTGAATTGTTTTTGAAAACAATCCGCGGTGTGATGATGGCGCCGTTGCACACATCGACCTCCCCTCGCATCCCTCGACCAAGGTGACATCCATGAACATCGTTCTCATCGGCGCTTCCGGTTACGTCGGCTCCGCCCTGCTGAAGGAAGCCCTCGCACGCGGCCATCGCGTCACGGCCGTCGTCTCCAATCCCGCGAAGCTGGCGGCGCAGCCTGGCCTCGAAATCGTCAAGGCCGACGTGCTCGACAGTGCGGCGCTCGCCCCCCGGCTGCAGGGCCACGACGCGGTCGTGAGCGCCTTCAGCGGCCACGCGCAGGCGGAGGTGTATGGCTACTACGTGCAGGGCATGCGCTCGATCATCGCCGCGGCGAAGCAGGCGCGCGTGCCGCGCCTGCTGGTCGTCGGCGGGGCGGGCAGCCTCGAGGTCGCGCCGGGCGTGCAGCTCGTCGACACGCCCGAATTCCCGGCGCAGTGGAAGGGCACGGCCGAAGGGGCGCGCGAGGCATTGCAGCTGCTGCGTGCCGAGCCGGATCTCGCCTGGACGATGCTGAGCCCCTCGGCCCACCTGGAGCCGGGCGAGCGCACCGGCCGCTTCCGCCTCGGCACCGACCAGCTGCTCGTCGATGCACGGGGCGAGAGCTGCATCTCGGTCGAGGACTACGCCGTGGCGATGATCGACGAGCTGGAACGCCCGGCGCACGCGCGGCGGCGCTTCACGGTCGGTTACTGATCGCGTGCGGGCCGCGCGGGCGGAGCGCCCAGGGTCCGCAGCACGCCCTTGTAGCCGCCCTGCGCGGCAAGGGTGGCGGCGCTCTCACCGTCCTCGTTGAGGGCGCGCGGATTGGCGCCGCGGGCGAGCAGCGCACGCACGTAGTCGTCATTGCCGACCTGTGCGGCGACCATCAGTGCGGTCCAGCCGTTCTTCGTCGCGGCATTGACGTCCGCGCCGCGCTCGAGCAGCAGGGGCAGCACCTCGTTCTTGCTGGCGGCGGCGCGGATCAGCGGTGTCGAGCCGGAGTCGCTGCGCGCATCGAGCTCGGCGCCGGCGTCGAGCAGGCGGCGCGCGATTGCCGCCTGCCCACTGCCGTAACCGCCCGCGGCGGCCATCAGCGCGGTCTCGCCGCGACCGTTGCGTGCGCCGATCGCAGCGCCTTTCGCCAGCAGGGCGTCGACGACCGCCACATGGCCCCCCGCGGCGGCGGCCACCAGGGCCGCTTGTCCGTCGATGCCGCTCGGATCGGCACTCGCGGCATTGACGTCGGCCCCTTTCCCGATCAGGAACAGGGCGACCTCCGGCGCCGGCTTGCGGAGCGCGAGCAGCAGCGGTGTCGGTTGCCAGTCCGCCATCGAGCGCGTGCGCGCTTCGAGTTGTGCGCCCTTGTCGAGCAGGAGCTGCACGAGTTCGAGCTGGCGCTTGAGGCCTTCGCCCTCCTGACGGCTCGCGTAGACCGCGCGGTGCAGCGGCAGCCAGCCGTCCGGCTTGTCGGGGTTGGGGTTCGCGCCGCGCGCGAGCAGTTCGCGCACGGCGTCGAGCTTCAGCGCGCCGGCGGCCAGACCCAGTGCCGTATCGCGGCCTTCCTCGCGATAGTCGACCTCCGCGCCGAGTTCGAGCAGGCGCTTCATGACCGCGAAGTCCGTGTCGGCGGCGGCGACCATCGCGCGGTTGATCGCTTCGTTCGAGGGTTTTTGCGCGAGCAGCGCCTCCAGCACCGCGGCGCGGCCGGCGCCGGCGGCCCACGGCAGGGCGCGATCCACGTCCGCGCCGGCCTTCACCAGTTGTTGCGCGAGCGCGAGGTGGCCCGCGCCGGCGGCACGCATCAGCGCGGTGACGTCGCCGGCATCCACGCTGTCGACCGGCATGCCGGCGCGCAGGTAGAGCGCGACCGCGTCGGCGTCGTTCTTCTCGGCGAGCTCGACGAAGGTCGCGGGATCCCACGCGAGGCCCATCTGGTTGATGCGCACGCGCACCTTGTCGGGCGTGTCGACGACCAGCGGGTAGGCCCACAGGCCGACGAGGATTGCCGCCACGAGCGCGACCGCCGCCTGCAGCGGGGCCTGGCGCAGCAGGCGGAAGAGGGTGTGGCGCCAGCCCGGCGCGAGGATGCGGAGGAGCTCGGCGAGGTCGCGGTCGAAGCTCGTGTTGCGGATCTCGAAGGCGTTGCGCTGGGCGAGCGGCGCGAGCCCGCCGGGCAGGTCCTGCGCGCGCGGCATGGTGGCGTCCTGCAGCAGCACCGGGATCACGCGCATGCCGCGCTTGAGCGCGCCGAGGATTTCGATGCGCACGAAGTCGCCGTCGTCGGCCAGGCGCCAGCGTCCCTCGGCGTCGGTGGCGGTGAGCCAGCGCGGGCCGATCAGCACCAGCAGCACGTCGGCCTGGCGGATCCGGTGGCGGATCGCCTCGACGAAGTCCTCGCCCGCGGGAATCGCGTCGACGTCGCGGAATACGCGCTCACGGCCGAACTGCGCGACGAGGCGGTCGAAGATGCGGCCCGCGTCGCCGCTGGCGTCGTCGCGCCGGTAGCTGATGAAGATCGCCGGATTCGCCATCGCTTCGCCCCCGTCTGCGCGCGCGCCTGCACCGGTCGGGGCGTTTGCCCGATGCGACCGGAATGTGCCCGACAGTATGCAGCCTAGCCGCCGCTCAGCGCGCCGACAACGAGGAGTTCGTCGCCGTCGGCGAGCGGGTGCGACAGCGCGAGGGCGGGCTGGCGGTTGATGAAGAAGCGCACGTGCGGACGGATCGCGCCGTGCTCGTCGACGACGCGAAAGCGCAGGCCGGGATGGCGGCGGTCGAGGTCGTCGAGGACTTCGCCCAGCGACGCGCCCTCGGCACGAAGTTGCGACTGGCCGCCGGTGTAGCTGTAGAGCTGGCCGGGGACGACGACGCGGATGCTCATCACGCGGGCGCGGCGAACTCGACGGAGAAGATTTCAGGCAGGTGCTCGGCGAGGCACAGCCAGGTGTCGCCCTCGTCGTGGCTGCCCCACAGCTCGCCGCAGGTGGTGCCGAAATACAGCCCGAGCGGCTTGGCGGTGTCGGCGCAGAAGGCCTGGCGCTTCACCGTCCACCACGCGTGGCCGCGCGGCAGGCCGTTGTCCTGGCGCTCCCAGCTCTCGCCGCCGTCGCGGCTGCGATACACGGCAGGCTTGCCGCCCGGCGAGGTGCGCGGCCAGTTCTCGTTGCCGTCCATCGGGAAGACCCACAGCGTGTCGGGGTCGCGCGGATGGAGCACGATCGGGAAGCCGATGTCGCCGATCTCGGCGGGCATCGCGCGGCCGATGCGCTGCCAGCGGTCGCCGGGGCGGTCGAGGCGGTAGATGCCGCAATGGTTCTGCTGGTACAGGCGGTCCGGGGCGAGCGGATGCAGCGCGACGCGGTGCGGGTCGTGGCCCACGTCGGCATCGGGGTCGGGCAGGAAGTCGGCCGCGACGCCGCGGTTGAGGGCGCGCCAGTTCGCACCGGCATCGGTGCTCTCGAAGGTGCCGCCCGAGGACAGCGACACGTACAGGTGGCGTGCGTCGCGCGGGTCGATGCAGATCGAGTGGAGCGGCGGGCCGCCCGGAATCGGGCCGATGACTTCGCGCAGGTTGGGCAGGAGTTCGTGGTTGAAGCCCGCCACTTCCTGCCAGGTGTCGCCGCCATCCTCCGAGCGGAAGAGCCCCGGCGGCACGGTGCCGGCATACCACACGCCCGGCTCCGAGGCGTGACCGGGGGCGAGCCAGAAGACGATGTCCACGCTCGCCGCCTTGGGGTCGTCGGACGGCGCGAAGGCGGGCGGTCTGGTCGCCTCCTGCCAGTGCTCGCCGAGGTCGCTCGAGCGGAATACAGTCGGGCCGAGATGCCCCGGGCGCGTGCCCAGCAGCAGCGTCTTGCGGTCGCGCGGATCGAGCACCATGTGGTGCACCGCGGAGCCGAGGAAATGCGGCCCGGTGAGGCGCCACTCGCGCCGCCCGGCGTCGCTGTGCAGGAGGAACGCACCCTTGCGCGTTCCGATCAGCAATACGATCTGGTCCATGCGCCCGCCCTCCTAAGACTCTCAGGATAGTCGCTCGGGAAGACGAAACAAGCATGACGGCGTCAGGGGTTTTGTGCGCGCCGCCGTCGTTCCTCCCCCTTCAAGGGGGGCGGAACAGGGGTTTCGGCGAGCACTGCTTGCCGCCTGTGGAGCGGCGAGGCGAAGCCGAGACTACCGGTTAGGAGGGGGATGGGTTTCTACGAGGTCTGCTTAACCCATCCCCACCCCAACCCCTGTC
>NZ_WTVS01000061.1 GCF_012911005.2 Aromatoleum toluolicum | reverse complement strand
GGTCATGGGGCCTCCGCGTGGTTCAGGGCAGGAACTTCAGCAGGTGTTCCGGCGTATGCGTGAAGTCGCGGACGGTGCCTTCGCTACGCAAGGCCCGTTCGACGGCGCCGGTGTTGTACGAGTAGCAGGCGCCCTGCGGCATGCCGTCGGAGATGCCCGGATGCGCTGCGACCGGTTCGAAGCTGTGGCGCCGCGCCTGGGCGACGAAATACGCGCGCTGCAGCGCCACGGCGGCTTCGCGCGGCATGCCGTCGAAGGCTTGCGATGCCCACGCATGGAAGCCGCGCATCACGGGCTTGCCTGCGAGTTCCGCAGGCGCGGTGATGGCGTGGGAACGCGGAGTGGCGATGTGCCAGTCGTGGACCGGCGCGCCGTCGCAGGCGACGCGTGCGCGGGTGATGCCGTCGCGCTCGTCGTCCACCGCCATGTCGTAGAGGCGCGTCGTACGTTCTTCGCCTCGGTGCGCGGCGGCATGCGCGACGGCGAGGATAGCCATGTCGTGCATGTGCGTGCAGTTGTCGCCAGGGACGAGGCGGCTGCGCAGCGTCGCCTCGTCCTCGTCCAGGCGGTGGCCAACGGCGCGCTGCAGCGGGCGTACCGCCTCGGCGCAGGTGTTGAACGGGATGCGCAGCGGCTCGACCTCGACGGTCGTGACGCGCTCGCCGTCGTGCCACAGGCGCAGGCGGAAGCCGTGGTTGCAGTCCTCCAGCTCGACGGCCACCTCGCCCGCCGCCGCGCTCACGCGGAGGCGACGGCGGAAGGTGCCGATTCCGTAATGCGGGTTCGGGCGTGCCATGCGAGTTCCTCGTTCGGGCGGTCGGCCGTGGGCGGATCAGACGGTGAAGGGATCGGGGATCGTCCGCTCGCCGTCGCGGTCGAGGATGTCGGCGGCGATCAGCTCCTCGAGGTAGGACGAGTCCCACCAGTTCATCTGCAGCTGCTTGGCGCGGCGGTAAAAGAGCTGGATGTCGTAGTCGAGCGTGAAGCCGATGCCGCCGTGCACCTGTTGCGCCATGTGCGTGACCTCGCGGAAGGCGCGGCAGGCGAAGAGCTTGGCCATTGCCGCGAGACGCTTCACGTCCTTGCCCACGGCGTGCGCCCAGGCGGCTTCGAGCACCAGCATCTTCGCGCCGTCGACCACCGCGCTGGCGTCGGCCATGTAGTGCGCGAGCGACTGGAAGGCGCCGATCGGCTTGCCGAACTGCTCGCGTTCCTTCGAATACTGGACGGTGATCTCGAGCGCGCGCTCGGCCCCGCCCGCGGCCCACGCCGCGAGCAGGATGATGCCGTCGTACATCGCGGTTTCCCACGCCTGCCAGCCGCGCCCCTCGGCGCCGACGTGGTTCTCCGTGCTCACGCGGACGTCGTCGAAGTCGACGCGGTACTGGGTGTCGGAGGCCATCGAATGTTGCTGCGTCAGCGTGACGCCGGGCGTCTTCGTATCGACGAGGAATAGGTCGATGGCGTCGGCGGCTTCGCCCGTGCGCGCCAGCACGAGGAGCTGTTGCGCCGCGGCAGCGTGGAGGACGTGCCGCTTGGTGCCGGAGAGGATGTAGTCGTCGCCACTCCGCGTGGCGCGTAGCTGCACCCCGGCAGGGCCGAAGCCGCCGTCGGGTTCCAGCCACGCCGGCACCGCGACCGTGTCGCCGGCCGCGATCGCGCCGAGCAGCGGACGCCGATCGGCGGCCTCGCCCGCATGACGCAGCGCCCCGGCCACCATGACGGTGCTGGGGAAGTAAGGCCCCGGCGCGAGGTGACGGCCGAGCTGCTCGTAGATCGCCGCGCAGTCGAGCATGCTCAATCCCATGCCGCCGTCTTCCTCGCGGATCGCCATGCCGAGCAGGCCCGTCTCGCGCATTTGCTGCCACAGGTCAGCGGGCACGCCGATCGGGTCGTTTTCCATCTTGCGCACGACGTCCGTGCCGCTGAAGTCGGCGCACAGGTTGCGGGTCATGTCGCGGAGCATGTTCTGCTCGTCGGTGAACTTCAGGTCCATTGGCAGCCTCTTGAAAGGGTGGCGGGCGAAAAGGTCGCGGTCATGGCGCAGGTGCCTTACGGCAGCCAGCGATCGCCCTTGCGGGTCCAGGGGTTGTCGGCAGGGTCGGTGGGAATGGCGACGCGTGCGCGGCCGGTTGTGCGCACTTCGCCGTCGACGGAGATCGTCAACTCCAGGTCGGCCCAGTGGCATCCGGCGGCATCAGCGGCGAGCTTGCGCACGACCCCGGAAAAGCACATCTCGTCGCCGGGGAAGACGGATTTCTTCATCTCGAAGCGCAGGCGACCGAGGCGGCCTTTCGGGCCGGTCCAGTCGGTGATGTAGCGCTCGAACCAGGCGGCGTTGTTGGGCGTGTTGATGAAGATGTTCTTCACGCCGTTGCGCTCGACCGCGAAGTCCTTGTCATGGTGCATCGGCCGCCAGTCGCGGCTCGCCAGCGCACCGAGCACGATGGTCGTCACGCTCACGGGGTGGCGCAGCGCGGGCATTTCCTGGCCTTCGGCGATGTCGGCGGCAGTGATGCCGCACACCTCAGTCGCGCTCATTGCTCCGGCCTCCGGTAGCCCAGCATGGTGTAGATCTCGGTGCCGACCCATTCGCCATGCTGGTTGGTGGTTTCGACGTCGATTGTCCAGAATCGCCCGATGCCCAGCTTCGTCTGTTTGAGGGGGCCGATGCTGCGCACGATCTGGCGCGTCGTGAGGCGATCGCCGGGGCGGACGGGTTCGCCGAACACGGCTTCGTTGCTGGCGACGACCGCCTCGGGCAAATCGAGGATCTGCTTGAGGTCGAAATGCGTCTGCAGCGCCTTGCGCTCGCCAGTCGCCCCCGGCGCCCAGTAATGCGGGCGGAACCACACCGACATCATCGTCGGCGGCGCGATCGGGCCGCCGGTGACGGCCTCGGCGACGGCCGGATCCCAGAAGATCGGGTTGCCGTTCTGCACGGCCGCGCAGGTGTTGTATACGTAGCCCATCTCGATCGGGAACTCGCCGGGCTCTTCGTAGAGCGGCGTGTCGATCATGCGCTGCGCCTCGTCGGGCAGGTCCGTGGCGTTGCGGCTGGCTTGCGGATCGCGTGCACTCATTCGATGCACCCCGCTGCGCGCAGTTCGGCGATCTGGCCGGCGGGGAAGCCCGCTTCGGCGAGAATCGCGTCGGTGTCGGTATGGCCGGGTGCTGCGACGTGGTGGACCGGCTGCTTGCGCTCGCCGCCCGCGAGCACCGGCGCGAGCTGTTCGAAGGCGCCGCGGCGCGGATGCTCGGCCGCCATGAAGGCCTTGCGCTCGCGGAACTGCGGGTGCGCGGCCACTTCGGGAATCGCGAGCACCGGCGCGACGCAGGTGTCGGCCCCGGCCAGCAGCGCGACCCATTCGTCGCGGCTGCGGGTGAGGAAGCGCGCCGCGAAGGCTGCGCGCATCGCGTCCTGCTGCGCCTCGTCGTACTGGTGGTCGGCGAAGGCTTCGAGTTCGAGCAGGCGGCACAGGTTGCGGAAGAAGTGGCCTTCGATCGCGCCCACCGCGATGTGCCGCCCGTCGCCCGTCGCATACACGCCGTACCAGGCGTACTTGCCCGTCAGCACGCCCGAGCCGGGGTCAGTGCCTTCGCCGGTCGCGAGGTACTGGTCGAGGTACAGCGACATCAGGTTCAGCACGCCGTCGGTGATCGCCACGTCGAGGCAGGCGCCTTCGCCGGTGCGCTCCCGGCGCAGCAGCGCCGCGAGGATGGACTGTGCCGCGTGCATGCCGCCGCCCGCGCCGTCGGCGAGCGTCGCGCCAGGCAGGGCAGGGCGGCCTTCGCCGTCGCGCCCGCTGCAGGCGAGGAAACCGGACATCGCCAGGTAATTGATGTCGTGCCCGACCCACTGCGCGCAGGGGCCGTCCTGGCCGTAGCCGCTGGTCGAGCAGTAGATGATCTTCGGATTGTGCGCGGCGATGTCGGCATAACCCACGCCGAGCCGCGCCGCGACGCCGGGACGGTAGCTTTCGATCACCACGTCCGCCTGCTCGGCCAGACGCAGCAGGGTGTCGCGTCCGGCGTCGGACTTGAGGTCGAGGCGGATCTTGCGCGTGCCGCGCCCGGCGCCGTACGCATGGAAGACGGGATCGACCTGCTTCGCGCCCTTGGCCGCGACCGGCGCGACCTTGATGATGCGCATGCCGAAGTCCGCAAGGATGCGCGAGGCGCGCGCCGCCGGGCCGACGCTGGCCAAATCGAGAACGGTGTAACCGTCGAGGAGGTTCATCGCGCCCGTTCCGTCAGAAGTTCTTCGGCAGGTCGAGCTTGCGCTTGGCGATGATGTTGCGCTGCACCTGCGACGAGCCGCCGCCGATGGTGTCGATCACCGTGTAGGTGTAGCAGCTCTCCCCGCGGCCCTTGAGGGGCGCGTCCTCGGTGTGTAGCGCGAGCTGCCCGCCGGGGCCGACGATGTCCATCGTCGCATCGGCGAGGCGCCGCGACAGCTCGGTCGCGTACAGTTTGTATTGGGAGGCCTCGACGGTCGGCGTCTTGTTGCTGTTGATCGCGGCATCGACGAACTTCACGCCGAGCACCCGCGCAACCTCGCACTCGGTCGCCAGCTCGGCGAGCTTGTGACGCACCACCGCGTCGTCCTTGAGCGGCTTGCCGTCGCGCTTCGCCGTCTTCACGTAGTCGGCCAGCACTTCCATGCGCCCCCGGATCGGCGCGAACGTGAACATGCTGAAGCGTTCGATGTCGAGCGCCTCGGCGATGTACTGGAAGCCCTTGTTGAGCTCGCCGACACGGTAGTCGTCATGCACGAACACGTTGTCGAAGAACACTGCATTGGTGCGCTCGTTGCCCATCGTGTACATCGGGTGGATGGTGAGGCCCGGGTCGTCCATGCGCACGAGGAAGAGGCTGATGCCGTGGTGCTTGGGGGCGTCCGGATCGGTGCGCGCGCCAACCCAGTACCAGTCGGCAAAGTGCGCGGAGGTGGTGAACACCTTCTGGCCGTTGAGCAGCCAGCCGTCGCCCTTGCGCTCGGCCTTCAGGCGCATCGCCGCCGCGTCGGAGCCGGCGGAGGGTTCCGAATAACCGACGGCGAATTCGATCTTCGCGTCGAGGATCTGCGGCAGGAATTCGCGTTTCAGCTTTTCCGAGCCGACGTTGATCAGCGTCTTGCCGATGATGCCGACGCCCTTGCCGATCTGCGGCGCACCCACTGAAGAGAGCTTTTCATTCAGCAGGTATTCGAAAAAGCCTTCGCCTTCCTGCCCGCCATATTCCTTCGGCCAGGTGATGCCGAGCCAGCCTTTTTTGGCCACTTTCTTCATGAAGGCGCGGCGCTCCGGCGTATCACACACCTGCGCCATGTTTTCGCGGGTGACGTCCATGACTTTCGGGTCATGGTTTTCCTTCAGAAATTGATCGACTTCACGCAGGAATTCGCATTCTTTTTCGGAAAACTCAAAATCCATGTCTGTCCCCGCATCAGGAATTAATCAAGACGGCCGGCAAATCGGCAATTGCCCTATGCCGCGAATCGTTGAGCCGATTCTAGATTCCGATTTCCGGCGGTGTTGTCCGGCGGCAGTTCCGAAGTGGCCGCAGGAATGTCAGATAAGGCCATGTCCGCGCCGGCCATCCCGCCACGCCCCATTCTTCGGTCGCGCAATGCCTTGCGGAACAAGGGTTTCGGGCTGGCCGGAAATGAATTGGCAAAGTCCCCTTCTGATTCGAAGCGGCGCAGTGCGACAAAAGCGGGGCAATTAGACTGGATTCAGGAATCGGGATCCGGGCTGCGTCGTAAATTCGGCGCAAAGCGGTCGCACGGAGAAATTGCCGCCTCAGCCGGATGCCCGCTCGATCAATTCGTCGCACTGAACAAGGAGTACTCGCTATGGCCGTTGTGCTGTGTTCCTGGGGTGATGCCATCGACGGCGGTACCGAAGAGGCGCTGACGCTCGCACGCAAACTGGCGGGCTCGACCGGCGTGGAATTGCGCTGGCTGGTGCTCGGCGGCGCCGCGGGCGCGGCAACCGAAGCGGCCGCCCGCTCCGGCGTGAATCGCCTCGACCGCATCGAGGGAGTCGCTGCGTCGCCGTCCGGACCGGATGCGCTGGTCGCAACCCTCGCCGCCTACTGCAGCAGCACCGCACCGCGCATCGTCCTGTTCAATCAGGGCGCTGAATCCCGCGTCATCGCGGCGCGCCTCGCGGGCCGACTGGGTGTGCCGGTGGTCGCCAACGTGTTCGACGCGGAGCCGGCCGGCAGCGGCCTGCACGTGACGGCGACGGCCTTCGGTGGCGATACGCATGCGGTCTACGCGCTGACGGCGCCGGTCGCAGTGCTGTCGGTGACGACCACCTCGATCGTCGCAGCGCCTGCCGCCGTACCCACGGCCGTCGTGCAGTACACGGTCGCGCTCAATACGGGCGCCGTCGCCGAGCGCTTCGAAGTGATCTCCGCGCCGCAGGTTGCCGAAGCGCGCCTCGAGGATGCCCAGATCATCGTCTCGGGCGGTCGCGGTCTCGGCAGCAAGGAGAACTTCGAGATGGTAAAGGATATGGCGGCAGCCCTCGGCGGCATGTGGGGCGGTTCGCGCGCCATCGTCGATGACGGCTGGATCGACTCGTCGCACCAGGTCGGCCTCACAGGCAAGATCACGCGCCCGGCGCTGTATGTCGCCGTCGGCATCTCCGGCGCCAGCCAGCACATGGCCGGCTGCTCCGCGGCGAAGACCATCGTCGCGATCAACAAGGATGCCGACGCCTCGATCTTCCGCTACGCGCATTACGGGGTCGTGGGCGACTGCCTGGAGATCCTGCCCGAACTCATCAAGGCCGCGAAGGCATGACGGAGCGCGACACGATGAATGAGCTTGCCAACACGGCCGCGCTGCGCGAACCCTGCGTCCCGGGGCTGTTTTCGGAAGAGGAGGGCGCGCGCCTGCATGGCGCCCGCTGCACCTGCTGCAACACACCCTACTTCCCGCGGGTGGCCACATGCCGCAATCCGGCCTGCGAGGAATCGAAGATCGTGCCCTGCACCTTCGGGGGCGAGGGCAGGTTGTGGAGCTATTCGGTCGCGGACTTCCCGCCGCCGCTGCCCCACCGCTATGACAAGCCCTTTGTACCGTACGCGATCGGGGTCGTGGATCTCGACAGCGGCCTGCGGGTGGTCGGGCAGATGGTCGATCCCGTCGAGGTCATGCGGGTCGGCGCGCGCGTCCGGCTCGTGATCGAACCCATCCATCACGAGGACGGCAAGGCCTTCACGTCGTGGAAATTCAAACTGCTCTGAGCCCCGGGGGAAACATGCAGGAAGTCGTCGTTCTGGGAGTAGGGATGCATCGTTTCGGCAAGACCGGCGATGCGATCGTGGGTGAGAAGTCCGTCACCGAGCTGTGCCGCCATGCGGTCGACATGGCGATGAAGGACGCCGGCGTGTCGTGGAAGCAGGTGCAGGCCGTTTCGGCGGCGAGTTCGCGCTTTTCCGGCGGCAAGGGCTGGGGCCTCAACGGCAACGACATCGTCGAGGACCTCGGCTGCACCGGCATCCCCGTGTACAACCTCTCGGCCGGCTGCGCTGCCGGGGGCAATGCGTTCAACATCGGCTATTCGCTGGTCGCCGGTGGCATCCACGACGTCGTGCTGGTGGTCGGCGGCGAGGTGATGCCGAAGGGCATGATCCAGACCTCCGGCGTCGAGGACGCGAATGATCCCGAATATCTGCGTCAGCGCTGCGTCGGCATGCCCGGCCCCGCCTTCTGGGCGACCCTCGCGCGCCGCCGCATGTTCGATTTCGGCACGACCGAGGAACAGATGGCCAAGGTCACCGTGAAGGCCCGCAAGTGCTCCGAGAGCAATCCCTTCGCGCGCTTCCAGAAGGCCGTGTCGCTCGACGAGGTGCTCGCGTCGCCCTACGTCAGCAATCCGCTGCGCCTGTTCGAGATCTGCCCGGTGTCGAACGGCGCCGCCGCGGCGGTGATCTGCTCGAAGGAGATGGCGCGCCGCTTCACATCGAAACCGATCACGGTCGCAACAAGCGCCGTCGCCACCATTGGCTTCGACGACGCCCTGCCGCGCAGCCTCGCCGGCCCGGTTCCCTCCGGCCCGAGCTTCCACACCGAGGCGAAGTCCGCGGTCATGAAGGCCTTCGAGCGCTCCGGCATCGGCCCCCGCGACATCAGCTTCACCGAGCTGCAGGACAACACCTGCTACTACGAGCTCGCCTTCCCCGAGGAATGGGGGCTGTGCGAACCCGGCGAGGCCGAGCGCCTGCTGGAGGCGGGGGAGACTGCCCCCACCGGCAGAATGCCGATCAATCCCTCGGGCGGATTCGTGTCCTTCGGCGAGGCGACGACGGCGATGGGCGTCTTCCAGATCGCCGAACTCACCTGGCAGCTGCGCGGCCAGGCCGGCGGGCGGCAGGTGCCGGACGCGAAGGTCGGGCTCGCCCAGACCAACGGCCTGGGCGGCAACGCGACCGCCGCAATCCTCAAGCGCTGACCCAAACTCACCGGGGCCCCGACCATGTCCGCGATCTCCGCGCTCGATTACACGATCCTGGCGCTCCTGCTGGCCGCCGCGCTGGCGAGCGTGCTCCTCGGGCTTAAGCGGCGCGCGGCGCTAATCGCGGAGGGCAGGGCGCTGCCCGGTGCCGCTGCGCCGGCCGGCTGGCGCGAGCGCTTCAACCTGCGGGCCTTCGCCTCGCGCGGCCTGCTCACCTCGCGGCTGAAGAAACGCCCGGTCGCGGGCCTCGCGCACGGCGTGATGTTCGGCGGCGCAGTCGTGGCAATCCTTGGCCACGCCGGCTTCGCCCTAAGCTTCGTCGGCGTGCCCGTGTATGAGGGGCGTTTCGGCTTCCTCGTGATGGAACTGGGGCGCGAACTCGCGGGCATCCTGATGTTCGCGGGCGTCGCGTTCTTCGTCGTGCGGCGCCTGATGTGCATCGAACGGCTCAACACCGGAGGCTTTCGGCGCGGCTTCGTCGCGATGGAGCTGCTGTTCCTCGTCACTATCCTCGCGGGTTTCGCAGCGGAGGCCTTCCGGCTTGCCAACCCGCAGTACGCGAGCCGCGGTGAATTCCTCGGGCTTGTGCTCGCAAGCGGGCTACGCGAGATCGGCGTCGGCCCGCACGCCGTCGCCACGCATCTCGCGTGGTGGCTGCACGCCTTGCTGGGCGTCGCCTTCATCGGCCTGATCGCGCACACCCCCCTGTCGCACATGCTGCTTGCGCCCGCGAACGCGGCGCTCGCGCGGCGGCGCTCCGGCATCACGCTCGCCCCGATCGACTTCGACGCCGATCCGCCCGAGGGCGAGGAAATTTCCTTCGGTGCTGCCAAGCTCGCCGATCTAGACCGCAAGAAGCTGCTCGATTTTTCCGCTTGCCTGTGGTGCGGCCGCTGCCAGGAAGTGTGCCCCGCTGCGCAGACGGGCAAGGCGCTGTCGCCGAAGAAGGTCATGACCACGTGCGCCACGTATCTTGAGAATGGGCGCCTCGACGACGTCGCGCTGATCGACGAGATCGGTCTGCAGGCGGTGTTCGACTGCACCACCTGCGCCGCCTGCGTGGAAGAGTGTCCCGCGAGCAACAGCCCCGCGGAGACCATCCTCGAGTTCCGCCGCCATTTCGTCATGGACCGCTCGGAAATGCCGGACACGCTCGCGCTCGCGAACCGCAACCTCGAATCGCGGGGGCACCCCTTTGTCGGCACTGCGGCCAACCCGGACGACTGGCGCAAGGGGCTGGATGTGCCCTTCTTCGAGGCCGGCAAGACCGAATACCTGCTCTGGATCGGATGCTCCGTCGCCTTCGAGCCGCGGGCCCAGGAAGTCGCCCGCGCGATGGTGCGCATCCTGGAGACCGCCGGAGTGTCCTACGGCATCCTCGCAGAGTCGCGCTGCACCGGCGACCCGGCCAAGATGGCCGGCGACGAGATGCAGTTCGTCGAAATCGCCCAGGCCAACATCGAAGACTTCCGCGAGCGCAAGATCCAGAAAGTGATCACGATGTGCGCGCACTGCTTCAACAGCTTCGACCGCTACTACCCCGAACTCGGCGCCGACTGGCAGACCATCCCGCACTCCGTGCTGATCGACCAGCTGATCACGGACGGCCGCCTGAAGGTCGTGCGCAACGACGCCGAGAAGATCACCTTCCACGACCCCTGCTACCTCGGCCGCCACAACGACATCCTCAGCGAACCCCGGCGTGCCCTCGGCGCCGTCGCCCAGCTCATCGAAATGCCGCGCAACCGCAAGGACAGCTTCTGCTGCGGCGCGGGTGGCGGCAACTACTGGGGCGGGAAAGGTGGTACTGCGCGCATCAACGACGTGCGCATGCAGGAAGCTGTCGACACTGGCGCCGCGAAGGTCGCGACCTCGTGTTCGTTCTGCCTGCTGATGCTTACGTCCAGCGCCTCCAAACATGGGGAGGAGAGGCGGGTATTCGATGTCGCGGAGCTCGTGGCAGAGTCGCTGCCGGCACGTGCGGAAACGGTCTGAGGCTGGTCGAGGAGCCTTGCCTTTCCGAGCGCAGCCCCATTGTGAGGCGCATCCTCGTGTCCCCTCAGCCACGCACCTGCCCGCCGGCTCCCTGCATCTTATCGACCGCCTCTCACTGCAGTTCGCCGGCAGAGCTTGTGGGAGAAGTTGGCGGGTTCGTCGGCACACCTACGTTCTCTTCGTTCAGACGCGCGAGCCCCTCGAAGACAATTACCCCCGGTAGTCGAAGAGCGGATGACGCCACTACGCGCTCATTGTGGGCGGCCGGCGTCATTCCAGGCTTGCGTAGCGCTCAGCGTCAACCGGTAACGGGCGTAGTTGAACACCTCCAGCTTCGTCAGTTCATCGAGTAAGCCGGCCTTGTAGCCAGGCGCCGTGTCCTTGGTGAGTTCCAGCTCAACAATCGCGTGTTCGCCGCAAATGGCGATCAGCCAGGCCTGCGGAAGTCATCCTCGAGCCACGCCTGCGCGCTGGCCGTGGTCAGTTTGAATCCCGCATCCACGCGCAGTCGGGCCAGTTCTTCGCCCGCAGCGTCGTAAGCCCCCAGCAGGGCATGGGGATCGTATTCGTCGGCAACGATGTCGAGTGTGACGCTGACCGGGCCGGCGTCGGTGTTCACGGTGAGCTTCTTGTGAAGCGTCGCATGCAGCTGTTGCTCATGGCGGCGCAGGACTTCCGAGGCGGTCTTGACCAGGGTGTTGAATGCAGAGGAGTCAAGGGGCTTCGGGTTCTTCTTGTCGCGCCCCATTGTCCAGGGGCCGACCAAGGCGGGCTCGGGCTCGCCATCCTTGATCATTTCGACCGCCCATCCATCGTCGTCCATGTTCTTGATGACGCGGGCGGTCCAGCCGTCGTCCTGCCACAGGCGCGGCTCTTTCACGCGGACGACTCCGTCGTCCATTTCGGCTTCGTTCATTGCATCTGAGGTCATGTGCAGATTCTACCCGAACGACGGTTGTGCCCCGAGATGAGGGTGTAAGGGTGTAACCTAATCGGCTTTGCCCAATTTCCATGCAGTTCAGCAGGACCAAAGTATGAAAACCCCAAGCAGAATCGAGCCACTGGTGACCGACGGCCTCGTCGATCGCGTCACGCGCCAGTTGATGAGCGGCAAGGAGGCGATGGTCTTCGTCGTCGAGTGTGGCGATGAAGTGCGCTGCGCCAAGGTCTACAAGGAGGCCAACAAGCGCGCCTTCCGTCAGGCGGTCGACTACACCGAAGGCCGCAAGGTCAAGAACAGCCGGCAGGCGCGCGCGATGGCAAAGGGTTCGCGCTATGGGCGGCAGGAGCAGGAGGCCGCCTGGCAAAGCGCCGAGGTCGATGCGCTGTATCGCCTGGCCGCGGCCGGCGTGCGCGTGCCGACACCGTACAATTTCCACGAAGGCGTGTTACTGATGGAGCTGGTGGCCGACGAGAACGGTGAACCGGCGCCGCGGCTCAACGACATCGTGATGAGCGAAGAGGACGCGCTGCGATACCACGCCTTTCTCGTGCGGCAGGTGGTGCGCATGCTGTGTGCGGGCATCGTGCATGGCGACCTGTCCGAATACAACATCCTGGTCGATGCCGATGGGCCGGTGATCATCGACCTGCCGCAGGCGATCGACGCGGCAGCCAACAACAACGCCAGCCGCATGCTGGAGCGGGACGTCGACAACCTCGCCGCCTACTTCGGCCAGTTCGCGCCGGAACTACTGACGACCGATTACGGCAAGGAAATCTGGTCGCTCTACGAGGCCGGCAGTCTGCACCCGGAGGTCGAACTCACCGGGCAATTCAAGCGTGACGAGACCCTCGCCGACCTCGACGAAGTCATGCAGGTCATAGAGGCGGCGCGCGCCGAAGATGCCGCGCGGCGGGCGCGCATGGACGAGTCCATGTAGCTGGACAGATTAGGCGGAAAACCTTGCCGCCGGAGTCAGTTGCGTGGGTCCTCACGACCCTCTTCCCGAATTTCGCGCAGCACTTCGCCTTCGATCACCGTACCGTCGGCGGCCGGGCGTCGCGGGGCGGGTCCCCTGGCCTGCGCCTGCGCTTCCTGCATCACCTTGCGCAGATTGCGGGTCTTCCACCAAATATAGCCCCAGATCAGCCCTCCCACTGCCACCACTACCGCAAAGAACAGGATGGAGAAGGTCAGCGCCAGGCCGAACACGAGCACGGTGGCGGCGATCGCGGCAATCTTCTGCAGCGGGCCGACTGGCTTGGGCGGGGGCTGCTTCAGGTTGTTGAACAGGGCGTCGAGTCTCGGATCGCGTTGCATGCGGGTTCCTGCTTGTGGCGTGGCTTAGGGGATGGACGGGAGATGGCGACAGGAGTTCCTGTGCGGTGGGGCCGATTCTCGCAGCGGCGCACCGTAGCGCGATGACTGCCGCATCGCGGCTAGCCCCGGCTTGCCGCTTCGATTTCCTCGGAAAGCTGCAGCCAGCTGTCCTCGTGGGCGTTCAGGGTTTCCTCGATCTGCTGCAACTCCTTGCCCAATTCGGCGAGTAGCTGCACCGACGGCGAGCCGGCCAGCCGGGCTTCGGTGGCGTGCTTCCGCGCCTGTACTTCCAGGATCGTCTGCTCAAGCTTGCCCAGGTCGCGCTTGAGGCTCTTGAGCTTCTCCGGGCTGACCCGGTGGGCTGCGACCGGTGCCGGCGCGGGCTCGTGTTTCGGACTCTTGAGTGAGGCCTTGAGCTCTTCGCGTGCGCGGCGGGCTTCGTCGAGCAGGTATTGCTGGTAGTCGTCCAGATCGCCGTCGAAAGGCTCGACGCCGCCGCGTGCCACCAGCCAGAACTCGTCGCACACCGAGCGCAGCAGGGCGCGGTCGTGGGAGACCAGCATCACCGTGCCCTCGAATTCGTTGAGCGCCATCGCCAGCGCTTCGCGGGTCGCGAGGTCGAGGTGGTTGGTCGGTTCGTCCAGCAACAGCAGGTTGGGGCGCTGCCATACGAGCATGCACAGCACGAGCCGCGCCTTTTCGCCGCCGCTCATGGTGCCCACCGGCTGCTGCACCATGTCGCCACTGAAGTTGAAGGTGCCAAGGAAGGTGCGCAGGTCCTGCTCGCGACCGCTCTGGCCGGCCGGCAGCCCTTCGCGCGCCATGCGCACCATGTGTTCGAGCGGGTTGTCCTGCGGGCGTAGCACGTCCAGCTCCTGCTGCGCGAAATAGCCGATGCGCAGCCCCTTACCCTCGGTGACGACGCCGCTGGTGGGGGCGAGGTCGCGGGCGATGGTCTTCACCAGGGTGGACTTGCCGCGACCGTTGGCGCCGAGGATGCCGATGCGCTCGCCGGCCATCACCGACTTGTTCACTCCACGCACGATCACCGTCGGCGGCGTGCCTGCGGGGGCGTCGTCGGGCGGCGGATAGCCGAAGCAGGCTTCCTCCATCGCCAGCATGGGGTTGGGCAGGTTGAGCGGTTCCTTGAACTCGAAGGTGAAGTCGGCACTGGCGAGCACCGGCGCGAGCTTGTCCATGCGGTCCAGCGCCTTGACGCGGCTCTGGGCCTGCTTGGCCTTGCTGGCCTTGGCCTTGAAGCGGGCGATGAACTTCTGCAGGTGGGCGATCTTGTCCTGCTGCTTGGCGTAGGCGTTCTGCTGCAGCTCGAGCTGCAGGGCGCGGGTGTCCTCGAACGTGGAGTAGTTGCCGCCATAGCGGGTCAGCTTGTGGTTGTCGATGTGCACAGTGACGTCGGTGATGGCGTCGAGGAACTCGCGGTCGTGGCTGATGACGACCAGCGTGCCGGTGTAGCGCTTGAGCCAGGCTTCGAGCCACACGAGGGCGTCGAGGTCGAGGTGGTTGGTCGGTTCGTCGAGCAGCAGCAGGTCGGACGGGCACATCAGCGCGCGGGCCAGTTGCAGGCGCATGCGCCAGCCGCCGGAGAAGCTGTTCACCGGATTGCATAGTTCGGTGGTCTTGAAACCGAGCCCGAGGATCAGCGCCTGGGAACGCGCCTGCGCGTCGTGCGCACCCGCGTCGTGCAGGGCCATGTAAGCGTAGGCCATGCGTTCGCCGTCGTCGCTGGCTTCTGCGGCGGCGACTTCCTGCTGGGCAGCGAGCAGGGCGGTATCGCCCTCGATCACGAAGTCGGTCGCAGACTGGCTGGTCTCCGGCATGTCCTGCGCGACCTGTGCCATGCGCCAAGCCGCCGGCATGGTGAAGTCGCCTGCGTCTTCATGCAGCGTGCCGTTGAGCAGGCCGAACAGCGAGGACTTGCCGGCGCCGTTGCGCCCGACCAGACCGACCTTTTCGCCGGGGTTGAGGGTGACGGAGGTGTTGTCGAGCAGCACCTTGGCGCCACGACGCAGGGTGACGTCCTTGAGGGTGATCATGAATTAAGGCTCTGGTGTCTGGGGATTGCAGTTGCAGGCGGATAGGGGAACGAACGCGCACGGGACCGCACTGCGGAGCTCGACCGAATCGGGAAGGACGCAAGGATACGTGCTTTGGGGGTGTATTGGTGCTGCAGGCGAAGGCGCTATGGTTCCAGCGCTCCCTGTATCAGGGCCAGGCCAAGCCGCAGATAGCCAAACTTCATTGACCGCGTCCCACGGCTTCGGCAAGCTTCGCGGTTTTTGTCGGAGAGGGCGGATGCAGAACGAGCGCTTCGTCGGCGCGGCTTACGTCGCACTATCGGCATCGGCCTTCGGGGCGATGGCGATCTTTGCCCGTTTCGCGCGCGACAGCGGTGCGGACGTCGTGACGGTTTTGTTCCTGCGTTTCGTGATTTCCGCCGTGCTCATGGCCGCCGTGATGCTTGCGACGGGGCGCCGCTGGCCTTCCGTGCGGAATGCGGCGATTCTCGCGGCGATGGGCGGAATCGGATACGTCGCCCAGTCGTACGCGTTCTTCGAGGCGCTGAATTACGCCTCGGCAGGTTTGGTGGCGCTGCTGCTGTATCTCTACCCGGTCCTCGTGACGGTCCTCGGCGCGGTGTTCCTGCGGCAACGGCTCACGACGGGGCGGGTGCTGGCTGTGCTGACCGCGTTGGCGGGAACGGCGCTGACGATCGGCGGCGAGCTCAGCGGACGGCCGTTGGGGGTCGTTCTCGGGGTGAGCGCGGCCCTGATCTATTCCGTCTACATCCTCGTCGGCAACCGCGTGATGAGCCAGGAGGCGCCGCTGGCGAGCGCGACCGTGGTGATGATGGCTGCGGCCGTGGTGTTCGGTGGCCTGATCGGAGTTTCCGGCGCCGCGTGGCCGCAGGGGACGATGGGCTGGGTCGCCGTGCTGCTGATCGCCGTCGTGTCCACCGTGGTTGCGATGGTCAGCTTCTTCATAGGACTGCAGAAACTGGGTGCGGCCGATGCCGCATGCTTGTCGACGCTCGAGCCGGTCGTCACCTTCGTGCTCGCGGCAATCTTCCTCGGCGAGGCGATCGATCCCAATCAGGTGCTCGGCGGGGCGGTGATCCTTGGTGCGGTGATCTGGCTCGCGCGACATCCGCCGGCGGCGACATCCGGACAAGCGCACGTGGAACGCGGATGACGTTCCCCGTGGGCTTGGCAGGAACCCGCAGCGGCCCGCTCAGTCGCGGCGCTTGGGCAGGTCGGGCGTGATGTGGCGCAGGTCGGCGGCGTACATGCGCGAGTTCTGCACATAGTTCAGGGCATTCTGGCGCAGGTCGGCGATGTCCTCGTCGGTGAGTTCGCGGATGATGCGCCCCGGCGAACCGACGACCAGAGAGCGGTCGGGGATGACCTTGCCTTCCGGAATCAGCGCATTGGCGCCGATGATGCAGTTCTTGCCGATCACGGCGTGGTTGAGGACGACCGCATTGATGCCGATGAGCGTGTCGTCGCCGACCGTGCAGCCGTGCAGCATGACCATGTGCCCGACGGTGACGCCGGAGCCGATCTTCAGCGGCACGCCGTCGTCGGTGTGCAGGACCGAGCCGTCCTGGATGTTGGTGTTGTCGCCGATCGTGATCGGATCGTTATCGCCGCGGATCACGACGTTGTACCAGACGCTCACGTTGGATCCGGCTTCCACACGCCCGATCACCGTGGCGTTGTCCGCAACCCAGCACCCTTCGCCGAAGCTCGGGGTATGTTCGCCCAGGGCGTAAATCGCCATCTTTCTTGTCTCCGTTGGAGCCGGCGTTGCGCGCCAGCGGCCCGCAATGATAGCAGGCAGTGTTAGGATTCGGCGCCTGACTCCGTTCCGCATCCTCCATGCTCAGTTACCGCCACGCCTTCCATGCCGGCAACCATGCCGACGTCCTCAAGCACTTCGTCCTGATCGAGCTGCTGCGCTATTTCAACCGCAAGGACAAGCCGTGGTGGTACATCGACACGCATGCCGGTGCGGGTTGCTATGCGCTCGACAGCGAACAGGCCGGCAAGACCGCGGAATTCGCCGGGGGGATCGGACGCCTGTGGGAACGCGACGATCTGCCGGAGGCGCTGCGCGCCTACATCGACGCGGTCGCCCAGTTCAATCCGCACCGGCGCCTGACCTTCTACCCGGGCTCCCCCGCGCTGGCCATGACGCAACTGCGCGATCAGGACCGCATGCGCCTGTTCGAGCTGCATCCGGCCGACGTATCGCTGCTCGAACAGACCTTCGCGCGCGACACGGATCGCGTGCTGATCCGCAAGGCCGACGGGTTTAGCGGGTTGCGCGGGCTCCTGCCGCCGCCGGCGCGGCGTGCCGTGGCGCTGATCGATCCGCCGTACGAGGTGAAGGAGGATTACCGCCGCGTGGTGGAAACCGTCGCGGACGCGATGAAGCGCTTTCCGGGCGGCACGTATGCGGTGTGGTACCCGATGCTTGCGAGGCCCGAAGCACGGCAGCTGCCGGAGCGTCTGGCCGACCTCGGTGCCGAGAGCTGGCTCGACGTGCGTCTCGCGGTGCGCAAACCGACGCGCGACGGCATCGGGATGTTCGGCAGTGGCCTCTACATCGTCAATCCGCCGTGGGTGCTGCCGCAGACGCTCGAGGCGGTGATGCCCTGGCTGGTGCGCGTGCTCGGCGAGGACGAGGGCGCGGGTTTCGACCTGGAGCATCACATCGAATGAGCGGGCAGGACAGCCTCGAAGCCCTGCGCGACGCGCTGCGTGCATTTGCCGCGGAGCGCGACTGGGAGCGCTTCCATACGCCCAAGAACCTTGCCATGGCCCTGTCCGGCGAAGCCGGGGAGGTGATCGAGCATTTCCAGTGGCTGAGCGGTGACGAGTCGGCCGCGCTGCCTGAGCCGGCGCGCGCGGAAGTGGCGCTGGAGCTTGCCGATGTGCTGCTGTACCTCGTGCGTCTGGCCGACGTTCTCGGTGTCGATCTGGCAGACGCCGCGAGGACGAAGATGCGCATCAACGCCGAGCGCTATCCGGTCGACAAGGCCCGCGGACGGTCGGACAAATACGATCGCCTCTGAGGCGATGCCGGATTCTGCGAGAATGAACAATTCCGCGTTCGCATAGTGGTCGGCTGAAAGTTGGAACTCAAGCATATCGACGAAATCGACAAGGCCACGCGCCAGGGGCACGGCGAACTGCTGCGCCTGGGGGCGACCATGCTCTTCGTCGTAGGCGTGATGCTGTATGCGGCGCTGAAGGGCGGGTCGGAGGGCGGGGTGCTCGTGGTGGTCGGCGCCGTGCTCGGTGCGTACATGGCCATGAACATCGGTGCCAACGACGTTGCGAACAACGTCGGGCCTGCCGTGGGCGCACAGGCGCTGACCCTCGCCGGCGCGCTCGCCCTCGCGGTGGTGTTCGAGGCTGCGGGCGCCCTGATCGCCGGCGGCGACGTGATCCGGACGATACGCAGCGGCATCATCGATCCCGCGAATATCGGCGACGCCTGGGCCATGGTATGGGTCATGATGGCCGCACTCCTTGCCGGCGGCCTCTGGATCAACGTCGCGACCGCTTTCGGCATGCCGGTGTCGACGACGCATTCGATCGTCGGCGCGGTGCTGGGATCCGGCGTCGCCGCGGTGGGCCTGGACGTCGTGAACTGGAAGGTCGTCGGTGCGATTGCGGCGAGCTGGGTGATCTCGCCGGTGCTGGCCGGGCTGTTCGCGGCGCTGTTTCTTTACGTGATCAAGCGCCTCATCACCTATCAGGTCGACATGGTCGCGGCGGCGCGGCGCACGCTGCCCGGGCTCGTGGCGTTCATGGCGTGGTCATTCTGGACCTATCTGCTGATGAAGGGCTTCGGGCGGTTGTGGACGGCCGATTTCGGCGTGGCAGCCGTCAGCGGCATCGTCCCCGCGGGCGCCGCGTGGCTCTATGTGCGGCGCGCCGTGGCGAACCCGAACTACATCATCGCGAACACCAAGTCGGGCGTGAACCGCCTGTTCAACCCGCCGCTGATCTTCGCCGCCGCGCTGCTGTGCTTCGCGCACGGCTCGAACGACGTGGCGAACGCGGTGGGGCCGCTGGCGTCGATCGTCGATTCGCTCGCGCACCTCGACGGACCCGTCGCACGTCAGACCTCGGTCCCGTTCTGGGTGTTGCTGACCGGGGCTCTTGGGCTGGTGCTCGGGCTTGCGCTGTTCGGACCACGAGTGATCCGTACCTTGGGCGAGGAGATCACGGAGCTGGACCAGATGCGCGCGTTCAGCGTGGCCCTGTCGGCGACCGTGACCGTGATCGCCGCCAGTGTGCTGGGCCTGCCGGTCAGTTCGACGCACATCGCGGTCGGCGCCGTGATCGGTGTCGGGTTCCTGCGCGAGTACCTCAAGGGCAGCCATGCGCGCATGGTCGCGGAGATGAAGGCGCACCACCCGGCAGGCGATCAGGCGGCGATCGATCAGTTTCTCGACCGTTTTGAGCGTGCCGGCGTGCCGGAAAAGAAGGCGATGCTCGCTGACCTGAAGGCGCGTTCGAAACAGAAGACGGATCCGGCGAACTTCTCGAAGCGTGAGCGCAGGGTGTTGCGCGAGGTTTATCGGAAGGAGCTGGTCACGCGCACGCAGGTGCTGCGCATCTTCGCTGCGTGGCTGCTGACAGTGCCGTTGTCGGCACTCCTCGGCGGCCTGTTCTTCTTCGTGATGCGCGGCATGGAGCTCGACTGATGGCGCATCCGGTTTTGCGGACTCACCGACAATGACATTTTCCGAGTTGCTGGCCCTGATGCTGCTGTGCCTGTGCGGCTGGTTCTGGCTGGATAGCGCCCGGACGCGCGAAATTGGCGTACAGGCGGCGAGGGCGGCGTGCCGCCGCGAAGGCGTGCAGTTCCTCGACGAAACCGTCTCGAGCCGCTCGTTGCGCTTCGTCCGCGACGAGGACGGGCGGCTGTGTCCGCAGCGCGTCTATGAGTTCGAATACTCGGTTTCGGGCAACGACCGCGTGCACGGTTCGGTGACGCTGCGCGGAAAAGAGGTCGTGATGCTCGAGATCGGCACGCAGGGGGTGCCGACCTTTACCCTTCACTGAACGCGACGAGTCAGCGTACGCCGCGCCCGGCGACCACGTGCAAGAACTCGCTGCGCAGGTGCTCGCGCGTCTCGAATTCGCCGGCGAACGCCTGCGTGACCACGCGCTCGTCGCCGCGCCGGTCCTCGCCCAGCAGCAGGCACAGCTGCTCCGCCTCGATGATGCACGCCGCGCCCCGCGCATGGCCATGCTGGAGCAGGGCATCGGCGATGTCGCGCGTCATCCATTCCTGGTAGGTGAAGCGGTGCCCGATGGCGTCGACCAGGCGGGCAATGCGTCCGAAGCCATGCAGGCGTCCGCCGGGAAGGTAGGCGACGTGCGCGACGCCGCGGAAGGGCACGAGGTGGTGCGGGCACACGCCGTGCACGGCGATGCCGCGAATCACGACCATGTCCGAGCGCTCGTCGGGGAAGCCGTCACCCAGTGCTTCGGCGGGATCGAGCTCGTATCCGCCGAGCAGGCGCCGCTGCCACAGTTCGCGCACGCGCGTCGCGGTGCGGCCCATGTGGGTGGTGTCGGGGGCGATGCCGCAGGCGGCCAGGAGGTCGTTGACCGCACGCTCGAACGCGGCCGGGTCGAATGCGCCGCTGCGCGGTATGCCGACGCCGGTGCACGGCGCGTGGGGCGGGTGGTGCTCGTCGAAGTCGCTCATCGTGGCCCTTGTACCGTGGGGAATCGTTCAGGCGATGAATACCGGGTCGGAGAATACCAGCGTGCCGTCCTTGCGCATCATGATGTTGTCCGCGTTGAGGATGTCCGGCAGCACCTGATACTCCTCGACGAAGTCCGACAGCGCCTTCAATGCGAGCGTCAGCGAATCGCCTATCGCGGGCGGCGCGAGGCTCACATGGTATAGCGCGATCCTGCCCATGTCCCCACCCAGTTGCGCGCGTTCGACGCAGGCCGCCCAGTAGGCGTCGATCAGCAGGGCGGCCTGTTCGGCGGCCGGGGTTCCGTCCTGCAGCGGATAGAGACGTTCCATCTCGAGGAGATGGAAGGGGTAGCCCGATTGTGCGCGCCCGATCGTCCCATGGTGCGCGTAGACCACCGGGAAGTGCGGGCCGCACGGGCGGTCATCGGCCGTGTAGAGGAACAGGTCGGCGGGCGAACTGACGACTTTATAGACCCGCTCGGGATCGGGGTGTTGCAGCACGATGCTGTATTCGCCCCGTCCGATCTCCCGCATGCCCTCGAGCAGGGCGTGAGGGGGGATCGGATCGGGCAGGCGGAGTCCGATACGACCGAGTCGGGCGCGAGCTTCGGCGAGATCGATCACCGCCGCCTCGCGTCTCAGGCCATGATGTTGTAGCCGGCGTCCACGAAATGGACCCCGCCGGTGACCAGCCGCCCGGCGTCGGAGACGAGGAAGGCCGTCAGCGCGCCGATGTCCTCCGGCGTGACGAGGGCGTGCATCGGCGAGCGCTCGACCGCGGTCGCCATCAGGCCGTCGAAGCCGGCGATACCGGATGCGGCACGCGTCATCAGCGGGCCGGGGGAGACGGCGTTCACGCGGATGTTCTTGCCGCCGAGTTCGAACGCCATGTAGCGGGTCGCAGCTTCCAGCGCGGCCTTGCACAGGCCCATCACGCCGTAGTTGGGGATCACCTTTTCGCTGCCGAGGTAGGTCATCGTGACCAGCGATCCGCCGCCGGCGCGCTCCAGCAGCGGCTCGACCATCTTGGCGAGGCGCACGAATGAATGCGTCGAAACGTCCATCGCCATCGCAAAGCCGTCCGGCGAGGTGTCGACCACGCGGCCGTGCAGGTCGTCGCGCTTGGCGAAGGCCATGCTGTGGATCGCGAAGTCGAGCTTGCCGTGGCGCGCGGCGATCTTCTCCTGCACGTCGGCGAGGGTCTCGGGGCGCGTCACGTCCAGGAGATACACGTCTTCGACGCCGAGGCGATTGACGACGGGTTCGATGAAGGCGCGTGTCTTGTCGTTCTGGTACGTGATGATGAGCTTCGCACCTGCCTCCGCACACGCTTCGGCGACGCCGGTGGAAATGGACTTTTCGTTGGCGATGCCGGTGATCAGGCCGACCTTGCCTTCGAGATTGACGAGCGACTTCATGGGTAAATCCTTGGAAAACTGGAATGAAAATGGTGCGACGCAGCAGTGTGCTGCCGCGCTTATATCTTTAGAAATAGGTGGAACCCGCAATTCGCCGTTTCCGATGGCTACTTGCGATATTTTGCGCAATGCAGCATTCTACCATTCAGTGCGCAATTGCGCCGTTACTATCGGCAACCAATCAATGACTCGGCATAGCTATATTTTCATGGATTTCGACGGCGTTACCCACCCGTGGGGCGAGGTCGAGGATTTTCGCTGCCTGCCGCACATCGAGGCGGTCGTGCGCGACTATGAAGAGGCTCGCATCGTCATCACTTCGGACTGGCGAATGCTGTTTTCGCTGTCCAAACTGGTGGGGCGCTTCGCCGAGGACATCCGCCCGCGGGTGTGCGGCGCGACGCCGCATGTCATTCCCAAGAACGGCGCCGAACTGCACGGTTTGCGCGAGCGCGAGGCGATGCTGTGGCTGGCGCAGCACGTGCCCGACGTGTCGACGGCGTCGTGGTGCGCGGTGGATGACGCGCCCGGCAACTGGCTGACCCGTTCGCGGCTGGTGCTCACCGACTTCAAGCGCGGTTTCGGCGACGAGGACGCCGCGCACCTGCGGCGCACGCTCGACAGCTTCCGTTCCGGCACGGCGCAGCCGCCGAAGTCGCGCGAGCCCTCCTTCCTGCGGCGAGCCTGACGGGCACGGTCAAATCGACCAGAGCGGCGGTTCGTCCATCGCGGCGACCTGCTCGCGCAACTCCAGCACCCGGTCCTGCCAGTAGCGCTGAGTGTTGAACCACGGGAAGGCGCGCGGGAAGGCCGGATCGGCCCAGCGACGGGCAATCCACGCCGAGTAGTGGATGAGGCGCAGGGTGCGCAGCGCCTCCACCAGATGCAGCTCGCGCGGGGAAAACTCGTGGAAATCCTCGTACCCGGCCAGTACATCGCCGAGCTGGCGGCTCATCTCGTCGCGCGAGCCCGACAGCAGCATCCACAGATCCTGTACGGCCGGGCCCATGCGGCTGTCGTCGAAATCGACGAACTGCGGCCCCGGGGCAGCGGCAGATTCGCTCCACAGCACGTTGCCGGCGTGGCAGTCGCCGTGCAGCCGGATGTGTGCAACGGTCCCGGCGCGCTCGAAGCAGCGCCGCACCCCGTCGAGCGCCTGGTCCACGGTGCTCGTCCATGCGGCAAGCAGGTCGGCGGGGATGAAGTCGTGGTCGAGGAGGTAGCGTCTCGGCTCGACGCCGAAGGTCGCGATATCCAGCGTCGGCCGTTCCCGGTAGGGTTGCAGGGCTCCGACCGCGTGGATGCGGCCGATGAAGCGCCCCATCCATTCGAGTGTCGCGGGGTCGTTCAGCTCGGGGGCGCGCCCGCCGGCACGCGGGAAGACCGCGAAGCGCTGGTCGGCGAAATGGTGCAGCGTGGCGCCTGTGATCGCGAGCGGAGCGACGACGGGAATCTCCCGCGCGGCGAGTTCGGTGACGAAGGCGTGTTCCTCGGCGATGGCTTCGTCGCTCCAGCGTGCGGCGCGATAAAACTTGACGATCAGCGGCGGCGCGTCCTCCATGCCGACCTGATAGACGCGGTTCTCGTAGCTGTTCAGGGCCAGCATGCGACCGTCGGGGCGCAGGCCGACACTCTCGAGTGCGTCGAGAAGGAGATCGGGGGTCAGCGATTCGAAGGGAAGGTCGGACATGGTCGTCGGGATTGGAGAGGATGGGCGCATTCTGTCAGGAATGGCGCAATGCACAAGACCGGCCGCAGCAAGGTCGGGCGATATTTGCCGTCCGCTCGCGCGGGGCTCAGAATACGCCCCTTTTGCCGGACCGCAGACATGACGCAAGACGTATCCGCCGAGACGATTCCGGTCGACTCGCTCGCCGCCCTGGCGGCGGTCGATGTGCAGAAGCTCGCTGCGCGCATGGCGCAGGACAGCTTTGCTCAGGTGTTCCGCCTGACGTTGGACGAGGATGATGCCGGCCGTGCGCGCGGCGTCGAGACGCTCGCCGCAGCGCTGGGGAACTGGAGCCGCGCGGCAGCCGACGATGACGCGCGGGCACTGCGCCTGGCGATGCTCGTTGCGGGCCTTGACCAGTGGGGGCTCGCGTACAGCCAGGCCTTCGGACTGGTCGCGATTCCCGGCCTGTCGGAACTCCTCGGTGCCTTGCGCACTGCGCTGGGGCCCGAGCAGGAGGCGCGGTTCCAGCGCCAGTTCGCCGCGATCGCCGAAGGCGAAGGCAACGCGATCGACTTCAAGATCGATCTCAGGCGCGGCATCCATCTCGCCCTGTGGCACGCGATGATCGCAAGCGACGAGCGCGAGCAGGCGACGGCAATCCTGACCCGGCTCGGCGGGATGATGTTCGCGCTGACCGAGCTGATGCCGGTGCTCGGCTGGCGCCTGGTGGCCGACGCGGTCGCGCATATCCAGATCCAGTGCCTGGCCGAAGGGCTGGCTGCCGACGGGCTGGCGCGCGAGATGAACGAGGCGCTGTTCGGTGCCTTGTCGAAGGAGCTGCCTGCGCAGTTCCGCGACCGTGTGATGGCGTACGCAACGCAGGCGGTGCTCGCGTGGCAGCAGGCGCGTCGCCCCGCCGGAACCCCGACGCACTGAAGCGCGGCACAACCAATCAACAGCGGCCCGAGGCCGCAGCGGGAATCGAACGACATGGCCCTCAAGGCAACCATCTTCAAGGCCGAGCTTGTGGTCGCCGACATGGACCGCAACTATTACGGCGACCACAACCTGACGATCGCGCGTCATCCGTCGGAGACCGACGAACGGATGATGGTGCGCATCCTCGCGTTTGCGCTGTACGCCGATCCCGCGCTCGCTTTCGCCAAGGGCTTGTGCGTCGACGATGAACCGGACCTGTGGCAGAAGGACCTGACCGGCCTCGTCGAGCGCTGGATCGACGTCGGCCAGCCGGACGAGAAGTGGATCCGCAAGGCCTGCGGCCGCGCCCGCGAAGTCGTCGTCATGAGCTACGGGCGAGCGGCGGACGTCTGGTGGAACGGCATCCGCGACAAGCTTACGCGGCTGACGAACCTCACCGTGCTGAACCTGCCCGGGGATGTCGCCCCCGCGCTGGCGGCGCTGACCGCGCGCAGCATGCGTCTGCAATGCACGATTCAGGACGGGCAGATGTGGATCACGGATGGGGTCGAGACGGTGTCGGTCGAGCCGGAACGCTTGATGGCGCCCCGCGGCTGATCGCCTCCCTCCAGCGGAAAACCATGCGGCATTCGTGACGGGATTCCCGCCGCTCGTCGTTGCAGGTTCGCCTTTTTCGGTCGGACGCCGTAAATTAGAAAAAATGTCGGCTTTCCGATTGCTGCAGGGGGGTTCGCGCATGAGACGGGGTTTGGCGAGTTGCGTGCTGCTCGGATATCTCGCGAGCGGATGGGCGGCAGGTGCGGACGAGCCGGGTGCGCCGCAGCCGGCCGGATCGGGAATATTGATCCTCGAGCGCAGCCGTGCGATGGTGCATGACTTCACCGAGGGGGTCGCACGGCACGTCGACGGCTGGTTCGGCGACAAACCGTTCGAGCAGGGCGGCAAGGTGTCGGGCTCCATCGGCTTCAAGTTCCTTACTCGGCAGCACGAAAGCCCCGACGCGAGCTTCCGCTTTGGTGCAAAGCTCGACATGCCGAACGTGAAGGAAAAGACCTATCTGTTCTTCGGTCAGGAAAACGAGCGGGAGCTCCTCATCGACCAGCCCGAGCCCTTCACCCGGCGCGAACTGCTGCTCGCCGAGGACCGCAGGCAGGACCAGACCTTTTTCGCCGGAGTCGGCTATGCGCTCCGCGACAACATCGATTTCCGCGCAGGCCTGCGCAGCGGCATCAAACCCTATGCCCACGCGCGCTACAAGAAAGCTTGGGCGCTGGGAGAGCACGACCGCATCGACCTCCGCGAGACGATCTTCTGGAACCGCAAGGACGGTGTCGGTTCGACGACCGCGCTGAGCTTCGGTCACGGTTTTACGCGGACCCTGGCGTTTCGCTGGCAGCTAGCCGGAACGATCTCGGACGAGACCGACGGCTTGGCATGGGCGAACAGTATGGGTATCTTCAAGAACTTCGGCGACCAGCATACCTTGTCGCTGGAAGCCCTCATCGGCGGTGCGACCGCGGGTTCGGACAACGTCTCCGAGACCGGCGTGCGTGCGGTCTGGAAGCAGCCGGTGTATCGGGACTGGACGCTGGTCGAGCTTAGCCTGGGACACTTCTGGCCGCAGGGCGATGCGAAGGACGAAGACCGGCGCGGCTGGGCGCTGGGCGTCGGCTTCGAGATCCTCTTCTGACCCGGTGAGGCCCCGCGTCGGCTGCAGACACGCGGCGGCGCATGGCGGCCGCGGGCGTCTGCTGCGGAGGAGTGCGGAGTTTTATCGTGAGTCTGTCGAATCAGTTGCTGGTCATTGCCGCGCTCATCGCTTTGAGCGCGTTCTTTTCGATTTCGGAGATTTCCCTCGCTGCGTCGCGGAAGATCAAGCTGCGGCTGATGGCCGAAGGCGGCGACGCGGCCGCGGCGCGGGTTCTCGCGCTGCAGGAGAACCCGGGCCATTTCTTCACCGTGGTCCAGGTCGGGCTGAACGCGATCGCGATCCTGGGGGGCATCGTCGGCGAATCGGCGCTGTCGCCCGCGATTTCGGGTGTTATCGCGCTCGTCTATGACGGACAGATGCTTGATACGCTGAGCTTCGTGCTGTCCTTCATCGTCGTGACCTCGCTGTTCATCCTGTTCGCCGATCTGATTCCGCGGCGGCTGGGGATGGTCGCGCCGGAGCGCGTCGCGGTGGCGGTGGTGAAGCCGATCCAGGTATTCATGATCGCGTTCGCGCCTGCCGTGTGGTTCTTCGATGGCCTTGCGAACCGCCTGTTCGCACTGTTCAAGCTGCCCAACGTGCGCACCGAGGACATCACCTCGGCAGACATCGTTGCGATGGCCGAGGCAGGAGCCCTGACCGGCACCCTGTTGAACCAGGAGCGCGAGCTCATCATGAACGTGTTCGAGCTCGATACGCGGACGGTCGGCTCGGCGATGACGAACCGCGAGAACATCGTCTTCTTCACGCTGAACGAATCCGAGGAGAGCATCCGCAAGAAGCTCACCGACCAGCCGCACGGCAAGTTCCCGGTGTGCGAGAACACGATCGACACGGTGGTGGGCTATGTGGACCTGAAGGACATCTTCACGCGCATCCTGTCCGGGCAAAAACTCTCGCTGCGCGCGGACCCGATGGTGCGCAGCGTGCTCGTCATTCCCGACACGCTCACGCTTTTTGAAGCGCTGGACCGTTTCCGTGCAGCGCGCGAGGACTTCGCGCTGATCGTCAATGAATATGCGCTGATCGTCGGCCTGCTGAGCCTGCAGGACGTCATGAACACCGTGATGGGCGAACTGGGAAGCACGCTGCAGGAGGAACTCATCGTCAAGCGCGACGCCGATTCGTGGCTGATCGACGGCATCACGCCGATCGAGGACGTGATGCACGCATTGGAGATCGACGAATTCGAAGGCAGCGAAAACTACGAGACCCTCGCCGGCTTCATGATGTATGCCCTGCGTAAGGTGCCCAAGCGCACCGATTCGGTGAGCTACGGCGGCTACAAGTTCGAGGTGGTCGACATCGACAATTACCGCATCGACCAGCTGCTCGTGACGCGGGAATCTGCTGCGATCCCCGCGGGCTAGGGGCGCACGCCCGGCTCAGCTTTCGTCCAGCCCGAAGCGGATGCCCTGCGCGAGCGGCAGCGCGCCCGAATAGTTGATCGTGCAGGTCGCGCGGCGCATGTACCCCTTCCACGCATCGGAGCCCGACTCGCGTCCGCCCCCGGTATCCTTTTCGCCGCCGAACGCGCCGCCGATCTCGGCACCCGAGGGGCCGATATTCACGTTGGCGATTCCGCAATCACTTCCCGCAGCGGACAGGAAGCGCTCGGCTTCGGCGAGATCCCGCGTGAAGATCGACGACGCGAGCCCCTGCGGCACGTCGTTGTGCAGCACGATCGCCTCTTCGAAGCTGGAATAGCGGATCGCGTAGAGGATGGGGGCGAAGGTCTCGCGGCGGACGATGTCGTGCTGCGCGGGCATTTCGACCAGCGCCGGACGGCGGTAGCAGCCGCCTTCGCAGCCGCGCACCGTCACCGTTTCGCCGCCGAACACCTTGCCGCCCGCTGCCTTCGCTTCGGCCAGGGCAGCATCCATCGCCGCCCCGGCACCGCTGTCGATCAGCGGGCCGACAAGGGTTGAGGTGTCGAGGGGGCTGCCGACGGGAATGCGGCGCCAGGCCGCGCGCAGGCGCTCGAGCAGCGTGTCGGCAATCGACTCATGCACGATCAGGCGGCGCAGCGTGGTGCAGCGCTGTCCGGCCGTGCCCGCCGCGGCAAAGAGGATCGCGCGCTCGGTGAGCGCGAGATCGGCGCTGGGGCACACGATTGCGGCATTGTTCCCGCCCAGCTCGAGGATGGAGCGTCCCAGGCGCGCTGCGACGCGCGGCGCCAGCGCGCGCCCCATGTCGCAGGAGCCGGTCGCGGACAAGACCGCGATGCGGCGGTCGTCGGCGAGCAGGGCCGCGTGCTCGCGGCCGCCGGTCAGCACTTCCAACAGGCCCGCCGGGGCCTCGCTCACACCGCGGCATGCGCGTTCGAACAGGGCTCTGCAGGCGAGCGCGGTGAGGGGCGTGCGTTCCGAGGGCTTCCACACCACGCTGTCGCCGCACACCCACGCCAGCATCGCATTCCATGCCCATACCGCGACCGGGAAGTTGAAGGCCGACACGACGCCGACGACGCCCGCAGGGTGCCATTGCTCCATCATGCGGTGGCCCGGCCGTTCGCTGGCGATCGTGAGTCCGTACAGCTGCCGCGAGAGGCCGCAGGCGAAGTCGCAGATGTCGATCATCTCCTGTACCTCGCCGAGGCCTTCCTGACGGATCTTGCCCGTTTCGATCGTAACGAGCGTGCCGAGGTCTGTCTTGTGATCACGCAGGAGGTTGCCGAAGCGCCGCACGAGTTCACCGCGCCGCGGGGCGGGCACGCTGCGCCAGGCGAGGAAGGCGTCATGCGCGCGCGCGATGGCCGCCTCCGTCGCGGCCTTGTCGCCGGCTCCGACCCGGCCGATCAGGCTGCCATCGATCGGGCTATGGACAACAAGATCGCCGCCATCGAAACGCTCCTGCGCGACACCGAGCGAGGTCAGCAGCGAGGAAGTCAGGGATGCGAGTTCCATGATCGGCCTCCGGGAGCAGATGCCGCGTTGACCCGTCCAAACGCGGGATTGTTCTAAAGCGAAGCGGGCGCCGCCCGGGTGTAGCGGAACAGGAGCTTGTCGCACTGAGAACAGGCGACAATGCGACGGTCGTCGCCGGAATCGCTGAGCCCGAATTCGCGCGTGTCTATCGAGCGGCAGTGTGCGCACAGCACCGAATCGAGCCCGTGCGTGGCGAGGTATTGGTCGCGTTCGGGCAGCTTGCGCTGCGCCTCTTGCTGCCGCATGAACACGTGGAGTATGGCGAGGGTGCCGAACAGGAATACGGCGGCGACCAGGACGGGGAACGGGACATCGGACATGGGGTACGCCGCGGGCAGTTTGTGAACCAGCAGCTTACCTGCGCACAAGCCGTGCGTACTTCACCGCGATCAAGTTTGACGCCCCGCGTGCGGATCAGTACACGAAGCGTTCGCGCAGCTCTTCGAGGTTCAGTTCAGTGAGGATGCTCTCCAGCCGCTCGCGCGCATTGCCGCGAGGCTGGCCGGTGGCGCGCGCGATGATGAGCTCGTTCTTCATCGAATGCTCCCAGCCGACGAGTTCGGTGACCGTGAGCTGGTAGCCGTGCGACTCGAGCAGCAGGCAGCGCAACACGTTGGTGAGCTGGCTGCCGAATTCGCGCGTGTGGATGGGATGACGCCAGAGTTCGGACAGCGGAGTGCGGCCGAAGGATTCGTTCTTGTGCTTGCGCAGCGTGGCCGCGACTTCGGCCTGGCAGCAGGGCACCAGCACAATGAAGCGCGCGCGCTTCTCCAGCGCGAAGCGGATGGCGTCGTCGGTGGCGGTATTGCAGGCGTGCAAGGCCGTGACGATGTCGATGCGCTCGGGCAGCTCGGGCGAGCGGATGGATTCCTCGACCGAGAGGTTCAGGAAGCTCATGCGCCCGAAGCCGAGCCGGGCCGCGAGTTCGCGCGAACGGGCGACGAGTTCCTCGCGGGTTTCGATGCCGTAGATGTGGCCACCGGTCTTGTCACCCTCGCGCGCCTTCAGGAACAGGTCGTAGAGGATGAAGCCGAGGTAGGACTTGCCGGCGCCATGGTCCGCGAGCGTGAGATCCCCGCGGGCGTTCATGACTTCGTCGAGCAGCGGCTCGATGAAGTTGTAGAGGTGGTACACCTGCTTCAGCTTGCGCCGGCTGTCCTGGTTGAGCTTGCCGTCGCGCGTAAGGATGTGGAGCTCCTTGAGAAGCTCGACCGACTGTCCCGGCCGCACGTCCGGAATCGCGGGCGGCACGGCGGGAGCCGTGGGCTCGGTCGCAGGCGTCGCAGGCTTGTGGCGCGCGCGGCTCACTTCTTCTCGCCCCCCATGCCGGGGATGCCGAGCGCCTTCCAGCCGTCGAGCCCGAGCTTCGTCACCGTCTCGATGTTGCGCTCGTAGATTTCCTCGGCTTCCGGGTAGGCCGCGACGGCGCGCTCGATGCTTTCCTCGCGCAGCAGATGCAGGGTGGGGAAGGGCGAGCGGTTGGTGAAGTTCGTGATGTCGTCCTCGGCCGTGTCCTCGAACTGGAAGCGCGGGTGGAAGCTCGCCACCTGCAGGATGCCCTCGAGCTCGTGCTCTTCGACCGCTTCCTCGGCGATGCCGGCGATCTCGTTGAAGTCGAGGAAGTCGGGAAACAGGGTCGGATGGACGAGGAGGGTCGTGTCGACCTCCTGCGGGTCGGCGGCAGCGAGGAATTCGAGCTCGCGGTCGAGATCCTCGAGGAAGGCGTCCACATGCTTCGCCTCGCTGACGACGATGCGCACCTGATTCTTCACATACACCGACTTGGCGAACGGGCACAGGTTGAGCCCGATCACCGCCTTCTCGATCCACCGGCGCGTCGCCGCGATCACTTCGTCACGATTCATGCACTACCCCTCGAAAGGCCGCCATTTTGCCCCAATCGCAGGTCGAAGG
The DNA here is from genome assembly GCF_012911005.2 of Aromatoleum toluolicum. Lineage (GTDB taxonomy): Bacteria > Pseudomonadota > Gammaproteobacteria > Burkholderiales > Rhodocyclaceae > Aromatoleum > Aromatoleum toluolicum. The sequence continues at coordinate 2,073 of NZ_WTVS01000061.1, read as the reverse complement.
AGGCGATAATGCGCGCCTTGTCCAACGCTTACTGTCCAGATGTCCATCCAGTGGTTTCCCGGTCACATGACCTCGGCGCGCAAGAAGGCGGCCGAGACCATGGCAATGACCGACGTCGTGATCGAGGTGCTCGACGCCCGCATCCCCGAGGCGAGCAGCAACCCGATGATTCGCGAATTGCGCCTGTTCCGGCAGCGTCCGTGCCTCAAGCTGCTCAACAAGGCGGATCTCGCGGACCCCGTCGCGACCCGCGCTTGGCTGGATTTCTTCAACGCACAGGCAGGCGTGAAGGCGGTGGCGCTGTCATGCAAGAAGCCGGGCGATGTCGCGCGGGTGCCCGGGCTGTGTCAGGCGCTGGCACCGCACCGCACCGACGGCACGAGGCCGCTGCGCATCATGATCATGGGCATCCCCAACGTCGGCAAATCCACGCTCATGAACGCGCTGCTCAAACGCCGCGTCGCGGCGGTGGGCGACGAGCCGGCAGTGACCAAGCAGCAGCAGACCTTCGATCTCGGCTCGCACATGACGATCACCGACACGCCGGGCCTGATGTGGCCGAAGATCGACCACGATTCGGACGGCTTCATGCTCGCGGCGAGCCACGCCATCGGCCGCAATGCGGTGATCGACGAGGAGGTCGCCGCCTTCCTCGGCGACGTGCTGGTGGAGCGCTATCCGGAGCTCGTCGCGCAGCGCTACGGGATTGCCCCGGAGCGCATGGAGGTGCTCGACGGCGTCGGTGTGGTCGAGATCGTCGCGGCGCGCCGCGGCTGCCGTCTCAAGGGCGGCGCGCCGGACCTGGAAAAGGCCGCGCAGATCTTCCTGGTCGACTACCGCAGCGGCGCCCTCGGGCGCATCAGCCTTGAGACGCCGGAAAGCCGCCGCGCGATGCTCGAGGCCGGCCGCGGGCTCACTCCTCCAGCCGGAACCCCACCTTCAGCTTGACCTGGAAGTGCGCGACCTTGCCGTCGGTGATGTGGCCGCGGATCTCGGTCGCCTCGAACCAGTCGAGATGGCGGATCGTCTTGCCGGCGGTCTCGATCGCGTTGCGGATCGCGGCATCGACGCTGTCCGGGGACGAACCGACGATTTCGACGAGTTTGTAGGTGTGGGCGGACATCGCGGTCTCCTCGAGGATTGAACGGGCAGCGCTCCCAGTATAGAGAAGCGTTCCGGCCTTGCCCGACCACTGATGCGTGACGATCCCTGCACGGCGTGGCGTGCGTCACGCTGCAGGGGCGGTATTCCGTCCGACATGTGCCGAGAAAATCCATGTCGGAATCAGAATAGCTTGCGCCGCCGCTTTCCATACCATACCGTATTGAGACCACCGATGGGAACAGCCGCGATGAGAGAGCAGATGCAGCGGATGAAGGTCCTCGGGGCGGGCATCCTGAGCCTGATTCTGGTGATGGGCGTCGCGCGCTTCGCCTACACACCGCTCCTGCCGCTGATGCAGCAGCAGGCCGGTCTCGGCGTGGCCGACGCCGGCTGGCTGGCGGCGTGGAACTACGCGGGCTACCTCAGCGGTGCGCTGATCGCATCGATGACCAGCGACCTCGTGCTCAAGGATCGTCTCTACCGTATCGCGCTGGTCGTCGCGGTCATCACCACGGTGGCGATGGGCCTCACGACGGACGTCTTCTGGTGGTCCGTGTCGCGCTTCCTTGCCGGCCTGAGCACCGCCGGGGGCATGCTGCTGGGTACCGGGTTGATCCTGAACTGGCTCATCCGCCACCAACACCGCTCCGAGCTGGGGATCCACTTCACCGGCATCGGCCTCGGTATCGCGGGCTGTGCGGCCGCGGTGGCGCTGATGACGCAGTGGCTGGACTGGCGCGCGCAGTGGTTCGTGTTCAGCGCCCTGGGCGTGCTGCTGCTGATCCCGGCGTGGCGCTGGCTGCCGCCGCCCGACAGCACGTCCCTCACGGTCGGCGGACAGAAGATGGAGGACAACCCGCCGGGGGCCGGCTTCCTGCGCGTGTTCATGGCGGCGTATTTCTGTGCCGGCGTCGGCTACGTGGTCAGCGCGACCTTCATCGTCGCGATCATCGACAAGCTGCCCGGGCT
>NZ_WTVS01000060.1 GCF_012911005.2 Aromatoleum toluolicum | reverse complement strand
TACTTAACCCATCCCCACCCCAACCCGGGAGTCTCCGCTTCGCTCCGCCGCTGCGGCGGCGCGGAGCGGTGCTCCACGAAACCCCGCCTCCGCCCCCTTGAAGGGGAGGGAGCCGTCGGATTCACCCGCCCGGCCGGGTCATCGCCTCCGGGTCGACCCACTGATCGAACTCTTCCGCGCGCACATACCCGCTCGCCAGCGCCGCTTCGCGCAGCGACAGCCCCTCGCGGTGCGCCTTCTTCGCGATCTCCGCGGCGCGGTCGTAGCCGATGTGGCGGTTGAGCGCCGTCACGAGCATCAGGTTCTTCTCCAGGTTCTCGCGGATGCGCGGCAGGTTGGGCCGCAGGCCGCGCGCGCAGTGCGCCTCGAAGGCGTCGCACGAATCCGCCAGCAGCGCGATGCTCTCCAGCACGTTGTGCGCCATCACCGGCTTGTACACGTTGAGCTGGAAGTTGCCCTGCGTGCCGGCGAACGCGACCGCGGCGTCGTTACCGAACACCTGCACGCACACCATCGTCAGCGCCTCGCACTGCGTCGGATTCACCTTGCCCGGCATGATCGACGAGCCCGGCTCGTTCTCCGGGATCAGCAGCTCGCCGATGCCGCAGCGCGGCCCGCTCGCCAGCCAGCGCACATCGTTGGCCATCTTCATCAATCCGCCCGCCAGCGTGCGCAGCGCGGCCGAGGTCTGCACCAGCGCATCGTGCGCCGCCAGCGCGAAGAAGCGGTCCGGCGCGCTGCGGAACGGATGGCCGGTCAGCTGCGCGATCTGCGCCGCCGCGCAATCGCCGAAGCGCGGATGGGCATTGAGGCCGGTGCCGACGGCCGTGCCGCCGATCGCCAGCTCGTACAGCGCCGGCAGGCTCGCCGTCACCGCGGCGAGGCCGAAATCGATCTGCGCCACCCACGCGCCGATCTCCTGCCCGAGCGTCACCGGCGTCGCGTCCTGCAGGTGGGTGCGCCCGGTCTTCACGATCTCCTCGCTGCTCTTCGCCTTGTCCGCCAGCGTATCGCGCAGGCGCCGCACCGCAGGCAACAGGCGATCGTGCAGCTCGCCGACGATCGCGATATGCATCGCGGTCGGGAACGTATCGTTCGAAGACTGACCGCGATTGACGTGGTCGTTCGGATGGATCGGCCGCTTCGACCCGATCGTCCCCCCCGCCAGCTCGATCGCGCGGTTCGCGATCACCTCGTTGGCGTTCATGTTGGACTGCGTGCCTGAGCCGGTCTGGAACACGACCAGCGGGAAATGCTCGTCCAGCTCGCCGGAGATCACCTCGCCGGCGGCACGACCGATCAGTTCGGCAAGCTCGGGCGCCAGTTCGCCCAGTTCGGCATTCGCCTGCGCCGCAGCCTTCTTCAGGATGCCCAGCGCGCGGATCATCGCCCGCCCCCAGCGGAAGCGGTCGGTGCCGATCGGAAAGTGCGCGAGCGAACGCTCGGTCTGGGCCCCCCAGTAGCGGTCTGCCGCCACCTCGACGGGGCCCATCGAATCGGTTTCGGTGCGCGTCGCGTCCATGCTCGTCTCCCGGCCGCTCTCCGGCCACACAGGCTTTGACGTCGGCATCGTGGCGTGATTCCCCAACACCGCGCACGCGCCGATCCCCGTGACTTTGTAACTTTATTCTGCACAGCCATGCCTATTACATTCAACGCCGGGTAGAGGAGCTATCGCTCCGGAAAGACGCCAGAGGTGCGATACCCGAGGGAGACACGACACAATGCCTCGAATGGACGGCAACACGAACCTGCAGGCAGGCGCCGCATCGGCGACCACACGCGCGGGCAACAGCCCGGAGCTGCGGCGCGTGCTCGCGAACATCCGCGTGCTGGTCGCCATCGTCGCTGCCACCGAAGCCGTCTCCCTGTCGGCCTCCACCCGTCCGACGATGATGCTCGCCGTGCTCGGCTACGCGGCCTGGGCAGGATGGCTATGCTGGGTCGAGCTGCACGGCATGCGCCCGATCCGCTCCATGCTCACCTCCTGGATCGACGCGACCTGGATCCTGTTGTTCGCGTGGCTGGCCGGCACGCAGAGCAGCATCTACACGCTGCTCCTGCTTTTCCCGGTGCTCTTCGCCGCGCTGAGCTTCGGTTTCGTGCCAGGCCTCATGATCTCGCTGTTCGCCGCCGCAGGCGCGGGTGGCGAACTCCTCTTCCGCGACCTGAACATCGGCAAGCTCTCGCCGGAAATCCTCCTCCAGCCGCTGTCGATCCTGGTCCTGGGACCGCTGGTTGCCGGCCTCGCGCGCGCCGGCGTGCAGATGAACGAGCAGATGTCCGTCGCCGACCGCCTGCTCGGCGCCGCCGACCCGCGCCTCGGCGTCAAACGCGTCGCTGAGACCCTGCTGCGGGGCGTCTCACGACACTTCGCGGCCGATCTCGGCTTGCTGCTAATCTGGCTCCCGGGCAGCGACGCGCGCCTATTCCGCTGCGACCGCAACGGCCGGTTCGGCGAACTCGACGGCGAGCTGCGCACTGCCCTCGTCGACGCGCTGGTACGCCTGCCTGCGGACGTCGTCAGCGTGCACCACCACGCCCACCTCCTCGGCCGCTTTCCGCTGCGTTACACCAGCGGCTTCGACCTGGTGAACAAGACGCCCACGAACGCGGCGCGGCCGGCCGTGCAGGATCTCGCCGAGGCGCTCGATGCGCACTCGATGATCGCGATCCCCATCTTCCGCCGCGGCCCCCATCCCTGCCGACTGGTGCTCGAATCCGCGCACCGCCGCTATCGCTCCCACGACGCCGACCTCCTCGCCGGCGTCATGGACCAGCTCGCCCCCGTGCTCGAGAACGCTGGCCTGCTGGAGCGCCTCGCCGACGAGGCGATGGCCACCGAGCGTGCACGCATCGGCCGCGACCTGCACGACAACGCGATCCAGCCCTATCTCGGCCTCAAGTACGGCATTGAAGCGCTCGCGCGCAAAGCCGGCGCCGACAATCCGCTGCGCACCGACATCCTCTCCCTGCAGGAAGTCGCGCTCGAGGAACTGCACACCCTGCGCGAGCTCGTGAGCGGCATGCGCAGCGGCGCCTCCGGCGGCGACGACGCCCTTTGCCCCGCCTTGCAGCGACAGGCCAAGCGCTTCACCGAACTGTTCGGCATCGACGTGTCGGTGCAGTGCGAAGGTAATCTGTCGATCCGGCGCAAGCTCGCCGCTGCGATCTTCCCCATGGTCAGCGAGGCCCTCACCAACATCCGCCGCCACACCGCAGCCCCACGTGCGGAGATCCTCGTCCGCGCGGACGACAATGACTACACGGTCGAAATCCGCAATCCGCATGACATCAACTCGCCTCCGGAACCCTTCCTGCCCCGCTCTGTTGTCGAACGCGCAGAATCCGTAACCGGATGTGTCGTAGTCGACATTCAACAGAACGGCATCACTGCTCTAATGATCTCGATCCCGAAAACAACCTGAGCGGCGACCGATCATGATTGAAGTCACCGAACGCCCAATCCGTGTTTTCCTCGTCGATGACCATCGCGCAACGCTGTGGGGCCTCGAACGCCTCGTCGGCGCGGCGCAACGCATGCAACTGGCCGGCAGCGCGACCAGCATCGCCGAACTCCTCGCATCCCCGGAAAGCCGCGAGGCCGACGTCATCGTCATCGACCTCGATCTCGGTGGCCAGGACTCCAGCGACTCCTTCGCCAAGCTGCTCGACACCTACGGCGCAAAAGTCCTCGTCCTCACCGGCGCCCGCGACCTCGACGCCCATCGTCGCGCCGTACTTGCCGGCGCCCGCGGCGTCGTACGCAAGGAAGAACCGGTCGACGTCCTGCTGCGCGCAATCGAAAAGGTGCACGAAGGCGACGTGTGGGTGAACCGCGCGCTCATCGGCGACATCATGAACATGCTGACGGGTAGCAAGAAAGCCGCAGCCCCCGACGACGCCCGCATCGCCACCCTCACGCCCAAGGAGGTCGAAGTCATCGGCGCCGTGGTGCGCTACAAGGGCGCCAAGAGCCTCGTCATCGCCGACGACCTCGGCATCAGCGAACACACGCTGCGCAACCACCTGACCGCTATCTACCACAAGCTCGAAGTACATGGCCGGCTCGAACTGTACCTGTACGCCAAGGAACGCAGCATCGGCACCGTCGCGCAATAGCTTATTCGTCGCGCAGCGCGGCGCCTGCCACGACAGCATCTAGCGCGGAACACCGCAGCCAAGGTTCATTGGTCGGCCGGTGATGAGCCGGACGGCCCGAAACTAGTTCATTTGTCACGCCCGCCGGGGGCGTCTCCGCCCGCGCGCAACACCTGCCCGAACACTAGTCTTGGAAAGTAGCGCGGACGCTGCAATTGCCCGCGAATCCGCCGACAGGCAACACGACCGCCCCCGCGCACGAGACGCCGCGCGGGAGCATGCCGTGCCCCCTGCCCGTAACGCACCCACCGCCACACCGGAGGAGAGACCATGCGTCGCGCCATTTTCCTCGCACCGCTCGTCGGAGCCTGCCTGCTATTCGCCCAGCCGCGCGCCCACGCCGGCGACCTGCCCGCCGGCGTCACCCCGCCACCCCGATTCGCCCCCGACCAGTTGCTGGTCGCCTTCCGCCCCGGCACGCCCGGCGCCGACATCGCTCAGGCCCATGCCGCGGCCGGCGCGCAGGTGATCCGGCGCTTCGACGCCATCGGCGTGCATTTCCTGCGAATTCCCTCGGGTGCGGTCGAAGCGACGGCCGCACTCTACGAACGCAACCCGAACGTCCGCTATGCCGAACCCAACTTCCACCGCCCGCTGATCCTCCCCACCGAAGGCAGGGACCCGATGCTCCCGACGGAGCTCGGAACCGAGTACCTGGCCCTGCAATGGGGCCTCAACAACACCGGCCAGCCCCTCTACGATTCGGCGTCGAGCTCCAACGTGACCGGCACGCTGGATGCCGACATCGACGCACCGGAAGCATGGGATCTCTCCCGCAGCAATGACAGCATCAAGATCGCGATTCTCGACAGCGGGGTCGAATGCACCCACGTCGACCTCCTCGGCAAGTGCGTCGAACAACAGAACTTCACCGCCAGCACCACGACCGCGGACGTGATCGGGCACGGCACCCACGTCGCTGGCATCGCCGCCGCCAACACCAACAACGGCAAGGGCACCGCCGGCGTCGGCTGGAACGCGAAAATCGGTTCGCTCAAGGTGTGCCATGAATGGCCCTCGGTGGACTTGCCGCTCCTCGGCATGTGCGACGTCGCCGACTCCGTCGCGGGCCTGATCCACGCCGCCAACAACGGCTATCGCGTCGCCAACATGAGCTACGGCAGCGACCCCGATCCCTATTCACCCTCGCAAGCCGAAGCGGACGCCATCAAGTACGCCTGGGGCAAAGGCGTCGTCCTCGTCGCGGCCGCCGGCAACGACTACGCCTCGACGCGCCACTACCCCGCCGCCTTCCCCGAGGTCATCTCGGTCGCCGCCACCGACCGCCACGACAACCTCGCCTATTTCTCGAGCTTCGGCTCCTCCTGGGTCTCCGTCGCCGCCCCCGGCCACGACATCCTCTCCACCTACCCGAACGCCGGCTGCAACATCCCGGCGGACGATCCGGAAGGCTGCTACAACTGGCTGTCGGGCACCTCCATGGCCTCCCCCCACGTCGCCGGCCTCGCCGCGCTCGTGCTCACCCGCTACGGCAACATCACGAACACCCAGGCCCGCGCCTACATCGAGAACACCGCCAACGCCCAGGGCGCACTCGGCCAGAACTTCCGTGCCTGGGTGCGATACGGCCGCGTCAACGCTCACCTCGCACTCACCGCCGACAGCCCTCCGCCTCCACCACCGACCATCACGCTTACCGCCACCGGCTACAAAGTCAAGGGGCAGCAGAAAGCCGACCTCCAATGGAACGTCACCGCCGCCGGCACCATGACGATATTCCGCAACGGGGCCAACATTGCCAGCGAACCGAACGACGGCGCCTACACCGACCCGATAAATCGGACCGGAGGCGGCTCGTACACCTACAAGGTGTGCGAATCGGGCACGGCAGTGTGCTCGAACGAAGCGACGGTCACCTTCTGACGAACGACCAAGAGGCGTCACACGGCGCCCCATCCAGGCGGTTTGTCATGGGTCTCCCGCGCGCGTCCTCCTATGGGCGAAACTACCCGATTGACGGTATGTTGAACCCATCGCGGCCCACACCGCAGAAGGGGAGCACGTCGTGCCCTGCCTCACCCTCGCCCGTCCGATCGAAGTGCTGCTGGTGGATGACCAACGGGCAATTCTCGCGGGGGTAACGGCACTAATCGAGAGCGAGGGGCCGCACTTGCGCGTCGCCGGGCAGGCCGGCTCCGGTTCCGAGGCGCTCCGACTCGCACGCACCACTCAGCCTCACGTCATAGTGCTCGACATAGATCTCGGAGGAGAGGATGGGCTGGACCTCTTGCCGATGTTTCGAGGCTGTTGCGATTCAGCGGTCGTGGTGTTCAGTTGCCTTGATGACCCCGGCGTGCGTTGCCGCGCCATTGGGCTCGGCGCCGTCCGCTTCGTACCGAAGACCGCATCTGGCGACGAATTGATCGCCGCAATCGTTACCGCGGCCTCGTGATCCGTCACGTGTGACAACTGTCATGGTTCGCTTGGTCCATCTGGACGAATGAAGGCAGTCGCATCGTCCGATGCGGCCATGAGCGTTCCGGAAGACCATAGAGATGCCTGAGCCCCATCCCGGGTAACTGCAACATTCCTTAGCAATTCATTCAGGCTTGGAGGCGGGTCCGGCACCGTACGTCGGTTCCACAGAATGTTTTCAGCGCCGCGCCACGCTCGTAGTCGAATCGAACCTGGAGATTCGCCAAATGACCCAAATTCCACAAATTGCTTCCTCTGCGCGGATGAGGCTCCTGACCGGGATCGGCCTCGGCGCACTGTGGGTCCTGTTCGCGATCGCGCACGTCGCTGCCTTCCGAACCACCGGCAAGGTCGCCCTGCTGACGTTCGCCATCGCCGAGACCCTTATTGCGTTGTTCTTCGTGCTTCGGGCCGAAGCCAAGACCGTGACGGTGAATCCGCGTGAATGGATCGTCGCGGTACTCGGAACATTCCTCCCACTTCTCCTACGCCCGACAAGCGACAACTCTGTACCGCTCGCGGAGTGGGGTCTCATGCTCGGCTCGATCATGCAGATCGCGGGCGTGCTGTCGCTGAACCGAAGTTTTGCGTTGGTTCCGGCCCTGCGCAAAGTCAAGACCGAAGGCATGTACCGCCTGGTGCGCCACCCGATCTATTTCAGCTACCTGATCAGCTTGGCATCCTATCTGATGACCAACTATTCCATGGAGAACCTGTTGATCCTTGTGTGCAGCGTCGGGCTAATGATTTCTCGAGTTCACTTCGAGGAGAGACACCTGAGCCTGACACCCGAGTATCGCGCATACCAGACGCGCGTCCGGTGGCGGCTCATTCCCTTCGTTTTTTGACTGGAATTGCCGTACGACGACTAGGTTGGAAGACGAAATTCGTGGCGCAGTTCACCCCATGACAAGATGGCCATGCGAGACGGATTCCCTCGAAGTACGATCAATTTAACAGCCGACCTCCCATTGCCCTGGGGAAGCCATGCTCGTTGGAAGCCGAGGCGATGCGTGTCGCAAATTTCACGCGCTATCGGGGTTTCGAGTACGGATTCCGCCGTGATCTCATCAAAATGACTTTTACAGGTCGCCTTTCTTGAGAAAACTAATCATGAGCCTCGAGGCCTCGCAGCACGCAACGATGCCAATCCGTCTCCATGGGAAAAGTTCCCTTCGGCTGGTGTTCATCGTCTCGCTGGCGTCCAGCGCACTTCTGATGTTTCTCGTGCAACCGATGGTCGGAAAGACCTTGCTTCCGGCACTCGGCGGCACGCCGCAGGTCTGGAACACGTGCATGGTCTTCTTTCAGGGCATGTTATTCCTAGGCTATCTGCACGCTCACTATACCGGCGTGATTCTCGGTCCAGAGCGTCAGGCTGCGGTTCATCTGGCGATTGCGTTTGTCGCATTGCTCTTCATGCCGTTCGGCATAGCCCAAGCGCAGCTAATGTCACCAAACCCGGCACACCCTGTTTCTTGGTTGTTGCAGGTTTTGTCTCTTTCGATCGGTGTTCCAGTGTTTCTCATCGCAGCCACGGCCCCTCTGCTCCAGAAGTGGTTTGCGCGCTCTCGCGACCCCCAGGCCGGAGATCCCTATTTCCTGTATGTGGCGAGCAATTTCGGAAGTCTGGTGGCATTGGTCGCCTATCCCGCACTCGTGGAACCGTTCGCGAACCTGGACCAGCAATGGGGCTGGTGGAGTGCGGGCTTCACCTTATTCGTTGGCCTGTTGACTACATGCGCCTTGTTGGTCCGACGGGATCAGCGCGCTCCAATAAGTGAAAGTCTCGCGCCATCCTCGGTTCACGCCGTGGATGCCGTGACGCCTGCCCTCCGTGCGCGGTGGCTGCTTCTCTCCTTTGCACCCTCTAGCCTGCTGCTCGGTGTTACGACCTTCATCACCACGGACATCGCCCCGGTACCGCTTTTCTGGGTTGTGCCGCTTGCTCTCTATCTCATGACATTCATGCTGGCATTCGCCGCGAAGCCGTATATTCACCCCCAAGTCGCGTTGCGGGTGCAGGCGTTCGCGGTCGCACTGCTTGCCGCCATGGCGCTCATACCAGGAGTAGCAAGACTAATGGCGCCTGTGTCGATCATCCTGCACTTGGCGGCGTTCTTTTTCACCGCACTGGTGTGTCATGGCGAATTAGTCCGTGTTCGGCCGGCTACGCGTCATTTGACCGAGTTCTACCTGTGGCTGTCCTTGGGGGGACTACTGGGCGGGGTGTTCAATGCGATCGTTGCGCCGATGACGTTTTCGCAACTTATCGAATATCCCGCGATTCTGGCTCTTGCATGCGCATTGCGTCCGATGGGGGATTCGATCAGTAGCAAGCGCGGTGTTTTTCTCGACGTCGGTCTGCCCATTCTTCTATTACTGGCCGTCTTCGCCGCAATGAAATCTTCATTGATGCTAGGACAGCTTTCTGCAATGTTGGGTGTCGTGGCAGTGATAGGCACTCTCGCCGTGGCAAGCGTGACATTGCTGAATTTCAGCGTACGCCCACTTAGATTCGCCTTAGGCGTGGCCGCGCTCATGTGTGTTCTCGCAGGAAATATATCGGTTCTTTCTCATGAATCGGGTACGGATGAATATGTAACCAGAACATTTTTTGGCGTCTATAAAGTCTCCCGGAACGACTCCTTGGGCCTCAATGTGTTCTCCCATGGCACAACTGTGCATGGCGTTCAATATGCGGATTCCGGAAAATCAATGCAACCGGCTGCGTACTACCATCAAGCAGGCTCGTTTGGGGCCCTTTTTTCCGCACTGGCTCCTTTGCTTAAGGAACGTCCGGTTGCAGTGGTCGGACTGGGCGTGGGAGGTTTGGCGTGTCATGGCACCAAGGGCAGCACGTGGACGTTTTATGAGATTGATCCAGCAGTCGAAAAGGTAGCTCGCGACGAGCGGTTCTTCACTTTCCTTCGCGACTGCCCTCCAAGATCTGAAGTTGTAATTGGTGACGCGAGAATCAGTCTCCGGAACGCTCCCGACCACAGTCTGGCATTGCTTGTTATTGATGCATTTACGTCGGACGCAGTGCCGACACACCTTCTCACCAGAGAAGCGATCGCCGGCTACCGGAGAAAATTGGCGCCCGATGGCGTGCTCGCTTTTCATATCAGCAACCGACATCTCAAGCTGGCGCCGGTTATCGGTAATCTCGCCCGGGACGCCGGTTTGGTTGGTCGTGTCAGTGTGCTCCGTCCCGCCACCGACACCAATCCACTGATCGCAAGCCCTGCCGAGTTGGTCGTGTTGGCGGAAAATCCAGCGTCGTTCGGCACGTTGTCGGGAAGTTCTGAATGGGCACCTCTCCCATCTGATCCAGCCACACGCGTATGGACAGATGGTTACGTGAACATTCTAAGAGCACTATTCTGAGCAGCCCGCGTACATTGGACTGACGAAGGAAGCCCAACGACACCCCCACTTGTCCGGCATACCGTCAAGGGGATCCACGTGGCTCGCGACAACGCAGGTTTTCCAGGCCCGAAAGCCGCTCTGGCTCACCGACAGGGCGTCTCACAGGACGGGCAACGGGAAGAGTCTGCGCTGTTTCTCAATCCGGACATATTTCACAGCAGCTCCTTCGCGAAATATGCTGCCGCTTTTTTGTGATCTCCAGTTCCATCTCGAGTCGCGGGACCTGGGCGCGCAACCGGGATAGCTTGGCGGGGCCGATGCTGCCGACCTCGCCGGCTCGGTTGACAGCCTGTTCCTTGAACTCGGCCGTGTACTCCTGCTTCGGGATGCGTCTCACGTCGTTCTTCCTGTCGTTGCGTCGATCGCACGACGACTACGTCGGAAGACGAAATTCGTAGGCAGCTCGGCCTTAGCTTAGCCAACTGTCCAGTTTTCCGGCACCGCCGCGGACCTTGCTCAGACCGTGCTGTATCGCATCCACCCATGCGCGATCGACGCGGCTGCACACACGAACAAAGCCCACTCATGACAGTTGTCCTGCATGCGCCCCGGCGCATCTACCTATGTGAATTGGGCCCAAACGCCGATGCCAGAAGAGCGCCTAACCCCTAATCTGCAGTCAACAGAGAGGGGACGGAGCGACGCGATGAAAACCGCGCAAATAAAGGAAGCACTGAGCGCGCTCTGGTCCGATCAGGACGGAGTGACAGCGATCGAATACGCGCTGCTCGCAGCCCTGATTTTCGGCGCGATCGTCGTTGCGGTCGGATTGCTCGGCGATGCCATTGGAACCCTGTATGAGGATATCGCCGCCAAGGTTTCGAACGCAGCGCCCTAGGTGTTATTTGGTTCAACTGCGGGAAGGAACACGACTCGCAGCGCTTTTCCGGAACGGGCCTCCCGCTCCGGTGATTTGCCGGGAGGTCCGGCGTTTCTTGACGAAGGAGATGACCATGCTGGAAATGATTAAGCAATTCGTTCAGGACGAGGAAGGCGTGACCGCGATCGAGTATGGCCTGATCGCGTCGCTGATCGCGATCATGATTATTGCAGGCGCCACCTTGGTCGGCGTACAACTCGATGCGATTTTCAACTACATCGGAGGAAAGCTTACGGTCCCGGCGGCCGGGTAACTGGAAAGGCGAATAGTGGGATCGGGGGAGAGCGCCACGGGAAGATCCGGGCGCTTTCCCTCGCCGCAGCACTCAAGTTTCCAGCAAGCGACGAAAAACGGTCATGGCCTACCTCCTCCTCTGCTTGCTTGCGCTCGCTGTCTCGTCTGATCTCATCAGCCGAAAAATTCCCAATCGACTGGTTGCCTCTGGGATTGCCCTGGGTGTGCTTCTCCAGTTCGCGATTCCGGCGGGACACGGCCCCCTTCATGTCGATAGCAGCGCCATAGGCATCGGTCCATCTCTCGGGGGCATTGCTGCCGGACTCCTAGTCATGCTTCCGCTCTACCTGCTGCGGGCAATGGGGGCAGGGGACGTGAAGCTGATGATGATGGTCGGCGCCTTCCTCGGGCCCCTGCAGACGCTCGGCGTCGCCGTGCTGACCTTCGCCGCGGGCGGCGTTCTCGCCATCGTCATGGCGCTGTGGCAACGCGCGTTTCGCCAGCTAATCCTCAACCTGCGCTACATGCTGACGACCAGCGCAATCAGCGCGGCCGGCGGCACGAGCCCCAGATTCGAACCGCTGCAGCAGACCGCCGGCCGCATGCCCTACGCGGTCGCGATCGCTGCGGGCACTCTTCTTCAGCTCATCCTCGTCCGCTCTGGAGGCTGGGCACTCAGCTGAATCGACCTTCACGGAGCACCGCCATGAACGCACCGTCCAGCGCCCGCGTCATTCCCATAGACGCCACGGCCTATCCTCGCGCACCGCGCACGCTTGAGGAAACCGACCTGCCACTGCTATTCCTCGTGGAACTCACGGCCAAGCTGCTGTTCGTGCGCGGCCAGATGCGCCTCACGGAAATCTCCCATCAGTTGCACCTGCCGGCAATCGTGCTCGAACAGTTGCTCGCCTTCATGCGCGCGGAGCGGATCTGCGAGGTCGTGCGGCGGGGCGAAACGGACGGGGACATCCTGTACGAATTGACCGATGCCGGACGCGCCCGCGCGACCGAATACCTCGGCCGCTGCAAGTACGCCGGAGCGGCTCCGGTGAGCCTCGCCGACTACGTCGCCCAGGTGGCACGTCAGTCCGTGACGAAGATGCGCGTCACGAAGGAAGACGTCAATGAAGCCTTCCGCGGCCTGATCATCAACCCGGAGGTTCGCGACCAGCTCGGCGCCGCGATGGGCTCGGGGCGCGCGATGTTCCTCTACGGCCCGGCCGGGGCAGGCAAGACCTATCTGGCCGAGCGCCTCTCGCTCCTGCTGGAAGGGGACATCGCCGTTCCGCATGCGATCGTCGTCGACGGTGAAATCATCCAAGTCTTCGATCCGTTGATTCATACCGCCGTCGAGGATAATCACCGCCCCGCCGGGCTGGACAACCTCCAGCGCCCCGACCTGCGCTGGGTCCGCTGCAAGCGCCCGGTAGCGATCACCGGTGGCGAGCTGACGATGCGTATGCTTGACCTCGATTACGACGCGAGCACCGGCTTCTACCAGGCCCCGCCGCACGTGAAGGCCAACAACGGCCTGTTCGTCGTCGACGACCTCGGCCGCCAGCTCGTGAAGCCCGAACAGATCATGAACCGCTGGATCGTGCCGATGGACCGGCATCACGACTACCTCGCGCTGCACAGCGGCACGAAATTCACTCTGCCCTTCGACGTGGTGCTGGTCTTCTCGACCAACCTGATGCCGTCGGAGGTTGCGGACCCCGCCTTCCTGCGCCGACTCGGTTACAAGATCCACATCGGGCCGATGAATGAGGACGAATACAGGAACATATTCACGCGTGTCTGCGACGAGCGCGGCGTACCCTTTGATGAAACAGCCTTCCAGACGCTGCTGAACGAGTATCACAAGGTTCATGGCCAGCCGCTGCTGGCGTGCTACCCGCGCGACATCATCAACCAGATTGCCGATCTGGCCCGCTACCGCGGCGAACCGGCAAGGCTGACGCCGGAAGTGTTGCACTGGGCGTGGCACAACTACTTCGCGTCCCGCTAGGGGCGCGTCTTGAGGGGAGGAGCCGAAGGCGCGTACTCGCGACCTCGGCACCGTACCGAAGCGCCTGCTGAGGCGGGCATTTGCAGGACCTGGGCCTGATCGCCGACGGTCCGGAAACAAGGGGATTCACATGAAGACCAAAGGTCTCGTCTTTCTCTTCGTAGCAATGCTCGCGGGTCTCGCCGCCGTGGTGCTCGGAACGCGGTGGCTGCAGTCCAAGGCTAATCCCGCCGAAAACCGCATCGCGGTAGCCGCGGTCGAGTTGCAGCTGGGCGGCCGCATCACACCGGATGCCGTTCGTATGGTCGAATGGCCATCGGGCAGCGTCCCGAACGGTGCCTTCAACGACGTCGCAAAACTCGACGGTCGCGTCGCGATCACCGGCATCCAGCCCGGTGAGCCGATCCTCGAATCGCGCCTCGCACCGGACGGCACGAAGGGTGGTCTGTCCGCGGTGGTGCCGGAAGGCAAACGCGCGATCACCGTGCGCGTCAATGACGTGGTTGGTGTGGCGGGCTTCGCACTGCCGGGAAACTATGTCGACATCCTGGTCAACACCGAGAACACCGGCGCAAACCGCAACAACGAGGACCAGATGATCTCCAAGATCGTCCTTGAACGCATCCTCGTGCTGGCGATCGCGCAGGAAGCCAACCGCGACGAGACCAAACCCAAGGTCGTCAATGCGGTCACGCTCGAAGTCACGCCCGAACAAGCCGAACGCCTGGATCTCGCACGCAGCGTCGGCAACCTGTCCCTGGTGCTGCGCAACCAGGTCGACTCCCATCCCACGGACACCGCCGGCATCACGAAGGCGATGCTGCTGCGCACCTCGGTCGAAGTGCCGCCCACACCCGCCGCCCCGGTCAAGGCCGCCGCGCCGCGTCGCGTGGCCGCGAAACCGCGCCCTGCCCCCGAGCCCCCCCGCACCAGCGTGTGCGTCGAGGTCATCCGTGGCGTCAATAAGGTCAACGAATGCTTCTAGCCCAATCCAAACCCGCATGGACGCATGAGGACATCATGACCACGAATAAGAACAAACGCAGTCGCCGGCTCGCCGCGTATGGCATGTCTGCCATTGCCGCATTGCTGGCTTCAAACGCCGTGCAAGCTGCGGTCACCAGCGCGCCACCGGCCAGAAAACCGGTCGCTGTCTCCGCCACTGCCGGTTCCCCATGTGGGCGGGTTGAGATTGCGCCGATGGTTACCATCCCCGTCGGCAAGTCCTCGGTGATTCGCCCGCAGACGCCGGTGACGCGCATCCTGCTCGGCAACCCCGAGAACGCGCAGGCAGCCCGCCCCAGCGCCGAAGCGCCCAAGGACGACAAGGGTGGCGCCCAGCAGATGAGCCAGGGCGACGGACGTCCCGGTGTCGCCCAGGTCGATGTGCTGCTGCTGAGCCCGAACGAGATCTACCTGCTCGGTAAGAGCGTCGGCGCAACGAATATCGTCCTTGTTGACCGCGCAGGGGGCTGCACGGCCCTGGACGTAACGGTCGGGATGGACGTGACATCGGTGCAAAGCGCGTTCGCCACCTTGCTGCCCAATGAAACGGGCATCAAGGTCAGTTCCGCGTATGACTCTCTTGTGCTCACCGGCACCGTTTCCGATGCGACCAAGGTCGACCGCGCCGTGGAGATCGCATCTGCATACGTTCGGGATGGCGGAGGGCAGGCCGGGCGAAATCTGCGCGTACTCAACATGCTCCAGGTCGGTGCCCCGCAACAGGTGATGCTGGAAGTGAAAGTCGCCGAGGTATCGAAGGCAGTACTCGACCGCTTCGGTATCGACTTCTCGCGTGCCTATGTCGATGGCTCCGTGATGCGCTTCCTGTCCGGGATATTCGGCGGCAACTCCGGCCGGCTCGGGCAGATCTCCCGTGTCGGTCCGAACGGTACGCCACTCAGTTCCGTAGGCGCAGTGGTCGGCGGCACGATTCCGGGCGATATTGCAGCCGGCGGCAACGTGACGCAGGAATTGACCCAGATCGGCGGACAACTCGTCCCGAAGTTCACAACCACCTTCGGTACCGTGCCCGCTGAAGGCGTCACGAACCTCGGCCTCGACATGCAGAAGACCGATGGCCTGGTGAAGATCCTTGCGGAGCCGACGGTGATGGCCATCAGCGGGCAAGAGGGCAGCTTCCTCGCCGGCGGCAAGATTTTCATTCCCGTCGCGCAGAGCAACAACAGCGGCGGCCAGACGATCACGCTGGAAGAGAAGGAGTTCGGCGTCTCGGTGAAGTTCACTCCGACGGTGCTCGATGGCGGTCGCATAAACCTCGCCGTGCGCCCCGAGGTCTCGGAACTCAACCGCGAAGGCGTGGGCTTGACCGCTCCTGGGGTCAACGGTCTCGCGATCCTGCCGGCCTTCACGACGCGCCGGGCCTTCACGACGGTCCAACTCCAAGACGGACAAAGCTTTGCGATCGGCGGCCTGATCAAGAACAACGCGACAACGAACATCCGCGCCTTCCCTGTCCTCGGCGAGCTCCCGATCATTGGCGCACTGTTCCGCAGCACCGAGTTCCAGACCGACAAATCCGAACTCGTGTTCGTCATCACGCCACGGCTCGTCAAGCCGCTGCCGCCCAACTACGCGCTACCGACCGACAACTACGTCGAGCCGAATCGCGCCGCCGTGATCTGGGGCGGCAAGCTGGAAGGCGGCGCAGCTCCCGCGCTGGAGCAAAGCGCGATGCCCGCGGCCGCCGAAACAGCCCCCGCCGCCGGCGGATTCGAACCCAAGTGAGGAGGCCGATCATGCGCAATATCTGGATTGTTGGAAGCGCCCTCGCGGCCTTGGCCCAGACCGGCTGCGTCGCCACCTCGCCTCACTGGGACGCGCAGTTTGGCGAAGCGGCAAGAACCCTCGCAGCACAGCAGATGATCGCCCCGGAAGGCTCGCTCAACCCATCGACCGTGTCCGGAATGGATGGCAAGGCCGCCCAGGGGGCGATGAGCGAATACGCCAAGAGCTTCACGCAACCGCAACCGCAGACGGGCGTCTTCACGATCGGCGTCGGCGGTTCGGGGCAATAAGGGCGTAGCAGGGAGGAGAGCGAAAATGCCCGTGGTTATCACTTCCAGATCCCGCCAACGCGGCGTCGTCGCCATCATGGCCGGCCTGACCGCCGTGACGCTGTTTGCTTTCGGGGGCTTGGTGCTGGACCTCGGGCATCTCTACATTGCGAAATCCGAACTTCAGAACGCCTCGGATGCCGCTGCACTGGCCGGGGCCAAGGAACTCAACAACAAGCTGAGCGGTGTAACCGCTGCCGTGAACAAGGCAATCGCGATCGCGGCGCAGCACCGGTACGATTTTTCCAAGCCCGTCAGCATCACGATTGCAAATATACGCGTTGCATCATGCCCCAATGCCAACAATCTGAATACATGGAGCCGTCCTAGCCTCCGAAGCCCGACCTGCACCTTCGTCCCTGCGGCCAGTATCACGAGCGATGCGCAGGCTTCCGGGCTGAGTTTCCTCGAAGTTGATACCGGAACCCAATCCCTCAACACCTACCTGATGCGGGTGGCCGGCGCGGCCTTCAACACTACGCAAACGGCGGGCTATTCGGTGGCCGGGCAGTTCCTAACGAACGTGACGCCGATTGGTGTATGCGCGATCGATCCGGACAACAAGACGCGCAAGTACACCTACCCGGACGGATCCAGCGAGCTGATCGAACTCGGATTCCGTCGGGGCGTCAGCTACAACATCATCCAGCTCAACCCGCTTGGCGGATCGAACGGCACCCCCTTCCTGATCAACCCCGTCGATGCGCCGCCGGCGGCTTGCGACCCCTCGCACTCGAGCGCGAACTTCACTGCACCATTCGTTTGTCAAGGCAACAGTGCGGTCGTCAGTGGTGACGATTTCGCGGGTACGAAAGTGTACGTCAATACGGGTTTTTCAGCCGGTCCGATACAGCGCGCATTGAATAGTCGCTTTGCTGAATTCGGCGGCGGCTCGCCGTGCGATCCGGGCAGCGCACCGTCGGACAGCAATATCAAGCACTTCAAGGCAAATGCAACACCACCCGGCGCAGCGGGGCATCCTCGCGACTGGATGGAGCACGATGCAAGTGTCCTGCCAAACCGACAAACCGTAAGCCTCAATGAAGAATTGAACCCGCTCAACACGACGAATCTCCACGAGCCGAACTACTGGCCCTTCGCAACACCACCGTCCTTGAACCCCAACCCATACGCACCGAATCCTCCGCCGACACCGCCGACTTTACCGTTCGAGCAGTATGGCGCGCTCTGGTCATATACCCGTGCATACCACGCAGACGGCAGCTCGCCTCCCAAAGCCGGACTCCCATTCGATGCGACCAATGCCGAGTGGGCGAAAATCTACAACGGCGGGAACGCGACAACGGCTGGAGGCCGGAATCTGCTCTCCAGCTACCCGTCGAGCCTTGGTTCGGGCTTTCCTGTCGGCACGCCCGCCGCTCAGCCCTCCCCGTACAATCAAACGAGTGGTGACTATTTCGACGCTCCCCCACCGATGTACAGGCCCGGCGTGCCTCATCGTCGCGTTCTAAACATTGTGATCGTGGACTGTCGAGCATTCGTCGGCTCTGGCGGCTTGTCTTGCCAAGCGCTCGATGTGAAAGGAATCGGCAAATTCTTCATGCAGATTCCGGCCGACCTCAACGGCTCGCCGAAAAGAATCGAGACTGAATTTGCGGGTCTCGTGGACCCCATCCCGACCGGTGGCATCAGACTCTATCGGTGACGGACATGAACGAATCGGGTATTCACCTCCTTCCTTCAGCCAAGAACCAACGCGGCGTCGCCGCCGTGGAGCTTGCGCTTGTAATCATCTTCCTGCTGCTGCTGACCGCAGGCATCGTCGAGTTCGGTCGCGCGTTCTGGTATTACGACGCGCTGACGAAGGCGACCCGCGACGGTGCACGCATGCTGAGTGTCGCCGATCGGGATACCTTTGACTCGGGCTCGTTCAAGAGCGATGCCATGAATCGCGTGGTGCAAGCAGCCAACGCGGCGAACCTGAAGCCGCCCCTGAGCACGTCTAATGTCTCGGTAACCTGCCTCGACGACTCGTTCAGCGCCATCGGCTGCGGCAGCGGCGTCAACGCGCCTGCCAATGTGCGGGTGGCGATTAGCGGCTACACGATCGACATCGGCGGAATGATTCCATTTCTATCGCCGACGGGTGGTGCGTCGAAGAAATACTCGGGCGTCGCGCTGGCCCCGCAGACCACGATGCGCTACATGAACTGAGGCTCCGCCATGAGGACCACACTACATCGCAGCAGCAACGGCCGGTGGGAACGGGGTGCGACGGCAGTCGAGTTCGCGATCGTCGCGATGCTCTTCTTCACAATTGTCCTCGGCATCATGGAGTTCGGCCGCGTGCTGTACGTGTGGAACACGGTCCAGGAGGTCACCCGCCGAGCAGCGCGCGAAGCGGTGGTGCGGGGATTCGCAGACGCCGGAATGGTATCGCGCGCGGCGGTGTTCAACCCCGAGACGGGTAGCGGCACTGCCTACCTGCCTGCTGGCCTGGAAATCAGCGACGCGAACGTCAAGATCAACTATCTCAACGGCTCACTTGCGGTAGCCAGTCCGATGCCAACGGACCCTGCCGATAATCTCTCCGCATGCAACGACGTTTCCCGGGCTACGAGTTGCATCCGCTTCGTTGAAGCGTGCGTGGCTACGGGCGGCAACTGCACCGGATCGGTCAATTACGTACCAATGGCTGGACTGTTTCCCTTTTTGGCAATTCCGATTCCGCTTTCCAGCGTGATCATGCCGGCCGAGAGTCTGGGTTTCAGCGTATCCCCATAGGCCCGGCAGTTTCAACATTTCAGAGGTACTGGAAATGAGCAAGACCAGAATTACCGTCGTCTCGTCCGACGCACTTCATCTGAGCCAGATCACACGCGTCCTCGAGCAGGACAAAAACCTGGGTGAAGTGTCCACGCTTCAGTGCGGCGCAAGCGAACTTGCCACATTGAAAGATGTTCCGGACGTCCTCATCGTCAACGGGGGCCTGCCGGAAAACGGCGGCCTGGAAAGTCTGGAGCAGCTGCGGCTGAAGAACCCTGAGACGGCTTTCATCGTCGTCAGCGATAACCACTCGCCGGACTTTCTGCTCCGTGCAATGCGTGCGGGGGTGCGCGAGGTGCTGCCGACCCCCACGGCGGGGACACAGTTGCACGCAGCAATTGGTCGCATTGCGCCCAGACGCAAGGCTCAGGACGCTGCAGACGGCAAGATCCTCGCAATGACATCCTGCAAGGGTGGAAGTGGCGCCACGTTTATTGCGACGAACCTCGCATGGGTGCTGGCAACCACGCACGGCAAACGTGTCGCACTGATCGACCTGAACCTGCAGTTCGGCGACGCGGCGATGTACGTTACCGACCAGACCCCGGCAAGCAATCTGGCTCTGGTATGCCAGCAGATCCATCGACTGGACGCCGCATTCCTCCGCTCGGCGATGATCGAGGTCGCGCCCAATTTCCACTTGCTCGCCGCCCCGGACGATCCCGCCCATGCGACGGATGTGAGGGCCGAACATGTCGAAGCCATCCTAAAGGTCGCGCGCGCGAATTACGACTTCGTCATTGTCGACGTCGGCCGTTCGCTCGACGGCGTGAGCCTGCAGCCCTTCGACATGGCGGACATGATCTTCCCGGTGGTGCAACTCACGCTGCCGTTCATCCGCGAAGCGAAGCGACTGGTTCAGGTGTTCCTGTCGCTCGGCTACCCGATGGCGAAGGTGGGGTTGATCGTCAATCGCCATCACAAGAATTGTGAGATCAGCCTGCAGGACCTCGAGCGCACGGTGAATGCAAAAGTGTTCAAGACGGTGCCGAACTGCTACGAAGAGGTCGCAGCATCGGTGAATCAGGGGGAACCGATCGCGCGCCTGGCGAAGAACAGCCCTGTAACGAAGGCCTTGCGCGAGGTTGCCGCGTCGCTCGACACCGTGCAGGAAAAGAACGGCAAGGGTTGGCTATCGCGTCTGTTCGCGACCCATTGAGGCGTGCCTTAGCCGATTTTTCTAGGGGAACATGAAATGAGTCTGCGCCAGCGCCTCGAATCGGTATCCGCGGATAGCGCCCTGCGTCCGCAGGTCGCCCCCGACACCGGTGCCTCAAAGGCTTACCAAAGCCTGAAGATGCGCATCCATCAATTGCTGCTTTCGCGCATCGACCTCGAAGCGATGGAGAACCTCGCACCCGAGCGTCTGCGCGAAGAACTACGGCTGATGGTCGAGCGCCTGCTCACCGAGGAAAACGTCGTCGTCAACACGAACGAACGACGCGACCTGGTGCGCGATATCCAGTACGAGATGCTGGGGCTTGGTCCGATCGAGCCCTTGCTCGCCGACCCGACAGTGTCCGACATCCTGATCAACGGCTCACAGCAAATCTACGTTGAGCGCCACGGCAAGATCGAGCTGACCGACGTCACGTTCAGTGACGACGCGCACCTGATGAAGATCATCGACAAGATCGTGTCGCGGGTCGGACGGCGTGTCGATGAGTCCAGTCCGATGGTCGATGCGCGCCTACCGGACGGCTCGCGCGTGAACGCGATCATTCCGCCGCTCGCACTCGACGGTCCGGTCGTCTCAATTCGGCGCTTTGCCGCGATTCCGCTGACGATGGAGAAGCTGATCGAATACAAGTCGCTGACACCCCAGATGGCCGAACTGCTCGCTGGCCTGGTGCGCGCGAAGGTCAACATCCTGATCTCGGGCGGCACTGGCAGCGGCAAAACGACCCTGCTGAACATCATGTCCCACAGCATCCCCGAGGACGAACGCATCGTCACGATCGAGGATGCGGCGGAATTGCAGTTGCAGCAGCCTCACATCGTTCGTCTCGAAACGCGCCCACCGAACATCGAAGGCAAGGGTGAGGTGACGCAACGATCCCTTGTCCGCAACGCGCTGCGAATGCGTCCGGACCGCATCATCCTCGGCGAGACGCGTGGCGCGGAGGCCTTTGACGTGTTGCAGGCGATGAATACCGGCCACGAAGGGTCAATGACGACCGTCCATGCGAACACGCCGCGCGACGCGCTGGGTCGCATGGAGAACATGATCGGCATGTCCGGCGCCAACCTGCCGCCGAAAGTCGCGCGCAGTCAGATCGCGAGCGCCATCGGCGTGATCGTGCAGGCCAGCCGCCTGACCGACGGCAAGCGGAAGCTGATGAGCATCCAGGAAATTACCGGGATGGAAGGGGACGTCATCACGATGCAGGAGATCTTCACCTTCCGGCAGACCGGCATTTCCGACACCGGCGTCGTGCAGGGCCATTTCGCCGCAACCGGCGTGCGCCCCCATTTCGCCGACCGCCTGCGTTCCTTCGGAATCCGCCTTCCCGAAGACATGTTCAACCCAAGCCGGCGCTTCGAGTGAGGCTGACATGGACACCCTGACGCTGCTGTTTGCGCTCGCGACCTTTATCGCCGTGGTGCTGTTTCTGGAGGGTGCCTACCTGTGGTGGGCCTCGTCACATAGTGCCGAGGTGAAGCGCCTCAACCGGCGCCTCGAGGAAGTCGCGACCGGCGCACAAGGTGCCCGCCCGGCATCGCTCTACAAGGACCAGAACGCCACCGGTTCAGCGACCGGAGACCGCATGCTCGCGGCGATTCCGCGCCTGGACGGATTGAACCGTCTGATCGTGCAGTCCCGCCTGAACCTGACGCTCGCGCAGTTTCTCGGCTGGACGGCTGCGCTGGCCGCGCTGGGCTTCGCGGTCCCGCTGCTGTTCGACCGACCCGTGATCCTCAGTGTGCTCGCCGCCGGCATCCTGGCGGCGTTGCCGACACTGTATGTCATACGGGCCCGCTCTCAGCATATGCAGCAGTTCGAGCGCCAACTGCCCGAAGCCCTCGACCTGATGGGGCGTGCGCTGCGCGCCGGCCATGCATTTCCCACGGCAATCAAGATGGTCGCCGAGGAGATGAAGGACCCGATCGGCGGCGAGTTCCGCATCCTCTTCGACGAGATGAACTACGGCGTGCCGCAGCAGACCGCGCTGCTGAACCTCGCATCGCGCACGGACAGCACGGACCTCAGCTACTTCGTGATCGCGGTGCTGATCCAGCGTGACTCCGGTGGCAACCTTGCGGAACTCCTCGACAACATCAGTTCTATCATCCGCGCGCGTCTCAAGCTATATGGGGAAATCCGCACGCTGTCGGCGGAGGGCCGTCTGTCCGCATGGATTCTCGGCTGCCTGCCCTTCGTGACGGGGGGAATGGTCAATATCGTGAACCCCGGATTTATGAAGGTGCTATGGGAAGACCCCGCCGGGATCAACTTCATTTACGGAGCCCTGTCCATGATGGTCATTGGCATCCTGTGGATGCGCAAGATCATTCGTATCCGGGTCTAGCCGCACGGCAAAGAGGAGAACGCAAACATGGACTATACGCAGATCGCGTTTCTCGGACTGCTCTTCGTCGCAGTCACGGCCGGCGCATTCTTTGTGATGAATCTGTTCACGCGTTCGGCGACCGCCGAGCGATTGGCGGTACTCGGGGCAGGCGGCAAAGCGGCGGCAGTTCCGGGCGGCGACGCCTGGATCGAACGCACCGTGAAGCTCACCCGCCCCTTTGCCAAACTCTCAACCCCGGAGAATAGCGAGGACACATCGGCGTTGCGCGCACGCTTCATGCATGCGGGCATCCGTAACCCGTCTGCCCCAGTCGCATTCTTCGGCATCAAGACGGCCCTCGCGCTGGGTCTGCCCTTGCTGGCATATTTCACGATTCTGGTCTCGAAGCCCGGCCTGCAATTCCAGGGAATGCTTTTCTTCGTACTGCTTGCGGCGACCATCGGCTACTACCTGCCCAACACCGTGCTGAATCGCATGATCTTTGTCCGGCAGCGCGAGATTTTCGAGACTTTTCCCGATGCCCTCGACCTGATGACGGTCTGCGTGGAGGCGGGCCTCGGCGTCGAAGCGGCGCTCGTTCGCGTTGCCGACGAAATGCAGCATAAGAGCGAAGCTTTGGCCGAAGAACTGCACCTCGTCACCCTTGAATTGCGGGCTGGCCTGGAACGAGCGCGCGCTCTGCGCAACCTGGCGACGCGCACCGGAGTCGAGGAAGTCGAGGGCTTCGTCGCGATGATCATCCAGGCCGAGCGCTTCGGTACCAGCATCGCCGCGTCGCTGCGCGTCCATTCGGACATGCTGCGCACGCGCCGCCGCCAGCGTGCCGAGGAAGCCGCCGCGAAGATCGCACTGAAGTTGCTGTTTCCGCTGATCTTCTGCATTTTCCCCTCGCTGATGCTCGTACTGCTCGGGCCGGCGATGATCCAGGTGTACCGCATCCTGCTACCAACGTTTGCCGGCACCAGCGGTGGCTGATATTGGCTGGCATCCAAAGGGAGAACAGCAATGAACAGGTACGCACTCACCCTGAAGCCCGTGCTTGCAGCCATCGTCCTTGGCGCCTGTAGCACCACGCCGGACATGCCGAAGGACGCGTGGAAGATCGCCCCGGTTCAGACCGTCCGGCACGGCGGCGCGAGTGCGGCGGGCTACTTTGCGCTCGGTCGCGTCAAGGAAGGTCAGGGCGCAAGTACTCAGGCGATCGAGGCCTACCGCAAGGCGATTTCGGCCGACCCTGCTCACGCGGCGGCGTGGAATGCCCTCGGCGCGCTGCAGATGCAGCTCGGCCGGACCGACGAAGGGCTGCAGGCACTTGAACGCGCGGTCAGCCTTGCGCCGACGACGAGCCACCTGCACAACAACCTTGGCTACGCCCTGTTGCTCGCCGCTCGTGATGACGACGCGGCGAAGGCGCTGCGGCGGGCGGTGGAACTCGATGGCGGCAACCGCCGCGCGTGGAGCAACCTCGCGACCGCCTACCGGCGGCTGGGAGCGCTGGACCAGGCCGAGTTCGCGGAAGCCCGCGCGAGCGGCCGCTGGCCTGCCGGGCCCGCCACACCGACGATGACGGCCTCGACTTCGCAACAGCCTTCTTCCCAGCCTTCGGCAAATTCGCCGACACCTGTCCCGCAGCAGCCGGCCCCAGTGGTTGCGGCAAACGTGGCGCCAACGCCCGCGCCGACACTTGCCGCGCCGGTGGCGCCGGTGGCACCGAAGACGCTCACGTCGCCGCCCGTGACGGTCAGTGCCGTGCTTACCGAAACGTCGCCGGCTGCGACGCCGATCGCCGCTCTGGCGCCGGCCGTATCGGCGGCGCCGGCCACGGCGCCTGCCGAACCCGTTCAGACACCCAGCCTCGAAGCGCAAACTGCCGCCCTCGGGTTCGCTACTGTGACACCGGCGTCCGTGCGGACCGCTGCAGCACCGCTGGTGACGACGAAGCCGAGCGCAACCCTGGTGAAAGTGGCGGAAAACGTGTTCGAACTGCGCAACGCGCCAACGACTACCGCGGCGACCGCAATTGCCGAAGCCGCTGCGATCATCGCCGCAGTGGCGCCTCCGGCGCCTGCCGTTGCCCGGCCCCCCGTCGCCGCCGGAACAACGCCGGTCGCGCAAGCACCGGCTGCCGACGCAGCGAATCGGGCCGCTCGATATGAGATCGCAAACGGTCACGGCGGCGAGGGGCTGGCGCGGCGCCTTGCAGGACTGCTCGGCCAGCAGGGCTTTGCACGCCCGCGACTGACGAATCAGGCTCCGTACAACCAGGCTTCATCGGTGATCCAGTACCGCGATGGCTATCGCGCGTCGGCCGAAGCCTTCGCATCGCAGCTGCCGTTCCGGCCCACCGTGCAGGCCGCAGCGAACGGCGACCTGCGGGTGGATGTTCGACTGGTACTCGGGCGCGATCTCACGACCAGCGACGCGTGCGCGGTTCTGGGCCTTTGCGCGCGGGTCGCCCAAACGCGGGCGCCGAAACTCGCAGCTGCGCGCGGCGGAACCGATTGAGGCGGCCCCACACAAACTGAGTCACACTGGCGATTTACTACGCAGACGCTCCAAAGAGGGGCGTCATGATTCGTAGTGCAGGTCCCGTCGATCGTCGGTGGCGCAATTTCGCGACGGAGGCTCAGGTTCGTTTCAAATCCCTGTAAAGGTTCTCGTGAGGACCAACGGATTCCAGATATACCAACCTGACTTGCTCTGCGACCGTGTATCCAAGCAAATAGAGTTGCCCCTGGCTGCGAAACTTGACGACCATCAACTCTGCCAGATCCCCTTTCTTGCGTTCGCCTATCGCGGGGTTTTCCGCGATGGACGCGACTGCGATGTCGACGTCTACAACGACGTTGTTGTGCAGTTTCTTGTACTGGCGGGCAAATCGGCGCGTCTGCAGGATGTCGTAACCGCTCACTGCGGACGACTCCGGGGCACGAAGGGCGTAGCCTCTTCGCGTGCCTCGGCCATCGATGCAAGAGACTCGGCGACAAAACTTACCGGCAGGTCGGGGTTGTCGAGCGCCGCCCTCCCCACCTTTGCCCAGAATTCAATCTGGCCTGCGATGGTGCGATGCTCAGCGGCGGCATCAGCCTTGGCCTGGTTGTAAAGCGTCTGGTCAATTCGAATAGAGGTCGTGGCGGACATGGCAGATCTGTTACTACAATTGTGGTAAAACCATCTTAGCGCTGAAAATCGCGCCAGTCCACCTCCAAAAGGAACAAACCCCCGCGGAGTACAGCCTCGCGGGGGTTTGCGATATTGCTGCGGCACATGTCGTGCCGCGGGCTTTTAACGAGCGCTCAGTGCGACGAAGCCGTCGCTGCGCCGACACCCGTCTGCGCGCGCACGTACTGGTCTTCGAAGGCTTCGATTTCCTTCTGTGCGGCGACGCTGCTGTCCATCTTCGACACGACGATCGCGAGGAAGAAGGCGATCGGCATCGAGAACAGCGCCGGCTGCGTGTAGGGGAAGATCGCGGCCGCGTTGTGCAGCACGTCCACCCACACCGACTTCGACAGCACGACGAAGGTCACGGCGCTGAAGAGGCCGGAGTAGCCGCCCCACAGCGCGCCGCGCGTGGTCAGGCCCCTCCAGTACATGGACAGGATCAGCACCGGGAAGTTGGCCGACGCGGCGACACCGAAGGCGAGCGCGACCATGAACGCGATGTTCATCTTCTCGAAGGCCATGCCGAGCAGGATCGCGACGATGCCGAGGCCGATGGTGGCGAACTTGGACACCTTCAGCTCGGTTTTTTCCGACGCCTTGCCCTTCATGATGACACGGGCGTAGATGTCGTGCGAGATCGCCGAGGCGCCGGCCAGCGCGAGACCGGCGACGACCGCGAGGATGGTCGCGAAGGCCACGGCCGACAGGAAGCCGAGCAGCAGGTTGCCGCCGACCGCCTTGGCGAGGTGCATGGCGATCATGTTGCCGCCGCCGATGACCTTGCCGCCGAGCTGGCCGCCCTCGAAGAACTCGGGGTTGGTGCCGACGATCAGGATCGCGCACAGGCCCATGATGGCGATGACGTTGAAGAAGTACGCGACGATGCCCGAGGCGTAGAGCACCGACTTGCGCGCTTCCTTGGCGTCGGTGACGGTGAAGAAGCGCATCAGGATGTGCGGCAGGCCGGCGGTGCCGAACATCAGGCCGAGGCCGAGCGAGATCGCGGTGACCGGATCGGCGAGCAGGCTGCCCGGGGAGAGGAGCTTGCCGCCGAGCTTGTGCACTTCCATCGCGCGGGTTGTCAGTTCGTCGAAGCTGAAGCCGAACTGGCTGAACGCGAGCAGCATCACGGTGGTGCCGCCGATCAGCAGCATGCAGGCCTTGATGATCTGCACCCAGGTCGTCGCGACCATGCCGCCGAAGGTGACGTACACCATCATCAGCGCGCCGACCACGAACAGCGCGATGTTGTAATCGAGGCCGAACAGCAGCTTGATGAGCTGGCCGGCGCCGACCATCTGCGCAACGAGGTAGAAGCAGACGACGGTCAGCGAGCTGACGGCGGCCATCGTGCGCACCTTGCCCTGGTCGAGGCGGTAGGCGGTGATGTCGGCGAAGGTGAACTTGCCGAGGTTGCGCAGGCGTTCGGCCATCAGGAACAGGATGATGGGCCAGCCGACAAAGAACGCGATCATGTAGATGTACGCATCGACGCCCTGCGTGTACATCATCGCGGTGAGACCGAGCAGCGTCGCGGCGGACATGTAGTCACCGGCGATCGCGAGGCCGTTCTGCCAACCGGTGATGCCACCGCCGGCAGTGTAGAAGTCGGCGGTCGACTTGGTGCGCGAGGCGGCCCAGTAGGTGATGCCCAGCGTCAACATCACGAAGATGAAGAACATGCCGATCGCGTGCAGGTTGAGGCCCTGCTTTTCCGTCTGGGCGATGGCATCGCCGGCAACGGCCGAAGCAGCCACGGACATCGAGAACAGGCCGGCGGCCAGGCGCGAGATAACGGTGGCTTTCATTATTTTTCTTCCTTCCACGCGGAACGCACGATTTCGTTGTTGATGTCGTCGAATTCGCCGTTGGCGCGACGCACGTAGACCAGCGTCAGCACCCAGAAGAACACGAACTGGAACAGGCCGGCGGCGACGCCGAAGGTCAGGTTGCTGCCTTCCGACAGCTGCTTCGCGATCAGCCCGGGCGCGAACGCGACGAGCAGGACGAAGCCGTAGAAGATCGTCAGGACGATGATCGACAGGATCGTCGCGAAGCGGGTGCGCTTCTCGACGAGTTCCGTAAAGCGCGGATTGCGCCTGATGTGCGCATACATTGATACAGACATTCCCTCTCCCTCCAAGAAAAGCAACGGTGTCACGCTGCCCCTCCACACTCCTCCTTCTGCCGACCCGATGTCTGTTGCACCAGTGCCGACGGGCGGATGATATATCATCTACAAGACTCCATACCATAACGTATGGAGTTTTTTTAATTACTTGATAAATTGAATTTTTCTACCATTTTCGAAGTAATGGACGAAACCCCGGCCATGAGCGGCGAGATACTCTTTTCCACCGATGGCGACATCGCCACGCTGACCCTCTCCAACCCCGACAAGCTGAACGCGATCGACTCCGCGATGTGGGTCGCGCTGCGCGAAGCCTTCGAGCGTATCGCCGCGACGCCCGCACTGCGCTGCGTGATCCTGCGCGGTGCGGGCGACAAGGCGTTCGCGGCGGGTGGCGATATCGAGGAGTTCCTGACCGTGCGCGCGACCGTCGACGACGCGCTGCACTACCACGACACGCTGGTCGCCGCGGCGCTGGACGCGATCCGCGCGTGCGCGATTCCGACCGTGGCCGCGATTCAGGGCGCCTGCGTCGGCGGCGGACTGGAGATCGCCGGTTGCTGCGACCTGCGCATCGCCGGCGAATCGGCACGCTTCGGCGCCCCGATCAACCGCCTGGGCTTCTCGATGTATCCGGGCGAGATGGCGGGCCTGCTGGACCTGGTCGGCCCGGCGGTCTTGCTCGAGATCCTGCTCGAGGGACGCATCCTCGACGCGCGCGAGGCGCTGCAGAAGGGGCTGCTGACGCGCGTGACCGACGACGAGAAGGTGCTGGACGAGGCCCGCGCGAGCGCCGCACGCATCGTCGCCGGCGCGCCGTTGGTGGCACGCTGGCACAAGCAGTGGGTACATCGGCTGATGCGCGGCGGCGCGCTGAGCGCAGAAGAAAAGCGCGCCGCGTTCGACTTCCTCGCGACAGACGACTACCGCGAGGGGCTCGACGCGTTTTTCGCGAAGCGCAAGCCGGTGTTTTCCGGGCGCTGATCGGTAGGACGCCTTGTTCCTCCCCCTTCAAGGGGGGCGGAGCACAGCGCATTTCGCCGTCTCGCTTTCTACCCGAGCCACGCCCCCGGCAACACCGGCGACAGATCCAGGTTCTGCGCGACGCTGTCCGCCAACCGATCAAGATCCGCTTCACGCCGCGCTGCGAGATCGACCGTTTCGACCTCCCCTGCCCCGGCCCACGCGAGCAGCACGGACAGGGCTTCGGGCGCGTCGAACAGCCCGTGCAGGTAGGTGCCGAGGATCTGCCCGTCGGCCGAGAGTGCGCCGTCGGCACGGCCGTCGTCGAAGCGCAGCGCAGGGCGGTCGAGGGCCGCGCCGCGGCTCACGCCCATGTGGATCTCGTAACCGGCGACCGCAGCACTGCCCGGCAGGCACAGCGCGCCGCTGCGGTTCTCAAGCTGCTTTTCGGCTTCAAGCACGGTTTCCATGTCGAGCAGACTCAGCCCCGCGACGGTGCTCGGCGCCCCTTCCAGCCCCTGCGGGTCCGCGAGGCGCGTGCCGAGCATCTGGAAGCCGCCGCAGATGCCCGCAACTTTCCCGCCGTAGCGCAGGTGCCGCCTGATCGCCGGCTCCCAGCCCTGCGCGCGCAGCCAGGCGAGATCGGCTTGCACGCTCTTGGAGCCGGGCAGCACGATCAGGTCGGCGGGCGGGATCGCCTGTCCGGGCCCGACCCAGCGGAAATCGATCTGCGGATGCAGGCGCAACGCGTCGAGGTCGGTGTGGTTGGAGATGCGCGGATAGACCGGCGCGACCACGCGCAGGCGCGTCTCGCGCTTGTCGACGCTGGCCTCGCCGAGCGCGTCCTCGGCGTCGAGGAACAGGCCATGCAGGTAGGGCAGCACGCCCAGCACCGGCCTGCCCGTGCGTTGCTCGAGCCAGTCCAGCCCCGATTGCAGCAGGCCGATGTCGCCGCGGAAACGGTTGATGACGAAGCCCTTCACGCGCGCCTGCTCCGACGGCGACAGCAGTTCGAGCGTGCCGACCAGATGCGCGAACACGCCGCCGCGGTCGATGTCGGCGACGAGGATCACCGGCACGTCGGCGGCCTCGGCGAAGCCCATGTTGGCGATGTCGCGATCGCGCAGGTTGATCTCGGCCGGGCTCCCGGCGCCTTCGACGAGCACGCACTCGTAGGCGCTCGTGAGGCGGTCCCAGGACTGCATCACGGCCTTCATCGCGGTCGGCTTGTAGGCGTGGTAGTCGCGCGCCGACAGGTTGGCGGCGACTTTGCCGTGAATGACGACTTGCGCGCCGATGTCCGTGGACGGCTTGAGCAGCACGGGATTGAAGTCGGTGTGCGGCGCGACCCCGGCGGCAAGCGCCTGCAGCGCCTGTGCGCGTCCGATTTCGCCGCCGTCCGCCGTGACCGCCGAGTTGAGCGCCATGTTCTGCGGCTTGAACGGCGCGACGCGCACGCCACGCCGCGCGAGCAGGCGCGCGAGTCCGGCGACCAGCGTGCTCTTGCCCGCGTCGGAGGTCGTTCCCTGCACCATCAGGGTGATTGCTTGCGGCATGGCGTAGAATCCCGGCTCGTTCAAAGTGGCGGATTATCGCCGATAAGCTTCGTCCCGATGACTGCCCTGCTCGTCAAACTCCTCGCCGGCATCGCGCTCGACCACCTGCTCGGCGAACCGCGCCGCTGGCATCCGCTGGTCGGCTTCGGCCGCTGGGCCGGCTGGCTGGAGGCGCGCCTGCGTCCGCGGCTGCCGACCCGCGCGGGCGGGCTACTCGCCTGGCTGCTGGCGATCGGGCCGTGGCTCGCGCTGGCGCTGCTGTTGCGCGCAAGCCATCCCGCCGCGCACTGGCTGGTCGATATCGGCCTGCTCTACTTCGCGCTCGGCGCGCGCAGCCTCGCGCAGCATGCCGAGGCGATCGCAGCGCCGCTCGCGGCCGGCGACCTCGACATGGCGCGCGAGCGCGTGGGCTGGATCGTCAGCCGCGACACGCGCGCGCTCGATGCCGCCGGCGTCGCCAAGGCCGGCACCGAATCGGTGCTCGAAAACGGCAACGACGCGGTGTTCGGCGCGCTGTTCTGGTTCTGCGTCGCGGGCGGCGCGGGCGCGCTGGGGTTCCGCCTCGCCAACACGCTCGACGCGATGTGGGGCTACCGCACCGAACGCTTCATCCGCTTCGGCTGGGCCGCGGCACGCCTCGACGACGTCATGAACTGGCTGCCGGCGCGGCTCACCGCGCTGACCTACGCGCTGCTCGGCCGCAGCCGCGACGCGCTCACGTGCTGGCGTGCACAGGCCCCGGCCTGGGACAGCCCCAACGCCGGGCCGGTGATGGCGGCGGGCGCCGGCGCGCTCGGGGTGCAGCTCGGCGGCGCGGCGATCTACCACGGCCGCGAGGAGCAGCGCCCGCCACTCGGCTGCGGCCGAACGCCGGACGCCGCGAGCGTGCGCGCCGCGGTCCGCCTGATGCAGCACGGCATGCTGCTGTGGCTGGGCGTTGTTGCCGCCGGCGCGATCATTGCGGCGCTTGCGGGAGCGCGATGATGGGCTTCGAGGGAGCTGCCATGTGGGCGCGGCTTCAGCCGCGAATCTCGCATGCTTGAGCACGGCGGACGCCTGCGCCGCGCGGCACAGCAGTACGGCATCCCGCTCTCCGACTGGCTGGACCTGTCGACCGGCATCAACCCGCACGCGTGGCCCGTGCCGCCCGTTCCGGCATCCGCCTGGCACCGCCTGCCCGAAGACGGCGACGGACTCGAGGCGGCCGCCGCGGACTACTACGGCACCGACCAGCTGCTGCCGGTCGCCGGCTCGCAGCCGGCGATCCAGGCCCTGCCGGCGCTGATCCCCGGCGAGCGCGTGACCGTGCTCGCGCCGACCTATGCTGAACATCCGCATGCCTGGCGCGGCCGCACGCTGCGCCCTGTCGCGGCGGAGGCCGTCGAGGAGGCGATCGACAACAGCGACGTGCTGCTCCTCGTGCACCCCAACAACCCGTCCGGCGCACGCTTTTCGCGCGACCGGCTGCTGGCCTGGCACGCGCGGCTCGCGGCGCGCGGCGGCTGGCTGGTCGTGGACGAAGCCTTCATCGATGCGGACCCGGCCGAGAGCCTCGCGGCCGCCGCCGGACGTGCGAACCTGGTCGTGCTGCGATCGCTCGGCAAGTTCTTCGGGCTGGCCGGTGCGCGCGTCGGCTTCGTGCTCGCGCCGGCGGAGCTGCGCAAACGACTGGCCGACCTCCTCGGGCCGTGGACGCTGAGCGGCCCTGCACGCCACGTCGCCCGCGCGGCACTGGCCGACCACACATGGCAGGACGCAATGCGCGAACGCCTGCAGCGCGAAGCCGCGCGCCTCGCCGACCTGCTGCGCCACAGCGGCTTGGGCGAACCCGTCGGGCCGGCATTGTTCCAGTGGGTGCGCCATGCGGACGCACCCGCGGTACAGGACCGACTCGCGCGCGCCGGCATCCTCGTGCGCCGCTTTGACGACCCGGCGAGCCTGCGCTTCGGCCTGCCGCCGGACGAGGCCGGCTGGGTGCGCCTCGCCGCGGCGCTCGACGCCTTGCGCGGGGCCGCCTGACGTGCAGCTCGACCATTACGTCAACACGATAGGCCGCCACCTGCGCGCGCGTTTCGGCGAACGCGTGCACAAGCTGCCGCTGCACGCGAACTTCACCTGCCCCAACCGCGACGGCACGCTCGGGCGCGGTGGCTGCACCTTCTGCAACGTGCGCTCGTTCAGCGACGAGGCCGAGGCGCCGATCGCGCAGCAGCTCGATGCCGGCCGCGTCCGCGCCGACCGCGCACGCCGCTACCTCGCCTACTTCCAGGCCTACACCAGCACCTATGCGGAGGTGGAGACGCTGCAGCGGCTGTACGAGGAGGCGCTCGCCGGCGCCGACATCGTCGGGCTGTGCATCGGCACGCGCCCCGATTGCGTACCCGACGCCGCACTGGACCTCCTCGCCGGCTACCGCGAGCGCGGCTACGAGGTGTGGCTGGAGTTGGGCCTGCAGAGCGCCTTCGACGACACGCTCGCGCGCGTCAATCGCGGCCACGGTTTTGCTGCCTACGCGGATGCGACGGCGCGCGCCCACGCGCGGGGAATTCCGGTGTGCACGCACCTCATCGTCGGCCTGCCGGGCGAAACGCCCGAGCGCAGCCTGGATACGCTGGACCGTGTGCTGGAGCTCGGGGTCGCGGGGCTGAAGCTGCACCCGCTGATGATCGTCAAGGGCAGCCGCCTCGCCGCCGCGTGGCGCCGTGGCGAGGTTGCGCCGCCGAACGCCTCGCATTACGCCGACGTCGCGACGGAGATGATCCGGCGCACACCCGCGGACGTCGTGTATCACCGCGTGTCCGCGACCGCCAACGCGCCGACGCTGCTGGCGCCCGCGTGGTGCGCCGCGCGATTCGAAGGGATCCACGAAATCGCCCGCCGACTCGCCGCAGCCGGCCCGCAGGGCAGCCTCACGACGCAGCCCCTGGCGCCCCCTGCCCC
>NZ_WTVS01000005.1 GCF_012911005.2 Aromatoleum toluolicum | reverse complement strand
CCCCTTGAAGGGGAGGGAGCTACGTTGTACCAACTTAAGTGCCGTACAGCGTGTAGCACTGCACTAGTCGGCCCTCCCGCTGGAGGCCTCCAGCACGCGGATCAGGCTCGACGTGTCGTCGTGCGCCCCACCCTGCGCCATCAATGCGTTGAGCTGTTGCCACACCTGCGCGGCGATCGGTAGCGGCGTACCCAGGCGCGCTGCTTCGTCCATCAGGATGCCGAAGTCCTTGTGATGCAGCCGCGCCTCGATGCCGGCGGCGAAATCCCGCCGGATCATCCGGTCCCCCATCACGTCGAGCATGCGCGACGAGGCCGAACCGCCCATCAAGGCCTCGCGGACCTTAGACGCATCGACGCCATGCGCCTGCGCGAGCAGCATTGCCTCGGCGCAGGCCTGGATCGCTGCGACCATCACCATCTGGTTGCACGCCTTGGCGACCTCGCCCGCGCCGTTGTCGCCCACGTGCACGATCGCGCGCGCGAAGGTCGCGAGCAGCGGACGCACGCGCTCCAGCACCGCGGCGTCGCCGCCGACCATCATCGCGACCGTGCCCGCCTCGGCCGCGACCGATCCGCCCGACACCGGCGCATCCAGCATCGCCGCCCCGCGTTTTGCCAGCGCGGCAGCGACACGGCGCGTCGTGCCGGGCGCGATGGTGCTCATGTCCACATGCACCCAGCCGGGCCGCGCGCCGTCGACGAAACCGCGCGCGCCCAGCGCGACGCGCTCCACGTCCTCGCTGGTCGTGATGATCGTGAAGGCGACGTCCGTCGCCGCGGCGAGTTCGGCCGGTGTCGCATGCACGACCGCGCCCGTGCCGGCGAAGGGCTCCACACTTTCGGGGCGACGCGCCCACAGGTGCAGCCGGTGGCCGGCGCGTTGCAGGTGTTGCGCCATCGGGCGCCCCATCGCGCCCAGGCCGACGAAACCGACCTCCATCAGTCCTGCCCCTCCCCGCCGCTCATGCGCTCGAGGAGCTTCAGCATCGCGATCGAGTCGTTCTCCCCGAGTCCGCTGCCGACCATCGCGTTGAGCATCTGCGCGGTCGCGGCCGAGGTCGGCAGCGCGAGGCCGAGGCGATGGGCCTCTTCCATCACGATGCGCAGGTCCTTCTGGTGCATCCACGCCTTGAAGCCGGGCTTGAAGTTGCGATCCAGCATGCGCTGGCCGTGGTTCTCCAGCACGCGCGAATAGGCGAAGCCGCCGAGCAGCGCCTCGCGCACCTTTGCGGCATCGACGCCGCTCTTTTTCGCGAAGTTCATCGCCTCGGCCACCGCCGCGACACCCACCCCGGTAAGGATCTGGTTGCACGCCTTGGCGACCTGGCCGGCGCCGCTCGCACCGATCAGCGACACCGTCTTGCCCAGCGCCTCGAAAGCGGGCTTCACGCGCTCGAAGGCGGCCGCGTCGCCGCCGACCATGATCGTCAGGGTCGCGTTGATCGCGCCGATCTCGCCACCGGACACCGGGGCGTCCAGCATCTCGATGCCGCGCGCCTTGAGCTTCGCCGCGATCGCCTGTGCCGCGGCCGGGGCAATCGTGCTCATGTCGACGAAGATCAGGCCGGGGCGGGCGCCCTCCGCGACGCCCTGGGGCCCAAGCGCGACGTGCTCGACGTCGGGCGCATCGGCGACCATGCTGATGACGACCTCCGCGCGCGATGCGAGCTCCGCGGCGTTCGCGCACTCACCCGCGCCGGCGTCGAGCAGCGGCTGCATCGACTCGCGCCGGCGGCTCCACACATGCACCTCGTGCCCGGCCTTCATCAGGTTCAGCGCCATCGGGCGCCCCATCAGGCCGAGGCCGATGAATCCGACTTCCATTTCGATTCTCCTGTGGCTCGAACGCGCATGGCGACGCATAATCTTCGCCATGACCTACGCCCCCATCATCAAGGAAATCGGCCGTGGCGCCAAGGGCGCGCGCGACCTCGACGCCGCGCAGGCGGAACAGTTGTTCGGCGACATGCTGGACGGCAAGGTGCCGGACCTGGAGCTCGGCGCGATCGTCATATCGCTGCGCATCAAGAGCGAGTCGCGCGACGAGCTGCTGGGCTTCAAGCGCGCGATCGACACCCGCTGCCCGCAGCTCGCGGTGCCGCCAGGCCCGCGCTGCGTGATCCTGCCGACCTACAACGGCGCACGCCGCCAGGCCAACCTGATGCCGCTCGTCGCGCTGCTGCTGGCGCGCGAAGGGGTACCGGTGCTGATCCAGGGGCGGCACGATTTCGAGTCGCGCGTGAGCCCGTTCGAACTGCTCGCGGCGCTAGCGATCCACCCGGCGCTCGGCATCGGGGACGCGCACCGCGAGCTCGCCGAAAAGCGCATAGCCTGCCTGCGCCTCGACGAACTGCTGCCGGGGCTAGACCACCTGCTCGCGCTGCGCCTGCGCCTGGGCGTACGCGGCAGCGGGCACACGATGGCGAAACTCGTCGACCCGTGCCTCGGACGCAGCGTGCGCGTCGTCGCCGTCACGCACCCGGAGTATCTCGAGCGCATGCACGAGTTCCTCGTCGCGGACGGCGGAAGGGCGGTGCTGATGCGCGGCACGGAGGGCGAGGCGTACGCGAATCCGCGCCGGCGGCCGGCGATGCAGGTGTTCCGCGACGGGCTCGCGGAGCTCGGCTGGCCGGCGGAAGAAGGCGGCGCGCCGCCGCTGGAGGGGCTGCCGGATGCGCCGGCGGTGGAAGAGAATGCCGCACTGATCCGCGCGATGCTGGCCGGCAAGATTCCCGTGCCGCAACCGGTGCTCGACCAGGCCGCGCTGCTCGTCCAGCTCGCCACCGAAGCCTGAACATCGACCTGAAGCACCTGCGCCCGGCAGGAGAGACCTCAACCGCGGCGAAAGCGCGGGGAAGGGAAACTCCCGCCGGGGCTAAAGCCTCTCCTGCCGGGCGCAGGAGCGGGGCTTGCGACTCGGCCTCAGCCCGGGATCGGCGCGAACCGTCCCTCCCGGTAGTCCGCCAGCGCCTGGTGGATCTCGGCCTGCGTGTTCATGACGAAGGGGCCGTATTGCGCAATTGGCTCGCCCAGCGGGCGGCCGGCGATCAGCAGCACACGCGCCGCGCGCTCTCCCGCTTCGATCACGACGCCATCCGCGGCGGCATCGTTCGCGAGGATCGCCATGCGCTGCACCGCCACCTGCGTACCGGCGACCGTGACGGCGCCGCGATACACGTAGATGAAGGCGTTGTGCTCCGCCGGCAGGGACTGCGCGAAACGGGCGCCCGCCGGCAGGTGGATGTCGAGGTAGAGCGGCGCAGTCGCGTCGCGCGTCACCGCACCGGTCACGCCGTGGCTCTCGCCGGCGATCACGGTCACCGCGGCGCCGGCCGCGGTCGTGAAGGACGGCAGCTCGCCCGCGGCGAAGTCCCGGTACCACGGCGCGCACATCTTGTCGTGCCCGGGCAGGTTCAGCCACAGCTGGAAGCCTTCCATCACGCCCTCTTCCTGCTCGGGCAGCTCGGAGTGGATCACGCCGCTGCCGGCCGTCATCCACTGCACGCCGCCGTTCTCGAGCAGGCCCTCGTGACCCGCGTTGTCGCGGTGGCGCATGCGGCCGGCGATCATGTAGGTGACGGTCTCGAAGCCGCGGTGCGGATGGTCGGGGAAGCCCGCGATGTAGTCGCCCGGATCGTTACTACCGAAGGCGTCGAGCATCAGGAAGGGATCGAGGCGACGCTGCAGCGGCTGGGTGAGCACGCGCGTGAGCTTGACGCCCGCCCCGTCGGAGGTGGCCTGCCCGGCCACGAGCCGTTCGACGCCGCGTGAGCGGGTGACGTCTGCGCTGCTGCGTTGCTGTTGCGTATCGGACATTGGTCTTGTCCTCCGTGTTGGGGTCGGGGGTGCTCTCTGTATTTCTTCCGGCGCCGGATCTATGTGTCCGGCGTCCGGGCATGCAAGGCTGGGCGTC
This sequence comes from Aromatoleum toluolicum, assembly GCF_012911005.2. GTDB lineage: Bacteria > Pseudomonadota > Gammaproteobacteria > Burkholderiales > Rhodocyclaceae > Aromatoleum > Aromatoleum toluolicum. The sequence goes on along the minus strand of NZ_WTVS01000005.1, from coordinate 127,005 downwards.
GCTTACGCGAAAGCCGCCTCGATTTCGCGTTGGGCTTCGGCGAAGGCCTGTTGTTCCACCTCCGGCCCCATCGCCAGACCTTCCGCATAGACGAAGGTGATGTCGGTCATGCCGAGGAAGCCGAGCACGATCTTCAAGTAGGGCACCTGCGAATCCCAGTCCGTACCGCGATACTTGCCGCCGCGGGTCAGCGCGACGTACACCTTCTTGCCCTTCAGCAGGCCTTCGGGACCGTTCGCGGTGTATTGGAAGGTCTCCTTGGCGCGGGCGATCGCGTCGATCCAGTTCTTGAGCTGCGCCGGCACACCGAGGTTGTACATCGGCACGCCCAGCACGACGGCGTCGGCGGCCTTGATCTCGGCGATCAGCGCGTCGTCGAGCGCGACGCGTTCGGCCTGCGCCGGGGTGCGCTGCTCGGCGGGGGTGAAGAGCGCGCCGAGGGCCGCTTCGTCGAGGACCGGATGCGGGTTGCGGGCGAGGTCGCGGACGACGAGGCTGGCGCCGGGGTTCTCGGCGCGCAGACGCACGACGATGCTGTTGGCGAGACGGGTGGAAGCGGAACCTTCGCTACGGGCGCTGGAATTGACTTGCAGGATGTTCATTCGGTGCTCCATCGAAGTGGTTTGTCGATGGGGTCACTTTAGGGGAAGCATTGTTGCGGAAAAACCCGAATACCTGCACTTCACTGTTGCAGGATCTGCACCACCGTTTCGAGCGGCAGGATCGTCGCGCACGCACCCCGGAGGCGTGCGACGCAACTGAACTTTTCCCGTCGGCAGGGGACGAATGCGCCGGACTGACCTACAATCGCGCCTCATTCACCCGTTCATGCCCATGATGAATTCATTCGCACCGCCCTCCCGCATCGTCTTCCTCGGACTGTTTGCCGCCTGCGTCGGCGTGCTCGGGTTCGGGCTCTATCTGCAGCACTACGTCGGCCTCGAACCCTGCCCGATGTGCATCATGCAGCGCTATGCCTTCATCGCGGTCGCGCTGTTCGCGCTGGTCGCGGGGCTGCACAATCCGGGCCGGACGGGCACGCGCGCCTACGCGGGACTGATCCTCGTTGCCGCGCTGGCGGGCGCAGGCGTGGCCGCACGCCAGACCTGGATCCAGATCTATCCGCCGGAAATCGCCGAGTGCGGGCCGGACCTGGAATTCATGCTCGGCAGCTTCCCGCTGGCGGACGCCCTGCCGATGATCTTCCAGGGCGCGGGCGATTGCACCAAGATCGACTGGAGCTTCCTGGGACTTTCGATCGCGAACTGGTCGCTGGTGATGCTGACGCTGATCGCGATCGGGGCGAGCACGCTGATCGTGCGCGGAAAGCTCCGCGGCTGAAATCCTGAGCGGTGCGCGTCAGCCAACGACGCGCACGGTCGTCCCGCCGATCTCGTACAGGCCCTGCCCGACCGCGTGGCAGCGCTTCACTTCGAGCCGGGTCACGAGCGGCGGGCGCGACGATATCGCGCCGTTGGTGCCAGGCACCGAGACCATCACTTCGAGGACTTCGGCCTCGCCGGGCACGTAGGGCGCTCGCAGGGTCATCCCGCCGACGCTGATCTCTACGCATTCGGCCCGCACCGTTTCACCGGTTTTCAGCCGGATGACGGCGGGGCAGCCGAGCGGGATGCGGCGGTCGAGCCGCCGTTCGATGTGGGACGCGCGATCGTTCATGGGCCGGGCCGGCTGCAGGGTCGATGACAGACCGATTGTAGCCCTGCACCGTCATCCACGCTGAATCCTTTCGCGGTCCGTCCCCGCGCTCGATAGATCAGCGACAGCCCGCGCTGTCCGGCACGCCGGCCTTGCGCAGGAAGATCTCCAGCGGGCAGAAGCGCGTGAAGCCGCTCTGGAACAGGTTTGCGCCGACGAAGGCGGTGAACCACAGGAAGTTCTTGCTCACGAACAGCGGCGAGCCGTCGACGCCGAGCGCGAGCGAGATCAGCACGAAGGCGCCGGCGAAGATGCGGACGAACTGGTTGACGGTCAGCGTCATGGTGTTTCTCCTTGCAGTTGCGCGATGCGACCCCGCATCGCGGCGAAATACAGCACCGGTATGACCACCAGCGTCAGCACGGTGGACACGAAGATGCCGAAGATCAGGCTGATTGCCAGCCCGTTGAAGATGGGGTCGTCGAGAATGAAGAGCGCGCCGATCATCGCCGCCAGCGCGGTCAGGCCGATCGGCTTGGCGCGCACGGCCGCCGCGCGGATCACCGCCTCGCCGAGCTCGACGCCCGCGCACACCTGCTGATTGACGAAATCCACGAGCAGGATCGAGTTGCGCACGATGATGCCGGCGAGCGCGATCATGCCGATCATCGAGGTCGCCGTGAAATGCGCGCCGAGCAGTGCGTGGCCGGGCATCACGCCGATGATCGTGAGCGGGATCGGCGCCATGATGATGAGCGGCACGAGGTAGCTGCGGAACTGCGCGACGACCAGCAGGTAGATCAGGATCAGGCCGACCGCGTAGGCGGCGCCCATGTCGCGGAAGGTTTCAAAAGTGACCTGCCACTCGCCGTCCCACTTCACGCTGAAGCCCGCGTAGGCCTCCGCGGGCTGGCGGATGAACCATTCGTCCAGCCTCCCGGCGAGGCCCGGCGCGCCGGCGAGCGGCATGTCGCGGATCTGCGCGCGGATGTCGAACATGCCGTAGAGCGGCGAATCCAGATGGCCGCTCATGTCGCCCGTCACGTACACGACGGGCAGCAGGTCCTTGCGGTAGATCACCTGCTCGCGCGTGCTCTCCTGCACCGTGACGAGTTCCGACACCGACACCAGCGTGCCGTCGCGTGCACGCACCTTGAGCGCGAGCAGCGCGTCGACGCTGGACTGGCGCTCGGACGGCAGCTGGATGCGCACCGGGATCTCGTACTTGTTGTCGCCGCCGTGGATCGGTGTGACGTCCTCGCCGGACAGCCCGAGGCGCACGACCTCGACGATGTCGGCCTGGGCCACGCCCATGCGCGCGGCCTTGGCCTGATCGACGCGCAGCACGAGCTTGGGCGCGGCCTCGTCGACGGTGTCGTCGACATCCACGATGTCCGCCGTGCCCTCGAACGCTGCGCGGACCTTGCGCGCAACCAGGGTCTGGCCCGCGTAGTCCGGCCCGTACACCTCGGCGACGATGGGCGACAGCACCGGCGGGCCGGGCGGCACCTCGACGGTCTTCGCGTTGCCGCCCGCCGCGCGCGCAATGCGCGTGACCTCGGCGCGCACGGCGGTGGCGATCTCGTGGCTCTTGCGATCGCGATGCGCCTTGTCGACCAGGTTCACCTGGATATCGCCGACCTCGGGGCCGCTGCGCAGGTAGTACTGGCGCACCAGGCCGTTGAAGTTGATCGGGCTCGCGGTGCCGGCGTAGGCCTGCCAGTCGCTGACCTCCTCGACCGTGCCGAGGTATCCGCCGATATCCCGCAGCACGCGCGCGGTTTCCTCGACCGGCGTATCGACCGGCATGTCGAGCACGACCTGGAACTCGCTCTTGTTGTCGAGCGGCAGCATCTTCAGCGCGACGAGCTTGAACACCGGCAGCGCGACCGACACGACGATCAGCGCGACGACGATCAGCCACAGCTTGAGGCGCGCGCCGCCGCCGCGCACGGGGTCGAGCATCGGCGACATGGTGCGGCGGAAGACGCGGTCGAGGCGTGCGGTGAGCTTGTCCTCGCCCTCGTGGTGGTGCGCATCGACGGATTTGAGGAGGCGCTGCGCGAGCCACGGCGTCACGACGAACGCCACCGCGAGCGAGATGAACATGCCCATCGACGCGTTGATCGGGATCGGGCTCATGTACGGCCCCATCAGGCCGGTGACGAAGGCCATCGGCAGCAGCGCCGCGATCACCGTGAAGGTCGCGAGGATCGTCGGCCCGCCGACCTCGTCCACCGCGCGCGGGATGAGCTGCCACAGCGGCGTGTCGGGCTCCAGCGTGTGCCAGCGGTGGATGTTCTCCACCACAACGATCGCGTCATCGACGAGGATGCCGATCGAGAAGATCAGCGCGAAAAGGCTGACGCGATTGAGCGTGAAACCCCACGCCCAGGACGCGAACAGCGTCGCCGCGAGTGTCAGGCCCACCGCGACGCCGACAATCAGCGCCTCGCGCCGGCCGAGCGCGAAGAACACCAGCAGCACGACCGCGGAGGTCGCGAACACGAGCTTGCCGATCAGCGTGTTGGCCTTGTCGTTGGCGGTCTGGCCGTAGTTGCGCGTGACGGTGAACTGCACGCCCTCGGGGATCAGCTCGCCGCGCAGCGCCTCGGCGCGCGCGAGCACGTCATCGGCGACATCCGCGGCGTTCGCACCCGGCTTCTTCGACACCGCCAGCGTGACCGCGGGGAACACGCCCCGCTCGGCGATGCCGACCTTGTCCGCGGCCGCGCCGGTGCCGAACCACACGTACTGCGTCGGCTGGTCCGGGCCGTCCTCGATGCGCGCGACGTCGCGCATGAACACCGGCTTGCCGCCAGCGGCGCCGACGACGAGGCTGCGCACGTCCTCGGCCGATTCGAGATAGGTGCCGGTCTGCACCAGCACCTCGCGGTTGCCGGCGACGAGGCTGCCCGCCGGCTGCGACGCGTTCGCGAGTTGCAGTGCCGCGCGCACGTCCTGCGCGGTGACGCCGTGTGCATTCATGCGCTGGGTGTCCATCAGCACGCGCACGACGTGCCCCGGTCCACCGATGGTCGTGACGTCGCGCGTGCCCTCGATGCGCTTGATCTCGAGCTCCACCGCGCGCGACACCTGCTGCATGTCGAAGCCGGTGCGCTCCGGGTCGGCAGTCCAGAAGGTCAGGCTCACGATCGGCACGTCGTCGATGCCCTTGGGCTTGACGATGGGCTCGCCGACGCCGAGCTGCGGGCTCAGCCAGTCCTTGTTCGAATGCACGGTGTCGTAGAGGCGCACCAATGCGTCCTGGTTCGGCACGCCGACCTCGAACTGCACCGTGATCACCGCCATGCCGGGGCGCGACACGGAATACACGTGCTCGACACCCGCCATGCGCGACAGGACCTGTTCGGCGGGGCGCGCGACCAGCGCCTCGACGTCGCGCGCGGAGGCGCCCGGGAAGGGCACCAGCACGTTCGCCATCGTGACGTCGATCTGCGGCTCTTCCTCCTTGGGCGTCACGAGCGTCGCGAACACGCCCATCAGCAGCAGGATCAGCGCGAGGAGCGGCGTCAGCGCGTTGCGCTGGAAGGCGCCGGCGATGCGGCCGGAGATGCCGAGGCTCATCGATGCCCCCTCAGCGCGCGGCGCCGCTGCGGGCGGCACGCATCACAATGCCGGCCTGCACCGGATCGAGCGCGACCTCCTCGCCCCCGGCGAGCCCCGCCAGCACCTCGACGCTGCCGTCCTCCAGCGGCTCGCCCGCGCGGATCTGGCGCAGCGCGAAGCCGCCCTTGCCGTCGGCGACGTAGACGCCGGTCACTTCGCCGCGGCGCAGGATTGCAGCGGCCGGGACGGCGATGCGCGAGCCTTCGCCGGTCGCGAAATGCACGCGCGCGAAGGTCCCCGGCACGAGGCCTTCGGCGTTCGCTGGCAGGTCGACACGCACGCGCACCGTGTGCGTGCGCGGATCGGCCGCCGGCAACACCGTGACGCTCGCGGCATCGAGCCAGCGGCCGGAATCGGGCAGCTCGACACGCGCGCGGATCTGCCCGGGCACGAGGCCGGCGAGGCGCTGCTGCGGCACATCAACCACGGCACGCATCGCTGCGGGGTCGTACACGGTCACGAGCTGCCGCCCCGGCTGCGCCATCTCGCCGAGCTCGACGTGGCGCGCCGCGACCAGCCCCGCGAGCGGCGCGACGATCGTCGTGTAGCCTTGCACCGTCGCCGCCTGGCCGCGCCCCGCGCGCGCCGCGCGCAGCTGGGCCTCGGCGGCGTCGAACGACGCCCTGGCCTGATCGAGCGCCGACTGGCTGACGAACTTGCGCTCGACGAGCGTCTTCGTGCGCTCGTACGCCGCTTTCGCGTTGATCTGATTGGCCTGGGCCTGCGCGATGCCGGCTTCGGCGCCGGCGACGGCCTGGCTCGCCTCGGCCGCGTCGATGCGCAGCAGCACCTGCCCCTTCGCGACGCGGTCGCCGGCATCGACCTTGAGTTCGACGATGCGACCGGGGACCTGCGCCGCGAGCGTGGCCTGGTGCACCGCCTCCAGCGTGGCCTCGGCAGGATGGGTCAGGCCGACCGCGCGCGCCTCGATGCGCTGCGTCGGCACCTGCGCCTGCGCCAGGGGAGCAATGACCAGCGCAAGCGCAGGCAACACGATCCGGATGATGGAATATCTCGTCATGAATATAAGTTTATTCTTATATTCAGCCGAGTCAACAGGAATGAGGGCAACCGCTATGCGTTGCCGGGCCGCTCAGTCCGCGGCGGAAGCCACCCCGCTGCACCCCAGCGCGTAGCGCGCCATCGCGGCGATCACGCCGTCCGCCTCGCCGACCGCTGGCGCGAGCGTGATCTCGCAACCGGGATGAAGCGCGCGCGCGCTGGCGAGGAGCCGGGGCACGTCGCTCTTCAGATGCCCGCCCTGGGCGATGAACATCGGCACGACGGTGATATGCCGCATGCCGTCGCGCGCCAGCGCGGCGATCGCGTCTTCGAGCGTCGGCGTCATGAATTCGAGGAAGGCCAACTCGACGCGCAGCCCGGGCGCCTGCGTGCGCAGATGATCGCGCGTGCGCTGCATCGGCCGCGCCCATTCGGGATCGCGGGCGCCGTGTCCGAACAGCACCACCGCATGTGCGTCGCTCATGATTCGCTCTCGACAGTTTCGGAACTGGCGTCGACCGGCGGCGCGAGCAGACGTTCGATCGCGCGCGCGGCGGCGAACATGCCGACCGAGGCCGTCACCGCGACGCTCGAGCCGTAGCCCGCGCACGCCAGCCCCTGCGGCCCGTGCGGCAGGTCGCACGCGAGGTCGTCGAGGCGCAGCGGCTCGCACGAATACACCGCCTCGATGCCGAACGGGCGCTTGGGATTGCGCGGAAAGCCGTGCTCGCTGCGCAGGCGCTTCCTCACCTTGGCGAGCAGCGGGTCCTGCTCGGTGCGCGACAGGTCGTCGACGCGGATGCGGCCCGGATCGGTCTTGCCGCCGGCGCCGCCGGCGACGATCAGCGGGATGCGCCGCCGACGGCACACCAGCACGATCGCGACCTTGGCGCGCACGTTGTCGATCGCATCGACAACGACGTCGAAGCCCTGCAGCAGGTCCGCCGCGTTGTCCGTCGTGACGAAATCCTCGACCACCTCGACACGCGCATGCGGATTGATCGCACGGATGCGCTCGGCCATCGCCAGCACCTTGGCCTGTCCCAGCGTCGGGTCGAGCGCGTGGATCTGGCGATTGATGTTTGACTCGGCGACATGGTCGAGATCGATCAGCGTGATGCGCCCCACGCCGCTGCGCGCCAGCGCTTCCGCGATCCACGAGCCGACGCCGCCGACGCCGATCACGCACGCATGCGCGGCGTCTAGGCGCGCGGGCGCATCGGCCCCGTACAGGCGGGCGATGCCGCCGAAACGGCGCTCGCGATCGACTTCGACAGGGGATTCGGGACTGGGGCCGGACATGGCAATTACCGTTGCACGCAGAAGCGCGGATGTTACCGCAGCGCGGCCGCGATGAACTCGCCTGCGCGCCTCCGCTCCAATGGGCCATTGGAGGACCCACGATGCGCCATCTGGCATGCCGTACGCTGCTGGCCGCCGGCCTGCTCGGCACCGCAACCGCCCACGCCCCCGCCCGCGCCGATTCCACGCCCCCGGCCGCGCTCGCGCAAAACGCGGTCAGCGCCTACGAGGCCGGCCGTTTCGACGAAGCCGCGCAGCTCTTCGACCGCGCCGCGCGCGCCGGCAACCGGCTCGCCCAGTTCAACCTCGCGATGATGCTGTTCCGCAAGGAGACCGCCGCGCCGGAACCCGACGCCGCATGGCGCTGGCTCAGGCGAGCGGCCGGCGCGGGCCTCGCGCAGGCACAGTTCAACTTCGCGCTGCTGTACGACCGCGGCAGCGGCGTCGCTAAATCGCTCCCCATCGCGGCGGAGTGGTACCGCCGCGCCGCCGAGCAGGGGCACACGGACGCCCAGGTCAACCTCGCGACCATGTACTACGTCGGCCACGGCATGCCGCTGGATTTCACGGCGGCCGCGCGCTGGTACCTCGCCGCGGCGCGCGCGGGGCACGCCGGCGCGCAGTACATCGTCGCTTCGATGTACGAATCGGGAGAAGGGGTGCCCGCGGACCTTCGCCAGGCCGAGCACTGGTACGCGCAGGCGGCACTGCAGGGCGACGCGGCGGCGCGGGCGAAGTACGAGGCGCTGCAGGCCCGCCCCGCCGACGCGACGCCCTAGACGCCGGGCGCGTCGCGGATCAGGCGGTGCTCAGCTCGCGCAGCGCACAGTCGTCGAGCCAGATCCCCAGGCCCTGCGCATTGAGCTCGAGATCGGTCCGCAGCACCCTGAAGATTTCCTCTTCCGACAGCGGCCAGCCATGACGTTCGGCCTCCTCGCGCACGATCTGCTCCAGCCCCGCGAGGATCTCGACGTGGCGGGCGACCCCATCCCCGCGCGCCGCGCGCGCGACCGCGATCTGGGTGTCGATCAGCCGGTGCAGGTCCGCGGCGAGCCGGTCCACGCCGGTCACGCGGCTGTAGTGGGTCAGGTACATCGCATCGGGGCGATAGCTCACCAGCCGGTCGATCGACTCGTGCAGCGCGTCCGGTTCGAACTGCGTCGGCGTCGTCGTCGGATACACCGACGGCCGGCCATCGACGTCGAACTCGCGGTACGACAGCCCGAAGGTGTCGCCGGAGAAGAAGGCGCGCGCGGTCTCGTCCCAGATGCAGATGTGGTGCTTCGCATGCCCCGGCGTGTGCAGGATGCGCAGCCTGCGCGTACCCAGATCGAGGACCATGTCCTCCTCGGTGGCGACGATGCGCCCGGCCTCGACCGGCGCCAGCCGACCGTACAACGCGAAGGCGCGCTCCGCGCCGTACACGGCGGACGTGCCTTCCCACAGCTTCGCCGGATCGATCATGTGGCGCGCGCCGCGCGGATGGACGACGAGCTTCGCGTTCGGGAACGCGCACATCAGGCTGCCGGCGCCGCCGGCGTGATCGAGGTGGATATGCGTCAGGATCACCCACTGCACGCGCTCCGGCACGATCCCGGCCGCGGCCAGCGCCGTCAACACGCGCGGCGCCGACGCATTGGTGCCGGTGTCCACGACGGCGGCACGCCCCTCGTGGATGATCAGGTGAATGGCCGCAAGGCCGGGGTGGCAGTAGCCGGAGTCCACCGCGAGAATGCCATCGGGGTGGGCCGTGAGGTGTTGCACGATTGTCTTCCTCCAACGCCAGCGGGTCGTTTTTGTGTAATTGTATCCCTCGCCCACGGACAATTCCCGAAGGGAAATCCCCAACCTACCCATTCCACCACGCAGGATCCGCAACCATGTCCTCCGCGCCATTCGATTTCGACCACGTTCCCGACCGCCGTGCCGTGCCCGGCGAGAAATGGAGCCGCTACGCCGGACGCGACGTGCTGCCGCTGTGGGTCGCGGACATGGACTTCCCCGCGCCGCCGCCGGTCATCGATGCGATCCGCGCACGCATCGACCACCGCGTCTTCGGCTACACCGACCCCTGGCCCAGCATCTCGGAAGCCGTCATCGACGGCATCGCCCGCGACCACGGCTGGCGCATCGAGGCGGACTGGATCGTGTGGCTGCCGGGCGTCGTCACCGGCTTCAACCTCGCGTGCCGCGCCACCGGCGAAGCCGGCGACGAAGTGTTCACCGCGACTCCCGTATATCCGCCCTTCCTCACCGCGCCCGGCAACAGCGACCGGCGCCTGGTCACGCGCGCGCTGAAACTCGATAAGGGCCGCTGGGGGTGGGACCGCGCGGAAGTGGAAGATGCCATCACCGCGCGCACGCGCCTGCTGATGCTATGCAACCCGCACAACCCGGTCGGCCGCGTGTTCGACCGCGATGAACTCACCTGGCTCGCCGGCCTCGCCGAACGGCACGACCTGACGATCTGTTCCGACGAGATCCACTGCGGCCTGGTCCTCGATCCGGCCACGCCACACATCCCGATCGCCGCGCTCGACGCAGCGACCGCCCGCCGCACGATCACGCTGATGGCGCCGTCCAAGACGTGGAACATCCCCGCGCTCTACTGCGCGCTGGCGATCATTCCCGATCCCGGGCTGCGCCGACGCTTCCGCCACGAGATGCGCGGCGTCGTCCCGCACAACAACCTGCTCGGCCTTGTCGCCGCCGAAGCCGCATACCGCGACGGCGGGCCGTGGCGCGCGGCCCTGCTCGACTACCTGCGCGGCAACCTCGACCTGGTGCTGGACGCCGTCGCGTCGATGCCCGGCCTCGCGACGACGCGGCCCGAAGCGACCTACCTCGCGTGGATCGACTGCCGCGGCGCCGGCCTCGAAGACCCGATGCGCTTCTTCGAGGACGCCGGCGTCGGCCTGTCCGATGGCGCCCCCTTCGGCATGCCCGGCTTCGTGCGCCTGAACTTCGGCTGCCCGCGCGCGCTCCTCGGCGAAGCGCTGCGGCGCATGCAGGGCGCCCTGCATGCGCGGCTCGCGGACCAGGCGTAGCCGCGCAGGCGGCGCGAGAAATCGCGCAGGTTCTGATTACGCCTTCAGCCGGCGCGCCCCCGTCCGATGTCGTGCTCCAGGCCGTACAGCTTCACCTTCTGGTACAGCGTGCTCTTCGCGATGTCGAGCTCGCGCGCGGCGCGCGTGAGGTTGCCGTGGGTGGCGGCGATCGCGCGGCGGATCAGCTCCGCCTCGCTCTCCGCGATGCTGCCCACCGGCACCTTGGTCGCGAGCGCGCCGAGCGCGGTCGCGACCGGCGCGCTGACCGGGGGATCGGCCATGCCGAGCAGCTCCGGCGGCAGCGCGTCGATACCGACGCACTCGCCGTCGCTCATCAGCAGCACGCTCTCGACGACGTTCCTCAGTTCGCGCACGTTGCCCGGCCAGTTGTAGCCCTCGAGCCGGGCGAGGAGCTCGTCGTCGAAACGGCGCGGACCGAGCTCGTGCTGTTTCGAGAAGCGCTCGACGAAGTGCCGGGCGAGTTCGCGCACGTCGCCGACGCGATCGCGCAGCGGCGGGATGCGGATCGAGGTCACCGCGACGCGGTAGAAGAAGTCCATGCGGAAGCGGCCATCGGCGACTTCCTTGCGCAGGTCGCGGTGGGTCGCGGCGATGAGGCGGAAGCTGACCTTGCGCGGCACGTTCTCGCCCAGGCGGTAGATCTCGCTCTGCTCGAGCACGCGCAGCAGATGCGGCTGCAGGTCGAGCGGCATCTCGCCGATCTCGTCGAGGAACAGCGTGCCGCCGTTGGCCGCCTCGATCTTGCCGACCATGCCGCCGCGCCGCGCGCCGGTGAAGGCACCGTCGACATAGCCGAAAAGCTCGCTGGCGAGGAGCTCGCGCGACAGGCCGCCGCAGTTCAGCGCGACGTAGGGGCCGTCGCGGAAGGGGCTGGCCTTGTGCAGGCCCTGGGCGAACTCCTCCTTGCCGACACCCGTCTCGCCCAGCAGCAGCACCGGCACCTTGGAGCGCGCGAGCTGGTCGGCCTTGCGCACGGCTTCGCGCAGCGCGGGGTCGCCGGTGATGATGGCGGTGAAACCGGAGGGCATGTCGTTCGCGGCCACCGCCGACTCGCGGGCGAGGCGGCGTGCGCCTTCCCCGGAGATGGCGCGCCCGATGCGCGGCAGCGGCAGCACGAGCAGGGTGCCGAGGCGCTGCCCCTGTGCGCCATATACCGGCTCCAGCCAGTCGGGCTGCAGCCAAACGGGAAGCGCCGGCGTGCGCACGAGTTCGCCGTTGTCGCCGACCGCCAACGCCATGATGCGGCGCGGCGCGGATAGGTCGAGGTCGGCACCGAGCGCGGTCATCGCCGCCTGCGCGATCTCGTTGGCGCGCACCGGATAGCCGCGGCGGTCGAACAGCACGAGGCCGTCGGTGCCGTTGGTCCAGCGCTGCAGCGAGGCTTCGAGGAGGTGGTAGCGCCGCTCCATCTCGCGCATCGCGATCTTGTTCTCGATGCGGCTCGCGGTCGTGACGACCAGCGCCAGGCTCTGGCGGTTGTAGGTTTCGGACAGGCCGGAGACGTCGACCACGCCGATGATCTCGCCGTCGTGCGGGTGGCGGATCACCGTCGCCGAACAGGTCCAGCGCTTGATTCCCGCGCAATAGTGCTCGGCGGAGTGGATCTGCACCGGTTCACCGACTGCCAGCGCGGTGCCGATCGCGTTCGTGCCGCAGATGCGTTCGCTCCACGAGACCCCCGGCAGCAGGTGGATGCTCTCGGCGGTCCCGATGGTCGGATTGTCGCCCTCCATCGTCAGGATCGTGCAGCTCGTGTCGGCCAGCGCCATCACGGTGCCGGTTTCGGCGAGGAAATCGCGCGCACAGGCCATGATCGGGGCGCTGGCCAGCAACAGCTCGCCGTGGTGTTCCTTCATCGAAGCCAGCATCGACTCTTCGACCGGAGGCGGTGCGCTGCGCTTGTCGGGATCGACGTTGTGCTGCTGGCAACGCTGCCACGAACGGTCGACGAGCGTGCGCAAGGAATCGGACGGACGGCTCTCGCCGTCGAGAAAGCGCTCCCACGCTGCCATCACGGCGGCGTCGCTACCCGGGTCGGAAAACATCTGCCCTTCGGGCACCCGTGTCATCAAGTCTCTCCTCCGGTAAGCGCTCTCCGCCGCGAGCCGCGTCGTGCGCGGCCAGTTGGACCGGGTCCTGTAAGTTCTGCAGGCGAAAGCGCGTTGTGTGTGTTTTGCGGTGCGTGAAGTCTCCGGCGAAAGCGCGTGCAACGAGGTGCTCGCGTCTAGAAATCATAGCAAAGGAGATGCCAGAAACAGGATTTGCTTAAACTGTTTTTCGCTCGCGCCGCGGAACCCTTTCGCGGGGGAAATGGCCCAACGCCCTTCGCGCAGCCCTGCTCGCCGCGGTGGCCTTCCGCGAGGGGCGACCGTACGATTTCCGGACGCTTCCGTCCGAACGGCGTTCGAAAATCGTACGGTCGGCCGGACGGATCAGGCGGGCATGAGCTCGCCGGGTTCGATCGGTGCGCCGGTGCAGGCGAGGACGTCGCCGACATCGACGCCCGGCGCGGTTTCGACGAGGCGCAGGCCGGTCGGGGTGACGTCGAGCACGCACAGGTCGGTGATGATGCGGTTCACGACGCCGACGCCGGTGAGCGGCAGCTCGCAGTGGCGCAGGATCTTCGGCGCGCCGTCCTTGCTGCAGTGCTCCATCATCACGATCACGCGCCGCACGCCGGCGACGAGGTCCATCGCGCCGCCCATGCCCTTCACGAGCTTGCCGGGGATCATCCAGTTGGCGAGGTCGCCGTGCTCGCTGACCTGCATCGCGCCGAGGATCGCGAGGTCGATGTGGCCGCCGCGGATCATCGCGAAGGAGTCGGCGCTGCTGAAGATGCTGCTGCCGGCGAGCGTCGTGACGGTCTGCTTGCCGGCGTTGATGAGATCGGCGTCGACCTCGGATTCGGTCGGGAACGGGCCGATGCCGAGCAGGCCGTTTTCAGACTGCAGCCACACGTCCATGCCGGGCGGGATGTGGTTCGCGACCAGGGTCGGCATGCCGATGCCGAGGTTCACGTAGAAGCCGCTGCGCAGTTCCTGCGCGGCGCGGCGCGCCATGTCGTTGCGTGTCCAGGCCATGACTTACTCCTGCCGTGTCGTGCGTTGTTCGATGTGCTTCGCCGGGCGCGGATTGACGACGATGCGCTGGACGAAGACGCCGGGGGTGTGGATGTGGTCGGGGTCGAGGGTGCCGTTCTCGACCAGCTCCTCGACTTCGGCGACGGTGATGCGGCCGGCGGTCGCGACGACCGGGTTGAAGTTGCGCGCGGTCTTGCGATACACGAGGTTGCCCGCGCGGTCCGCCTTCCACGCCTTCACCAGCGCGATGTCGGCGGTGAGCGAGCGCTCCAGCAGGTAGCGCTTGCCGTCGATGTCGCGCTCCTCCTTGCCTTCGGCCACCAGCGTGCCGACGCCGGTGCGGGTGTAGAAGGCCGGGATGCCGGCACCGCCCGCGCGCAGCTTCTCGGCGAGCGTGCCCTGCGGCGTGAGCTCGACCTCCAGCTCGCCGGACAGGAGCTGGCGCTCGAATTCGGCGTTCTCGCCGACGTAGGACGCGACCATCTTGCGGATCTGCCGCGTCGCGAGCAGCAGGCCGAGACCGACGCCGTCCACGCCGGCGTTGTTGCTGATCACGGTCAGGTCCTTGACCTTCGCGTCGCGCAGGCCGTGGATCAGCATCTCGGGGATGCCGCACAGGCCGAAGCCGCCGACGGCGACGGTCTGGCCGTCGCGCACGACTTCCGCCAGCGCGGCCTGCGCATCGGGGTAAAGCTTGCTCATGATGTTCTCCTCGTGTGTGAATCAGGTTGGCAGCGCATCGGCCGCAACCGGGCGGGGGCCCGGCCCAGCGCGCCGACGGCTTCGATTGCGTCGGGGTTCTCGATGGAGGACAGGTCGCCGAGCCCGGTGCCGAGGTAGGCGCCGCGCATCACGCGTCGCACCGTCTTGCCGTTGCGGGTCTTGGGGATCGCGTCGACGCGATGCACGCGGGCGGGGCGCAGCGGCTTGCCGAGCTGACGCCCGACGTGCTCGACGAGCTCGGCTTCCACCTCGTCCCAAGGACGACCGGCCAGATCGCGGTCCGCGACGGTGACGAAGCACACGACGGCCTCGCCCTTGATCGCGTCGGGCACGCCGACCGCGACCGCCTCGACGACCAGCGGATGCGACACCAGCGCCGATTCGAAATCGGCGGGCCCGACGCGCTTGCCGGCGACCTTGATGGTGTCGTCGCTGCGCCCATGCACGAACCAGTGGCCGTCCTCGTCAATGCGCGCCCAGTCGCCATGCACCCACACGTCGGGCCACACCGACCAGTACGCGTCGCGGTAGCGGTCGGGGTCGCGCCAGAAGCCGTTGGTCATGCCGGGCCAGGGTTGCCTGATCGCGAGCTCGCCGACGCTGCCGCGCACCGGGCGGCCTTCGGCGTCGAGCACGTCGGCGGCGACGCCGGGGATGGCCCCGTTGAACGAACCGGGCTTCTGCGACAGGCCGGGGAAACACGCGAGGATGCCGCCGCCGATCTCGGTGCCGCCCGAGTAGTTGATGATCGGCCGGCGCGAGCGGCCGACCTGCTCGAACAGCCACAGCCACGGCGCCTCGTTCCACGCCTCGCCGGTCGAGCCGAACACCCGCAGCGTCGCGATCGAGTGCGGCGCCGGAATGCTGCCTTCATGCGCCATCAGCAGGCGCACGAGCGTCGGCGACAGGCCGAAATGCGTGACGCCGTGGCGTTCGACGACCTCCCACAGGCGGCCCGCATCGGGGTAGTCGGGCGTGCCTTCGTAGAACACGAGGGTCGCGCCGAGCATCAGGCCGCCGTAGACCATCCACGGCCCCATCAGCCAGCCCATGTCGGTGACCCACATCAGCGTGTCGTCGGCGCGCAGGTCGAAGGCCATCTGCAGGTCCTGCGCCGCCTTCACCGGGAAGCCGGCGTGCGTGTGCACGACGCCCTTGGGCTTGCCGGTGGTGCCGGAGGTGTAGATCAGCATCAGGGTCTGCTCGGCGGGAAAGGCCGTCAGCGGGCAGGTGGACACCGACACGGGCAGCCGCCGGAAGTCGAACTCGATGCAGTCGCCGCTCGCGCCCCCCCTCCCGCCTACCTCGGCGCTGAGGCCGGAGCCGAGACGGTCGACGACGATGAGCTGGCGCAGCGAGGGGCATTCCCTGACCGCGGCGCGGGCATCCGCGAGCATGTCGACGCGCTTGCCGCGGCGGTAGTAGCCGTTCGCGCACACGAGCAGCCGCGCGTCGCAGTCCTGCACGCGCTGTGCCACCGAATCCGCGCCGTAACCGGAGAAGAACGGGATGAAGATCGCGCCGATGCGCGTCGCCGCGAGCATCATCACGGCCGCCTCGGGGATCATCGGCAGGTAGAGCGCGATGCGGTCGCCCTCGCCTACGCCGAGCGCGCGCAGGCCGGCGGCGACGCGCTCGACCTCGGCCGCGAGCTCCGCGTAGCTGATCGTGCGCAGTTCGCCGCGGTCGCCTTCCCAGCGGATCGCGATCTTCGTCGGCGTCGCGCGGGCGTGCCTGCCGACAAGGTTGTCGACGAGGTCGAGCCGCCCGCCGACGAACCACTTGGGCCACATGACGCCGCCCGAAAGATCGAGCGTCTGCCGGTACGGCGTCACCCAGCGCAGGTCGATCGCGTCGAGCACCTGGTCCCAGAAGCGCGCCGGCTCGCAGGCCGCGCGCTCGCGCAGTGCGTCGAGGTCGCGGTCGCCGTGGCGGCGGATGAAGCGTGCGAGCTGCGTGTCGGCCCAGTCGCAGCCCGTCGCGGTATAGGTGTTCATGGCAGGGTCCTCCCTGGTCGATGTCGCTGCCGCGATGTGCGCCGTCCTTCCCCGCGAAAAGTGTCCGCCCCGAACGTGATTGGGGCGGACCAAAGGGGAGACTGCGGTTTCGGCGCGCCTCGCGGCGACGCGGTCAGCGACCCGTCCCGGTCGCGACTTCCTCGAGGACGTTCAGCGACACGTCGGTGTCCTTCACGCCTTTCGGATTCGATTTCATGTTCGACGACCAGTTGGTCGCATGGCCGCGCTTGACGTCGATGATGTGGCCGACGACCGGCATCACCGCCTTGTAGCCGTCGTCGCCCGTGTCAGGCCGATTCTGGAAGATGAACATCTTCCAGAACTCGCCCTTGCGGTCGAGCGCGTAGCCCAGGTAGGGGCGCGGGAAATCGACCTCGATGTACGCGACCTTCTTGCTGTACGGATGCTCGGCGGGCGGCGTGCCTTCCACGACGTACACCTCGCGCGGCTCCCACTCGACGTCCTTCGCCGGATTGGCGAACGGCGGCTCGGCCATGTTGATGCGCGGGAAGCGCTTCTGCGGTTCGCTCCATGGCTGCGTGGTGTCGACGCTGACCTCCGGGCTGTGCGCGATCGCGAGCACCCAGCGCTTCTCGACGAGTTTGTTCTGCGTGTACTTGGTCGGCCACGCGTCCCAGATGTCCCAGTCGTCGTAGAGCTGGTCGGTGCCGCCGATCGGGTCCATCCACGCGCCGCCCGAGAGGCGCCGCGTGCGCCGCACCGACTTCAGGTAGGCGTACGAGTCGTCCGGCTTGGCCGAGTCGGGCTGGTTGTAGCGCACCGAGAAGGTCCCCAGGCCGCGGATGTCCTGCGGGTAGTGGGCGACGAAATAGGTCTTCTGCGAGATGTCGCCGTCGCCGACCGAGATCGGCCCACCGTCGAGCCGCCCTTCCATGTAGTAGCGGCGCGACTGGAAAGCCTGCACGCGCTCGTAGCCCTTCTTCGCGTCGAGGAACACCCAGGCGATGTCACGCAGATCCATCGTCGCCCCGTAGGTCGCCGCGCGCAGGTTCCAGATCACCTTGTCGCCCGCGTTCGGGTCGTCCATCTTGATCGTCTCGGGCGGGAACGGCATGCCCGCCTTCCAGCCGCTGATCGTGCGGTCGGCGGGATTGAACTTGACCTCCTTCGACCACTTCTTCGTCGCCTCGACGTACTTCGGGTCCATCTCGATCTTCTTCGAGTTCGCGATCTTGATCGTCAGACCATAGTTCGTGATCATCCACTCGAGCTTCTCGGGGATCATGCTGGCTATGGTCTTGCCCTCGAAGGTGTCGTTCTTGACGCTCGCGAGGTTGTCCTTGGTGATGATGAAGCCGGGCTCGAGCACCTTGGCGTGCGCGCCGTGGGCGCCGAGCAGGAGCATCAGGCCGAGGGTGCCGCCGGTCGCGAGTTGCCGCACCGAGGGACGGGCGGCGGGTCGGAGTTGCTTGTGCATGGTGTGTCTCCTCTTTTTTCAGAACTGCCGGGTCAAGCGGAAAACGAGCTGGCTGGCGTTGTCGAAGTAGCCGAAGAGCTGCGAGCGCTGGCCGCTGAAGGCCACCTTGTTCGAACGGTTGCCGCTCCAGAAGATGTCCGCCTCGATGCGCGCGAGCCATTCGTCGTTGAGCGTCAGCGACAGGCTGGGGATCGCGAAGCCGCCGCCGTGGCTGAGGTCGAAGCCGATCGCGAAACCCGGGTTGATCGTGTCGTTGCGGTAGTTCAGCGTCGTGAAGGCGGTGAGGATGGTGTTGTGCTCGGTGAGCGGCGTGCCGTACGCAAAGAGACGCACGAGGTCGTCCGACTCCTTGAAGTTCAGCACCTGCGTGTCGAACAGCTGGATCGACGAGAACGAGGGCCGCGACGTGCCGAAGATCCCTTGCAGGTCGAGGTCCTTGTCGATGCGCAGCATCGTCGTCAGCGTGTCCTTGAGCTTCACGCCGCCGAGGCCGATGCCGACGTTGCCGGGCACCACCGGATCGAGGAACGCGCCCGTCCCGATGTTGTAGGGCTGATCCTTGGTGTAGGCCATCTCGGCGCTGAGCACGGCGTCGAGCGTCGCGCTGTAGCCGCTGACGGTCATGCCGTAGACGTCGATCTGCGGGTGGATGCGGTCGAACACCGCGCCTTCGGGCGCCTTCTTGTAGGGCCTGAACGCCGAGTTCGCGACCGGGTCGGCCGAGAAGGTCGTGAGCCACGCCAAGGAGTAGTTCAGGCCGAAGGCCTCGCCCGACCAGCGCACGCCGCCCGTGACGTCGCGGTAGTCGCCCGACGGGTGGTCACAGTCCTTGTCGGTGACCGCCGTGAGGTCGAAGCCGCGGTAGGGCTGGAAGAACCAGCGCCCGCCCTGGATATCGTAGGTGTTGCCGATGTCCTGGCAGCGGTCGACGCCGGGGCGGATGTAGGCCGCCAGCATGCCGTCGGCCTCGGGCACGCGGATCTTGGTCGAGATCAGCGTCAGCGGCTTGCGCCACTCCTCGTTCTCGCCCTCGAAGAACAGGCGCCACGACAGGTCGTAGCCGTGCACCAGGTCCATCGCGTGGAAGAAGTCCGACTCGCCCCACACCAGCTGCTGCTTGCCGGCCTTGACGGTGACGCGCTCGCCCAACGGGATCTCGGCCCAGAACTCGCGGATCTCGCCGCGGTTGTAGTTGTCGAGGATGCTGTTCGCGTGGCCGCCCTGGTCCGTGCCGTTCGTTTCGCGCAGGCGCTCGAGGTCCTTCAGGTAGTCGGTCTTGTATTCGCGATCGACGCGGCCGATCGCCTTCCACTTGACCGCACCGGTCTTCGCGTCGGCGTCGAGCAGCAGCGAGCCGCGCACCATCGACAACTTGCCCTTGCTCTTCTCGCCGATCGCCTTGAGCTCCGGCTGATCCTCGAGGTTCACCGACACCCAGCCGCGCGCATAGCCCGACAGGTTGAAACTGAAGTCGTCGGCGGCCCACGACTTCACGGCTGCGTCGCCCGACTGCAAAGCCGCGACCTCATAGTTCGCCGTCAGCTCCGCACCGTGTGCGGACCCGCCTGCGAACCCGGCCAGGGCGGCGGCCACCGCCAGCACCGACGCCCTGATCTTCGATACTCCCTTGCTCCTCATCTCCTCGCTCCTTTTCGTTTTGTCACTGCTCTGAAGGGGTCACGGGCGGACGCGGCAGCTTGCCCGTCGCGTCCGCCGGGGGTGGGTCAGCCGACCAGCACGGGCTCGGCCTGCTCGATGGGACGGCGCTTGCTGCCGACGATGAATTCCGGACGGAACACATAGACCAGGGCCGGCATGATGAAGAGCGCGCTGAACGCCGAGATGAACAGCCACAGCGCGATCAGCACGCCCATGTCGGCCTGCAGGCGCAAGGAGGAGAAGTGCCACAGCACGACACTGGTGATCAGCGTCATCGCCGTGATCAGCACGCCCTTGCCGGGGCCCGTCAGCGCATTGACGATCGCGCGCTCGACGTTGTGCGAGCGGTGCAGGTTCTCGCGGATGCCATCGACGATGTAGAAGGTGTAATCGACGCCCAGCCCGATGCCGAGCGCGACCACCGGCAGCGTGTTGATGTTCATGCCGATGCCCTGCCACGCCATGTAGCTGAAGGTGATCGTGTTCGACAGCAGCACGGGGATCATGAAGAACACGCCCGCGACCGTGGAGCGGTAGGTGATCGTGCAGCACACCACCAGCACCAGCAGCGCGAGCGCGATGGCCTCGATCTGCCCGGCGAGGATCACCTCGTTCACCGCCGCCAGCACGCCGACGAGGCCGCCCGCAAGCAGGTACTCGGCGTTCTTCACCGGATGCTGCTCGACGTAGTCGCGCACGCGCGCCACCGCGGTGCGGATCGTCTCGCCCTGATGGTCGCGGAAGAACAGCGTCACCGCGCCGTTCTTCGCGTCGGCATCGGCGTAGCGGTCCATGTCGCCCGGGTCCGAGCCGGACACGAACATGTACATCAGCTCGCTGTTCTCGTCGGCGCTCTTCCCGAGCTCCTGGTACATCGGGTTGCCTTCGCGCAGCACCCGGTTCACCTGCGGCAGGATGTCCGCGAGCGAGATGCTGCCGCCGACCTCCGGCTGCGCTTCCATGTACTTCTGGAAGCGCGTCATGCTCGAGAGCACCTCGGGCTCGCGCAGCGCCCCCGGCTCCTTGCCGGCGACGACGACGAACATCCGGTCGGAGCCCTGGAACTGGCGGTTGATCTGCGCCGCGTCGCGGTTGTAGCTCGAGTCCGGCCACAGGATCGGCGATCCGGGGTTCGCGTCGCCGACCTTGAGGTTGAACGCGTACAGCCCCGACACGACGAACACCACACCGGCCATCCCGAGCACCGCGTAGCGCCAGCGCGTCGTGACGATCGCCGAGCACAGCCCGAGGATGCGCATCAGCAGCGGATTGATGTTCACCGGGTGGATGAAGCGCTGATGCGCGCCGAACCACGACAGCATCACCGGCGTCAGGACCAGCGCGCTCACCGCGATCGTCAGCACCCACACCGTGCCGATGAAGGAGATCTTCTGCAGCAGCGGGATCGGCGTCAGCGCGACGACCAGCACACAGCCGGCATCGGCGACGATCGCCAGCATGCTCGGCTTGAACAGGTTGCGCGCGCTGGCCCTTGCGGCCGCCGCGGCGCTGGGCGTGCCCTGCCGCGTCTCGTCGTCGAAGCGCGCGATGAGCTGCACCGAGTTCGAGATCGCCTGCGCGGTGATCAGGAAGGCGACGACGACGACCAGCGGATCGAGGTGGAAGCCCATCAGGCGCGCGGCCCCCAGCGCCCACACCGCGCTCACCAGCCCGGCGAGCAACGGCAGCACCGTGCCGTGCCAGGTGCGCGTGATCAGGCACAGCAGCACGACCAGCGCCGCCACCGCAATGAAGAAGATCGTCAGCGTCTCGTGCAGGTAGTGATTCACCCAGCCGTAGAGCACCGGCTCGCCGACGATGCGCACCTGGACGCCGTCACCCTCCGCCTCGTCCGCCAGCTTCATCAGCTGGTTGAAGGCCCTCGTGTAGTTCATGTTGCCGTCGCTGAAGTCGAGCGTGACGAGCGTCGCCTTCAGGTCCGTCGACACATAGGGGCCGTAGACCAGCGGGTTGTTCAGCACGGACGCCTTCAGCGCCGCGAGTTCGGCGTCACCCTGCGGCAGGTCGGGCCACATCAGCGGCCGCGACTCCACGCCCTCGGTCGAGGCGCGCACCTCCTTGATCTTCTTCGACGCGAGCGAAATGATCTGGTAGGTATCGACGCCCTCGACCTGCTGCAGGTCGACGGTGAGCTTCTGCACCTTGCCGAGCACGACGGGGTTGAAGATGTCCCCCTGCTCCGTCTCCAGCATGATGCTGACCATGTTCGAGCCGCCGAAGGTCTGCTTGAAGCGCTGGTTCACCTCGACGTAGGGATGGTTGCGCGGCAGCAGATCGCTGAAGACGGTCTTCACCTCGATCTGGCTCGCCAGGTAGCCCATCACCAGCGTCACGAGCGCCACCGCGACGACGACCAGCGCGCGGAAGCGGATGAGGAAGGCGAAGGCCGCGTCGACCTTGCCGAATGTCGTGTTCTTCATCCTCGCCCCCTCACATGCGCTGGTGGCCGGCGACGCGCAGCGCGCCGTCGTCGAGCACGGCGAGATTGCTGCCGGCGAGGAAATAGCGCGAACCGGCGCGTGCGACCTGGGTGCGCCACGACACGTCGCCTTCCGCGACGCGGCCGAGCTGCCACTGACCGGCATCGGCCTGGGCGGTCGCCATCACGCCCTTGTCGCCCACCGCCAGCCAGCGCCCCTCGTCCCACATCACGCTGTAGAAGTGCTCACGCGTGAAGGCCGGCACCTGCTGCCACGACGCACCGCCGTCCGCCGTCACGAGCAGCGCGCCCGCCAGGCCGACGGCGACGCCATGCTGCGCATCGCGGAAGGCCACGCCCATCAGGCTGACCTTGTTCGGCGTGGCGACCGGATCCCAGTTCGCGCCGCCGTCGCTGCTCTTCATCAGCGCGCCGAACTCGCCCACCAGCCAACCTGCATCGCCGACGAAGGCGATGTCGTTCCACGCCCGGTCCTTCTCGGGCAGCGCGCGCGCCCAGGTCACGCCGCGGTCGTCCGAGCGCAGCAGCGCGCCGAATTCACCGACCGCCCAGGCCGTGCCGTTGGCGATGCGCACCCGGAAGAGCTTGTTCGGATTGCTGCTGGCGGGGATCTCCGCGCGCGTCCAGGCGCGCCCCGCATCGCCGGTCACGACGACCACGCCGTCGTTGCCGACCGCGATCGCCGCCTGCTCGTCCCACGCCGCGATGCCCTGCAGATTGACGTCGGTGCCGGAGGCCTGGCGCACCCACGACTGGCCGCCGTCCTCGCTGCGCACGATCTTGCCGCCGGAGCCGACCGCCCACACCACGCGCTCGTCGGGGGCAGCGACCGCGTAGA
This sequence comes from Aromatoleum toluolicum, assembly GCF_012911005.2. Classification (GTDB taxonomy): domain Bacteria; phylum Pseudomonadota; class Gammaproteobacteria; order Burkholderiales; family Rhodocyclaceae; genus Aromatoleum; species Aromatoleum toluolicum. The sequence continues at coordinate 104,130 of NZ_WTVS01000005.1, read as the reverse complement.
AGCTGTCGCGCCGCTCGATCGCCGGCGGCTCGACCTTCTGCACGACCGCCTCGGCCTTCACGAACAGGCCGGCGTACAGCAGCCCGCCGACGATCACCAGCGGCGCGGACGACGTCATCAACGTGACGACGCCGCGGGCGCCGCCTCCATATTTCCTCAATCGACGCAGCATCACTCTCTCCTCCACGCCGGGGCACGGCGCGTGACTTTCGTTTTTTTGCGCAGCCGAGGCCCTGCAGGGCTCGCGCCCCACATGGGTGTCGGTTGATGCGGGATTTCGATCGGGCCCGCGGAGGGCCCCGGCCGGCGCCCCGCGAAGGAGGCGCCGGCCCGCAGGCGCCGGGCTAGCGCCCGGCGAGGACGGCTCAGGCCGCCTTTTCAGGGATCGGCATGCCGACCCATTCCTTGTAGAACGCCTCGATGTCCGGCTCGAAGTCGTGGATCACCGGATACCACGGGGTCGGCGCCTCGACGTCGTGCATCGTGCCGCAGGTCGGGCAGTAGTACTCGCGGTACACCTGCCACTGGGTATCCGGCGCCATCAGCTTGGGATACACCTCGGTCATCGCCTCCTCGGTGTCGCGCACGTAGATCGCCGCGTTCAACTTCCAGTTCTCGCGGTAATCGCCGAACTCGTGGCCGCAGTCGCACATCGTGACCCACTGCTTGGTCTTCGCCGACTGCACGATGTAGAGGTGGGGCCCGAGCGGCAGCACGATCTTGTCCGGGAACGTGACCTTGGCCTGCAGCGCCTTCAGGTACTGCTCGAAGCGGCTGTTGTCCTTGGGCATCGACAGCATGCGGAAGGTGGTTTCCCAGTCGAGCGAGCCTTCGACGAGGTGGGCGACCTGTTCATTGGTGTAGGTAGACATTTTCCAACTCCTCGATTCGATGATTACTCTTCGACCTGGACGACGGTGGTGACGTCCGGCAGCAGCGACAGGTCCATGCGGTGCTTGGAGCCGTAGGTCGGCACGCCGAGCTCGGTCTCCAGCAGCTGCCAGCTTTCCGGCAAGCTCCAGAAGGCCTTGAACTCCTTCGTGAACTTCTCCGACAGCGAGAAGCTCGTCGCGAACATGTGCTGCACCTGCACGGCCGCGTGCTTGTTGATGATCCGTTCGCGCTCCTCCTTCATCCACTCGCGCGTCGGCAGGGCGCGGGCGAGCCGCTCCTTGCGCATCTCGGCACGCCGCGCCGCGGTCTTCGCGACATCCACCGCGAACACACCCTTCGCGTCCTGCGTGAACACCGCGCCATAGACCTTCTGCGCGTATTCCGGCAGCAGGAACTTCTGGTTCAGGTCGTTCTCGATCGCCTTCGGCTCGCGATCGATCGGGTCGCCGAAGCCGGGGCCGCCGCGCAGGTAGTTCAGGTACAGGTCGTGGTTGTCGTAGCAGTCCTCGGTGGTCATGCACTGCTTGTCGCGCTTGACCACGGCGGTCGCGTCAATGTGGCGCTCGTAGTCGGGACGCGTCGGGTCGAGGTCACCGCCCAGGGGCAGCGAGTCGCCGATCGCGATGCGTTGCTCCAGACCCGTCTTGTGCGCCTCGAAGCGATAGCCGGTCGCCGACGGGTAGCCGCCCATCATTCCCCAGTCGCTGTTCATGAAGCCGTTGCCCATGAAGAACATCGTCCAGTCCTGGGCGTTCCACACCATGCGCAGCGTCTCGAAGCCGCAGCCGCCGCGATACTTGCCGTAGCCGCCGGAGTTGGCCTTGACGTTGCGCCCGAGATACAGGAGCGGCTCGGCCATCTCCCAGATCTCGATGTCGCCCATGTCGCCTTCCGGGTTCCAGATCGCCGCGGCGTGGTTCAGGCCGTCCTTCACCGCGCACGCACCGGTACCGCAGCTCGAGGCTTCGAAGCTGTTGACGGCGTGGATCTCGCCGTCCTGGTTGATGCCGCCGCCCTGCAGCCAGTTGGAGGTGTTGGCGTTGCCGGCGTTCACCTCTTCCAGATAGCCGCGGCTGAAGTAGGACTGCGAAAGGCCGCGCCACAGCGCCGCCCAGCCGGAGACGAGGAAGTGCCAGGCGTAGGCGTGACCGGTGCGGCGGTCGTCCGGGTTGCACCACGTCCCCTTGGGCAGGCGGAACTCGGTGGCGTAGTAGGCGCCGTCGTTGATGCGCTGCGTCGGCACCAGGGTCTGGCACATCATCACCCAGATGCCGGACGTGAAGGCCACCTGGTGGGCGTTGAAGGTGTGCCAGCCCCAGCGGCTCGCGCCCTCGAAGTCCAGCCTCCACTTCCCATCCGGCTTGATCGTCATCTCGCACGGCGAGTGCATGATCGAGTCGAGCTTGGCGAAGGCGTTGGAGACCTGCACGTCCTCGTGCTTGTACGGCACATCGACGAAGGACACCTTGCGGTACTTGCCCGGCAGCGTCATCGCCTTGATGCGGCTCATCAGGCCGCGGCGGCCCTCCTCGATGACCTCGAAGGCGAACTTCTCGTACGCCTCGATGCCGTCGGCGCGGATCACCTCCTCGACCAGCTCGCGGATCATGTGGCAGCCGGCGATGCGGGTCTTCTCGTCGAGGATCCAGTACTTCGGCGTGCGCACCGAGCGCTGCGACTCGTGCAGCCAGTCGCGCAGCGGCTCGTCGTTCACCCCGGTCTTGCGGCAGGTGATCATGTAGCCGTCGCCGAAGCGCTGCGTCTGGCCGGTCGACATCGAGCCCGGCGTCACCGCGCCGGTGTCGATCACGTGCGTGACGCCGCCCACCCAGCCGATCAGCCGCCCTTCCCAGAAGATCGGCACGATCGTCGCGATGTCGCACGGGTGCACGTTGCCGATCGCGCAGTCGTTGGTCGTGAACATGTCACCGGGATTGATGCCGGGGTTGCCTTCCCAATTGTTCTCGATCATGTACTTGATCGCCGCGCCCATCGTGCCGACGTGGATGATGATGCCGGTCGAGGTCAGCACGCAGTCGCCCGCGGCGTTGTACAGCGTGAAGCACAGCTCGCCTTCCTGCTCCACGATCGGGCTGGCGGCGATCTTCTTGGCGGTCTCGCGGGCATGCACCAGGCCGCCGCGCAGCTTGGAGAACAGCTTCTCGTAGCCGATCGGGTCGCTGTCGCGGAATTCGAGCTTCTCCTGGCCGTTGTAGTAACCGCTGGCCTTGGTGCGCTCGATGATGCCGTCGCGGAACTGCTTCAGCGTCTGGCCGTTCTTCAGCAGGTCGGCGAAGCCGAGTTCCTTGTTTGTCATCATGTTCATGGCGGTCTCCTCGTTACTTCACTTCTTTGAGATGGAACAGGCGATGCTTGTCGACCGTGGTCTCGAAGCCGTCAGGCACGACGAAGGTCGTGGCGTCCGATTCGATGATCGCGGGCCCGACGATGTGGTTGCCGGCCTTGAGCGATTCCATCTTCCACAGCGCGGCCTCGACCCACCTCTTGTGGCGGTAGAACGGACGGGTGCCGAGATAAGCCTCCTTCGGCGGCGTCGGGCCGCAGTCGACGTCTTCCGGCAGCACCGGCTTCTGCGTCACCACCATGCCGCGCAGGATCGCGCCGGTGACCGAGAAGCCCAGTTCCGGCGAACGCGCCGAGTTCGCATAGACGCGGCCGTAGGTGTTCTCGAAGGCGTCGATGATCTGGTCCCAGTCCGCCGCGGTCGCCGCGGTGGACACCGGCGACACGATCTCGAGGTCGTTGAGCTGGCCCATGTACTGCATCTTGTAGCCGGGGATCAGCAGCACGTCTTCCGGCTTGTAGCCGTTGATGACGAACTCGTCGATGACCTTCACCGCCAGCTCTTCCCACGCTTCCTGCAGGCTCGCGCAGGCCGCCGCCTTGTCCGCGTCGGCCGCGAACTGGGCGACGCCGAGGTCCACCGACTTGTCGTAGCGATACTCGAAGTCGGCGCACGCGCAGCCGAAGGCCGAGAAGCCGGCCGCCCACGCGGGCACGACGACATCCTTGAAGCCGACGCCTTCCGTGTAGCCGTAGGTATGCACCGGCCCCGCGCCGCCGTACGAGAAGCACGTGAACTCCGCCGGGTTGTAGCCCTTCGCGCTGATGTTGGCGCGCAGGTACTCGGACAGCGTCAGATCCAGCAGCTCGATCACGCCGGCCGCCGCATCCTCGACCGACAGCCCCAGCGGATCGGCGATCTGCGCCTTGATGTGGTCGCGTGCACGCTGCACGTCGAGCTTGATCGCGCCGCCAAGGAAGTTGTCCGGGTTGAGGTAACCCAGCACGACGTGGCAGTCGGACACCGACACCGTATCCAGTCCGCTTTCCGGCCAGCAGGTGCCGACGCGGTAGCCGGCGCTGTCGGGCCCGAGCTTGATCGACTTGCTGTACGGATCGAGGCGCACGAAGCTGCCCGCGCCCGCACCGACCGAGTCCATCGCCACCAGCGGCAGCGACAGCACCAGCCGCGCCATGTCCGGGTCCGACTTGATCGCGAAGCTGCCCTTGGTGATCAGCGCCACGTCGAACGAGGTGCCGCCGATGTCCGAGCACGCGATGTTCTCGTCACCCAGGTACTCGCCCAGCAGTTTCGAACCGATCACGCCGCCGATCGGGCCGGAAACGATGGTGCGCGCGAGCTCCTTCGCCTTCCACGAGATCGTGCCGCCATGCGTCGCCATCACGCGCAGGTCGAACTTCGCGCCATGCTTCTTGAAGCGGTCGCTGACCTTCTTCAGCGTCTGGCGCGACGGCTCGGCGCCGTAGGCCTCGAGGATCGTCGTATTCATGCGGTGGCTTTCCTTGCGCGACGGGTAGTAATCCACCGACGCGAACACCGGAATATCCACCTTCAGCTTCTGCAGCTCGTCCTTGACGAGGTCACGCGCCCGCTGCTCGCTCGTTTCATTCTTGTGCGACTGAAGAAGGCAGATCACGATCGCCTGCGAGCCGGCTTCGACCAGTTCGCGGGTCGCCTGACGCACCTCGTCCTCGCGCAGCGGAATCACGATCCTGCCCTGCACGTCGGTGCGCTCGGCGACGCCGCGGGTGCGCGACACCGGCACCAGCGGCTCGTCGTAGCGGTGGGTGTTGAGGTGGATGCGGTCTTCCAGCGCGTAGCCGAGGTAGCTCTGCAGCGCGCGCCCCATCGAATGGATCTGCTCGAAACCGCGGTTGCAGATCAGGCCCACGTCGAGGCCCTTGCGCATCAGGATGCGGTTCAGCATCGCGGTGCCGGAATACACACAGGTGACGAGTTCGGGATACACGTCGTCGACCTCGCGGCCCCAGTGGGCCAGCGCGTCCTGCGACGAGTTGAAGATCGCCAGCGATTCGTCCCCGGGGTTGCTCTGAGCCTTGCCGACGACGAAACGACCGTCGGCGCGCACGAAGAAGGTATCGGTCATCGTGCCGCCGGCGTCGATGCCCATCACCTGTACTTGTGATGCTGCCTGTTGGACTTCCATGTTTGTCTCCATCATCTCCTGGATTGTCGAGTCGCCGATGCTGCCGGCCCCCGCAAGACCTGTTGCAGCGGACGTGCCAGATTCCGGCCGCTGCAACGCAGCAGACCGATGAACCCGGAAATGACGGAGAAGCGCCGCGCGCCTCATGCACCGCAACAAGAAGCGCTGCGCGCGGCGTACGACCTGAAAATGGATGATCGTCCGGAAGTCGAACGGACGCGCCGGTCACCGCTCAGGGCGTCCGGACGATGCGAACCGGAAGAAACGGGACAAACGGGAGGAGGCAGAAACCGTCCGTGTCAGCACGGCCGGCATGGAGCGCACCGCGAGGGCGCGCAACCGGGCGGGGCACGGAGCCCCACGTGCCGTTGCGTACGGCACAAACGAAAATGCGAAGCCATGAGGCTTCGCATTCGTTGTCTACAACGGAGAAGATTTCTTCGTCAGAACGGGATGTCGTCGTCGAAGTCCCCGAACCCGCCGCCACCGCCCGACTGGCTCGGCGACTTCTGCGCCGGCGCCTGCTGCGGGGCCTGGCGCGCGGGCGCCGCAGCCGGGGCATCGTAGCCACCGCCCATCGGCGCATCGCCACCGCCGCCGCCCTGACGCGAACCCAGCATCTTCATCTCGTCGCCGCGGATCTCGGTCGTATAGCGATCCTGGCCGTCCTTGTCCTGCCACTTGCGCGTCTGCAGACGCCCTTCGACGTAGATCTGGCTGCCCTTGCGCAGGTACTGCGCAGCGATCTCGGCCAGACGGCCGAAGAACACCACGCGGTGCCACTCGGTCGCTTCCTTGCGCTCGCCGGTCGCCTTGTCCTTCCACGTCTCGGTGGTCGCCACGGTGATGTTGCAGATCGCGTCGCCGCTCGGCGCATAGCGGGTTTCCGGATCGCGGCCCAGATTGCCGATCAGGATGACTTTGTTCAACGAAGCCATGAGGTTCTCCTCGGATGTTTCAGGTTAGTGCGCCGCCGACGCCGGCGTCACGCGGCGGGCGGGCGGATTCATAGAGGCTGCCAGCAGCAGCCAGATCATGGCGAGCACGCCGCACACGAGATTCACGGCGCCGCTGCCGAAGTGTTCGGCCAGCCAGCCCCCCAGCATGCCGCCGAGGAACAGTCCGGCCGACTGCAGCGTGTTGTACAGGCCGAGCGCCGTGCCTTTCGCATGCGCCGGCGCCACCTTCGAGATCCACGACGGCAGGATCGCCTCGAGCACGTTGAAGGCGACAAAGAACAGCGTCAGCCACAGGCCCAGCGTCACGACGCTCTCGCCGAAAACGAAGAGCCCCGCCTGTACGACCACCAGCAACGCGACCGCAGCGCCGAACACCCGCTTCATGCGATTGTGCCGCTCTGCCGCGATCACCGCCGGCACCATCACCGCGAACGACAGCACGACCGCGGGCAGGTAGACCTTCCAGTGCTCGGGCAGCGGCAGGTTCGCCCCGCTCACCAGCGCAGCCGGCACCATCACCCACATCGCCGTCTGGATCAGGTGCAGCACGAACACGCCGACGTTCAGGCGCATCAGCTGGCCGTCGCGGAACACCTCGCCGAACAGCCCGGTCGGTGCGCGCGGCACCGGCGGCGCAGCCGGCACGACGTACAGCACCACGCCGATCGCCGCCGCCGCGAGCACGGCCGTCAGCCAGAAGATCCCGCTCATGCCGATCGCATCATACAGGAGCGGCGCCGCCACCATCGACAGCGCGAACACCAGCCCGATGCTCGAACCGATCATCGCCATCACCTTGGTGCGATGCTGGTCGCGCGTCAGGTCCGCCGCGAGCGCCGTCACCGCCGCCGAGATCGCCCCCGCGCCCTGCAGCGCGCGCCCCGCGATCACCGTCCCGATGTCGCTGGCCAGCGCCGCCACGGCGCTCCCGATCACGAACACCACCAATCCGAACACGATCACCGGCTTGCGCCCGAAACGATCCGACGCCGCCCCGTAGGCCATCTGCAGGAAGGCCTGCGTCAGCCCGTAGGCACCGATTGCCAGCCCCACCAGGGTCAGGTTGTCACCCCCGGGGAGCGTGTGCGCGTGCACGGCGAACACCGGCAGGATCAGGAACAATCCGAGCATGCGCAGCGCGAAGATCGCGGCAAGGCTCGCGCCCGCCCGGCGTTCTGCGGGGGTCATCGGATCGTGCTCGGGTCGGGCCATCGGTCTCGGGGCTGGAACAAAACGGCGATTCTAGCACCCGCGGCGCGCCGGTTTGGCTTGCGTCGGCGTTCTCTCGTATAGTGGCACGTTACCCTTCGTCAGCCCGCCCCATGGACGAAATCCGCATTCGCGGCGCCCGCACCCACAATCTCAAGAACGTCAGCCTCGAGTTGCCGCGCAACCGGCTCACCGTGATCACCGGCCTGTCCGGCTCCGGCAAGTCATCGCTGGCCTTCGACACGCTCTACGCGGAAGGCCAGCGGCGCTACGTCGAATCGCTGTCGGCGTATGCGCGCCAGTTCCTGCAGCTGATGGAAAAGCCCGACGTCGACCTCATCGAGGGCCTGTCACCGGCGATCTCGATCGAACAGAAAGCCACCAGCCACAACCCGCGCTCGACGGTCGGCACGATCACCGAAATCCACGACTACCTGCGCCTGCTCTATGCGCGCGCCGGCACCCCGCATTGCCCCGACCACCCCGAACGCCCGCTCGAGGCGCAGACCGTCTCGCAGATGGTGGACCACGTCCTCGCGCTGCCGGAAGACACGCGCCTGATGATCCTCGCGCCCGTCGTCGCCCACCGCAAGGGCGAACAGAGCGACCTCTTCTCCGACCTGCGCGCGCAGGGCTTCGTGCGCGTGCGCGTCGATGGCCGGATCGCGGAGCTCGACGCGATGCCCGCGCTCGAGAAGGGCCGCCGCCACACCGTCGAAGTCGTCATCGACCGCCTCAAGGTGCGCGCCGACCAGCGCGGCCGCATCGCCGAATCCTTCGAGACGGCGCTGACCCACGCCGACGGCCGCGCCGTCGCGGTCGAGATGGACACCGGCACCGAACACCTCTTCTCCGCCCGCTTCGCCTGTCCCGTCTGCAGCTACGCGCTCGCCGAGCTCGAACCGCGCCTGTTCTCGTTCAACAATCCGGCCGGCGCCTGCCCCAAATGCGACGGCCTCGGCCAGGTCGAATTCTTCGACCCCACACGCGTCGTCGCCCACCCGGAACTCTCGCTCGCCGCCGGCGCGATCCGCGGCTGGGACCGGCGCAACCAGTTCTACTTCCAGATGCTCGCGAGCCTCGCCGACCACTACGGCTTCGACATTGATACCTCGTTCGGCGAATTGCCCGACGAGGTCCGCGAGGTCGTCCTGCACGGCTCCGGCCGCCACAAGATTGCCTTCCGCTACCTCTCCGACGGCGGACGCATGGTCGCCAAGGAACACCCCTTCGAAGGCATCATCCCCAACCTCGAGCGCCGCTTCCGCGAGACCGACTCCACCGCCGTGCGCGAGGAACTCACCAAGCTGCGGGCGACCCAGGCCTGCCCGAGCTGCCGCGGTACCCGCCTGCGCACCGAGGCACGCAACGTCCTCATCGGCGACCGCTCGCTGCACGAAGTCAGCCGCATGCCGCTGGGCGAATGCAAGGCCTTCTTCGACGGCCTCGCCCTCACCGGCCACCGCGGCCTGGTCGCGGCCAAGATCGTCAAGGAAATCTCCGACCGCCTGAGCTTCCTGATCAACGTCGGCCTCGACTACCTCTCGCTTGACCGCTCCGCCGACACCCTCTCGGGCGGCGAAGCGCAGCGCATCCGCCTTGCCAGCCAGATCGGCTCCGGCCTCACCGGCGTCATGTACGTCCTCGACGAACCCTCCATCGGCCTGCACCAGCGCGACAACGACCGCCTCCTCGGCACGCTGCGCCAGCTGCGCGACCTCGGCAACACCGTGATTGTCGTCGAGCACGACGAAGACGCGATCCGCTGTGCCGACTACGTCGTGGACATGGGCCCCGGCGCGGGCGTGCACGGCGGAGAAATCGTCGCGCGCGGCACCCCCGCCGACATCGTCGCCAGCGAGGCGTCGCTCACCGGCGCCTACCTCGCCGGCCGCTACACCATTCCCGTGCCGACGCGACGCTCCGCGCCGGACCCGGAGCGCCACCTGCACCTCGAAGGCTGCACCGGCAACAATCTCAAGAACGTCGAACTCACGCTCCCCGTCGGCCTCCTCACCTGCATCACCGGCGTATCAGGCTCGGGCAAGTCGACGCTCATCAACGACACGCTGTACGCCCTCGCCGCCAAACACCTCTACGGCTCTACGACCGAGCCCGCCCCGTTCGCGGCCGTGCACGGCCTTGACCACTTCGACAAGGTCATCAACGTCGACCAGAGCCCCATCGGCCGCACCCCGCGCTCCAACCCCGCGACCTACACCGGGATGCTGACGCCGGTGCGCGAACTCTTCGCCGGCGTCCCCGATGCGCGTGCGCGCGGCTACGGCCCCGGTCGCTTCTCCTTCAACGTCAAGGGCGGCCGCTGCGAAGCCTGTCAGGGCGACGGCATGATCAAGGTGGAAATGCACTTCCTGCCCGACATGTACGTCCCCTGCGACGTGTGCCACGGCAAGCGCTATAACCGCGAAACGCTGGAAATCCGCTACAAGGGCAGAACCATCTACGAAGTCCTCGACATGACCGTCGAGAACGCCCTCGAATTCTTCCGCGCCGTCCCCGCCGTCGCACGCAAGCTCGAAACCCTGATGGACGTCGGCCTCGGCTATATCCGCCTCGGCCAGAGCGCAACCACGCTCTCCGGCGGCGAAGCCCAGCGCGTGAAGCTCGCGCTGGAGCTGTCCAAACGCGACACCGGCCGCACCCTCTACATCCTCGACGAACCCACTACCGGCCTGCACTTCCGCGACATCGAGCTCCTGCTCGGCGTACTCCACCGCCTGCGCGACCACGGCAACACCATCGTCGTCATCGAGCACAACCTCGACGTCATCAAGACTGCCGACTGGCTCATCGACCTCGGCCCCGAGGGCGGCGACCGCGGCGGCCGCATCCTGTGCAGCGGCCCACCCGAACTCATCGCCGCGCATCCCGACAGCCACACCGGCCGCTACCTGAAACGCATGCTCACGCCGGCCACGAGCGGGTAATGCAGGAAAATGCAGGCAATCGCGCTTACAATTTGAAGCGGACCACCTTCGAGTATTCCGGACAATACGGCGGCCAGCGCACAGCACCGCCAACAGAATTCAGGAGAACCTCATGCCCGAAGTCCCGAGCGACGTCCAGAGCGTCTTCCTCGACCGCATCGAGCGTCGCGTCAAGATCCTCAAGACCCTGCTGGATGCCGGCCTGGGCGTGTATCAGGCCACCGAGGAACTGCAGCGCAAACGTGCGATCGAGCAGGTCGTGCGCATGACGGCCCGCTCGAGCGAGCTGCCCCAGCTCAGACCCGAAACCCTCGCGAAGGCCTATGAAATTGTCGCGGGCCACCTGGACGCAATGCAGAAGGTCCTTCCGCACGACGTCCAGTACCGCAACCGCGTGCGCAAGTCGTGGTGACTGCCAGCTGCGCCCCGCCTGCGGCGCGCAGCCGAAGCCATCAATCCGGATAACCGTCCGGGTTCTGCGACTGCCACCGCCACGCATCGCGGCACATCACATCCAGATCGAACCGCGGCTGCCACCCCAGCACCTTGTGCGCCAGACCCGCGTCCGCCCAGCACGCCGCCACGTCACCGGGCCGGCGCGCAACGATACGGTACGGCACCTCCCGCCCCGAGGCGCGCTCGAACGCCCGGGCGACGTCCAGCACGCTGTACCCGCGCCCGGTTCCGAGATTCACACACGTCACGCCCGGCAGGTCGTCCATGCGCTCGACTGCTGCAACGTGCCCGGCGGCGAGATCCACCACATGGATATAGTCCCGGACCCCCGTCCCGTCCGGAGTCGCATAATCCCCGCCGAACACCTGCAGCTCCTTCAGTCTCCCGACCGCCACCTGGCTCACGTACGGCATGAGATTGTTCGGGATCCCGTTCGGATCCTCGCCGATCAATCCGCTGGCATGCGCCCCGACCGGATTGAAATAGCGCAGCAAGGCGACATTCCAGCGCGCATCGGCTGCAACGAGGTCACGCAGCACCTCCTCGCACATCAGCTTCGTACGCCCGTACGGATTCGTCGCCGCAGTCGGAAAATTCTCGCGGATCGGCACACTCGCCGGATCACCGTACACCGTCGCCGACGAACTGAACACCATCCGCCGCACGTCGGCCCCGTCCATCGCCTTGAGGAGCGAAAATAGCCCGCCAAGGTTGTTCTCGTAATACGCCAGCGGCTGCGCCACGGACTCGCCCACCGCCTTCAGCGCCGCGAAGTGGATCACCGCATCGACGCGATGATCGGCAAACACCTCCATCAACTTCGACACATCGCGTACGTCGGCCCGATAGAAGCGGCGCAGCTTTCTGCCGGCAATCTCCTCGACCCGTTCGAGCGCCGCCGGTTTGCTGTTGCACAGATTATCCACCACGACGACATCGTGCCCCGCTTCCAGCAGGGCCACGCAGTTATGCGAACCGATGTATCCCGCCCCGCCCGTCACGAGTACCGTACTCAAGACCCCACCTCCGTATCAAGCTTCAATCGAGCTCGCCCCAAGCGCAAAAAAAATGGGCCGTAAAACGGCCCATTTTCCATGACACGCGATCGCGAAGCGATTTCTTACGCAGCGGCAGCTTCCTGCACGTCTGCTGCGACCTCGCCCTCGGCCGGACGATCCAGCAGCTCGACCAGCGCCATCGGCGCGTTGTCGCCGTCGCGGAAACCGAACTTCAGGATACGCAGGTAGCCGCCATTACGGGCAGCGAAGCGCGGGCCCAGCTCGTCGAACAGTTTGACGACCATGTCGCGGTCGCGCAGGCGGTTGAACGCCAGGCGACGGTTCGAGAGGCTGGGCTTCTTGCCCAGGGTGATCAGCGGCTCGACCACACGGCGCAATTCCTTGGCCTTGGGCAGGGTCGTCTTGATCACTTCGTGACGCAGCAGCGAATTGGCCATGTTGCGGAACATCGCCTGACGATGCGCGCTGGTACGGTTAAGCTTGCGAAGACCGTTGCGGTGACGCATTTTTATTCCTCACTCAACTGCGCCGACTCAACCGAGCTTCTCGAGCCCGGCCGGCGGCCAGTTTTCCAGTTTCATGCCGAGCGTAAGCCCACGCGAGGCCAACACTTCCTTGATTTCGTTCAGCGACTTGCGGCCGAGGTTCGGGGTCTTCAGCAGCTCGGTTTCCGTACGCTGGATCAGATCGCCGATGTAGTAAATGTTCTCGGCCTTCAGGCAGTTGGCCGAGCGCACGGTCAGCTCGAGGTCATCGACCGGACGCAGCAGCACCGGATCGATCACCTGCGTTGCGGTCACTTCCGCGACCGGCGCCGTACCTTCCAGATCCGCGAACACCGACAGCTGATCCATCAGCACGCGCGCGGCGTAACGGATAGCCTCTTCGGGGTCGACCGCACCGTTGGTCTCGATATCGATCACCAGGCGATCTAGGTCGGTACGCTGCTCGACACGAGCACTCTCGACCAGGTAGCTCACCCGGCGAACCGGGCTGAACGACGCGTCCAGCACGACATGACCGATGCTCTTGCTCTCGCCGGCGACCGGCCGCACGTTGCCCGGCACGTAACCGCGACCTTCCTCGACCTTGATCTGCATGTCGAGCTTGCCGCCCGGTGCCAGATGCGCAATAACATGATCGGGGTTGATGATCTCGACGTCGTGGCCGGCCTCGATGTCGCGCGCGGTGACAACTCCGTCGCCCGATTTCGACAGACGCAGCGTTGCCTCACCGCGGTTGTGCAGCTTCAGCACCACGCCCTTCAGGTTCAGCAACAGGTCGACGATGTCCTCGCGCACCCCGTCCAGAGTCGAGTACTCGTGCAGCACGCCCTCAATCGAGACTTCCGTCGGCGCATAGCCCGGCAGCGAGGAAAGGAGGATGCGCCGCAGCGCATTCCCCAGGGTATGACCGAAACCACGCTCGAACGGCTCCATCGTCACGCGCGCCTGGACGGGCGACACGGACTGGACGTCGATGATGCGGGGTTTCAGCAGTGAATTGCTTTGCATCAGCAGTTCCTCGGATCTTTGAGTCTTCAGGCGAGCCCGTTAGCGGGAGTACAGTTCGACGACGAGACCTTCGTTGATCGTCGGCGGCAGCTCGGAACGCTGCGGGTACGCCTTGAACACGCCCTTGCCGGCCTTGGCATCGACTTCCAGCCACTCCGGGAAACCACGCGCGGCAGCGGCTTCGAGCGCGGCCTTGACGCGGAGCTGGCCGCGCGCACCCTCGGTGAGCTCGACCGTCTCACCCGGACGCACGACATACGACGGGATGTTGACGCGCTTGCCATTCACGAGAATGCCGTTGTGACGGACCAGCTGACGGGCCTCGGCACGCGAGCCGCCAAAACCCATGCGGTAGACCACCGAATCAAGGCGACCTTCCAGCAGTTGCAGCAGGTTCTCGCCGGTCTGGCCGCGACGGCGGTCAGCTTCGGCGTACACCTTGCGGAACTGCGCCTCGAGGACGCCATACAGACGGCGGATCTTCTGCTTTTCACGCAGCTGAACGCCATAGCCGGACAGACGCTGTCCAGAACGCTGGCCATGCTGGCCAGGAGCATACGAGCGGCGCTCGATCGCGCACTTGTCGGTGAAGCACTTCTCGGCCTTCAGGAACAGCTTCTCGCCTTCGCGACGGCACTGACGGCACTTGGGATCCAGATTACGAGCCACGTTTCAACTCCTTGTCAGATACGACGCTTTTTCGGCGGACGGCAGCCGTTATGCGGAATCGGCGTGATGTCGGTAATGCTGGAGATCTTCATACCCAGCGCGTTCAGGGCGCGAACAGCGGATTCGCGGCCCGGACCGGGCCCCTTGATACGCACTTCCAGGTTCTTCACGCCGCATTCCTGCGCGGCCTTGCCAGCGGCTTCGGCGGCAACCTGGGCGGCAAACGGCGTGCTCTTGCGCGAACCCTTGAAGCCCGCGCCGCCCGACGTTGCCCACGACAGGGCGTTGCCCTGACGATCGGTAATCGTGATGATCGTGTTATTGAAGCTCGCATGAACGTGCGCGATACCCTCGGCAACGTTCTTTTTAACTTTCTTGCGAACTTTCGCAGCAGTTTTAGCCATTATCAGTCCTTATCACTTCTTGCCGGCGATCGCCTTGCGCGGTCCCTTGCGGGTGCGGGCGTTAGTCCGGGTCCTCTGACCGCGCAGCGGAAGGCCGCGACGATGACGGACACCACGATAGCAACCCAAGTCCATCAGGCGCTTGATATTCATCGTCACTTCACGGCGAAGATCGCCTTCGACGACAAACTTTCCAACCTCGTCACGCAGACGCTCCATGTCCGACTCGGTGAGATCCTTCACCTTGACGGAACGCGCAACGTTAGCGGAATCACAGATTTTCTGAGCACGCGAACGGCCAATTCCATAGATGGCGGTCAGCGCAATCTCGGCATGCTTGTGATTGGGAATGTTTACCCCAGCAATACGGGCCATTCGATTACCCCAAAAAGCTAAACATTAAATGTTAATCCCTGAGCGCCCTAAGATCAACCCTGGCGCTGCTTATGCCGCGGGTCCGCGCAGATGACACGAACAACACCCTTACGGCGAACGATCTTGCAATTGCGGCAGAGCCGCTTAACCGATGCCTGAACTCTCATTTCCTTGCTCCTGTTTCTTGATTACTTGGTCCGGAATACGATCCGGGCCTTGGTCAGGTCATAGGGCGTCAACTGCACGGTGACCTTGTCGCCAGGAAGAATGCGGATGTAGTGCATACGCATCTTCCCGGAGATGTACCCGAGGACCATGTGTCCGTTTTCGAGTCGGACGCGAAACGTTGCGTTGGGGAGATTCTCGGTAACCTCGCCCTGCATCTCGATAACGTCTTCCTTCGCCATAACTTACCGGATCGGAAGGCCCGCCCCCTTGAAGTTCGCCTTCTTCAGCAGACTCTCGTACTGGTGAGACATCACGTAAGCCTGAACCTGCGCCATGAAGTCCATCGTCACCACCACGATGATCAGCAGCGATGTCCCGCCGAAGTAGAACGGAACATTCCACTTCAGGATCAGGAACTCGGGCAGCAGGCACACCAGCGTGATATACACAGCACCCACCAGCGTCAGGCGCGTCAAGATCTTGTCGATGTAACGCGCTGTCTGATCACCCGGCCGGATACCCGGCACGAACGCCCCGCTCTTCTTCAGGTTATCCGCGGTTTCCCGTGCGTTGAACACGAGCGCGGTGTAGAAGAAGCAGAAGAACACGATCGCGACGGCATAGAGCATCACGTAGACCGGCTGCCCGGGCGCCAGCTTCGCCGAAAGATCCCGCAGCCATATCATGCTCTCCGACGAACCGAACCACTGTCCCAGCGTCGCAGGGAAGAGGATGATGCTGGACGCGAAGATCGGCGGAATTACCCCGGCCATGTTGAGCTTCAGCGGCAGATGCGAACTCTGCCCGCCGTAGACCTTGTTGCCGACCTGGCGCTTTGCGTAGTTCACCAGGATCTTGCGCTGCCCGCGTTCGACGAACACCACGAACGCCGTGACAAGGACCACCAGCACGCAGATCAGCAGCGCCGTGAAGGGATGCATTGCACCCGTGCGGACGAGCTCGAACAGACCGGCGATCGAACTCGGCAGCCCCGCCGCAATGCCGGCGAAGATGATGAGGGAGATACCGTTGCCCAACCCGCGTTCAGTGATCTGCTCACCGAGCCACATCAGGAACATCGTGCCCGTCACAAGCGTCGCCACCGTCACGAAACGGAAGGTGAGCCCCGGATCCAGCACCAGACCGGCCTGCCCTTCGAGCGCGATCGCGATACCGAGCGACTGGGCCAACGCCAGAACCAGCGTACCGGCGCGCGTATACTGCGTGATCTTGCGCCGTCCGGCCTCGCCCTCCTTCTTCAGGGCTTCCAGCGACGGCACTGCCACGGTCATCAGCTGCATGATGATCGATGCCGAGATGTACGGCATGATCCCCAGCGCAAAGATCGTGAAACGCGACAGCGCGCCACCCGAGAACAGGTTGAAGACGCCGAGAATCCCCCCCGACTGCGACTGGAACAGCTCAGCCAGCCGACTGGGATCGATTCCGGGCACAGGAATGTGCGCACCGATCCGATAGACGATCAGAGCACCGACAAGAAACATCAGGCGGCGCTTCAGATCGCCAAACCGACCGGGCGTTCCCAAGGTGGCAGCGGGATTGGCCACAGCTGGATTCCCGCTTACTCGGTGACGACCGAACCGCCGGCCGCCTGAATGGCCGCGAGCGCGCCCTTCGTTGCACCGACGCCGCGCAGCGTGACCTTGCGGCCGATGCTGCCGGAGAGCACCACCTTCGCGGAAAGCGCATCGGCAGCGACCACACCAGCCTGCTTCAGCACGAGCAGATCGATCTCATCCACCGGCAGCTTGTCCAGCTCCGAGAGGCGAACTTCGGCATTGCGCGACCCGGTCAGCGAGACGAAGCCCCGCTTCGGCAGTCGACGCTGCAGCGGCATCTGACCGCCTTCGAAACCGACCTTGTGGAAGCCGCCGGCACGGGACTTTTGTCCCTTGTGACCGCGGCCGCAGGTCTTGCCCAGACCGCTGCCGATGCCGCGCCCGACGCGCTTGGCGTTCGACTTCGAACCAGCCGCGGGTTTAATCGTATTCAGACGCATCTCAACCCTCACACTTCACCAGGTAGGACACCTTGTTCACCATGCCCCGAACCTCAGGCGTGTCCTGAAGTTCGACGGTATGGTTCAGGCGACGCAAGCCGAGCCCGCGCACCGTCGCACGGTGCGACTGCTTGGTACCGATCACGCTCTTGACCAGCGTAACCTTGATCGTTTTCTCGGCCATGGCTTACCCCAGAATTTCTTCGACGCTCTTGCCACGCTTCGCGGCAATCTCCGCCGGCGTGTTGACCGCCAGGAGACCGTTCAGCGTTGCACGCACGACGTTGTACGGATTCGACGAACCGATGCACTTGCAGGTCACGTCGGTCACACCCATGACTTCGAAAACCGCGCGCATCGGGCCGCCGGCAATAATGCCGGTGCCGCTCGGCGCCGGCTGCATCAACACCGACGAAGCGCCATGCTTGCCGACCACCGAATGCTGCAGCGTGCCGTTCTTCAGCGAGACCTTGACCATCTTGCGACGCGCTTCGTCCATAGCCTTCTGCACGGCGACGGGCACTTCACGGGACTTGCCCTTGCCCATGCCGATGCCGCCATCGCCATCGCCAACCACCGTCAGCGCCGCAAAACCGAGGATACGACCGCCCTTCACGACCTTGGTCACGCGGTTGATGGCAACCATCTTCTCGCGCAGGCCGTCGTCACGCTCCTCGGAAGCCTGCGGACGCTTGCTTTGTTGCTTAGCCATACGATTCCTCGCTTAGAACTTGAGACCGCCTTCGCGGGCGGCCTCGGCCAGCGCCTTGACGCGACCGTGATACTGGAAGCCGGCACGATCGAACGCGACGGACTCGATACCCGCGGCCTTCGCACGCTCGGCGATCAGCTTGCCGACGATCGCTGCAGCGGCCTTGTTGCCGCCGTG
This sequence comes from Aromatoleum toluolicum, assembly GCF_012911005.2. Taxonomy (GTDB): domain Bacteria; phylum Pseudomonadota; class Gammaproteobacteria; order Burkholderiales; family Rhodocyclaceae; genus Aromatoleum; species Aromatoleum toluolicum. The sequence continues at coordinate 86,113 of NZ_WTVS01000005.1, read as the reverse complement.
CGACAGTTGCGAACGCACGTCCGTCTCGACCGTCGAGGCAGCCGCGAGCACGCGCGCGCCGGAACCATCGATGATCTGGGCGTAGATGTGGGAATTGGAACGGAACACAGTCAGACGAACCGCCTTCAGTTCCGCGATTTTGGCTCGGGTTTTACGAGCACGACGCAGACGAACCACTTTCTTGTTCATATCGAACCGCCCTTACTTCTTCTTGGTTTCCTTGAGCACGACCACCTCGTCCGCGTAGCGGACGCCCTTGCCCTTATAGGGCTCGGGAGCGCGGTATGCACGCACTTCGGCAGCGACTTGACCAACCTGCTGCTTGTCGATGCCCTTGATGACGATTTCCGTCTGAGTCGGGGTTTCCACCTTCACGCCCGCCGGCATCTGATGCACGACAGGATGCGAGAAACCGAGCGTCAGATTCAGCTTGTCGCCCTGCGCCTGCGCACGATAACCGACGCCCACGAGGTTCAGCTTGCGCTCGAAACCCTTCGTCACGCCGGTGACCATGTTATTCACGAGCGCGCGCACGGTACCCGACATCGCACGACCGTTCGCGGCACCGGCAACAGCGGCGAACACGAGCACATCGCCTTCGCGCTGGACGGAGACGGAACTGCCGATGTACTGCTTGACGGTACCCAGCGGCCCCTTCACGGAAACCTCGCCAGCCGCGACGTTCACATCGACGCCCTGGGGGATTGCCACCGGATTCTTAGCTACACGAGACATGAGACCCCCTTAAGCGACGTAACAGATGACTTCGCCGCCCACGCGTCCGGCACGTGCCGCACGATCGGTCATGACGCCACGCGGCGTCGACACGATCGCGACGCCGAGACCGTTCATGACACGCGGCAGATCGTCGCTGCCCTTGTAGACACGCAGACCGGGACGGCTGACACGCTCGATGCGCTCAATGACCGGACGACCGGCGTAGTACTTCAGAACCACATCGAGCTGCGCCTTGCCTTCGGCATCGCGGACTGCATAGCCGTCGATGTAACCTTCATCCTGCAGGACCTTGGCGATCGCAACTTTCAGCTTGGAGCTGGGCATCGACACGCTCTGCTTCTGAGCCTGCTGACCGTTACGGATGCGGGTCAGCATATCGGCGATCGGATCGGACATACTCATTCGATAATCTCCTTACCAGCTCGCCTTGGTCATGCCCGGAACTTCGCCGCGGAACGCGAGATCGCGCAGCTTGTTGCGGCACAGCCCAAATTTGCGGAACACGCCGCGCGGACGACCCGTCAGGGCGCAGCGATTGCGCTCGCGAACGGGGCTTGCGTTGCGGGGAAGCTGCTGCAGCTTCAGACGAGCAGCCATGCGCTCTTCTTCAGGCAACTTGAAATCGTTGATCTGAGCGATCAGCGCGGCACGCTTCGCGGCGAACTTCGCCACGAGCTTGCGACGCTTCTCTTCTCGATTGATCAGAGCCAGTTTTGCCATAACACCCTCAATTCTTGAACGGGAACTTGAACGCCGCGAGCAGAGCGCGAGCTTCCTGATCGGTCTTGGCCGTCGTCGTGATGCTGATGTTCATACCCCGCAGAGCATCGATCTTGTCGTACTCGATTTCGGGAAAAATGATCTGCTCTTTCACGCCCAGGTTGTAGTTGCCGCGACCGTCGAAGCCCTTGCCGGCAATACCGCGAAAATCGCGAATACGCGGCATGGCGATCGTCACCAGACGATCCAGGAATTCGAACATCTTCTCGCCACGCAAGGTCACCATGCAGCCGATCGGATAACCGTCACGAATCTTGAAACCCGCGATCGACTTGCGTGCCTTGGTCACAACCGGCTTCTGACCAGCGATCTTCTGCATGTCGCCAACGGCATGCTCGAGGATCTTCTTGTCGCCAACCGCCTCGCCGACACCCATGTTCAGCGTGATCTTCGTAACACGAGGCACTTCCATCACGGACTTGTACCCGAACTGCTTCAGCAGATCGGGAGCAATCGTTTCCTTGTAGTACTGCTGCAAGCGCGCCATCACCACTCCTTACGCGTTCACCAGTTCGCCATTCGACTTGAAGAAGCGCACCTTGCGACCATCCTCAAGCACACGAATACCCACGCGATCACCCTTCTGGGTCGCGGAGTTGAACAGCGCAACATTCGAAACGTGCAGCGGCATCTCTTTCTCGACGATGCCACCCACTTCCCCTTTGAGCGGATTCGGACGCACATGCTTCTTCGCGCGATTCACACCCTCAACCACCAGATGCTCCTCGCCGACCCGACGCAGCACGACACCGCGACGACCACGGTCCTTGCCCGTCAGGACAACGACCTCATCACCCTTGCGGATCTTGTTCATCTCGATAACTCCTTAGAGCACTTCAGGCGCCAGCGAGACGATCTTCATGAACCGCTCGGTACGCAGCTCGCGCGTCACCGGCCCGAAGATACGCGTGCCGATCGGCTCGAGCTTGTTATTCAGCAGGACGGCCGCATTGCCATCGAACCTTACCAACGAACCGTCCGGACGACGCACGCCCTTCGCGGTACGCACCACCACGGCACTATAGATGTCGCCTTTCTTGACGCGACCCCTCGGCGCGGCATCCTTCACGGTCACCTTGATGATGTCGCCGATGCTGGCATAGCGACGCTTGGAACCACCAAGGACCTTGATGCACATCACCGAACGCGCGCCGGTGTTGTCGGCGACGTCCAGAATGGACTGCATTTGAATCATGAATTTATCTCCAACTTGCCCCGCTACAGCGGTCAGTCTTGGAACCCGTACGGGTAGGGAGCCCCGAAGAGCGAAAAGCAAAGAAAGAAAATTATAACAGCCTGGCAGTCGCCTGCCAAGCTGTCCACAGCAGTAGCCCGTACTCTGCTTAGATTACGCGCGCCTTCTCGAGCACCTTCGCAACGCGCCAGGACTTGGTTTTGGAAATCGGACGGCACTCCTCGATCTCAACCAGGTCGCCAGCGGCAGCGACGCCACCTTCGACATGCGCATGATACTTCGCCGAGCGCGTGATCACCTTTCCGTACAGCTCGTGCTTGACGCGACGCTCGACCAGCACGGTGACCGTGTTCTGCATCTTGTCGCTGACTACACGGCCGACGAGGGCGCGACGCACCTTTTCGATTTGTTCGCTCATTTCTGCCCTGCCTTTTCACGCAGAACGGTACGCACACGCGCGATGTCGTGGCGAACCTTTCCGAGTTGGCTCGTGTTGCCGAGCTGCTGCGTCGCAAGCTGCATGCGCAGCGAGAACTGCGCCTTCAGCAGCTCAAGCAATTCCTGATTCAATTCACCGGCGCTTTTCGCGCGGAGTTCACTCGCTTTCATGATTACCCCAGTTGACGGTGAACAAACACGGTCTCGAGCGGCAGCTTAGCGGCTGCAAGACGGAACGCTTCACGCGCCAGCGCCTCGTCGACACCATCCATCTCGTACAGAACCTTGCCCGGCTGGATCTCGGCAACCCAGTACTCGGGGTTGCCCTTGCCGTTACCCATACGGACTTCGGCAGGCTTCTTCGAGATCGGCTTGTCCGGGAAGATCCGGATCCAGATACGGCCGCCGCGCTTGATATGCCGCGTCATTGCGCGACGGGCAGATTCGATCTGGCGAGCCGTCAGGCGACCACGTCCAATTGCCTTGAGGCCGAATTCGCCGAAGCTAACCTTCGCACCGCGCGTTGCCACTCCGGTGTTACGGCCCTTCTGCTCCTTTCGATATTTCCTTCTCGTCGGCTGAAGCATCATTCACCCCTGCTTTCTTGCGGCTGCTTGGCCTGCCCTTCAGCACCACCACGGCGGGCGGGACGGCGACCGGGACGACCTTCGCCCTCGGCACCGCGCGGCGCGCCGCGTCGGCCACGACGAGCCTCATTCTCGTTCTCGACGACTGCCGGACGCTCATTGCGGCCGAGCATGTCGCCCTTATAGACCCAAACCTTGATGCCGATGATGCCGTAGGTCGTGCTTGCTTCCGAGACCCCGTAATCAATGTCGGCACGCAGGGTATGCAGCGGCACGCGACCTTCGCGGTACCACTCCGTGCGTGCGATTTCGGCGCCGTTGAGGCGACCGGCGCTCATGATCTTGATGCCTTGGGCGCCCAGACGCATCGCGTTCTGCATCGCGCGCTTCATGGCGCGGCGGAACATGATGCGCTTCTCGAGCTGCTGAGCGATCGAGTCGGCGATCAGCTTCGCGTCGACTTCCGGCTTGCGCACTTCCTCGATGTTGACGTGAACCGGCACGCCCATGATCTTCTGGAGCTCGCGCTTCAGCAGTTCGATGTCTTCGCCCTTCTTGCCGATCACGACACCGGGACGCGCGCTGAACAGCGTGATGCGCGCGTTCTTGGCCGGACGCTCGATGATGATGCGACCGACCGAGGCGTGCGCGAGCTTCTTCTTCAGGAAGTCCCGGACCTTGATGTCCTCGTGCAGCATCTTGGAGTAGTCGCGGCTCGAAGCGAACCAACGCGAGCTCCAGTCACGGGTGACCGCGAGACGGAATCCGGTCGGATGAATTTTCTGACCCATATTTACCCCTTACTCCCCGACGGTCACGTAGACATGGCAGGTCGGCTTCAGGATGCGGTTGCCGCGCCCTTTCGCGCGCGCCGTAAACCGCTTCAGCGACGTGCCTTCCTCGACGTAGATCGTCTTCACCTTGAGGGTGTCGATGTCTGCGCCATCGTTGTGTTCGGCATTCGCGATCGCCGACTCGACGACCTTGCGGATGATCTGCGCGCCCTTCTTCGGCGAGAAGGCGAGAATGTTCAGGGCCTGATCAACCGGCTTGCCCCGCACCTGGTCCGCAACCAGCCGGCCCTTCTGGGCCGACAGGCGAACACCGCGGAGGATTGCTTTGGTTTCCATGGTGACTCCTTACCTCTTCGCCTTCTTGCTCGCCGCATGACCCTTGAACGTACGGGTCAGCGCGAACTCGCCCAGCTTGTGGCCGACCATGTTCTCGGACACAAACACCGGAACATGCTGGCGGCCGTTATGCACCGCGATCGTGAGACCGACGAAGTCGGGCAGCACCGTGGACCGGCGCGACCACGTCTTGATCGGACGCTTGTCGTTGCTCACCCGCACGGCGTCGACCTTCTTCAGGAGGTGCGCGTCGACAAACGGGCCTTTTTTGATTGAACGTGCCATCTGTTACCCCTTAACGCTTGTGACGACGCTGCACGATCATGGTATCGGTGCGCTTGTTGCTGCGCGTACGATAACCCTTGGCCGGCTGACCCCACGGGCTACGCGGCACGCCACCCTCACCGGTACGGCCTTCGCCGCCACCGTGAGGGTGATCGACCGGGTTCATCGCCACGCCGCGAACGGTCGGGCGGATACCACGCCAGCGGTTTGCACCGGCCTTGCCGATCTTGCGCAGACCATGCTCTTCATTACCCACAACCCCGATCGCAGCGCGACACTCGACGTGCACGCGACGCACTTCGCCGGAGCGCAGACGAATCTGGGCATACGCGCCTTCACGCGCCAGGAGCTGCACCGAGGTGCCGGCGGCGCGCGCGATCTGCGCACCCTTGCCGGGCATCATCTCGACGCAGTGGATCGTCGAACCGACCGGAATATTGCGGATCGGCAGAACGTTGCCCGGCTTGATCGGAGCTTCGGCACCGCTCATCACCTGAGCGCCGACTTCCAGGCCCTTCGGGGCGATGATGTATGCACGCTCGCCATCGGCATAGCAGACGAGCGCGATGTTCGCCGAGCGGTTCGGGTCATACTCGATGCGCTCGACACGCGCCACGATCCCGTCCTTGTTGCGACGAAAATCGACCAGACGGTAGTGCTGCTTGTGGCCGCCACCCTTGTGGCGGACGGTGATGTGGCCGTTGTTGTTACGACCGGCATTCTTCGACTGCTTCTCGACGAGAGCGGCGAGCGGACGACCCTTATAGAGATCGGCATTCACCACCTTGACCATCGCGCGACGGCCGGCAGACGTAGGCTTGAGTTTTACCAGTGCCATGACTCTTACTCCCCGGCCGCGAAGTTGATTTCCTGACCCGGCTTCAGGCACACGAAGGCCTTCTTCCAGCCCTTGCGACGACCGGTCATCTTGCCGAAGCGCTTGACCTTGCCCTTCACGTTCGCGATCTGGACCGACTTGACCTCGACCTTGAACAGCAGCTCGACAGCCGCCTTGACTTCAGGCTTCGTCGCACACGACGCGACCTTGAACACGACCTGCTCGTTCTTGTCGGCGATAAATGTCGCCTTTTCGGAGATCTGGGGCGCGAGCAGCACCTGCATCAGACGCTCTTGGCTAAATCCGCTCATTGCCAGGCCTCCTCCATCTTGGCCAGCGCGCCCTTGGTCACGATCACGCGATCGTAATGCACCAGAGCCACCGGATCCGTCTCGCTGACTTCGAGCACCAGCACCTTGTGCAGGTTGCGCGACGACAGGAACAGGTTCTCATCGAACTGATCAGTGATCACGAGCACGGAATCCAGCCCCATGCCCTTCAGCTTCTGCGACAGAAGCTTGGTCTTCGGCGCCTCGACGCTGAAGTTCTCGACCACCGCGAGACGGTCTTCGCGCGCCAGTTGCGACAGGATCGACGCAACGCCCGCGCGGTACATCTTGCGGTTCAGCTTCTGCGAAAAGTTCTCTTCCGGCGAATTCGGGAAGATCCGACCACCACCACGCCACAGCGGGCTCGAGGCCATACCGGCACGGGCACGACCCGTACCCTTCTGGCGCCACGGCTTGCGGGTCGACTTGGCGACCTCGGAACGTCCCTTCTGCGCACGATTACCCGAGCGAGCGTTGGCCATGTAGGCAACGACGACCTGGTGAATCAGCGCCTCGTTGTAGTCGCGCCCGAAAAGCGCGTCAGAAGCCTGCAGCGTCGCCGCCTGCACACCCTGATCGTTCAATACTTTAAGTTCCATCACGTCCTCGCTCAGCCACGGGCCTTGACCGCGGGACGGACGATAACGTCGCCGCCCTTCGAACCCGGCACAGCCCCCTTGACCAGGAGCAACTGACGCTCAACATCAACGCGAACCACTTCGAGACTCTGCGTCGTGCGGGTCACATTGCCGTATTGCCCAGCCATACGCTTACCCGGGAACACGCGACCCGGATCCTGCGCCATACCGATCGAACCCGGGCTGTTATGCGACACCGAGTTACCGTGCGAAGCACGGTTCGACGAGAAGTTATGACGCTTGATGACGCCCGAGAAGCCCTTGCCGATCGAGGTACCGGTCACATCGACCTTCTGCCCAACCGCAAAGAGCTCCACGCTGATCACGTCACCAGCCTTCAGGCCAGCCAGCTGCGCCGGCTCGACAGTGAATTCGCGGAGGGTATGACCGGCTTCAACGCCAGCCTTGGCGAGATGCCCGGCGAGCGCCTTATTGACGCGACTCGCACGGCGCTTGCCGAAAGCCACCTGAACCGCGGCATAGCCGTCGCTTTCAGGCGTCTTGACTTGGGTAACGCGGTTATTGGCAACGTCAAGCACCGTCACCGGGACGCTACGACCGTCCTCGGCGAAAATGCGAGTCATGCCAACCTTGCGTCCTACAAGGCCTAGACTCATTTTTTTCTCCTGATCCCCGGTTACGATTGACCGGGCCCTATCACATGAATTGCGCCAAAAGACGCAAAGGCCGGATTATACCGGCCTTTTTTCAAACTCCGCAAGCGCGGATGACTTACTGCAGCTTGATCTCGACGTCGACGCCAGCCGGCAGGTCCAGCTTCATCAGCGCATCGACCGTCTTGTCGGTCGGATCGATGATATCCATCAGACGCTGGTGGGTGCGGATCTCGAACTGGTCGCGCGAGGTCTTGTTGACGTGCGGCGAACGCAGAAGGTCGAAGCGCTCGATCCGGGTCGGCAGCGGGACGGGACCGCGAACGACGGCGCCAGTACGCTTGGCAGTATCGACAATCTCCAGCGCCGACTGATCGATCAGACGGTAGTCGAAGGCCTTCAGACGGATACGAATCTTCTGGTTTTGCATGTTGCAGTCCTTAAAAGAGCAAAAACCCCGGGGCAACTACCCCAGGGGCATTGAAAGATGCAATTACTCGATGATCTTGGCGACGACGCCGGCGCCAACGGTACGACCACCTTCGCGGATCGCGAAGCGCAGGCCTTCTTCCATGGCGATCGGAGCCATCAGCTTGACGGTGATCGACACGTTGTCGCCCGGCATGACCATCTCGGTGCCTTCCGGCAGTGCGATCGAACCGGTCACGTCGGTGGTACGGAAGTAGAACTGCGGACGATAGTTGTTGAAGAACGGAGTATGACGGCCACCCTCTTCCTTCGACAGCACATACACTTCACCGGTGAAGTGGGTGTGCGGCTTGATCGAACCCGGCTTGCACAGGACCTGACCCCGCTCGACGTCTTCACGCTTGGTGCCGCGCAGCAGCACGCCGACGTTGTCGCCCGCCTGACCTTGGTCGAGCAGCTTGCGGAACATTTCGACGCCGGTGCAGATGGTCTTGACCGTGGGCTTGATGCCGACGATTTCGACTTCTTCACCCACTTTGACGATGCCACGCTCGACACGACCGGTGACCACGGTGCCGCGGCCGGAGATCGAGAACACATCTTCGATCGGCAGCAGGAAGGGCTTGTCGATCGCGCGTTCCGGGGTCGGGATGTAGCTGTCGAGGGCCTCGGCCAGCTTCATGATGGCGCCTTCGCCCAGCTCGCCCTTGTCGCCTTCGATGGCCTTCAGCGCCGAACCCTTGATGATGGGGATGTCGTCGCCCGGGAAGTCGTACTTCGACAGCAGCTCGCGCACTTCCATCTCAACCAGCTCGAGCAGCTCTTCGTCGTCGACCATGTCGCACTTGTTCAGGAAGACGATGATGTACGGCACGCCGACCTGGCGGGCCAGCAGGATGTGCTCGCGCGTCTGCGGCATCGGGCCGTCAGCGGCCGAGCACACCAGGATCGCGCCGTCCATCTGGGCAGCGCCGGTAATCATGTTCTTGACGTAGTCGGCGTGACCCGGGCAATCAACGTGCGCGTAGTGACGGTTGGCCGTCTCGTATTCAACGTGCGCCGTGTTGATCGTGATGCCGCGCGCCTTTTCTTCCGGCGCCGCGTCGATCTGGTCGTAGGCCTTCGCCTCGCCGCCGAACTTCGTCGACAGGATCGTCGTGATCGCTGCAGTCAGGGTCGTCTTGCCATGGTCAACGTGGCCGATCGTCCCAACGTTTACGTGCGGTTTCGTCCGCTCAAACTTGCCTTTAGCCATTGTGAGAATCCTCGCTTGAGTTCTGTTACTTGCTACGATTGCTGATCACCGCCTCCGCAACGCTCTTGGGCGCTTCGGAGTAGTGCTTGAATTCCATCGAGTAGGTGGCGCGTCCCTGCGACAGCGAACGCAACTGGGTCGCATAGCCGAACATCTCGGCCAGCGGCACCTCCGCCTTCACTTCCTTCATGCCGCCAGGCAGGTCATCCATACCCTGGACGATACCGCGACGACCGGACAGGTCACCCATGACGTTGCCCATGTAGTCTTCAGGCGTCTCGACGACAACCGCCATCATCGGCTCGAGCAGAACCGGACTGGCCTTGCGCATCGCGTCCTTGAATGCCATCGAGGCCGCCATCTTGAACGCGTTCTCGTTCGAGTCGACGTCGTGGTAGGAACCGTCGAACAGCGTGACCTTGACATCAACAACCGGGAAGCCGGCGAGCACGCCGTTCGGCAGCGTCTCCTGGAGCCCCTTGTCGACCGCGGGGATGTACTCGCGCGGCACCGTACCCCCCTTGATCGCATCGACGAATTCGTAGCCCTTGCCGGCCTCGTTCGGCTCAAGCTTGATCCAGACGTGACCGAACTGGCCGCGACCGCCGGATTGCTTGACGAACTTGCCTTCCTGCTCGACCGCCTTGCGGATCGCCTCACGATAGGCAACCTGCGGCGCGCCAACGTTTGCTTCGACGTTGAACTCGCGCTTCATGCGGTCGACGATGATCTCCAGGTGCAGTTCACCCATACCCGAGATGATCGTCTGCCCCGACTCCTCGTCAGTGCGCACACGGAAGGACGGGTCTTCGGCCGCCAGACGACTGAGCGCGATGCCCATCTTTTCCTGGTCGCTCTTGGTCTTCGGCTCTACCGCGACGTGGATCACGGGATCAGGGAAGACCATGCGTTCGAGGATGATCGGCGCGCTCGGGTCGCACAGCGTCTCGCCCGTCGTCACTTCCTTGAGACCCACGCACGCGGCGATGTCGCCGGCGAGAACTTCCTTGATCTCGTGACGCTCGTTGGCATGCATCTGCAGGATGCGGCCGATACGCTCCTTCTTGCCCTTGACCGAGTTCAGCACGGTTTCGCCGGATTGCAGGACGCCCGAGTACACGCGCACGAACGTGAGCTGACCGACGAACGGGTCCGTCATCAGCTTGAACGCCAGCGCCGAGAACTTTTCGGAGTCGTCCGCCCGACGAGAAACGGGCTTTTCGTCGTCATCGGTACCCGCGACCGGCGGAATGTCCACCGGCGAAGGGAGCAACTCGATGACGGCGTCGAGCATGCGCTGCACGCCCTTGTTCTTGAACGCAGTACCGCACAGCATCGGCTGGATCTCGCACGCGATGGTGCGCTGGCGCAGACCGGCGTTGATCTTCTCGATAGACAGGTCGCCGTTCTCGAGGTACTCGTTCATGAGCTCCTCGCTGGCTTCGGCAGCCGCTTCGATCATTTTCTCGCGCCACTCCTGCGCGTCCGCCTCCAGTTCAGAGGGAATGTCGCGGTACTCGAACTTCATGCCCTGACTGGCTTCGTCCCAGTAGATCGCCTTCATGCGGACCAGGTCGACCACGCCGACGAACGATTCTTCGGCACCGATCGGGATCACGATGGGCACCGGGTTCGCCTTCAGGCGGGTGCGCATCTGCTCGTACACCTTGAAGAAGTTAGCGCCCTGGCGGTCCATCTTGTTCACGAAGGCGAGACGCGGCACCTTGTACTTGGTCGCCTGACGCCACACGGTTTCGGACTGGGGCTGAACGCCACCGACCGCGCAGTACACCATGCACGCGCCATCGAGGACGCGCATCGAGCGCTCGACCTCGATCGTGAAGTCCACGTGTCCCGGGGTATCGATGATGTTGAAGCGGTGCTCGGGGAACGACAGGTCCATGCCCTTCCAGAAGCAGGTCGTCGCGGCCGAGGTAATGGTGATACCCCGCTCCTGCTCCTGCTCCATCCAGTCCATGGTCGCGGCGCCATCATGAACTTCACCGATCTTGTGATTCACACCGGTGTAGAAAAGAATGCGCTCGGTCGTCGTTGTCTTGCCGGCGTCGATGTGAGCGGAAATACCGATATTGCGGTAGCGCTCAATGGGAGTCTTGCGAGCCACGGTTTATCCTGCCTTCCAGAATTCGCGCCAGGCGCGAAAGTCCAAGTGTCTTGTTACAAAACAATCGAGCCCTTGCCAGGGCCCGATTAACCGCTGTCCGAAGCCGCTTAGAAGCGGTAGTGCGAGAACGCCTTGTTCGCCTCGGCCATACGGTGCACTTCTTCGCGCTTCTTCATCGCGGCACCACGGCCTTCAGCGGCTTCGAGCAGCTCGCCGGCGAGGCGCTGGGCCATCGACTTCTCGGCGCGCTTGCGAGCGGCCTCGCGCAGCCAGCGCATCGACAGCGCCATGCGGCGCGACGGGCGCACTTCGACCGGGACCTGGTAGTTGGCACCACCAACGCGGCGGCTCTTGACCTCGACCACCGGCTTGACGTTCGCCACCGCAGACGAGAAGACCTCGAGCGGGTCCTTCCCGGCCTTGCCGGAGATGTGCGCGAACGCGCCGTAGACGATGCGCTCGGCAACCGACTTCTTGCCGGCCTGCATGATCACGTTGATGAACTTGGAAACATCCTGGGAACCGAATTTCGGATCCGGCAGGATTTCACGCTTAGGTACTTCGCGACGACGGGGCATGACAACCTCTAGCTATTTCTGAATGCCGACAATTAGGATTTCTTCGGACGCTTGGCGCCGTACTTCGAGCGCGACTGCTTACGATCCTTCACGCCCTGCAGGTCGAGCGAACCGCGCACGATGTGGTAGCGCACACCCGGCAAGTCTTTCACACGACCACCGCGAATCAGGACCACCGAGTGCTCCTGAAGGTTGTGGCCTTCGCCACCGATGTACGAGATCACTTCGAAGCCGTTCGTCAGACGAACCTTCGCGACCTTACGCAACGCGGAGTTCGGCTTCTTCGGCGTCGTGGTGTAGACGCGAGTGCACACGCCACGCTTCTGCGGGCAAGCATCGAGCGCCGGCACTTTGCTCTTGACGACTGCAAGTTGCCGGGGCTTGCGGACGAGCTGATTAATTGTTGGCATAGCTTGAGAATTTTCCATTATACCGGGACAGCCCTTGAGGCCGCCCCGGGCGGTTGATTCCGGCAGAGGCTGACTACGATTGGTCAGTCCACAAAAAGAGGCCGGATGTTATCCCGACAAGCCGGCAAAAGTCAACCGGCCTGCACATCTTGCGAGACGCCGTCGGGTACTTCCGACGGTTGTTCCTGCATCGCCGCCCATGCATGCTCGGCTGCGAGATCCTCGCCCGCCGACTGCGCCCGGCGGTTGCGGTGGTACGCCATGCCAGTACCGGCAGGAATAAGCCGGCCGACAATGACGTTTTCCTTGAGCCCGCGCAGTTCGTCGCGCTTGCCCATGATGGCCGCTTCGGTCAGCACGCGCGTCGTCTCCTGGAAGGATGCGGCGGAGATGAACGAATCGGTCGAAAGCGATGCCTTCGTGATGCCGAGCAGGACGTTCTGGTATTGAGCCGGCAGCTTGTTCTCGGCGTCGATACGATCGTTCTCATCGAGCACTTCCGAACGCTCGACCTGCTCCTCGCGGATGAACTTGGTGTCACCGGCGTCCATGATGACCACGCGACGCAGCATCTGGCGAACGATCACCTCGATATGCTTGTCGTTGATTTTGACGCCCTGCAGACGGTACACGTCCTGCACTTCGTCGATGATGTAGCGGGCGAGCGCCTCGATACCCTGCAGACGCAGGATGTCATGCGGGTCTGCAGGACCGTCGACGATCAGCTCGCCCTTGTTCACGACCTGTCCGTCGTGCACCATGACGTGCTTGTCCTTCGGGATCAGGAACTCGTGCACCGTGCCGTCGGACTCGGTGATCACCAGACGCTGCTTGCCCTTGGTGTCCTTTCCGAACGATACGGTGCCGGTGTATTCGGCGAGCACGCCCGCATCCTTCGGCGGACGGGCTTCGAACAGTTCCGCAACGCGCGGCAGACCGCCGGTAATGTCGCGAGTCTTCGCCGACTCCTGAGGAATACGCGCGAGGATGTCGCCGACGCCGATGACCTGGCCGTCCTTCACGGTGATGAGTGACCCGACCTGGAAGGTGATCGCCACCGAGTGATCGGTGCCGGCGATCTTCACTTCCTCGCCGTTCTCGTCGAGCAGCTTCACTTGCGGGCGCACGCCCTTCGACGACGAACCCGTGGTGCGGCGCTTGCCGTCGATAACGACGAGGGTCGAAAGGCCGGTCACTTCGTCGATCTGCTTCGCGACGGTGACGCCTTCCTCGACGTTCTCGAACTTCACGGTCCCGGAGTATTCCGTGACGATCGGACGGGCGTGCGGATCCCACGTCGCGAGCATGACGCCGGCCTTGATCGGCGCGCCGTCATCGACCAGCAGGGTTGCGCCGTACGGCAGCTTGTGACGCTCACGCTCGCGGCCCATGTCGTCGGCGACGACGATCTCGGCCGAACGCGCAATGATGACTTTCTCACCCTTCGCATTCGACACATAACGCATGTTGCCGGCGAAGCGGATGGTACCGGCCGACTTCGACTCGACGCCGCTCGCAGCGGCCGCCCGCGACGCCGCACCACCGACGTGGAAGGTACGCATGGTGAGCTGCGTGCCCGGCTCGCCGATCGACTGCGCGGCGATGACGCCGACCGCTTCGCCGACGTTCACCTGGCTGCCGCGGCCGAGATCGCGCCCGTAGCACTTGCCGCACAGGCCGTAGCGCGTTTCGCAGGTAAGCGCAGTGCGGACCTTCACTTCGTCGATGCCGAGGCTTTCGATCAGATCGACGGCATTCTCGTCGAGCAGCGTGCCGGCCTCGATCACCGTTTCCTGGGAGTCCGGATTGACGACATCTTCGGCGCAGACACGGCCGAGGATCCGCTCGCGCAGCGGTTCGATGACTTCGCCGCCCTCGATGAGAGCCTTCATCACGAAACCGCCGCGCGTGCCGCAATCGTCCTCGGTCACGACCAGATCCTGCGTCACGTCGACTAGACGGCGGGTCAGGTAACCGGAGTTCGCGGTCTTCAGCGCCGTATCGGCCAGACCCTTACGGGCACCGTGCGTCGAGATGAAGTACTGCAGAACGTTCAGGCCTTCGCGGAAGTTTGTCGTGATCGGCGTCTCGATGATGGAGCCGTCCGGCTTCGCCATCAGGCCGCGCATGCCGGCGAGCTGACGGATCTGCGCAGCGGAACCACGCGCACCGGAGTCGGCCATCATGTAGATGGAGTTGAACGACTCCTGCTTGACCGTGTCGCCCTTGCGATTAACGACATCTTCCTGGCCGAGCTGGTCCATCATCGCCTTCGCGACCTGGTCACCGGCACGACCCCAGATATCGACGACCTTGTTGTAGCGCTCGCCGTCGGTCACCAGACCGGACGTGTATTGACGCGCAATCTCCTTGACCTCCTGCTCCGCCGCATGGATTAGCGAGTCCTTCAGCGTCGGGACCAGCATGTCCTTCACGGCGATCGAGATACCGGCGCGCGTCGCGAGCCGGAAGCCGAACTGCATCAGCTTGTCCGCGAACACGACCGTTTCCTTCAGCCCGCAGCGACGGAACGAGGCGTTGATCAGCTTGGAGATTTCCTTCTTCTTCAGCGGCTTGTCAATCACGCTGAAAGGAAGCCCCGGCGGCAGGATCTCGGACAGCATCGCGCGGCCGGCCGTCGTGTTGTAACGGGTGATCTTCTCGCGGCGCTCGCCATCTGCGCCGACTTCGATCTCCTTCAGGCGGACCGACACACGGGCGTGGAGCGACAGTTGCTTCGACTCGTAGGCGCGCTTGAGCTCACCAACGTCCGACAACGCCATGCCCTCGCCGAGCGCGTTCACGCCCTCGCGGGTCGCGTAGTACAAGCCGAGAACGATGTCCTGCGAAGGGACGATGATCGGTTCGCCGTTGGCGGGCGAGAGCACGTTGTTCGACGCCAGCATCAGCGTGCGCGCTTCCATCTGCGCTTCGAGCGACAGCGGCACGTGAACAGCCATCTGGTCACCGTCGAAGTCGGCGTTGAACGCGACGCAGACGAGCGGGTGCAGCTGGATCGCCTTGCCTTCGATCAGCACGGGTTCGAAGGCCTGGATACCGAGACGGTGCAGGGTCGGCGCACGGTTCAGCATGACCGGATGCTCGCGGATCACCTCTTCGAGGATGTCCCACACCACCGGCTCCTGACTCTCGACCATCTTCTTCGCCTGCTTGATGGTCGTCGCAAGCCCCATCAGTTCGAGCTTGTTGAAGATGAAGGGCTTGAACAGCTCGAGCGCCATCAGTTTGGGCAGGCCGCACTGGTGCAGCTTGAGCTGCGGACCGACGACGATGACCGAACGGCCCGAGTAGTCGACGCGCTTGCCGAGCAGGTTCTGACGGAAGCGACCGCCCTTGCCCTTGATCATGTCCGCGAGCGACTTCAGCGGCCGCTTGTTCGCACCGGTCATCGCCTTGCCGCGGCGACCGTTGTCGAGCAGCGAGTCGACCGCTTCCTGCAGCATGCGCTTTTCGTTGCGCACGATGATCTCGGGCGCCTTGAGCTCGAGCAGGCGCTTGAGGCGGTTGTTCCGGTTGATGACCCGACGATAGAGGTCGTTGAGGTCGGAGGTCGCGAAACGACCACCGTCCAGCGGCACCAGCGGACGCAGGTCCGGCGGCAACACCGGCAGGACCTCGAGGATCATCCACTCGGGCTTGATGCCGGACTGCTGGAAGGCCTCGAGCACCTTCAGGCGCTTGGAGAACTTCTTGATCTTGGCTTCCGAGTTGGTTGTCTCGAGGTCGCCGCGCAGCTTCTCGATCTCGAGCTGGACATCGAGGGTGCGCAGCAGGCCGCGGATACCCTCGGCGCCCATCAGCGCGTCGAACTCGTCACCGTACTCCTCGACCTTCGCGAGGTAGTCGTCCTCGGTAAGCAGCTGGGCGCGGTTGAGCGGAGTCATGCCAGGCTCGACCACGACGAAGGCTTCGAAATACAGCACGCGCTCGATGTCGCGCAGGGTCATGTCGAGCACCATGCCGAGGCGGCTGGGCAGGCTCTTGAGGAACCAGATGTGCGCGGTGGGGCTCGCGAGTTCGATGTGCGCCATGCGTTCGCGGCGCACCTTCGACAGCGTCACCTCGACGCCGCACTTCTCGCAGATCACGCCGCGGTGCTTGAGACGCTTGTACTTGCCGCACAGGCATTCGTAATCCTTCACCGGCCCGAAGATCTTGGCGCAGAACAGGCCGTCGCGCTCAGGTTTGAAGGTGCGGTAGTTGATGGTCTCAGGCTTCTTGACCTCGCCGTACGACCACGAGCGGATCTTGTCCGGCGATGCGAGGCCGATCGTGATCGCGTCGAACTGGTCTTCGTTCGGCAGGGTTTGCTTGAACAGGTCAGCGAGCAGGCTTTTCATAAATCACTCCGTCCGGGTGGCTTCGTGGGCATTCACCCGGTTCAGTACGTGTCCAGATCGATGTCGATCGCGAGCGAGCGGATTTCCTTCACCAGCACGTTGAAGGACTCGGGCATGCCCGCGTCGATCTTGTGCTCGCCCTTGACGATGCTTTCGTACACTTTGGTACGGCCAGTTACGTCGTCGGACTTCACGGTGAGCATTTCCTGCAGCGTATAGGCTGCGCCGTAGGCCTCGAGCGCCCACACTTCCATTTCACCGAAGCGCTGGCCACCGAACTGCGCCTTGCCGCCCAGCGGCTGCTGGGTGACGAGGGAGTACGGGCCGGTCGAACGGGCGTGCATCTTGTCATCGACCAGGTGGTGCAGCTTCAGCACGTGCTTGTAGCCGACCGTGACCTTGCGGTCGAAGGCCTCGCCGGTCCGGCCGTCGAACAACGTAACCTGCCCGCCGGACTCGATGCCCGCCAGAGCGAACATGGCCTCGATCTCCTCTTCCTTCGCGCCGTCGAACACCGGCGTCGCAAACGGCACGCCCTTGCTCAGGTTGGAAGCGAGCTCCACGACTTCCTTGTCGTTGAGGCTCGCGAGATCCTCGGGGTGCCCCTTCGTGTTGTAGATCTGCTCGAGCAGGTCGCGGATTTCAGCCGCCGCGGTGTTCGCGCGGACCATCTGTCCGATCCGGTTGCCGAGCGCCTTCGCCGCCCAGCCGAGATGAGTCTCGAGGATCTGGCCGATGTTCATACGCGACGGCACGCCCAGCGGGTTCAGCACGATGTCCACCGGGGTCCCGTCCGCCATGTGCGGCATGTCCTCCACCGGAACGATGCGCGAGACGACACCCTTGTTGCCGTGACGACCGGCCATCTTGTCGCCCGGCTGCAGGCGGCGCTTCACGGCGAGGTAGACTTTCACCATTTTCTGCACGCCCGGGGGCAGTTCGTCGCCCTGGGTGAGCTTCTTCTTCTTGATCTCGAAGGCCTGCTCGAAGTCCTTGCGGGTCTTTTCCAGACCTTCGCGGACCGCCTCGAGCTGGGTCGCCAGTTCTTCTTCCGCCATGCGGATGTCGAACCAGTGATAGAACTCGAGCGAGTCGAGGTAGTCGGCGGTGATCTCGGCACCCTTCGCCAGCTTCTTCGGTCCGCCGTTGGCCTTCTGGCCGGTGATCAGGCGACGGATACGCGCGAAGGCGTCACGCTCGACGATGCGCATCTGGTCGGCGAGGTCGGTCTTGAAGCTGCGCAGCATGTCGTCGATGATCGACTGGGCACGCTTGTCGCGCTCGATACCCTCGCGGGTGAACACCTGCACGTCGATGACGGTGCCGTTCATGCCGGACGGCACGCGCAGCGAGGTGTCCTTAACGTCGGACGCCTTCTCGCCGAAGATCGCGCGCAGCAACTTCTCTTCGGGAGTGAGCTGGGTCTCGCCCTTCGGCGTGACCTTGCCGACGAGCACGTCGCCGGCATCCACTTCCGCACCGATGTACACGATGCCCGACTCGTCGAGTCGCGACAGCTGCGCTTCACCCAGGGAAGCGATGTCGCGCGTGATTTCCTCGGGCCCGAGTTTGGTGTCGCGCGCAACGACCGTCAGCTCCTCGATGTGGATCGAGGTGAAGCGGTCCTCGGCGACGACGCGCTCGGAGATGAGGATCGAGTCCTCGAAGTTGTAGCCGTTCCACGGCATGAAGGCGACCAGCATGTTCTGGCCGAGAGCGAGCTCACCGAGGTCGGTCGAGGCGCCGTCGGCGATCACGTCACCCTTGCCGATGAGGTCGCCGACCTTCACGATCGGGCGCTGGTTGATGTTCGTGTTCTGGTTCGAGCGCGTGTACTTGATCATGTTGTAGATGTCGACGCCGACTTCGCCCGCGAGGGTTTCGTCGTCATTGACACGCACCACGATCCGGTTTGCGTCGACATAGTCGACCACGCCGCCACGCATCGCCTGCACGGCGGTGCCCGAGTCGACCGCGACGGTACGCTCGATACCGGTACCGACCAGCGGCTTTTCAGGGCGCAGGCAGGGAACCGCCTGACGCTGCATGTTCGCGCCCATCAGCGCACGGTTCGCGTCGTCGTGCTCGAGGAACGGAATCAGCGAGGCCGCAACCGACACGATCTGGCCCGGCGCGACGTCCATGTACTGGACCTGGTCGGCCATCGCCAGCGTGAATTCGCCCTTGTGACGGCACGACACCAGGTCGCCCTGCAGGGTGCCGTCGTCGCCGATATCGGCGTTCGCCTGAGCGATCACGTACTGACCTTCCTCGATCGCCGACAGGAAATCGATCTGGTCGGTGACCTTGCCGTCGACAACCTTGCGGTACGGCGTCTCGAGGAAGCCGTGGCGGTTGGTCTGCGCATACACGGCCAGCGAGTTGATCAGGCCGATGTTCGGACCTTCCGGCGTCTCGATCGGGCACACGCGGCCGTAGTGCGTCGGATGCACGTCGCGCACCTCGAAGCCGGCACGCTCGCGTGTCAGACCACCCGGGCCAAGAGCCGAGACGCGGCGCTTGTGCGTGATCTCGGACAGCGGGTTGGTCTGGTCCATGAACTGCGACAACTGGCTGGAGCCGAAGAACTCCTTGATCGCTGCCGAAATCGGCTTCGCATTGATCAGGTCGTGCGGCATCAGGTTGTCGGATTCCGCCTGCGACAGGCGCTCCTTGACGGCGCGCTCGACGCGCACCAGCCCGGCGCGGAACTGGTTCTCGGCCAGCTCGCCGACCGAACGCACGCGGCGGTTGCCGAGGTGGTCGATGTCGTCGATCTCGCCGCGGCCGTTGCGCAACTCGACCAGCACGCTCATCACGGCGAGGATGTCCTCGTTCGAGAGGGTCGCGGGACCCTCTTCACCGCGGGCACCGACGACCTCGTAGAAGCGCTTGAGCCAACCCGGCGCCTTGTCCTCGATCTTCTCGGGATACGCGCGGCGGTTGAACTTCATGCGGCCAACCGACGACAGGTCGTAGCGCTCTTCCGAATAGAAGAGGCCCTGGAACAGCGCCTCGACGGCTTCCTCGGTGGGCGGCTCGCCCGGGCGCATCATGCGGTAGATCGCGACGCGCGCGGCCCACTGGTCGGCCGTCTCGTCGATGCGCAGCGTCTGCGAGATGTACGGACCGCGATCGAGGTCGTTGACGTACAGGGTCTGCAGGTCCTTGACGCCGGCGTCGCGCAGCTTGCCAAGGAGGTCTTCCGTGATCTCGTCGTTGGCGCGCGCGATCAGCTCACCGGTCTCGGGGTCGACGACGTTGCGGGCAACGATGCGGCCCAGCACGAAATCGTCAGGCACGACCATGGTCTTGATGCCGGCCTGCTCGAGCTCGCGGATGTGCTTCGCCGTGATGCGCTTGTCGCGCGCGACGATGATCTTGCCGTCACCGTCGGTAATGTCGAACTTGGCCACGTCGCCGCGCAGGCGATCCGGAACCAGTTCGAAGGCGACCTCTTCACCCCGGAGTTGGAACGTATCGAAGTCGTGGAAGGTCTCGAGGATCTGCTCCGGCGTCATGCCGATGGCACGCAGCAGGATCGTCGCGGGCATCTTGCGGCGACGGTCCACGCGGAAGAACAGGCAGTCCTTCGGATCGAACTCAAAGTCGAGCCAGGAACCGCGATAGGGGATGATGCGGGCCGAGAACAGCAGCTTGCCCGACGAGTGCGTCTTGCCGCGGTCGTGCTCGAAAAACACGCCGGGCGAGCGGTGCAGCTGCGACACGATCACGCGTTCGGTGCCGTTGATGACAAACGAACCGGTCGAGGTCATGAGCGGAATCTCGCCCATGTACACTTCCTGCTCCTTGACTTCCTTCACCGTCTCCTTCGGCGCGTCGCGATCAAGGATCACCAGGCGCACCCGCGCGCGCAACGGCGACGCGAAGGTCAGGCCGCGCTGCTGGCATTCCTTCACGTCGAACGCCGGCTCGCCGAGCATGTATTGCACGAATTCGAGCCGTGCATTGCCGCTGTGGCTCGCGATCGGGAAGATCGACGTGAAGGCGGCCTGCAGGCCCTGATTCAGGCGCGTCAGCGGCGGCGTTTCGGCCTGCAGGAACGAGGCGAACGACTCGATCTGGGTGGCGAGGAGGAAAGGTACGTTCAGCACTGCCGCGCGCTTGGCGAAGCTCTTGCGGATACGTTTCTTTTCGGTGTAGGAATACGCCATGGATGCTCCGGGTAGAGGTCGGACGTCAAAGAGACAGAACACAGCGTCCCGAAGAGATCGGGCCAGGCGATAAGTTGTTGGACACCTTATCTCGCGCTGGGTTCTGGCTTCTTGGATTTACAAAGCACGAAAGGGCTGGCGCCCGGATGAGCGCCAGCCCCGAGAGACAACTCGGTATTACTTGATCTCGACCTTCGCGCCAGCGTCTTCGAGCTGCTTCTTGAGCGCATCGGCGTCGGCCTTCGGAGCGCCTTCCTTGACGGTCTTCGGCGCGCCATCGACCAGGTCTTTCGCTTCCTTCAGGCCCAGGCCCGTGGCAGCGCGGACGACCTTGATCACTTCAACCTTCTTCTCGCCGGCTGCAAGCAGGACGACGTCGAATTCGGTCTTCTCTTCAACGACCGCAGCTGCGGCGCCTGCGCCCGGGGCTGCAACCGCCATCGAGGCAGCGGAAACGCCGAACTTCTCTTCGAACGCCTTCACGAGGTCGTTCAGTTCCATCACGGTCATCGAGCCAACGGCTTCGAGGATGTCTTCTTTGCTGATAGCCATGTCAAATCACTCCTAAATCGAAACTTTTTCGGAAAACGGTCAGGCAGCTGCCTCTTCCTCGCGCTTCTTGGCGAGGGCGGCCAGCGTGCAAGCAAAGCCGGTAACCGGCGCCTGCATGACGCCCAGCAGTTTGGCGAGCAACTCTTCGCGGCTCGGGATCGACGCGAGCGCCTGCACGCCGGCCTTGTCGAGCGTATTGCCCGCATAGGAACCGGCTTTCAGCACCAGCTTGTCGTTGCCCTTGGCGAAGTCGTTCAGCACCTTGGCTGCGGCAACCGGATCTTCCGAAATGCCATAGATCAGCGGACCAGTCAGCTGATCCGACAACCCGGCGAACGGGGTTTCGGCGATCGCACGGCGCACCAGGGTGTTCTTCAGCACACGCAGGTACACGCCAGCTTCGCGGGCCTTCGCACGCAGCACAGTGAGATCACCCACTTCAATGCCGCGATACTCGGCCACCGCGATGGTCTGAGCGTTGGCCACGCGTGCCGACACCTCTGCCACTACGGCTTTCTTGTCATCAAGATTGAGACCCACGGGTCTTTCCTCCTTTCAAGTCCACACGCGAACCGCATTTCGCGGCTCGCACCCACGGCGACCTGGATCAGGAGCGCGGCCGACGAATCGGCCAGAATCCTGTTCTGGGCACACCGTCTGCGCAGGCCATCCGAGGATGCTTAAGCAGTCGCCGGGGCGACCACACCTGCGGTCTTTGACGATCCGCTCCGCACTTGCGCGCGGAGCGTCCCAAAGTTCTATTTACAGCCTGTTCAGGCTGCGTTGATGCTCGACGGCTCGACGCGCACGCCGGCACCCATAGTGCTCGACACGGCGACGCGGCGAAGGTACACGCCCTTCGAGGCGGCGGGCTTCGCCTTCTGCAGCGCTTCGACGAGCGCGCCGAGGTTCTGCTGCAGCGCCTCGACCGAGAACGAGGCGCGGCCGATCGTGGCATGCACGATGCCGGCCTTGTCGGTGCGGTACTGGACCTGACCGGCCTTGGCGTTCTTGACGGCGGTGGTGACATCCATGGTCACGGTACCGACCTTCGGGTTCGGCATCAGGCCGCGCGGACCGAGGATCTGGCCCAGCTGACCGACGACGCGCATGGCGTCCGGCGTGGCGATGCAGAGGTCGAAGTCGATGTTGCCAGCCTTGACCTGCTCGGCGAGGTCATCGAAACCGACGACATCGGCGCCGGCGGCGCGGGCGGCTTCGGCCTTGTCGCCCTGGGCGAACACGGCCACGCGCACGGTCTTGCCGGTTCCGGCCGGCAGCACGACGGAGCCGCGCACGACCTGGTCGGACTTGCGTGCATCGACGCCGAGATTAACGGCGATATCGACCGATTCGTCGAACTTGGCGGTCGCGCACTCCTTCACCAAGGCGAGCGCCTCGGCGACGGTGTAGACGCGATTGCTGTCAACCTTGGCGCGCAGCGCCTGAACTCGTTTCGAAAGCTTCGCCATGATCAGAGACCCTCCACCGTGATGCCCATGCTGCGCGCGGAACCGGCGATGGTACGCACGGCGGCGTCCATGTTCGAGGCGGTCAGGTCAGGCATCTTGGCCTTGGCGATTTCTTCGACCTGAGCACGCGTAATCGAACCGACCTTGTCGGTGTGCGGCTTGGCCGAACCCGACTTGATGCCGGCCGCCTTCTTGATGAGGACCGTCGCGGGCGGGGTCTTCATGATGAAGGTGAAGCTCTTGTCGGCAAACGCCGTGATCACCACCGGAATCGGCAGACCGGGCTCCATGCCCTGGGTCTTGGCGTTGAACGCCTTGCAGAATTCCATGATGTTCAGACCACGCTGACCAAGCGCGGGGCCGATCGGGGGACTGGGGTTGGCTTTACCAGCTGGCACTTGCAGCTTGATATAGCCGATGATTTTCTTCGCCATCGCGGCTAGCTCCTGTTATGAGTACAAACGCGCCGGCATCGGCCGGCGCTCCTCGCTTGTGCCCGCGCGAGGCGGGCATGTCCGGGCCATACGGCCCGCCTGCATCAGGTCTTTTCGACCTGACTGAAATCCAGTTCGACCGGCGTGGCACGCCCGAAGATCGTGACCATCACGCGCAGCTTGCTCTTGTCGTAATTGACGTCTTCCACGGAGCCGTGGAAGTCGGTAAACGGACCTTCCTTGACGCGCACGACCTCGCCCATCTCCCACAGCACCTTCGGGCGCGGCTTTTCGACACCCTCCTGCATCTGCTGCATGATCTTCTCGACTTCCTTCTCGGAAATCGGGGTGGGCTTGTTGGCGGTACCGCCGACAAAGCCGGTGACCTTGGGCGTGGACTTGACCAGATGCCAGCTCTCGTCATTCATGTCCATCTCGACGAGCACGTAACCAGGGAAGAACTTCCGTTCGGAAATGCTCTTCTGGCCGCTCTTCATCTCGATGACTTCTTCGACGGGCACGAGGATCTGCCCGAAGGAATCCTGCATTCCCGCGCGCGCGATGCGCTCGACGAGCGCGCGTTGGACGGACTTCTCGAACCCCGAATAGGCATGCACCACGTACCAGCGCTTCGTCATGATCACTTCCAGCCCAAGATGAGGTCGTAGAGAACCCACTCGAGGCTCTTGTCGGTCAACCACAGAAAAACCGCCATCACCACGGCGAAGGCGAACACCATTCCGGTCGTCTGCATCGTTTCCTTGCGCGAAGGCCACACGACCTTCTTCGCCTCGGTGATCGCTTCGCGCGCGAACTCGACGAAACGGCGGCCCGGCTCGGATTGCCACGCGACCGCGACGCCAGCCGCAACACCGGCGACCACCGACAGCACGCGCAACACCAGCGCTTGCTCGGAAAGCTGGTAGAAGCCGACTACGCCGGCTGCAAGCAGGGCGAGAGCCAGCGCGAACTTGAACTTATCGGCCATCTAGATATTAAAAACCCGGAATTGAGTGGCAGGGGCAGAGGGAATCGAACCCCCAACCTTCGGTTTTGGAGACCGACGCTCTGCCAATTGAGCTATACCCCTGCAGCAGAGACTACAAGGCGCCCCGGCTTGCGAGGCGCCTTCGATCAGGCAATTGCTTCGGTTTTCAGCCGCAATTACTCGATGATCTTGGCGACGACGCCGGCGCCAACGGTACGACCACCTTCGCGGATCGCGAAGCGCAGGCCTTCTTCCATGGCGATCGGAGCCATCAGCTTGACGGTGATCGACACGTTGTCGCCCGGCATGACCATCTCGGTGCCTTCCGGCAGTGCGATCGAACCGGTCACGTCGGTGGTACGGAAGTAGAACTGCGGACGATAGTTGTTGAAGAACGGGGTATGACGGCCACCCTCTTCCTTCGACAGCACGTACACTTCACCGGTGAAGTGGGTGTGCGGCTTGATCGAACCCGGCTTGCACAGGACCTGACCACGCTCGACGTCTTCACGCTTGGTGCCGCGCAGCAGCACGCCGACGTTGTCGCCCGCCTGACCTTGGTCGAGCAGCTTGCGGAACATTTCGACGCCGGTGCAGATGGTCTTGACCGTGGGCTTGATGCCGACGATTTCGACTTCTTCACCCACTTTGACGATGCCACGCTCGACACGACCGGTGACCACGGTGCCGCGGCCGGAGATCGAGAACACATCTTCGATCGGCAGCAGGAAGGGCTTGTCGATCGCGCGTTCCGGGGTCGGGATGTAGCTGTCGAGGGCCTCGGCCAGCTTCATGATGGCGCCTTCGCCCAGCTCGCCCTTGTCGCCTTCGATGGCCTTCAGCGCCGAACCCTTGATGATGGGGATGTCGTCACCCGGGAAGTCGTACTTCGACAGCAGCTCGCGCACTTCCATCTCAACCAGCTCGAGCAGCTCTTCGTCGTCGACCATGTCGCACTTGTTCAGGAAGACGATGATGTACGGCACGCCGACCTGGCGGGCCAGCAGGATGTGCTCGCGCGTCTGCGGCATCGGGCCGTCAGCGGCCGAGCACACCAGGATCGCGCCGTCCATCTGGGCAGCGCCGGTAATCATGTTCTTGACGTAGTCGGCGTGACCCGGGCAATCAACGTGCGCGTAGTGACGGTTGGCCGTCTCGTATTCAACGTGCGCCGTGTTGATCGTGATGCCGCGCGCCTTTTCTTCCGGCGCCGCGTCGATCTGGTCGTAGGCCTTCGCCTCGCCGCCGAACTTCGTCGACAGGATCGTCGTGATCGCTGCAGTCAGGGTCGTCTTGCCATGGTCAACGTGGCCGATCGTCCCAACGTTTACGTGCGGTTTCGTCCGCTCAAACTTACCCTTAGCCATGCCAGTACCTCTTTGACAGATTCAGAAAACCGGACCGAACAGATCGACCACAACAACACGAAAAACCGTGGTGCCCATGACGTGGATTGAACACGTGGCCTCTCCCTTACCAAGGGAGTGCTCTACCACTGAGCTACATGGGCTCCGTAAAAACCTAAGCGCGCCAAGCCTGGAGCGGGTGAAGGGAATCGAACCCTCGTCATAAGCTTGGAAGGCTTCTGCTCTACCATTGAGCTACACCCGCATACAACGCAGACGAAACGCTTTACACCCTGACCCCCTCGAAAATCGAGCCGGTCGCAGAAACTTGGTGGAGGGGGAAGGATTCGAACCTTCGAAGGCAGTGCCGTCAGATTTACAGTCTGATCCCTTTGACCGCTCGGGAACCCCTCCAATCGGGAGACGCGCACTATAGGGGATCATTTCGCGCGTGTCAAACACCAGTTTAACTTTTTTCAGAAGGGCGAATTTTCCGCACTTTGGCACGGGCGGCCATGCGGCGGCGCGGCGTGTCGGCGGGATGGAAATGGGCGAAGATGGCGCGATTTCTCACGGAGTCGATGCAATGACGGTCCCAGCCCCCGGCTCGCGCGTGCCGCTTCCCGCTGCCTTTATCGATGCGCTGCGTGCCCGCTTCGGCGAACGCTTTTCGACGGCGGAGGCCGTGCGTGCGCATCACGGGCACGATGAATCGCACTTCCCGGACATGCTGCCGGACGCAGTCGTATGGCCGCACACGACCGCCGAGGTGGCGGAGATCGCGCGCGCGTGCCATGCGCATGGCGTCCCCATTGTGCCCTTCGGGGTCGGCAGTTCGCTGGAGGGGCATGTGCTCGCGCTGCATGGCGGCCTGAGCGTGGACTTCTCGCAAATGAACCGGGTGCTCGCGGTCCACGGCGACGACATGGATGCGGTGATCCAGCCGGGCATCACGCGCAAGCAGCTCAACGCAGCGCTGCACGGCACGGGACTGTTCTTTCCGGTCGATCCGGGCGCCGATGCGAGCCTCGGGGGGATGGCTTCGACGCGCGCCTCGGGGACGAATGCGGTGCGCTACGGGACGATGCGCGACAACGTGATGGCGCTCGAGGTGGTGCTCGCGGACGGGCGCGTGATCCGCACCGGCGGACGGGCGCGCAAGTCCTCGGCGGGCTACGATCTCACCGCGCTGATGGTCGGCTCGGAAGGCACGCTGGGGCTTATCACGGAACTGACGGTGCGGCTTCACCCGCTGCCGGAGGCGGTGTCCGCAGCGGTGTGCGCCTTCCCGGACGTCGACGACGCGGTGCGCACCGTGATCCAGACGATCCAGCTCGGCGTGCCGGTGGCGCGCATCGAGTTGCTGGACACGCTGACCGTGCAGGCGATCAACCGCTACAGCAAGACGAGCCTGCGCGAGGCGCCGATGCTGTTCTTCGAGTTCCACGGCTCGGCGGCGGGCGTGGAGGAACAGGCGCAGACCGTGCAGGAGATCGCGCGCGAGAACGGCGGCGAGGGCTTCGAATGGGCGACGCACCCGGAGGACCGCAGCCGGCTGTGGGCAGCGCGCCATGACGTGTATTTCGCGTCGATCAACCTGCGGCCGGGCTGCCGCGGCGTCACCACCGACGTGTGCGTGCCGATCTCACGCCTCGCGGACTGCATCGCCGGGGCGCGCGAGGACATCGCGGCGAGCGGATTCATCGCGCCCATCGTCGGCCACGTCGGCGACGGCAACTTCCATACGGTGATCCTGGTCGATCCGGAAAGCCCCGACGAGATCGCACGCGCAGAGGCGCTCAATCGCAGGATCGTCGAGCGGGCACTGGCAATGGACGGGACCTGCACGGGCGAACACGGGATCGGCTTCGGCAAGCAGGATTTTCTCGTCGCCGAACACGGGGACGCCGCCGTAAACGCGATGCGGGCGCTGAAGCTGTCGCTGGATCCGCACAACCTGATGAATCCGGGCAAGGTCGTCCGCGCGGACTGAACGCCGCCCCCCATTGCGATGCCCGGCGCGAGGGGCTAGGCTGACTCCGCTCGCGGCGACCTGTCCGCGCGGTGTTCCGGAAACGCAGTTCTTGCGCAAGGAGTCGCCATGGCCGAAGCCGATCCCCGCAGCGATGCATCGACGGTGAGGAACGTCAGCCTCGAGGACAAGTACACGCAGGCATCGGGGCGCGTGTATCTAACCGGGTATCAGGCGCTGGTGCGCCTGCTGATGATCCAGAAGGAGCGCGACCGTGCGGCGGGGCTGAATACCGCCGGCTTCGTGTCGGGCTACCGCGGCTCCCCGCTGGGCGGGCTGGACCAGACGCTGTGGAAGGCGCACACGCATCTCTCCAGCCACGACATCGTGTTCCAGCCGGGCGTGAACGAGGATCTCGCGGCCACCGCGGTGTGGGGCTCGCAGCAGGTCAATCTTTCACCGCAGGCGAAGTACGACGGCGTATTCGCGCTGTGGTACGGCAAGGGGCCGGGCGTCGATCGCAGCGGCGACGTGTTCCGCCACGCGAACGCGGCCGGGACATCGCCGCATGGCGGCGTACTGGTGGTGGCGGGCGACGACCACGCGGCGAAATCCTCGACCTTGCCGCACCAGACGGATCATTTCTTCAAGGCCATGATGATGCCGGTGCTGGCACCGGCGGGCGTGCAGGAGTACATCGACTTCGGCGTGCATGGCTTTGCGCTGTCGCGCTATTCGGGCTGCTGGGTGGCGTTCAAGGCGCTCGCCGACACGGTGGAGACCTCGGCGTCGGTGGATGTCGATCCACGCCGCGTGGAGGTCGTAACCCCGACCGACTTCGCGCTGCCGCCCGACGGGCTGAACATCCGCTGGCCGGATCCGCCGCTGGTGCAGGAGAAGCGCCTGCTGCACTACAAGCTGTACGCGGCGCTGGCGTACTGCCGCGCCAACGGGCTCAACCGCATCGTGATCGACTCGCCGGCACCGCGACTGGGGATCATCACCTGCGGCAAGTCCTATCTCGACGTGCGCCAGGCCCTCGACGACCTGGGCATCGACGAGGCGCTCGCGGCCGAGATCGGCATCCGGCTGTACAAGGTAGGCATGGTGTGGCCGCTGGAGGCCGAGGGGGTGCGGCGCTTCGCGGAGGGGCTGGACGAGATCCTCGTGATCGAGGAGAAGCGCCAGTTGCTGGAGTACCAGTTGAAGGAAGAGCTGTACAACTGGCGCGAGGATGTCCGCCCGCGCGTGGTCGGGAAGTTCGACGAGAAGGGCGAGTGGGCGATGATCCCGCAGGCAGGCGGGGGCGTCGATCACGGCGAATGGCTGCTGCCGGCGGCGGGAGAGCTGACGCCGGCGATGATTGCACGGGTGATCGCATCCCGCGTCGGGCGCTACTTCACGTCGGCACGCATCGAGACGCGGCTCGCCTTCCTGCAGGAAAAAGAGAAGGCGCTGTCGGAGCGCTTCTTCGCGATCGACCGCGTGCCGACCTTCTGCCCCGGCTGTCCGCACAACACGTCGACGCACGTGCCGGAGGGCAGTCGGGCGGTGGCCGGCATCGGCTGTCACTACATGGCGACGTGGATGCCAGAACGGCGCACCGGCGCCTTCACGCAGATGGGCGGCGAGGGCGTGCCGTGGGTCGGGCAGGCGCCGTTCACGCACGAACAGCATGTATTCGCGAACCTCGGTGACGGCACGTACTTCCACTCGGGCCTGCTGGCGATCCGCCAGGCGGTCACGGCTGGGGTGAACATCACGTACAAGATCCTGTTCAACGACGCGGTGGCGATGACGGGCGGGCAGCCGCTGGACGGCGGGCTGACGGTGCCGAAGATCGTGCGCCAGCTGCAGGCCGAGGGCGTGAGCAACATCGTCGTCGTGACCGACGGCACCGATCGCCATTACGGCCCGTCGGACATCCCGCACGTCCCGGTGCGGCATCGTGACGAGCTGGACGCGGTGCAGCGCGAGCTGCGCGCGTCGCCGGGCGTCACGGCGCTGATCTATGACCAGACCTGCGCGGCCGAGAAGCGCCGGCGCAGGAAGCGCGGCACCTACCCCGATCCGGCGCGGCGGGTGTTCATCAACGAGGCGGTGTGCGAGGGCTGCGGCGATTGCGGCGTGCAGTCGAACTGCATGGCGGTGGTTCCCGTCGAGACGCCTTTCGGGCGCAAGCGCCAGATCGACCAGTCGGCATGCAACAAGGATTTCTCGTGCCTCAAGGGCTTCTGCCCGAGCTTCATCACGATCGAGGGCGGGCGTTTGCGCAAGGGCGGCGCGCAGGCGGCCGACGACGCGTGGATCGCCACGCTGCCCGAACCGGAGCTGCCGGGGACGACCGCGCCCTTCGGCATCCTCGTGACCGGTGTGGGCGGGACCGGGGTGGTGACGATCGGCGCGCTGATCGGCATGGGCGCGCACATCGACGGCAAGGGCGTGACGGTGCTGGACATGACCGGGCTCGCGCAGAAGGGCGGCTCGGTGTTCAGCCACATCCGCGTCGCCGATCGCCCCGAGGACCTGCACGCGGTGCGCATCGCGGCGGGCGAGGCGCAGGCGGTGATCGGCGGCGATCTCGTCGTCACGGCGAGCGTCGAGGCACTGGCGAAGATGGCGGCCGGGCGTACGCGGGCGATCGTGAATACCGCGGAGACGCCGACCTCGGAGTTCGCGCGCAATCCCGACTGGAGCTTCCCGATCGGGCGCATGGAGCGCGCGATCCGCGAGGCGGTCGGTGACGGGCCGGCACTGCATGCGGCCGATTTCATCGACGCGCAGCGGATGGCGACGGCGCTGATGGGCGACGCCATCGCGACGAACGCCTTCCTGCTCGGCTATGCGTGGCAGCGGGGCATGGTGCCGGTGACGCGCGCGGCGCTGCTGCAGGCGATCGAGCTCAATGCGGTGGCGGTCGCGATGAATGCCAAAGCCTTCGAATGGGGGCGGCGCGCAGCGGTCGAGCCCGACGCGATTGCGCGGGTGCTGGAACCCGCGAAGGTCGTCCCGATCCGCGCGGAAACGCTGGACGGGCTGATCGCATTGCACGAGGCGACGCTGACGGCATACCAGGACGCGGCATACGCGGCGCGATACCGCCGTCTCGTCGAACGGGTCAGGGAAGCGGAGACTCGCATTGCCGGGACCGGCGCGACGCTGCGCCTCGCGGACGCGGTGGCGCGCAATTATTTCAAGTTGTTGGCGTACAAGGACGAGTACGAGGTCGCGCGACTGTACACCGATCCGGCATTCTGGGAGCGCGTCGAGGCGAGCTTCGAAGGGGACTACGAGGTGCGCTTCCATCTCGCGCCGCCGCTGCTCGCGCGCCCGGATCCGAACACGGGGAAGCTGCGCAAGAAGGCCTACGGCCCGCGCATGCTGAAGGCGTTCCGCTGGCTCGCGCGGCTGCGGCGCCTGCGCGGCACGGCCTGGGACGTCTTCGGCTACAGCACCGAGCGACGCGCCGAGCGGGCGCTGATCGCGCAGTACGAACGCGACGTGCTCGAGCTGCTGGAGACGCTGTCATTCCTGCGCCTGCCGGCGGCGGTCGAGATCGCAAGACTGCCCGAGCAGATCCGCGGCTACGGTCACATCAAGGCACGCAACATGGAGGAGGCGGCGACACGGCGGGCCGAACTGCTGGCCGCCTGGCGCGCGCCCGTCGGCGCGGGGCAGGCGGGCGCCTCCGCGGCGGCCTGACGGCTCGGAGGCTCGGAGGCTCGGAGGCCCCGGGGGCGCGGGGGCGCGGTATGATCGCGCTCCCCTGCCCTTCCCCATTCCCGGATGCCGCCTGCACTCAAAGCCCTGTTCGCCCAGATTGCCGGCTGGGCCTGCGCCCTGCTGCTCGCGGGCGGCGGATGGCTGCCGTCGGGCATCTGGCCGCTGGCCGGCATGCAGGCGCTGTGCGCGACGGCCGCGGCGGCGGCGATGCGCAGCGCGCGCTGGTGGCTGGCGATCCATGCGGTGTTCGCGCCGCTGCTGGTCGTCGCCGGGCGGGCGGACATCGCTCCGGCGTGGTATCTCGCCGTGTTTGCGCTGCTGCTCGTCGTGTATTGGACGAGCTTTCGCACGCAGGTTCCGCTCTACCTGTCGAACCGTGCAACCATTGGCGCGGTGGCAACCCTGTTGCCGGCGGGACGGCCGGTGCGCGTGCTGGACCTGGGCAGCGGCACGGGGTCGCTGCTGCGGGGGCTGGCGCGCCTGCGCCCGGATTGCCGCTTCGAGGGCGTCGAAGCGGCACCCGCGCCGTGGCTGCTGAGCCGCCTGCTCGCCCGCACGGCGGGCCGGGTCGCCGTGCGGCGCGGTGACTTCTTTGCGCAGTCGTGGGCCCCCTACGACGTCGTCTATGCCTTCCTGTCGCCGGTGCCGATGGCACGCGTGTGGAGCAAGGCGCAGCAGGAACTCGCGCCCGGCGCGCTCGTCGTAAGCAACAGTTTTCCGATTCCCGGCCGTAAACCGGACGAGGTCGTGGAGGTCGGCGACAGGCGGGCGACGCGGCTGTACGTGTATCGGGTGGCGGACGCGCGGGCGTCGAAATAGCGGGCTTATCCGGGCGCTTTTTTGCCCCTTGCGCGCTGCCTCCCGCGCCGATAATGCAATCGTGCGGCGTGGGGGCCGCGAGTGAGGAACACCGGCATGGCTGAAATCATCTGTGTGATCGGTAACAAGGGCGGCACAGGCAAGACCACCCTGTCGCACATGCTGTCGCAGGGACTGGGCCTGTTGGGCCACCGCGCCGCATGCGTGCTGACCGACACGTCGCGCGAACCGCTGAGCCCCGCGGGGCGCCGCTACATCACAGCCGATGCACGCACGCGCGAGGCGCTCACCAAGGTCGTCGACAAGCTGCGCTCGCTCGACGGCTGGCTGGGGGTGATCGACGGCGGCGGCAATCGCACCGAGATGGACCGCAAGCTGTACGCGTTGTCGGACATCGTGCTGCTGCCCTTCCGCGAGTCGCATGAGGACATCCGCACCGTCGTGCGCGACCTGGAGATGTTCCCGCGCGCCTATGCGGTACCGACGCAGTGGCCGACCAACGCATGGCAGCGCGAGGCGGTCGATCGCAGCGTCGCGCAGTTGATGGGCGCGTACCGCCACCGCATCCTGCATCCCGTGCTGGCGCTGTCGGGCACCAAGCTGCTGCTGCAGAAGCAGTTTCCGGAGCATCTGCCGACGGCCGTCGCGAATGCGTGCCGTGCGCTGGCGCGGCAGGTTCTCGATCTCATGGACATCGAACACGCGGAGCCGAGGACCGCAGCGGACGACGAGGACGAGCCGCAGTTGAGCGGCCGGCTGTCGCCGGCGGACATGCCGATGCGCCTGCAGGCGAATCGGCGCCCCCACTGACGCGGCTTTGCTGCGGCACCCACTGGCGCGGCCGGGCTGCGCCGGCCTCGCGGATCAGAGCCGCGAGCCGTGGCGGGCGATGACGATCAGCGCCTGGGCGCGGCTGCTGACGTTGAGCGCGCGGAAGATCGCCGACATGTGCACCTTCACGGTGCCTTCGGAGAGACCGAGCAGGTCGGCGATCTCGCGGTTGGTCTTTCCCTGGGCGAGGAGTTCCAGCACGCGGGTCTGGCCGGCGGTCAGGCCGAAGCGTTCGCTCACGGGCGCGCCGGAGCGCTTGGCGGCGGGGTCGTTGGCGATGTCGGGCGCATAGACGCCGCCATCGAGCACGCACCGCACCGCTTCGCGCAGCGTGGCACCCGAATCCGCCTTGGACACGAAGCCCGACGCACCGCCCTTCATCGCACGCCGGATCGACGCCGCGTCGTCAAGGGCGGAAACAACGATCGTGGGCACGTCCGGGAAGCGCTTCGCGAGCACGCCCAGCAGCGAGAAGCCGTTCAGGTCGGGCAGCATCAGGTCGATCACGGCCAGATCCCAGTCAGGGTTGGCCTCGAGTTTGGCGAGCGCATCCTCGGAACCCTTTGCCTCCACGCACTCGACGTCCGGCTCGAGGCGCGCAAGGGTCTGCGCCATGGCTTCACGAACAAGGGCGTGGTCTTCGACGATGAGAATCCGGGTCACGACGCGCTCCGCAATGCTGCAATTCTAAAGACGTGAGGATAGCATGCGGGGCCTGTCGCAAATGATAGGAGCAAACTCCCCCCTCGCCGGCAAAAAATCGGGGAAAATGGCCCTGTTATATTCGGACATCCCATCATAACAACCGCAACACGGACATCACGCATTGTCATGACGGGGGTCCGGAAACTATTATCACTCGATGAGCATACGAGTTCCGCATCCGGCCGGGCTTTGGCCGACACCTGCCGCGACAGCCGCGCGAGGAGACGGAGCCCGTCGATTGCCGGCGCCTGCGCATGATCGCGCAGCCGGCGGCACGCTCACGGTGTGGCCCCGCTGACGCGCCGATGCCGCAGTTCGACCATCGCCTTCTGCGCGCCTTGTTGCTGGCGCTTACCGTCCTTGCAGCCTGTTGCGGGCCCGCATTCGCCGGGCCGCGCGTCGTGGTGGTCACGGCCGAGCGCAGCGGCGCCCACGAGGAAACCCTCGTCGCGCTGCGCAATGCGCTTGCTCCGGACGTCCCCGATGGCGACGTGGCGGTGTTCGGCGTGCGCGACCTCGACCGTGCGGCGCTGGCCGATGCGCGCATCGTCGTCACGATAGGCACGCAGGCGGCCAAAGCCGTCGGCATCCGCATGCCGGCAGTGCCCGTGCTGCACACGCTCATTCCCCGCGACGCGTTCGACCTCATCCAGTACGGGCCGCATGCCGACCGGTATTCGGCGATCTTCCTCGACCAGCCCGTGCACCGGCAGATCGCGCTGCTGAACATCGCCCTTCCGCACAAGCCCAACGTGGCCCTGCTCGCAAGCCCTGCTTCGGACGATCTGGCGCGCCGGCTGGCATCGGTCGCGCGGGAGCAGCAACTGCGGGCGATCGTCGAGAAGATTTCCACCGCGGACGAGATCTACCCCGCGCTGGAGCGCCTGCTGGCCGAACCCGCTGTCCTGTTGGCTCTGCCCGACAACACGCTGTTCAACAGCTACACGATCCAGAACGTGCTGCTGACGAGCTACCGCCACCGCGCGCCGCTGGTCGGATTCTCGCCCGCCTATGTACGCGCGGGAGCATTGCTGGCGCTGTATTCGACCCCGGCGCAGATCGCCCGTCAGGCCGCCGATGCGGTGCGCCAGGTGCTCGCGGGGGGAGGCTTGCCCCCGCCGCAGGCGCCGCGCGAGTTCGAGATCGCAACGAACCCCAATGTCGCACGCTCGCTGGCGATCGAGCTGGAATCCGCGGAGCGCATCACCGCCCGCCTGCGCCAGCGCGAAGGACGCCCGGAGGTGAGGCCGTGATCGACACCTGGGGAGTCCGCGCACGGGTCATGCTGGTGGCCGTACTGCCGATGCTGGTGCTGGCCATCGTGCTCACGGCCTTCTACACCCGCTCGCGCGTCGCCGATCACGAGGAGGCGTATCGCGCCCGTGGCCAGGCCTTCGCCAGACAGCTCGCGGCAGCGAGCGAGTACGCGCTGTTTTCGGGCAACCGCGACACGCTGCATCGCCTGGCAACCGCGATGCTCGCCGAAGACGACGTGACCGGCGTGCTGATCGTTGACCGCGGCGGCGAAGTGCTGGCGCGCAGCGGGTATCTGGACGAGTCGCTGCCCGTGCTCTCCCATCTGACGCCCTCGCGACGCCTGCTCGACACGCCGAAGACGCTGCGCATCATCGAGCCGGTCCTTCCCAGCACGGTCGATCTCGATGACGACCTGTCAGGACACTCGCCGGGCACCGCGCAGGCAGCCGCTCCGCCACCGATGCTGGGGGCGGTGGTGGTCGACATGTCGCGCGCACGCCTCGACGACCGCCAGCGCGAACTGCTGCTGACCGGAAGCGTTGCGATCGTGCTCGTGCTCCTGGGCAGCATGGTATTGGCCAATTACATGAGTCGGGGCGTGACCGGCCCGATCCGCCAGGTCGCGGTGACGGTTGAGCGCATCGGCAGGGGGCAGTTCTCCGCCCGCGTTCCACCGGTCGGCGGCGGCACGTTGCGCACGCTGACGGATGGCGTGAACCAGATGGCGGCGCAGCTCGCGAGCGCTCATGACGACATGAGCCGCCAGATCGCGGACGCGACGGCGGAGCTGCGCGAGAGCAAGGACGAGGCGGAGCGGGCGACGTTGTCGAAGTCGCGCTTCCTGGCGGCGGCGAGCCATGACTTGCGCCAACCGATGCATGCGCTGGGCCTCTTCATCGCGGAGCTGGCGCAGCACGAACACGCCGCGGACGCGCAACGACTGGTCGAGCGCATCGCCGCATCGGCGGCGGCGATGGAGAATCTGCTCGACAGCCTGCTGGACATCTCGCGCCTCGACGCGAATGTCGTGCACCCGAACGTGCGCGCCTTCCCGCTGCAGCCCCTGCTCGACCGCATCGCGGCCGACGAGCGCC
This sequence comes from Aromatoleum toluolicum, assembly GCF_012911005.2. Classification (GTDB taxonomy): domain Bacteria; phylum Pseudomonadota; class Gammaproteobacteria; order Burkholderiales; family Rhodocyclaceae; genus Aromatoleum; species Aromatoleum toluolicum. The sequence continues at coordinate 50,015 of NZ_WTVS01000005.1, read as the reverse complement.
CCGGGGCCGACGCCCGCGACCTCGAACTGAAGGCGCGGCCGACGGATGCGTGGATCAGCAGCGACCCCGTGCTGTTCGAGCGCATCCTCAGCAACCTCGTGAGCAATGCGGTGCGCTACACGCGCAAGGGGCGCGTGCTGGTGGCGTGCCGCAGGCGCGGCGACCGGCTGCGCATCGAGGTCCGCGACAACGGCGTCGGCATCCCGGCGGAATCGCACGAGGCGATCTTCCAGGAATTCGTGCAGCTGCATAACCCCGAGCGCTCCCGCGACAAGGGCCTGGGTCTCGGCCTGCCCATCGTGCGGCGCCTGACCGAACTGCTCGGTCACCACCTGACGCTGCGCTCCAGCCCCGGACGGGGCTCGGTGTTCGCGATCGAAGTCCCGCTCGCGCAGCCCGAGGCCACCCCGGGCGGCAGCGAGGCGGGACGCATGCCCGGCGATCTGGGCGGCTTGCACGTGGCATTGATCGACGACGATCCGCTGGCACGCGGCAGCATGCAGAGCCTGCTCACGTCATGGGGCTGCAAGGTCGCAGCAGCCGGCGACGCCGAATCGCTCGTCGACCAGCTGAACCGGGAAGACGCCATTCCGGAACTGATCATCAGCGACTTCCGTCTGGACGGCAGCTGCAACGGCATCGAGGTGATCCGCAGTCTGCGTGCATGGCAGGGCACGGAGATTCCGGCAGTACTCGTAACGGGCGACACCGGGCCGGACACGCTTCGTCAGGCTCAGGAAGAGGGCCTGCCCCTGCTGCACAAGCCGGTGCGCCCGGCACGCCTGCGCGCCTTGTTGAATCGGCTGCCGGGAAGCCACGACTAGGCGCGGCGCAGCCGGATGATGGGTCGTCGCCGTCCGGTCGATACGCGGGAGGAGTAAGATGAAAATGTATTCACTTGAGGGGGAGCGGCATGGCGAATGACAACTCGGCGAAAGATCCGCTCGAATTCGTGCGTGGCATGTGGAGCAGCATGGGTTTCTCTCTGCCCGGCATGATCACGCCGACGCTGGACGTCGGCGAACTGGACAAACGCATCGCCGACCTGAAGGCGGTGGAGAACTGGCTCAAGCTGAACCTCAACATGCTGCAGATGACGACGCAGGGGCTGGAGATGCAGCGCGCGGCGATTGCGGCCGTGCAGGCGATGGGCCAGCAGGCGCGCGAGGCGGGCGCTCAGGGGCAGGCCGAAGCACAGGCCAATCCCTTCGCGTCGGCGGCGATGTGGCCGTGGACAGCAATGGCCGGGGCCCAGGCTCCGGGCGCGCAGGCGGGCGCAGCGAAGTCCGCCGCGGCCGGCGCCGATCCGGCCGCGGGTCCGCGCAAGTCTGCAGCGGAAAAGAAGTAAGCCGTCTCGGGGGCGGACGCCACGGCGCCGCCCCCTTGCGCTGCGCTGCCTTTCACAGGAGATGCAGCCAGAGTGTCAGCGAGGGTACGGCGAGGAGCGTGGTCGCCGAGATCAGCCACGCGACGCCGGCGCCATCGCCCCCCATGCGCATCGCGAGGATGTAGGCGGAACTCGCGCTCGGCAGCGCGGCGAACAGCACCAGCGTATCGAAGGCGACGCCCTCGACCCCCAGCGCGCGACCGACCTGCCAGGCCACTGCAGGCAGGAACAGCAGCTTCACCGCGACGATCCACGCAGCGCCCGTCCAGCGTCCGCCCACCATTTCCCAGCGCAGCGCGGCACCGACCGCAAGCAGCCCCAGCGCCACCGCGGCATCGCCGAGGCGCTTGAGGAAGGACGTCAGCGGGCCGGGCAGATCGAGCCCGGCAAGATTGAACAGCAGACCGACAAGCGTCGCGAGCACCAGCGGGTTGCGCGACAGCTCGCGCAGCAGGCGGCCCTGCCCGTGGCGCGCAAGCATGCCGACCGCCATCACGTTCGCGAACGGCACCATCGCGCCGCACAGCCCGCCCATCAGCGCGATGCCCGCAGCGCCATGCAGTTTGCCGGCGATCGCGATGCCGATGTAGGTGTTGAAGCGATAGGCGCATTGCAGGCGCGAGGCGAAGCCCATTGCATCGAGCCCCATGAGGCCGCGCCCGAGCCAGCCGAGCGCGAAGCCTGCGACCATCGTGCCGAACCCGGACAGGAAGAGCGGCAACGCGCGACCGGGATCGATGTCGGCGGTCGCGAGCGCGTTGAACAGCAGCGCGGGAAATAGCACGAAGTAGACCAGCCTCTCGACGCCGGCCCAGAAGGCTTCGCCGTCGACGAGGTGGCGGCGAAGGGCCGCGCCGAGGAGGATCAGCGAGAAATCGGGAAGCAGCAGGAGCAGGCTTTGCATCGGTGAAGCTTATCGCGCGGCCGGCCGCGCCGCGACTGCGGCTTCTACCCCCTGCTCCTGGTCCCCGCGGCGGATCAGATCACGCCGGCGCCGCGCAGGCGAGCAATCTCCGCGGCGTCGAGGCCGAGCGACTCCAGCACCGCGTCATTGTCGGCACCCGCCTGCGGCGCGGGCTGGAAGGGGCCGGGCTCGAAGCCGGACAGGCGCACCGGCGGGCCGAACTGGCGCACGCCGTCGACCGTGGTGACCATGCCTCGCGCGAGCAGCTGCGGGTTCTCCAGGCTTTCCTCGACGCGCAGGATGGGGGTCACGCAGCAGTCCACGCCGTCGAAGACCGCCGTCCATTCGACCTGCGTGCGGCTGCGGAAGATCGCGGCGACCTCGGCGCGCGCGCGAGCGCCCTCGTCGCCGGTCGCAAGATGCGCGGGCTTGAGGTCAGGCCGACCGAGGGTGTCGCACACGAGGTGCCAGAACTTCTCCTCCAGCGAACCGACCGCCATGTGGCGTCCGTCGGCGGTCTCGTACACGCCGTAGCAGGGCACGCCGCCGGTCAGGAGATCCTCGCCGCGCGGCTTCACGCCGCCGTGCGCGAGGACTTCGGCGAGCGGGAAGATCGCATGTGCCAGCGCGGCGTCAGTCATCGAGACGTCGACATGCCGGCCCTGCCCGCTCGCGCGCGCGTCCAGCACGGCGACGAGTAGGCCGAACAACGCGGACATCGTGCCGCCGAGGAGGTCACCGACCTGCAGGTTCGAGAGCGCCGGCGCGCCGCCCGCGGTGCCGATCTGGTCGAGCACCCCGGCGTAGCCGATGTAGTTGATGTCGTGGCCGGCGCGCAGCGCGTAGGGGCCGGTCTGTCCGTAGCCGGAGATGCTGCACACGACGATCCTGGGTTTCCGTTCCGACAGCGCGTCGTAGCCGAGGCCGAGCTTGTCCATCACGCCGGGGCGGAAGCCCTCGACGACCACGTCGGCGGTGTCCACGAGGCGCAGGAACAGCTCGCGGCCTTCAGCCTGCTTGAGGTCGAGGCGCACGCTCTTCTTGCCGCGGTTGCACACCTGGTAGAAGAAGCTCGTGTCGCCGTTCATCGCACCCATCGTGCGCGCGTAGTCACCAGCACCAGTGTCCTCGATCTTGATGACTTCGGCGCCATAGTCGGCGAGGTGCTGGGTCGCGAGGGGGCCGGGCAGGAGGCGCGTGAGGTCGAGGACGCGCAGGTTCGCGAGGGGCTTCTGTCTCATGCTGTCGTTATCGGAGGTGGGGACGCGCGATTCTACCGTCCGCGCGGCGCGACGGCCCGGAACGATGCCCGCGCGGCCTTCAGTCGTACTTGCGCACGTCGTCGATGACCTTGCCGTCGTTGACGAGGCTGCCGGGGGTGCAGAAGCTGACTTCGCCGCGCAGCTTCGTAAGTTCGCGGATGCTCGCCGCGATCGCGCCGGCCAGCACCTCGGCGGGTTGTGCCGTCTCGCAGTGCAGGGTCATGCGGTCGTTGAGGTCCGGATTGTCGACGACGAGGCGCGCGCGCACGATCTCGGGATGGCGCCGCGCCACCTCCGCGATCTGACCGGGATGCACGAACATGCCCTTGACCTTGGTCGTCTGGTCCGCACGCCCCATCCAGCCCTTGATGCGCACGTTCGTACGGCCGCAGGGCGAGGCGCCGGGCATCACCGCCGAGAGGTCGCCGGTGCCGAAGCGGATCAACGGGTAGTCCGGGTTGAAGGTCGTCACGACGACCTCGCCGACTTCGCCTGCAGCGACCGGGTCGCCGGTGCCGGGGCGCACGATCTCGAGGATCACGTCCTCGTCGAGCACCATGCCCTCGCGTGCCGGCGTCTCGTAAGCGATGAGGCCGATGTCCGCGGTCGCATAGGCCTGGAAGGCGGCAATGCCGCGCGCGGCGAACGCGTCGCGCAGCGCGGGCGGGAAGGCTTCGCCGGAGACGAAGGCCTTCGTGAAGCTGGGCGCGATGCCCAGTTCCTCGGCCTTGTCGAGGATGATGCGCAGGAAGGACGGCGTGCCGACGTAGGCGTTCGGGCGCAGGTCGGCGACCGCGGCGACCTGCTGCTCGGTCTGCCCGACGCCCGCCGGGAAGACCGTGCAGCCGAGCGCGTGCGCCGCCGTCTCCATCATCGAGCCGGCCGGCGTGAAGTGGTAGGAGAAGGTGTTGTGCACGAGGTCGCCTTCGCGGAAACCGGCAGCGAAGAAGGCTCGGGCAAGGCGGTAGTAGTCCGGCCGGGCGCTTTCCGGTTCGTAGAGCGGGCCCGGCGAAGCGAACACGCGGCGGCAGCCGGCACCCCAGGTCGTCGCGGCAAAGCCGCCGAACGGGCGCGCGGCCTTCTGGCGTTCGAGCAGTTCCGACTTGCGCGTGACCGGCAGGCGGGCGAGCGCTTCGCGGCTCGCGATCGTGGCCGGATCGACGCCTTCGAGCAGCCCCGCAAAGGCCGGCGCATTCGCCTTCGCATGGGCGATCTGGGCCGGCAGGCGGGCCATCAGCTCCCGCTCGCGCTCGGCGGGGTCACGGGTTTCTCTGGCGTCGTAGTAGGTCATCGCTTGATCCTAGGTGCAATACAGGGCCAACCGGGCGATCTGGGTTGTTGTTGGCTGCAATGGTGACTGCCCGCCCCCCGCCGGGGCGGACGCCTCGGCGCGAAACACGCCCGGCCGGGGACTGCGTTATGCCGTGATCGAGGACGGGCAAGTGTGGTGCGAGGCAAGGCGCGAGGGCGCGCCGTGTGCTGAAGCACACAAGCACCCGAGCAACGCCGCATCGCGCCGCAATCGCCCGTCCTCAGGAGAGCCAGCGCTTGCGGCGGCGATAGTGCTTCACGTCGCGGAAGCTCTTCCTCCCCTCCCCCGAGATGCCGAGGTAGAACTCCTTGACGTCCTCGTTATCGGCCAGGCTCTTCGCCTCGCCTTCCATCACGATGCGGCCGTTTTCGACGATGTAGCCGAAGTCCGAGTAGCGCAGCGCGACCATGGTGTTCTGCTCGGCGAGCAGGAAGCTCACCTTTTCCTTTACGTTCAGGTCCTTCACGATCTCGAACACTTCTTCGACGATCTGCGGCGCGAGGCCCATCGAGGGCTCGTCGAGGAGCACCATGCGCGGGTTCGACATCAGCGCGCGGCCGATCGCGCACATCTGCTGTTCGCCGCCCGAGGTGTAGGCGGCCTGGCTGGTGCGACGGGTCTTCAGACGCGGGAAATACGTGTAGACCTTGTCGAGGTTGGCGGCGATCTCGCCCTTGTCCTTGCGCGTGTAGGAGCCGGCGAGGAGATTTTCCTCGATCGTCAGGTGGGCGAAGCAGTGCCGGCCCTCCATCACCTGCACGACGCCGCGGCGCACCAGATCGGACGGCGACAGGCTCTCGACGCGTTCGCCCTTGAGCTCGATCGTGCCCTTCGTGACCTCGCCGCGCTCGCCCTTGAGCAGGTTCGACACCGCGCGCAGCGTCGTCGTCTTGCCCGCGCCGTTGCCGCCCAGGATCGCGACGATGCGGCCTTCGGGGACCTGCAGCGACACGCCCTTCAGCACCAGCGCGACGTGGTTGTAGATCACCTCGATGCCATTCACATTGAGGAGGAGGTTCGACGTATCCATCGGTTCATCCGGTAAGTCGTTTTCGCTCGGGCCATGCACAGGCACGGCCGGTTCCGCGGAAGGCGCGCGTGCCGCAGGCGGCCGAAGCCGGTCTGCCGCACGCGCTTGCGCCGATCAGGCCGCGCAGTCGCTCGCGTCGCGCCGCTTGAGCTGCTTGTCGGTCGCGTACTTGTCGGCAGCCTCCTTCACCAGCGGGTCGATCACGCTCTTGTCCGCCTCGTACCAGTCCGGCTGCATCTTCCAGGTCGCGCCGTCCCACGAGTGGATGCGCACCGAGGTCGAACCCATGTGGTCGGTGCAGCTCGTCTTGATCGGGCGGATCAGGCCGGCCAGGCCCAGCTCGCCGATACGCTTCTCATCGACGTTGAGGTTCTCGAGGCCCCAGCGCACCTGCTCGCCGGTCATGACCTTGCCCTTGCCGAACTTCGCCTGCGCCGTGCGCACCGCTTCGACCGCCAGCATCTGGATCAGCAGGCCGCGCATGTACAGCACCGAGCCGACTTCCTCCCGCGGGCCGCTGCCGTTGCCGGCGTCGTGCACCTTCTTGAGGATGTCCTTGACGAGCACGGAGTCCGTGCCGTGCGGATTCAGCGCGAGCGCGCTGTAGCCCTTGGCATTGGCGCCGACGTCCTTGACGTCCGGCTCCGAGCCCGACCACCACACGCCGAGCAGCTTCTCGCGCGGATAGCCGGTCGCGACGGCTTCCTTCAGCGCCGTCGAGTTCATCACGCCCCAGCCCCACAGCAGCGTGTAGTCGGGGCGCTGCTGGCGCACCTGCAGCCAGGTCGCCTTCTGTTCGACGCCGGGCGCCGTGACCGGCAGCAGCACGAGTTCGAAGCCGTGCATCTGCGCACGTTTCTGCAGCAGCGGGATCGGCTCCTTGCCGAAGGGCGAGTCGTGATAGACGAGCGCGATCTTCTTGCCCTTGAGCTTGTCGAGGCCGCCTTCCTTCTTGGCGAGGTGCTGGATGAGTGCGTCGGCCGCGGTCCAGTAGCTGCCCATCAGCGGGAAGTTCCACTTGAACACGCCGCCATCCTGCGAGGCGGCGAGGCCGTAACCCAGCGTGATCAGCGGGATCTTGTCGACCGGCGCCTTGTCGGTGAGCGCGAAGGTGATGCCGGTGGCCTGCGGGTCGATCACCGAGGGCTTCTTGCTCTTCAGGCGCTCGTAGCACTCGACGCCCTTGTCGGTGGCGTAGCCGGTCTCGCACTCCTCCCACGCGATCTTCACGCCGTTGATGCCGCCGGTGGCATTCACGTACTTGACGTAATCCTGCTTGCCGTTCGCCCAGGGGGTGCCGTTCGGGGCGTATGCGCCGGTGCGATACACGAGCAGCGGGAAGAACTGCTCGGTGTCCTGCTGCGCCGCGACGGGTGCGGACAGGGTGCCGGCCCCGAAGGCCGCCAGTGCGGCGACGAGCGCGAAAGCTTTGCGATTCATGGTGTCTCCTCCTTTATTTTCGATGGCACTTGCGGCGTGCCTGCCGTTCTTTTGCCGAACCACAACTACATTGAACCGATGACGAGCCCTGTCAGTGCGGGAAAGGCCACAGCCGCATCTTCTGCTTGCCGATGCTCCACAGCTTCGCCAGCCCGTGCGGCTCGGCGATCAGGAAGAACACGATCAGCGCCCCGAAGATCATGTGCACGAGGTGCGAGGTCGTCGCGGTGGAGAGCGGGATGCCGAACCAGTGCGGCACCTGGTCGAGGATGATGGGCAGGACCACGATGAAGGCCGCGCCGAAGAAGGCGCCCATGATCGAACCCAGCCCGCCGATGATGACCATGAAGAGCAGCTGGAAGGAGCGGTCGATGCTGAACGCCGCCGGTTCCCACGCCCCCAGATGCACGAAGGCCCACAGCACGCCGGCGACGCCGACGATGAAGGAGCTCACCGCGAAGGCGGTCAGCTTGGCATACACCGGACGGATGCCGATCACCGCGGCGGCGACGTCCATGTCGCGGATCGCCATCCACTGCCGGCCGGTGGCGCTGCGCGTGAGGTTCTTGGCCGCGAGCGCGAACACGCACACGACGGTGAGGCAGAACAGGTACTTCGCGACCGGCGACTCGATCGGCAGGCCGAAGACGTTGAGGCCGGCGACGCTCACCGAACCCGAGGTCGAGTTGTTCGTGAACCAGCTGATGCGCAGGAAGGCCCAGTCGGTGAAGAACTGCGCCGCGAGCGTCGCGACCGCGAGGTACAGGCCCTTGATGCGCAGCGAGGGGATGCCGAACAGCACCCCGACCACGGTCGCGGTCAGGCCCCCGAGCAGCATCGCGACGATCAGCGGCATGCCGTCGATGCGCACCAGGAAGTTGTACGCCGCGTAGGCGCCCACCGCCATGAAGGCGCCGGTGCCGAGCGAGATCTGGCCGCAGTAGCCGACCAGGATGTTCAGCCCCAGCGCGGCGAGCGCGAGGATCAGGAAGGGGATCAGCACGGCACGGAACAGGTATTCCGAACCGGCCATCGGCATCACGACGAAGGCGACGAGGAGCAGCAGGCCGATCGCCAGGCGGTCCTGGGTGATCGGGAAGATCTGCTGGTCGGCCGCGTAGCTCGTCTTGAACTGGCCGTTTTCTCTGTAGAGCATTTAAGAACTCTCCCGGGATGTGCCGCCGCGTCAGACGCGGTCGATGATTTTTTCGCCGAACAGGCCCTGCGGACGCACCAACAGGAAGCCCAGCGCCAGGACGTAGGCGAACCAGATCTCGATGCCGCCGCCGAAGAAGGAGCCGAGGTAGATCTCGGACAGTTTCTCGCCGACGCCGATGATCAGGCCGCCGAGGATCGCGCCCGGCACCGAGGTCAGGCCGCCCAGGATCACCACCGGCAACGCCTTCAGCGCGACCAGCGAGAGCGAGAACTGCACCCCGAGCTTGGAGCCCCAGATGATGCCGGCGACCAGCGCCGCGAAGCCCGCGACCGACCACACGATCACCCAGATGCGGTTCAGCGGGATGCCGATCGACTGGGCCGCCTGATGGTCGTCCGCCACCGCGCGCAGCGCCCGGCCGGTCGCGGTCTTCTGGAAGAACAGCGCCAGCGCCGCCACCAGCGCCGCGGAGATGAGCGCGGCGACGAGGTCCTCCTTGCTGATCAGCAGGCCGCCCTCGAACGTGCCCTCGAGGATCATCGCCGGATCCTTGGGCATGCCGACGTTGATGCTGTAGATGTCGTTGCCGAACAGCGTCTGGCCGAGGCCGTCAAGGAAGTAGCTGATGCCCAATGTGGCCATCAGCAGCGTGATGCCTTCCTGGTTCACCAGCTTCGACAGGCACAGGCGCTCGATCACCCACGCCAGCACGACCATCAGCGCCATCGCGACGATGAACGCGAGCAGGTTCGCCAGCAGCAGGCTCTCGAAGCCCAGCCACTTCGGAATCCACTCCGCGAAGCGCGCCATCGCCAGCGCCGCGAACAGCACCATCGCGCCCTGCGCGAAATTGAACACGCCCGAGGCCTTGTAGATCAGCACGAAGCCGAGCGCGATCAGCGAATACAGCATGCCGGCCATCAAGCCGCCGAACAAGGTTTCAAGAAAGAATCCCATGTGAAGCTCCCCGCTCAGTGCGACGTGCCGAGATAGGCACGAATGACGTCTTCGTTGGCGCGCACCTCTTCGGGTACGCCGTCGCCGATCTTCTTGCCGTAGTCGAGCACCACGACGCGGTCGGAGATGTCCATCACGACCCCCATGTCGTGCTCGATCAACACGATGGTCGTGCCGAACTGGTCATTCACATCGAGGATGAAGCGGCACATGTCCTGCTTTTCCTCGACGTTCATGCCCGCCATCGGTTCGTCGAGCAGCAGCAGGCTGGGCTCGGCGGCGAGCGCACGGCCGAGCTCGACGCGCTTCTGCAGGCCGTAGGGCAGCGCGCCCACCGGCGTCTTGCGGATGTCCTGGATCTCGAGGAAGTCGATGATCTCCTCGACCTTCACGCGGTGCTCGATCTCCTCCTTCTGCGCACGCCCCCAGTACAACGCGTTCGCGAGCAGGCCCGACTTCATCTTCAGGTTGCGCCCGGTCATGATGTTGTCGAGCACGCTCATGCCCTTGAACAGCGCGATGTTCTGGAAGGTGCGCGCGATGCCCTGCTCGGCCGCCATGTGCGGCTCCATCCTGCGGCGCTCCTCGCCGCGGAACAGGATGCGCCCCTCCTGCGGGTGGTAGACGCCGTTGATCACGTTCAGCATCGAGCTCTTGCCGGCACCGTTCGGACCGATGATCGAGCGGATCTCATGCTCGCGCACGTTGAAGCTGATGTCGGTCAGCGCCTTCACTCCGCCAAAGGACAGCGAAATGTTCTGCAAGTCCAGGACCACGTCGCCGATGCGGCGCCCCGTGCCCTGTGTTTGTTCCTGCACTGCCTGCGGCATGTCGTTCATCATCATCGCCCTCCCCCTCACGCCGCCTGCTTCGCCGCCAGCGGCGCGAAGGTCTTCACTTCCTCGATGCGCAGGTCGGCGCTGACGCGTCCCTCGCGCCCGTCCTCGTACTTCACGACGGTCTCGATGTGCTGCGTCTGCTTGCCCTCGAACAGCGCCTCGATCAGCTCCGCATAGCGTTCCGCGATGAAGTTGCGGCGCACCTTGCGCGTGCGGGTCAGCTCGCCGTCGTCGGCGTCGAGCTCCTTGTGCAGGATCAGGAAGCGCTTGACCTGCGAGCCGCTCATCTGCGGATCGGCGGCGAGGTCGGCATTCACCTTCTCGACGCAGTCGCGGATCAGCTCATACACCGCCGGCTGCGCCGCGAGGTCGGTGTAGCCCGAATACCCCAGACCGCGCCGCTCGGCCCAGTTGCCGACCGCCTCGAGGTCGATGTTGATGAAGGCGGTGACGCAGTCACGGTCGTTGCCGAAGGTGACCGCTTCCTTGATGTGCTGGAAGAACTTGAGCTTGTTCTCGATATAGTTGGGCGCGAACATCGAGCCGCCCCTGAGCTTGCCGACGTCCTTGGCGCGATCGATGATCTTCAGGTGGCCGTCCTCGTCGAAGTAGCCCGCATCGCCGGTCATGAAGTAGCCCTCGGCGTTGATCGATTCGGCGGTGGCGTCCGGGCGCTTGTAGTAGGCCTTCAGCAGCATCGGCCCCTTGACCAGGATTTCGCCGTTGTCGGCGAGTTTCACCTCGACGAAGGGCGCCGGCTTGCCGACCGAGTCGAGCTTGATCTGGCCGTCCGGCTGCAGGCACACGTACGCGCAGGTCTCCGTCTGGCCGTACAGCTGCTTGAGGTTCACGCCGATGGAGCGGTAGAAGCGGAAGAGATCCGGCCCGATCGCCGCGCCCGCGGTGTAGGCCACGCGGATACGACTCATGCCCAGCACGTTCTTCAGCGGGCCGTAGATCAACAGGTTGCCGAGCGCGTACTGCAGGCGGTCGCCCGTGGACACCGACTTGCCGTCGAGGATGTCGGCGCCGCAGCGGCGGGCGACGTCCATGAAATGCGCGAAGAGTTTGCGCTTGAGCGCGCTCGCATCCTCCATGCGGATCATCACCTGCGTGAGCAGGTTCTCGAACACGCGCGGCGGCGCGAAGTAGTAGGTCGGGCCGATCTCGCGCAGGTCCGTCATCACGGTGTCGCCGGATTCCGGGCAGTTGATCGTGAAGCCCGCGACCATCGCCTGCGCGAAGGAGAACAGGTGGTCGCCCACCCAGGCCATCGGCAGGTAAGAGAGGATGTCTTCCTGCTCGGTGAGCTTGTCGAAGCCCATCGCGCCGGTCGCCGCGGCGATGAAGGCCGCATGGGTCTGGCATACGCCCTTGGGCTTGCCGGTCGTCCCCGAGGTGTACAGCATCACCGAGATGTCGTCGCTCGCCCCCTTGTCGATCTCCGCGTCGAGGAAATCGGTGTGGTTGCGATCGTGGATGGCGCCCATCTCCTGCAGCTCGTCGAGGCCCTTCAGCATCGGCTGGCTATAGTGGCGCAGGCCGCGCGGGTCGTCGTAGATCACGTGCTCGAGGATGGGTACCTCGGGAAGGATCTCGAGCATCTTGTCGACCTGCTCCTGATCCTCGACCACCGCGAAGCGGATCTCGGCGTCCTGCAGCACGTAGGTCATCTCCGCGGCCACCGCGTCCTGATACAGCATCACGGGAATACCGCCGAGACACTGGCAGGCCGCCACCGACCAGTACAGGCGCGGGCGGTTGTCGCCGATGATCGCGAGCCGGTCGCCGCGCTTGAAACCCAGCTCCGCCAGCCCGCAGGCGATGGCGCGCACGTTGCGCGCGACTTCGGCCCAGCTGTAGGTCTGCCAGATGCCGAACTCCTTCTCGCGCATCGCCGGCCGGTCGGGTCGCACCGCCGCATGCCGCATCAGCAGCCGCGGAAAGGTGTCCAGGGCGGCCGCTTGATCGGCCAGCCCGTTCCTGTCGGACATACCATCTCCTCCTTTGGTTTTCATCCTGCGTCTCCGCCCGGCCGGACTTGTCGTTCTCGGGTCCGGGGTTCGGCGCAATCATGTGCGCCGCAGCGTCGGCGGCAGCATCGTGGTTGCCGCTCGCGCTTTTGTGTGCGTGCAGTCTCGCAAGGCAAGTTTGCGCAACTGTTTGTGAAATGTAGTGAATTGTTGCAGTCGTCCGGAACGCCTCCGCAACCGCCCGGACGCCGTACCGCGGCGCCTTGCGCGCCGGGCCGTGGACGAAAAAAAGGGGAGGTCGCCCTCCCCTTCTTCGTTACGCCTTCAGGCTGCGATCAGCTGAAGAATCCGGTCACCACCATCACCAGCAGCACGAGGCCGACGGTGATCAGCGTGAGGCCGAGGATCACCGAGCCGACATGCAGCTGGCGCGACGGCGCATCGACCAGGTACTTCTCCAGCTCGCCCGACGCGACCAGGCGCTGGTAGTGCGCCGGATGCTCGCGCTGGAACTCCTCCAGCGTCTGCGTGCCGGTGAACATCACCACGTCCGGCGGCGGCAGCTTGTCGGGACGGAAGTGGTTGTTGAAGAAGTGCACCGTGAAGAGGAACACTGCCGCGAGGAAGGCTTCCTCGCCGTGCACCAGCGTGCCGACGTTGAACACCCAGCCCGGCAGGAAGCTTGCCGTGACATGCGGGAAGGCCAGCATCAGGCCGCTCCAGCCGATGATGTTCACACCCCAGAACACGGCCCAGTAGTCGAACTTCTCGAAGTAGGTCCAGCGGTCGAACTTCGGCTTCGGCCCCTTCCCGAAGAACCACTTGAACATGCCCACGCAGTCGGCGAGGTCCTTCCAGTTCGGGATCAGCGAATCCGGCCCGAACCAACGGAAGTTGCGGTCGCGCAGCAGGCGCGACATCACATACACGAAGTGGATCATGAAGATGCCGACGAAGAGCACGGCGGCCATACGGTGGATGATGCCCATCACCTTCGGCCCGCCCAGCGCCGCGGCAACCGTGGGCGCCCACGCGCTGTCGGCGAACATCACGGTCGTGCCGGTCAGCACCAGGGTCATCGTCACCAGCGCGAAAGTCAGGTGCGCGATGCGCCAGCCGCTGGCGAAGCGCACGAAGTGCTTGCCTTCATGGAGGCCCAGTTCGCCGGTGCGCACATGCGGCACGGCTCTGCGTTCCTTGCGCTCCTGCCATTCGCGGTAGTACCACAGGCCGCTGTGCAGCCAGAAGAACGCGAACACGCCGATCAGCAGCGCCGTCATGAACGTGCCGGCGATCCACATCATCGGATACTTCTCGAAGTCGTGCGTGTTGGCGTGCGGACCGAAGGTGACGAAGCCGGCCGTGGCCTTGACCATGCCCGGCTTCTTGTCGTCGTGGCACTTCTGGCAGGTCTTCAGGCGGTTGTCCGGATGCACGCGCGACTTCGGATCGTCGCCCGCCTTGATGTTGTGGCTGCCGTGGCAGTCGGCACACTTGGCCGTATACACGAAGCCGAGGCGGTTCACCTGCCCGTGGTAGGTGTCACGATAGCTGTGCAGCTCTTCCTTGTGGCAGTCGCCGCAGGCGATCACGTTCTTGAGCTTGAACAGCTCCGACGACGAACTGCGGATCTCGTGCGTGGTGTGGCAGTCGATGCACACGGCGCCCTTGGGGTCGCCCTTGGCAGTGAGCTGGCCGTGCACGGAGTCCGCCAGATCCTCCATGTGGTCCTCGTGACAGGACGTGCCACAGGTCTCGGGGATCGTCAGGCGCCACAGGTCGCGCTCGGGCGTGCCGGCGGGCGGCACGGCGAAGTCGTGCGTCGCATGGCACTGGCTGCACGCGGCCTTCGGTCGGTCGGGATAATCCGCGTCCGGGCGGGCGTGGTACGACTCCTTGTAGGCTGCGATGTTCTCGACGACGACCCCCAGGCGCTCCTTACCGGCGGTCTGGTTGTTCTTCTTCGCCTCGTCCCACAGCTTCTCGTGGCAGCCGGCGCAGTCGGGCTTCGCGGCACTGGCCGCCTTCTCGTGCTTTTCCTTCGCGTCGACGATGTCGGTGTGACAGGCGACGCAGTCGAGTTTCGCGTGCACACCCTTCGCGACCTTGGCCGCATCGATGGCGGGAAGAACGACCTCTTCCCCTTCCGAATCCTCGACCTTGATCTCCGGCTTGCCCGCGGCGTGGCAGTTCAGACAGGTCGCGTTATCGAGCGCGGCTGGCGCGTCGCTGCCGGCCGCCTGGCCCGCCAAAGGCCACAGCAGCGCGGCAGACGCGACCGCCGCCAGCAGGCCCCGAATGTTGCGTATTTTCACGTTATTGCTCCCTTTTCTCGGCGCAGTCAGCGCGCCGCAGACAAAATGAGGGGGCCGGCACGTCGCACGCCAATCTTCAGACGCGCAAGCGTCATATGTGCTCGTGGGCCCCCTGCCCGGCGACTCCCAGTCCCCGGACGAGACCGGGCCGATCGCGGCCCGGTCGTTGCTGCCGTGAATCAGAATGCGTGCGAGAGCGTCACCGCAATCACGCGCGTTATCTGATCAGGATTCACGAGGACCTTCGTCCCGTCCGAGTAGGTCCAGCTCGACCACGTGTAGTCGTCCAGCTCGCGCCGATCCCAGACATAGTCTAATCGAATAGCCGTGGCTTTGGTCACTGCGTACTTCGCGAATAGCCGCAGGGTATTCAGGGTGTACTCGGTGTCGGGGAGTACCCCGGCGCCCTGGCGGATCGACGAGATTCCCGGACCGACGCGGGGCGACGCGAACGCTCCCCCATCCGCGTACGAGATGTCGTACTTGTTCTCGTCGCGGCTGTAGAGGTATTGCCCGCCCACCGACAGTTTGGAACTGATCTGCCCGTCGAAGCCGGCGCCGAAGGCATTCGAACTCAGCTTGAGGTCGGCGCCCCACGGCACACAGGTGTTGGAAATCGAGGTTCCGTCGCACAGCGAATTGAACGTGCTGTTCAAGGACTTCTGCTCGATGTCGTTGGTGCCATGCGAGTACCACATGTTCGCCTTCCAGCGGTCATTGAAGCGGTAGGACGCATCG
This sequence comes from Aromatoleum toluolicum, assembly GCF_012911005.2. Taxonomy (GTDB): domain Bacteria; phylum Pseudomonadota; class Gammaproteobacteria; order Burkholderiales; family Rhodocyclaceae; genus Aromatoleum; species Aromatoleum toluolicum. The sequence continues at coordinate 34,699 of NZ_WTVS01000005.1, read as the reverse complement.
AGCGAAAACAGCTCGGAGCGCCCCTCGTTCAGACCGACGTCGAGCATGCGCGTCTTGTAGTCGTCGAGCGCGTACTCGTAGGCGAATTGCACGGACAGCGGATCGATGGGCATCCAGTCGACCATCAGCTTGAGCTTGTCGCGCTCACGGTCGGAGAACTGCGTCGGTGCGGTCCAGTGCAGGCCGACTGCGTGGAAACCATCTTTCACCATATTCGGCGTGGTGCCCCAGCTCGAGCCGTCACGCTCACTGTGCGCGAGCGTCACGCTGCCGTTGACCGTGTCACCGAGGGACTTGCGCACATCGACCCGGTAGGTGTTCTCGGTGATCTCGTCGCGGAACAGCTCGTCCATGCCTTCGTACTTCTTGAAGTCATAGTCGTAGCCGGCGGTAATGTTGAAGCCCTGCGGCAGGCGGTAGCTCGCCTCGAACTTGCCGCGATGCGTCTTCTGCGACTCGGGGTTGTTCTGCAGGATCGCGCCGCCATGGCCCACGTCGACCAGGTAGTCGACCTGCGGTGTGCGGTCGTCGCGGTCCTCGTACGCCCACGATGCCAGCAGGCCGAGCTTGTCCGTGACGCGCGAGGTCAGCGACCCGAACACGTTGGTCGTATCGACCTTGCCCCCCAGGTCCGAGCGCTTCATGCCCGGGTAGTACGGCACGCGCGCGGAATTCGGCAGGAAGCTGTCATCCTGCGTCGCGAAGGATTTACTGATCTTCAGGTTCGCGCGCGTGTCGCGGCTCCAGTTGTAGCCGCCCGCAAGGTGGAACTGGTGCGCCTGGTTGTCCGGCGCGAGCGACAGCGGACTCATCTGCGTCGGGGTCGCAGAGGTCGCGACCGGACTGCCGCCGAAGAGCCCGCCCGGCGTGCCGTAATTGACGAACAGCCCCTTGCCGGCCTTGTTCTCGAAGAAGCTGCCGTAATACCCGCCCGAGACATAGAACTTCTCGGTGGCGTAATCGAGCGAGGCCTCGATCTGCTTGTGGTTCGAGTCGATCGGCTCGGGCGCGAACAACTGGCCGACGAATCCGTTCGCGCTGGCGTTGGCGCCGAACAGGCGCTCGCCCTTCTTGTCCTCGTTCTTGAAGGTGACGCTCGCCTGCAGGTTCTTGCTGATGAACTTGGTGGCGGTGAGCGAGGTCGCGGTGCGCTCGGTCTTCAGGTCCTTGTCGTCAAAGCGGGTGCCGAGGTTGAGCGTGTCGTGACCGATGCCGGTCACACGCGTAGAGACCTCGAACGGAGCGAAGCGCGGGATCTGGTTGTAATCGATGCCGATCTTCCAGTCGCCCTGCTGCTCCAGCGACGCCCCGAACTCCTGCGTGCGCAGGCCGAGGTCGCGCCCCTCGATACGCAGCCAGCGACCCTCGTCGGAACGGCGGATGACCTTCAGGTCGGCACTCGCATTCACGCCATCGTCATTGATGCCGTAGTACTGCCGATAGAGCGGATTGACGTCGTTGAGGTATTGCAGCTTGACGCTCGCCTCGGCGGTGTTCGGGCTGATCAGCTCGGCGACGTCTTCCTGGGCAAGGGCGGACGAGACGGGGAAGGCCATCGACACCGCCAGCGCGAGCACGGTCCGCTTGAAAATGCGATTGTTGTCCATTTCTCTCTCCCTGACTCTTAACGCCAGAAGCGCAACGCCTTGGAGGCGTTCGCCGGACTGTTGCTGCCATGGATCTCGGTATGGCAGTTCAGGCAAGCACGGCCCTGGGTGATGCCGACCGAGTTGAGGGCATTGTTCTGCACTGCTGCTTGACCAGGAATGACAACGCCATTCACGTTGCGGCTGAGATCGGTGTTGGCCGCGACGCCCGGAATCGTGCCGAGGTGGTTGGCAGGGTCATGGCACTGCTGGCACAGGAAGGGCGGACGGGTCTTGAGCATCGCATCAGCGACGGTGCCGTGCGGGTTGTGGCAGTTGCTGCAGTCTTCGCTGACCGGGGCGTGGTTATGCACGAAGGGACCGCGCTTCTCCGCGTGGCAGGTGTAGCAGGTCGCGTTGGTGCTGTCCTTCACGAGCAGCTTCGGGCCGGTGGTGCCGTGCGGGTTATGGCAGTCCGAGCAGCTCATCTTGCCTTCGGGAATCGGGTGGTGCGACGGACGGTTGACCTGCGCGCGCTGCTCCTTGTGGCAGGCGAAGCACACTTCGGCCTGGGTGCGCTTGTCGCGGACCTTGTCATCGGCGGCGTGCGTGTCGTGGCAGGAACTGCAGGCGACGTCGCGGCGCTCGTGCGTGCTGCCGGCCCACAGGTGGCGCTTGGGATCGGTCTGGTGACAGGACAGACAGGCGGCGTTGCGTTCGGCAACGGGCGTCGCGGACTGCTTGTCGAAGGTGCGATCGGGCTTGGGCGGCTTGTCGCTGCCCTTGTGATTCACGTGCTTGTCGCTGTCGCCGTGGCAGTCGGTACAGGTCGGGGTGCGGCCGTCGGCGCGCGTGCCGTGCTTGGTCTTGCCGATGTGCAGCACGCCGGGGGCATCCGCCTCGTCGTGACAGGACGTGCATTTCGCATCACCGGCGAGGACGATGTCCTTGGGCGCCTCCCTGGGCGCATCCGCGGCGTACACCGCCCCGGAGCAGACGCTGCCGATACAGGCCAGCACTGCAAGCAAGCTTCGCATTTTTCTCATGTTACCCCCTTGTTTCCAAACGTCATTGCCGCACCACCCGACCGGGCGGTGCGATTCCGGCCACGCTGCTTACTGCGAAAGAATCCACTCCATCAGGTTCTTGAGCTCGGCCTCGTTCTTGGTGTTGATGACCTTGTGCTCTTCTTCGGTACCGTCCTCGAGCTTCACCTTCGGGCCGGTGGTGATGTTCTTCTTCATCTTCTCGAAGCCTTCGACTTCCTTGCCCTTGTACTTGGCGGCGATCTTCTTGTACGAGGGGCCTTTCTTGGTCTTGTCGATGGCGTGGCACTTGAAGCAGTCGTTGTCCTTCGCGAGCGACTTGGCGGCGTCGGCATCGACGGCATAGGACGAGGACGAGGCGAGGATCGCGGCGGTGGCGGCAACGAGCAGCGACACGCGGTTGAGGCGGAATTTCATTTGGGCTCTCCTGTTGAAGCTGGGCTGGCATCTTTCGCGCATCGAGTGCACGGTTCGACGTGACGGAATTGTCACGAATCCGCGCAATTCCCCATATCGGACAGGGTTTAATTTGCGTGTAGGAAAATTCCTAATGCACCGCAGGCCGCGATCGCGCGTTGCGACGCAACGGCAGGACGCGCGCGGGCGTGCCGCGGCCTGCACGGCAGTGCATCAAGCGTTCCGGCGGGACCGGATAGGGGGGAGAAAGCGGAAGGCGCCGCGCGGGTGCGGCGCAGGCTTACACGTCGGTCGACTTCACCAGGTGGTGCGCGACCGCATAGCGGATCAGCTCGGAGGTGTTGGTCATCGCCATCTTCTGCAGGATGCGCGTCTTGTGCGTGCTGATGGTCTTGACGCTGAGCGACAGCTCGTTGGCGATGTCGGTGAGGCCCTGCCCGAGCACGAGGCGGTGGAAGATCTGGTATTCGCGGTCCGACAGGGTGGTGTGCGGCAGCTCGCTCGCGGCGGGCATGAGGCCGCGTGCGATTAGCTGGGCGACGGTGTCGCTCACGTACACGCCGCCGCGCGCGACGCGGCGGATCGCTTGCACGAGGAGGTCGGCGTCGCTCTCCTTGGTCAGGTAGCCCGACGCGCCGGCATGCAGCGCGCGCACCGCGTACTGCTCCTCGTGGTGCATGCTCAGGATCAGGATGGGGAGCTTCGGCTTCTCGTCGCGGATCAGGCGGATTAGGTCGAGGCCGCTGCGCCCCGGCATCGAGATGTCGAGCACGATGACGTCCCACTCCTGCTCGCGCACGAGCTGCAGCGCCTCGTTGCCGTTGGCGGCCTCGCCGCACACCGCGAGGTCTTCCGTGTCGGCGAGGATCTGCTTCAGGCCGTCGCGGATGATCGCGTGGTCGTCGGCGAGCAATACCCTGAGTTTTTCCATCTTGCTTTCCTCATTACCTGACGGGCACGGTGACGTCGATGCTCGTGCCGTCGCCGGGCGTGGAATGGATCGCGAAGGTTCCCTGCACCAGGCGGATGCGCTCGCGCATGCCGAGCAGCCCGAATCCGGCCTGGTTCGACGCATCGAGCACGAAGCCGACGCCGTCGTCGCGCACGGTCAGGCGCCAGTCGTCGCCGTCGCGCCGGAATGCCACCCATACGGTACTCGCCTGCGCGTACTTCGTGACGTTGGTGAGCGATTCCTGCAGCACGCGGAACAGCGTCGTCGCCTCCGTGCTGCCCCGCTCGGGTTCGTCCTCTTCCAGATCCAGCACCAGTTCGATGTCGGTGCGTTTGGAGAAATCGTCGGTGAGCCACGAGATCGCGGCGCGCAGGCCGAGGTCGTCGAGGATCAGCGGCCGCAGCTCGTAGGTGATGCGCCGCACCGAGGCGATCGTCTGGTTGAGCTGTTCCTTGATGGCTCCGACCTTGTCCTGCAGGTCGCCGCGTTCGCCGGGCAGGCGGCTGCCCAGCCAGGAGAGCTCGAGCTTGATCGCGGTGAGCCGCTGCCCGAGTTCGTCGTGCATTTCGCGTGCGATGCCGGCGCGTTCGTCTTCGCGCACCCGCTGCAGCGCCGTCGACAACTCCTGTAGCTGGCGATTGGTTTCACGCAGGTGAGTCTCGATGCGCTTGCGCTCGGTCAGGTCGCGCAGGACCACGGTGACGAAGCGCTGCCCCTGGGTCTCGCTGGACGAGAAGGTGGCGTCGGCGGGAAATTCGCGGCCGTCGGCGTGGCGTGCGGTGAGTTCGGCACGGCCGCGGCGCGCCTGCCGCGGCTCGCCCGAGTTGCGCCGCCGCCCGACGATGGCGTGATAGGCGCCGCGCGACTCGCCCGCGAGCAGGCGGTCGAAGGGCTCGCCGATCATGTCGCCGGCGCGGACGCCGAACATGTGCTCGGCCGCGCGGTTGAACAGCACGACGGACAGGTCCTCGTCGATCGTGACGATCGCATCCATCACCGACTCGACCATCTCGCGCAGGCGCTCCTCGCTGTCCTGCAGCGCGCGCGCCATCAGCGCCCGCCGGCGCATGCTCCACACCACACCGCAGGAGGCCGCCAGCAGCAGCGCGGCGACGATGCCGGCGCCCGCCACGATGGGGCGCGCGGTCATCGGCCAGGACACCAGCGCCGAATCCTGATCCACGGTGACGCCGATCAGGAAGGGATAGCGCGGCACGGGGTGGTAGGCGACGAAGCGGTTCTCGCCGGCGAGGGTCTCGGTGACGAGGATCGTGCCGGTCGGGCCGGCGGCCTTCTTGGTGAGCGCAGGCAGCCCCGTGACCGGCTGGTCGACCTTGTCCATGTCGCTGGGAAAGCTCGCGACCAGGTTGCCGCGCGCGTTGATCAGCTGGATCTGCTTGCCGAAGCGCAGGTCCAGCTCGCGGTAGAACGATTCGAAATAGTTCGCGACGACCGCCGCAGCGACGACGCCACGGAAATTGCCGCCGGCATCGACGAGGCGCGCGCTGAGGTAGAAGGTCCACTCGCCGTCGAAGCGACGGCGGTACATCTGGCTGACGAAGAGCCCTTCGTCCTTGCGCACGAGACTCGCGAAGTAGTCTCGGTCCGCTTCGTTGAAGCCGGGACGCGAGCCCAGCAGGGTCGAGTTCATGACGACCCCGCTGGCATTGACGACGAACATCGACGAGTACTGCGGCAAGCCTTCGGCCCGGGCCTTGAGGAGCGCCTGAACGGGGAAGCTGTCGAGTTCGAGCTGCAGCCCGATGCCGTCGGACAGCCGATCCTGGGCGCCGCGCAGCGCCATCGCGACGCCGTCGAGCGTGCGTGCGGTCTGCTCGGCGAGGATGCGGCTCAGGGTCGAGATCTCGCTGCGCGCGTATTCGATCTCGCGCTGGCGCATGTCATACAGCAGGAAGGCGGTGCCCCCGGCCAGCACGGCCAGCATCAGCGCGGTCAGCAGCATCACCGCGCGCACGGGCGGCTCGATCCAGAACTTGCGTAACAGGCCTGACATCCGGAATTCCCGTGACAAGGCCGGCACGCCCCTTCCGACCCGATGGTCGGACGCAGCCCGCCGGTGCGGGCGGACTATAGAAGGCGCGGCCGTGCTCAGCAAGTTTGAAACAAACAATTCAGCGTGGCGTTTCCTGCAACAATCGCCTGCGAGAATGCGCGGTTACGCTATCCGTCCGCGACGTCGCCGCCCGGCATTCCGGTCGCCGGCCCGGGCGTCGGGTAGAATTCCCGCCTTTCCCACCTGCGCACCCGTCCATGGAATTTCTCGCCCCGCTGCTCGACATCGTCCTTCACCTCGACAAGCACCTCGAAGCGCTGGTCAGCGCCTACGGCATCTGGATCTACGCGATCCTGTTCGCGGTGATCTTCAGCGAGACCGGCTTCGTCGTGACGCCCTTCCTGCCCGGCGACTCGCTGCTGTTCATCGCCGGCGCGCTCGCGGCGCTGGGCAACATGGACATCTCGCTGCTGATCCTGACGCTGACCGCCGCCGCGATACTCGGCAACACCGTCAACTACTCGATCGGCCGCTACTTCGGCCCCAAGGTCTTCCATTGGGAGAACTCGCGCTTCTTCAACAAGGCGGCGCTGATGAAGACGCACCTGTACTACGAGAAACACGGCGGCAAGACGCTCGTGATCTCGCGCTTCCTGCCGCTGTTCCGCACCTTTGCGCCCTTCGTCGCGGGCATCGGCAGCATGAGCTACGCGCGCTTCACGCTGTTCAACGTGATCGGCGCGGTGGCCTGGGTCGTGTCGCTGACGCTCGCCGGCTACTGGTTCGGCAACATGCCGTGGATCAAGCAGAACCTCACGCTGGTGATCGTCGGCATCATCGTGCTGTCGCTGCTGCCGCTGGTGATCGGCGCATTGAAGGCGCGCTCGACCGCATCCTGAGCGTGACGTAAGTGGCGGCGCAGCGTTGCGCCGCCGCGCGCCGGGCACTAGGATGAATTGTCGGCGGCGCGTGCGCGCGCCGCCGGCACGGCGATCGGGCCGACAGACGCCGTTGCGGTGCACGCGCAAAGGAGAGCGTCATGAGCTACGCCGAACGCGCGCTGCGCACGCTGAGCGCGGGCAACCGCACGCTGTTGCGGGCGCAGGACGAACCAACGCTGCTGCACGACATGTGCCGGGTGATCGTCGAACTCGGCGGCTACCGCATGGCATGGGTCGGCTACGCCGAGCACGACGAGGAGCAGACCATCCGCCCGATGGCGCACCACGGCGTCGAGGAGGGATTCCTGACGCTCGGCCACTTCAGCTGGGCCGAAGGCGACACGCCCGACGCGCGGGGTCCGACGGCCAAGGCGATCCGCAGCGGCAAGCCGGTGGTCATCCAGGACCTTCACAACATCCCCGACGTACAGCTGCCGATATCGCTCAATGAATCCTTCAGGCGCGGGTACGCGGCGCTCGCGGCCTTCCCGCTGATCATCAAGGGCGAAACCATCGGCAACCTGACGATCTTCGCTGCCGAGGCGGACGCGTTCGATGAATGCGAGACCGGGCTCCTGGCCGAGATGGCGGACGACCTCGCCTTCGGCATCGCGACGCTGCGCATGCGCGAGCGCCATCGCGAAGCGGAGGAAACGATCCGCCACATGGCATTTTTCGACGCGTTGACCGACCTGCCCAACCGCAGCTCGGTGGGCGAGACGCTCGCCGCGGAGATCGCCCAGGCGCAACAGGAAAACCAGTCGATGGCGGTGCTGCTGCTGAAGGTCGGGCGCTTCCAGGAGATCAGCGACACGCTCGGCTACCAGGAAGGCGACCACCTGATCGTCGAGATGGCCGGGCGCCTGAAGCACATCGCCGGGCCGAACAAGTCGGTCGCGCGCGTCGGCGAGGACGAGTTCGCGCTCATCATGCCGCGCTCGAGCGCGGAGGCGGCGATGCGCGTCGCGCACCATGCGATGCGCGAGGTGTGCGACCCGGTGATGTTTGCCGGGCTGGCGATGGATCCGCACGCCCATATCGGCATCTCGCTGTACCCCGGGCATGGCAATACGCCCGAGGCACTGCTGCGGCGTGCGAAGATCGCCGCGGTGCAGGCGCGCCGGACGGCGTGCAAATACACGCTGTACAAGGGCACGGAAGACCGCGAGAGCACGCGCCGGCTGGAGCTGATGAGCGAGCTGCGCAGCGCGATCGACCACAACGAGCTGCTGCTGTACTGCCAGCCGAAGGTCGCCATCCGCAGCGGCGAGATCTGCGGTGCGGAGGCGTTGGTGCGCTGGCAGCACCCGCAGCACGGCATGATCGCCACCGGCGAATTCATCGCGCTCGCCGAACACGCCGGCCTGATCATGCCGCTCACGCGCTGGGTGCTGGAAGCCGCCTTCCGCCAGTCCTATGCGTGGCACGAACGGGGAATCAAACGGCCGCTGTCGGTGAACCTGTCGGCGCAGGACCTGCGCGATCCACGTCTGATCGACCGCATCAGCGGCCTGTTCGCGACCTGGGCGCTGCCGCCCGAGCTGGTGCAGTTCGAGCTCACGGAGAGCGCGCTGATGGAGGATCCGGCGGGCGCGCTGGAGACGCTCGGCCAGCTCAAGGATCTCGGCGTCGAACTCTTCATCGACGACTTCGGCATCGGCTATTCCAGCCTGAGCTACCTGCAGAAGCTGCCGGTCGATTCACTGAAGATCGACCATTCCTTCGTCACCAGCATGCTGATCAACGCGGGTTCCGCGGTCATCGTGCACTCGACCGTGGAACTCGGGCACAACCTTGGCTTGGGCGTGGTCGCCGAGGGCGTGGAGAGCGAGGCGCTGTGGGACCGGCTCCTGGAGCTGAACTGCGACACCGCGCAGGGCCACTTCGTCGGCCGGCCGATCCCGACCGAACAGTTCGACGAATGGGAGGCGCAGGCGCCGTGGAGCCGTTCGCCGGGCGGCGACGTCGCGCTGCACTGAGCGCGCCGCCCCGCCCGTGCGTGAGCGTCAGATGACGCCCTGCGCGAGCATAGCGTCGGCGACCTTCGCGAAACCGGCGACGTTCGCGCCATCCACGTAGCTGACCGAGCCGTCCGCACGGCGGCCATGCTGCACGCAGGCGTCGTGGATGCTGTGCATGATGCCGAGCAGGCGCGCATCGACCTCTTCGCGCGGCCACGACAGGCGCATCGCGTTCTGGCTCATCTCGAGGCCCGAGGTCGCGACCCCGCCGGCGTTGCTGGCCTTGCCCGGGGCGTACAGCACGCCGCCATCCTCGAACACACGCACCGCCTCCGCCGTCGAGGGCATGTTGGCGCCTTCGGCGACGCACTTGACGCCGTTCTTGACCAGCTTGCGCGCGGCCTCGCCATCGAGCTCGTTCTGCGTCGCGCACGGCAGCGCGACGTCGACCGGAATGTGCCACGGCGACACGTCGGGCAGGAAGTTGGCCTTCACGCGCTGCGCGTAGTCACTGACGCGGCCGTAGAGGTGGTTCTTTACTTCCATCAGCTCGGCGAGCTTCTCGGTCGTGAAGCCGTCCTCGTCGATGACCGTGCCGCTCGAATCGGACACCGTGACGACCTTCGCGCCGAGCGCCATCGCCTTCTCGACCGCGTACTGCGCGACATTGCCCGAACCCGACACACTTACGCGCAGGCCGTCGAAGGACATGTCCTTGCGCTTGAGCATCTCCTCGGCGAAATACACGGTGCCGTAACCGGTCGCCTCGGGGCGGATCAGCGAGCCGCCGAAGGCCAGGCCCTTGCCGGTGAACACGCAGTCGGCGCGGTTCGACAACTTCTTCATCATGCCGGCCATGAAGCCGACTTCGCGCCCGCCGACACCGATGTCGCCGGCCGGCACGTCGGTGTCCGAGCCCACATGGCGGAACAGCTCGCTCACGAAGGCCTGGCAGAAGCGCATGACTTCCGACGGGCTCTTGCCCTTCGGGTCGAAGTCCGAGCCGCCCTTGCCGCCGCCCATCGGCAGCGTGGTGAGCGCGTTCTTGAAGGTCTGCTCGAAGGCGAGGAACTTGAGGATCGAGAGGTTCACCGAGGGGTGGAAGCGGATGCCGCCCTTGTAGGGGCCGATCGCCGAGCTGTGCTGGATGCGGTAGCCGCGGTTGACCTGCACGTCGCCGTGGTCATCGACCCAGGACACCCGGAACATGATCACGCGCTCGGGCTCGACCAGGCGATCGAGCAGGCCCTGCTCGGCATACTTCGGATGACTGGAGATGAAGGGCCACAGGCTTTCGATCACCTCGGTGACGGCCTGCAGGAATTCCGGCTGGCCCGGGTTGCGTGCCGCGACGTGTTCCAGAAAGTTCTCGAGCGACTGGTATTTCATCGGATTCCCTCAAATGGTGCATTCAGACGAGTCGGCGATAGTTCGCCCGCATTTATGCACCATTATTGGGCATGCAATCAACGATTTTTTAGATTCTCATTAACTTTTTGCCCCACCGTGGCGCGCCTCGCGCGCCATCCGGCGCTGCGACCAAATAAAACGGCGCCCGCGGGCGCCGTCTTTCGTGATACCGGAGCGCAGTCCGCTTACATGCTGCGGCGATACTGGCCGCCCACCTCGTACAGCGCGCTCGTGATCTGGCCGAGCGAGCAGTAGCGCACCGCATCGACGAGCACCTCGAACACGTTGCCGTTTTCGATCACGGTCTGGCGCAGCTTGGCCTGCCACTTCGGCGCCTCGGCCTTGTTGCGGGCGTGGAAGTCCGCGAGGCGCGTGAGCTGGCCCTGCTTCTCTTCCTCGGTCGAACGGGCAAGTTCGATTTCCTGCTGCGCCTGGCCCTTCGGGTTGAGGAAGGTGTTCACGCCGATGATTGGGTAGGAGCCGTCGTGCTTCTTGTGCTCGTAGTAGAGCGACTCCTCCTGGATCTTGCCGCGCTGGTAGCCGGTTTCCATCGCGCCGAGCACGCCGCCGCGCGACGCGATGGCCTCGAACTCCTTGAGCACGGCTTCTTCGACGAGATCGGTGAGCTCGTCGATGATGAACGCGCCCTGGTTCGGGTTCTCGTTCTTCGCCAGGCCCCATTCGCGGTTGATGATCAGCTGGATCGCCATCGCGCGGCGCACCGATTCCTCGGTCGGCGTCGTTATCGCCTCGTCGTAGGCGTTGGTGTGCAGCGAGTTGCAGTTGTCGTAGATCGCGATCAGCGCCTGCAGCGTCGTGCGGATGTCGTTGAAGTCCATCTCCTGCGCATGCAGCGAGCGGCCCGAAGTCTGCACGTGGTACTTCAGCTTCTGGCTGCGCTCGTTCGCGCCGTACTTGTTCTTCATCGCCACGGCCCAGATGCGGCGGGCGACGCGACCGATCACCGAGTACTCGGGGTCCATGCCGTTGGAGAAGAAGAAGGACAGGTTCGGCGCGAAGTCGTCGATATGCATGCCGCGCGCGAGGTAGGACTCGACATAGGTGAAGCCGTTCGACAGCGTGAAGGCGAGCTGCGAGATCGGGTTCGCACCGGCTTCGGCGATGTGGTAGCCGGAGATCGACACCGAGTAGAAGTTCTGCACCTTGTGATGGACGAAGTACTCCTGGATGTCACCCATCATCTTCAGCGCGAATTCAGTCGAGAAGATGCAGGTGTTCTGGCCCTGGTCTTCCTTCAGGATGTCGGCCTGCACGGTGCCGCGCACCGAGGACAGCGTCCATTCCTTGATCTTCTGGAACTCGGTCTCGGTCGGCTCGCGGCCGTTGTCCGCGCGGAACTTGGCGACCTGCTGGTCCATCGCGGTGTTGAAGAAGAACGCGAGGATGATCGGCGCCGGGCCGTTGATCGTCATCGACACCGAGGTCGTCGGGCAGCACAGGTCGAAGCCGTCGTACAGCACCTTCATGTCGTCGAGCGTCGCGATCGACACGCCCGAATTGCCGATCTTGCCGTAGATGTCCGGACGCGGATCGGGATCGCAGCCATACAGCGTCACCGAGTCGAACGCGGTCGACAGACGGTGCGCGGGCATGCCTTCGGAGACGCGCTTGAAGCGGCGGTTGGTACGGAAGGCATCGCCTTCGCCGGCGAACATGCGGGTGGGATCTTCGCCTTCGCGCTTGAATGCGAACACGCCGGCCGTATAGGGGAAGGAGCCGGGGACGTTCTCCTTCATCAGGAATTTCAGCGACTCGCCGTCGTCATCGAAGCTGGGCAGCGAGACCTTGCGGATCTTCGTGCCCGACAGCGAGTCGGAGGTCAGCTTGGTGCGGATCTCCTTGTCGCGGATCTTCACGACGTATTCGTCGGCAGCGTACAGCTCCTTGGTGCGCGGCCACATGTCGAGCAGCTTCTTCGCCGCCGGCGTCAGCTCGCCATCCTTCCAGTCGATCATCTCGGCGAACGAGCCAGCATCCTTGCCGCACTGCTCGAACAAGGCCTTGGCGATCTTCAGCGACTGGCGCTCGCGCGCGACGCGGGCCTGCTGCTGCACGTGCTTGTGATAGTCGCGCACGCTGTCGGCGATCTCGGCGAGGTAGCGCACGCGCTCGGCCGGCACGATCGCGCGCCCACGGCTCGAGGCCTTGATCGTGACCTTGGGCAGGTTGCCCGGCTTGGCTTTCAGGCCCTTCTCGACCAGACGCGGGAAGATCGCCTGGTACAGCGCGGTGATGCCGTCGTCGTTGAAGCGCGCGGCCATCGTGCCGAACACCGGCATCTCGTCGGTCGGCGTGCTGAACAGCTCGCGGTTCCTCTGGTACTGCTTGCGCACGTCGCGCAGCGCGTCCTCGGCGCCCTTGCGGTCGAACTTGTTGATCGCGACGAAGTCGGCGAAGTCGAGCATGTCGATTTTCTCGAGCTGGCTCGCGGCGCCGAATTCGGGGGTCATCACGTACAGCGACAGGTCGACGTAGGGCACGATCGCAGCGTTGCCCTGGCCGATACCGGAGGTCTCGACGATAACCAGGTCGAAGCCGGCGAGCTTGGCGGCGGCGATGACCTCGGGCAGCGCGGCGGAGATCTCGGAGCCGGTGTCGCGCGTCGCCAGCGAGCGCATGTAGATGTTCTCGTGCTCGATCGCGTTCATGCGGATGCGGTCGCCCAGCAACGCGCCGCCGGTGCGCTTGCGCGAGGGGTCGATCGAGACGATGCCGACGCGCAGCTTGTCGTTCTGGTCGAGGCGGAAGCGACGCACCAGTTCGTCGGTGAGCGAGCTCTTGCCCGCGCCGCCGGTGCCGGTGATGCCGAGGGTCGGAGTCTTGACCTTCGCGGCGGCCTCGACGAGCGCCTTCTTGACGTCGTCGCCATAGGCGCCGTTCTCCAGCGCCGTGATGATGCGCGACAGGCTGCGCAGCTGCGTCTTGCGCTCGCCGGTGGTGAGCGCCTTGACGACGGCGTCGGCCGAACCCGGCGCGGCGCTGGTGAGGTCGAAGTCGGAGTTCGCGACGAGGTCGTTGATCATCCCCTGCAGGCCCATCATCGCGCCGTCTTCGGGCGAGTAGATGCGGGTGACGCCGTAGTCGTGCAGCTCCTTGATCTCGGACGGGACGATCACGCCGCCGCCGCCGCCGAAGACCTTGATGTTCTCGCCGCCGTTGGCCTTCAGCAGGTCGATCATGTACTTGAAGAACTCGACGTGGCCACCCTGGTAGGAAGTGATCGCGATGCCCTGCACGTCTTCCTGCAGCGCGGCGTTGACGATCTCGCCGACCGAGCGGTTGTGGCCCAGGTGGATGACCTCGGAGCCGGTCGATTGCAGAATCCGCCGCATGATGTTGATCGATGCGTCGTGGCCGTCGAACAGCGCCGCGGCGGTGACGAAACGCACCTTGTGCTGCGGCTTGTAGGTGACGAGCTTCTTGGCTTCGCTGAGATTGGTCATGCCTTCTTCCCTCTGGTTGGCGCCCGGACGGCGCTCGGTCATGTTTGTGGGCTTAATGGTAGAAGGCGGAAGAGGTATTTGCCATTGTGCGCAGCGACGACAATCGTGCAAAATCCGCCAATCACTCATCGACCCTCCGGACGCTTCCGCATGCCCGTCCCCCTACCGCCCCCCGGTATCGACGCGCCGCCGCTTCGCCCGAAGCGCGCCACGGTGGCCATGGGTTTCGTCACCGGCATGCTCGCGGGCCTGCAGGGCCGGGGGCGAGATCCGGCGCCCTTTCTCGCCACGGCCGGCATCGACCTTGCAGACCCCGCCACGCGCGTCCCGATCGACCGTTACGCACGGCTCTACAACGACATCACGCGCGCGCTCGACGACGAGGGCTTCGCGCTGTTTGCGCAGCCGATGCGCAGCGGCAGCTTCGAGTTCCTGTGCCGCGGCATGCTCGGCGCCGCGACGCTGGGCGACGCGCTCGACCGCGCGGCGCGCTTCCTGCGCATCGTGCTGCCGGACCTCGCGGTGAGCGTGCGCCGCGCCGCGGACCCCGACGACGAGCGCGCCGAGCTGCGCATCTCGGAGACGCGTCGCCTCACGGACTACCGCGGCGACCCGGCACGCGTGTTCGCGTTCGAGTGGCTGCTGCGGCTGATCCACGCCGTGTCGTGCTGGCTCGTCGGCCGCGGCCTGGCGCTCGACTCGGTGCATTTCCCCTACCCGCGCCCGGCCCACGCCGACGACTACGCGCTGGTCTATACGGAACATTCCTTCTTCGACGCCGGCACGCTCGTCGCGCGCCTGCGCGACAACCTGCTCGACCTGCCGGTGCGCCGCGACGAAGCAGCGCTGAACGCCTTCCTCGACGGCGCGCCGGGCAAGATCACGATGCTGTACCGGCGCGACCGCGACATGGTGCTGCGCGTGCGCGACCTGCTGCGCGACGCGCTGCCGGCGAGCCTCGCGCTGGACGACATCGCCGTGCGCCTGCATCTTTCGCCGCGAACGCTGCACCGCCGCCTCGAGGACGAGGGCGCGACCTTCCGCTCGATCAAGGACGCGCTGCGGCGCGATATCGCCTTGTCGCGGCTGACGAAGACGCGACTGCCGGTCGCAACCATCGCCGCCGAGCTCGGCTATGCCGACACCTCGGCCTTCTACCGCGCCTGCGTGGCGTGGACCGGGCTCTCGCCCGAGCGCTTCCGCCAGCAGCTGCACCAGCAGCCGGGTGGCAGCCGACCCGCGTAGGGTGGCGTCTCATTTGCGTCGAGGGGGCGCGCTCGTCCGCTTCCGCTAGTCCGCTTCGACATCCACGACCTGCTCTAGAATGGTGCAGACTCCGCCGAGACACCCGCCCGATGCTACGTAACGCCCCCTCGCCCGAGCCCTCCAGACCCGCTGCGCACCGCATGTCCTCGCACGAGCTGCGGCGCTACGACCTGCTGCTCGCCGGCCTCGACCTGCTCGACCAGGCCATCGCCGTGTTCGACGCGACCCCCAAACTCGTCACCTGGAACAAGGCGATGCTGCGCCTGCTCGATTTTCCCGAGAGCATGGTGCGCGTCGGCACCCCGTTCGAGGAGTTCGTGCGCTTCAACGCCGAACGCGGCGAGTACGGCGACGGCGAACTGGAGAAGCTGGTGTCCGAGCGCATGGCGGCCGCGCGCGCCTTCCTGCCGCACTACGCCGAGCGCAAGCGCCCGAACGGCAAGATCCTCGCGATCCGCGGCGTGCCGATCCCCAACCTCGGCTTCGTCTCGCTGTGGACCGACATCACCGAGCAGCGCCGCGCCGAGGAGGTGATCCACCAGCAGAACCTCGAGCTGGAAGCGCGCGTGAAGGCGCGCACGCAGGAACTCGAGAACGCCAACGCCCGCCTCGCCCACGCCAACGCCGAGATCGACGAGATCGCCGGCGCGCTGCGCCGTAGCGAGGAAAAGCTCAAGACCATCATCGACTCGATCCCCGCGCTGATCGCCTACGTCGACCGCAACGAGGTGTATCAGTTTGCCAATCGCGGCTATGCCGAGTGGTTCGGGCTGAACAAGGACGAGATCGTCGGGCGCACCATCGCGAGCGTGTTCGGCCCCGAGCTCTATCCGCTCGTGCGGCAACGGCTGGCGATCGTGGACCGCGGCGAGCGCGTCAGCTACGAATACGCACGCAAGCTCGCCAACGGCCGGACGGTGCATGCGCGCAGCGTCATCGTCCCCGAGATGTCGCCGCAGGGCGAGGTGCAGGGCTATTTCGTGCTGTCTTCCGACATCACCGAGCAGAAGGCGAGCCAGGCCGCGCTGATCCAGGCGCAGAAGATGGAGGCCGTGGGCCAGCTCACCGGCGGCCTCGCGCACGACTTCAACAACCTGCTGACGATCATCATCGGAAATCTGTCGGCGCTGCAGACGCAGGCGCCCGGCGGCAGCCTGAGCGAGCATCTCGACCCGGCGCTGCACGCCGCGCGCCGCGGCGCGGAACTCATCAAGCGCCTGCTGACTTTCTCGCGCGGCCAGGCGCTGGAACCGCGCGCGGTCGAGGTCGGCGCGCTGGTGCAGGACATGGCGCAGCTGCTGGCGCGCTCGCTGACCGAGAACGTGCGCCTGCACACGAACCAGCCGGACGCGCCGCTGCACGCCTTCGTCGACGCCCACCAGCTCGAGAACGCGCTGCTCAACCTCGCCCTCAACGCGCGCGACGCGATGCCCGACGGCGGCGACCTGACGATCGCGATCGGCGAGCGCCACCTCGACGAAGGAGTGGCCACGCTCGCCGAACTGCCGGCCGGCGACTACGTGCAGATCGACGTCACCGACACTGGCAGCGGCATCGACCCGGAACTGCTGCCGCGCCTCTTCGAACCCTTCTTCACGACCAAGCCCTTCGGGCGCGGCAGCGGGCTGGGCCTGGCGATGGTGTATGGCTTCGTGCGCCAGTCCGGCGGCAACATCCGTATCCGCAGCGCGCCCGGCAAGGGCACGACGGTCACCTTCGTGCTACCGCGCGCGGAAGCTCCCGCGCCGGCCGACGAGAACGGCACGCCCCCGGCGGTGAGCGCGGGTCGCAGCGTGTCCGGCCCGGTCCTGCTGGTCGAGGACGAACCCGAGGTGCGGCGTATCATCCGCCTGCAGCTCACCGCGCTGGGCTACACGGTGATCGAGGCGGCCGACGGTGTCGAGGCGTGGCTGCTGCTCGAGGCGGTATCCGACATCGCGATGCTCGTCACCGACACCATCATGCCCGGGGGCATCGGCGGGCGCGAACTGGTGACGCGGACGCGCGCCTTGCGTCCCGACATGCCCATCCTCATGATTACCGGTTACGCGAGCGACAACGCCCTCGCCGGCACCGCCGAGCTCGACGTGCCGGTGCTGCGCAAGCCCTTCGACCAGGCTACGCTCGCCGCCGCGCTCGACGAATTGCTCGAACACCCAGGAACCGCAGCCATCCAGAGAGAGGAAGCCCCCGACCGATGACCGGACAAGAGACTTCGTCGCCGCTGATCCTCGTGCTGGAAGACGAGCCCGACATCGCGCGCATCATCTGCAGCGCGCTGTCCGGCTACGGCTTCCGCAGCGAACACCTGCGCACCGGACGCGACCTGCTCGCGCGTGCGCACCAGACCGCGCCCGATCTCGTGATCGTCGACCTCGGGCTGCCCGACATGGACGGCATGCAGGTCGTGCGCGAACTGCAGGACGGCAGCCCCTGCGCGGTGCTGATCCTCACCGGCCGCAACGACGTCACCGACCGCGTGCTGGGCCTCGAGCTGGGCGCCGACGACTACATCGTCAAACCCTTCGAGCCGCGCGAGCTGGTCGCCCGCGTGCGTTCCATCCTGCGCCGCTACGCGCGCTCGGCCACGCCCGAGGCCAGTAGCGATGCGCCCGCCGAACGCACCGTCGCCCGCTTCGGCGACTGGCGCTTCGACACCGGACGCCACTCGCTGGTGCACACGGACGGCAGCGAAACCGCCCTGTCGTCGGCCGAAGCCGCCCTGCTCCTGACGCTGGTGCGACGCCCGAACAAGATCCTCAGCCGCGAGCAGCTGCTCGGCGAACGCGACGTCGACCCGTTCGACCGCAGCATCGACGTGCGCATCTCGCGCCTGCGCCGCAAGCTCGGCGACGACCCGCACAGTCCCAAGATGATCAAGACGGTGTACGGCGCGGGCTACCTGTTCGCCGCGCAGGTGAATTGGGAGTAGTCGCGCACGGGCGGAAGCGCATGCTGCCCGCCCGCGCGCCGTAATCAGACGGCTGCGACGTAACCGGAACGAGGCAGGCGGATGCGAAGGGCGCCGAGCTGGCCGGACTTGCCAGATCAGGGGCCGCGCCGCCACACCGCAGCCAGCGCCTTCGCCTTCAGCCACACGGAAAGGCGATCGTCCGACAGCGCATCGAGGAAGTCCGACAGGCGCTTGGACTTCGCCATCGTGTACAGCGTCAACACTGCCGTGGCGGTGCCGACGACGCCGAACATCGCGAGCCGCTGCGCGATGGGCGCGTCGGCCTCGGCCAGCAGGTTCATGCCCAGGAAGCCCGTGGTGATCGAGCCGATCAGGCCGAACACCGTGACCACCGTCAGGCGCACGACGGTGTTCGCCTGTCGCCGCAGGCTGTCCGCGGCGAGGTAGTCGTCCATGTCGGCGATGCGTTCCTTGACCTCCGCGTACAGCGGATCGAGCTCCAGATGCGCGGCGGTCATGCGGAACAGCGTACGCGCCTGCGTCTGCTCGGCGATCTCGTGGAACCAGTAACGGTGCGTGAAGCGCAGAAAACCCTCGAAACTTGCACGGATCGCGCGCTTGAAGCGGCGCACGCTGGCGGGATCGCCGACATCGAGCCGCTTCAGCGCCTCGACGAGGCGGTCCGAGAACATCAGCAGCGCCGCCTTCTGGAAATGCGCGATCAGGAACAGCAGGAAGTGCTGGTGCCGGAACTGCCCCAGCACGCCGTATTCGCGGCTCGTGAAGTAGGCCGAACGCGCGTCACCGACGACCGCGATCGCGTGACCGCTGCACAGGTAGCGCGTGTACGGCGCGGCGCCGCTGTCGCTCCAGAAGCGGTCGTAGCAATAGCGCCGCTCGAAGTCGGCGATCTCCGACTCGGCGAACAGATCGCGCTCGCCGCCGTCGGGCGCGAGCGGATCCTCCCGCGGCGCGGGTCCGCTCACGAGCCCCAGGCGGATGAAATCGCTGCGGGCGAGGGCCGCAGGCTCGTCGACGGCGAGATAGGCCATCAGGGGCATGCGGTAATACTCGATCTGGCGGTAGCGCAGGGCGCCCTCGCGCTCCGAGCGGTCGCTCACCAGCGGCTCCAGCACGTAGGCCCAGTGGGCCGCGATGCGCGGCGCGCGGTGCTGGCGGACATGGCCGAGAAAATCGTCGCGCCGAAGCTCGTCGGACGCCGCGAGCACCGCGCCGTCCGCGCCCAGCCAGTCGAAGCGGGCGAGACTGTGCATCGGTCGGCCGCCGGCATTCCAGCCGGATGGATAGGCGCGCCCGAAGCGGTACATCAGTTCCTGGACGAGCGACAGCGGGAGATCCTCGGCCCGCAGCGCCACCTTCAGGAGCACGACGTCGACATCGAAGAAGAAGTGCAGCCGGATCTGCGTGAGGTCGAGCCGCACCGGTGCGTCCCCGTCGCGCACCGCGACGCGCGCCGCGACGATGTCGCTGCGCTCGAAGATGCGCATCGGGGACTCCTCGTAGCCGCCCTCCCCGCTGCGCCCGGACACCCCGTCGCCGTACAGGAAGCGCTGGACGTATGGCAGGAAGGTGACGAATTCGTTGTAGTGCCGCTCGGAGAAATGCTCCCGCTCGCGCGCGTACTCGCGCCACGCCGAGGTCGCGGCCGCCTGCTGCAGCAGCCACCACGGGCGCTGCCGGGTTCCCGACGGATCCTCGACCGGCAGCAGCCGCAGCGGCCACAGCAGCGTCAGGTTGAAGTGCCGCACAACGGGATCGTGAGCCTGACTGTTGGCCATCGCGGAGGACCCTGTCGGAGGAGGAGCCGGATGCGCCAGTGTAATCACGGACAACGCATACAGGCCACCAGCCCCGCCAGCGCAGACGACCGGGTGCGACATTTGCCACGCCCGCCGCTGCCCTCTCGACGCAGACGGGCGAAACCGCCATAATTATGAATTCTTAATCCAAACGACCCGCGGAGATATTCCCATGACGCAGCGCCCGTTCAAGATTCTCGGCATCCAGCAGATCGCCATCGGCGGTCCGAGCAAGGACAAGCTCAAGACCCTGTGGGTGGACATGCTCGGCCTGGAAGTGACCGGCAACTTCGTCAGCGAGCGCGAGAACGTCGACGAGGACATCTGCGCGATGGGCAAGGGGCCGTTCAAGGTCGAGGTCGACCTGATGCAGCCGCTCGACCCGGAGAAGAAGCCGGCCGTGCATGCGACGCCGCTGAACCACGTCGGCCTGTGGGTGGACGACCTGCCGAAGGCGGTGGAATGGCTTTCCGCCAACGGCGTGCGCTTCGCCCCGGGTGGCATCCGCCGCGGCGCGGCGGGCTACGACATCACCTTCCTGCACCCGAAGGGCAACGACGAATTCCCGATCGGTGGCGAAGGCGTGCTGGTGGAACTGGTGCAAGCCCCGGCGGAAGTCGTCGAGGCCTTCGCGAAGCTGGCGGGCTGAGCTGACGCCTACAGTCGCGCGACGCTGAAGGTGTCGCAGGCCTTCAGCGTGCCCTTCTCCAGCCCGGTGCGGAACCAGCGCACGCGCTGCTCGGAGCTGCCGTGTGTGAAGCTGTCGGGCACCACCTGCCCTTGCGTCTGCTTTTGCAGGCGGTCGTCACCGATCGCGGTGGCGGCCCCCAGCGCTTCCTCGACGTCGCCCGCCTCCAGCACCTGGCGACTGCGATCGGCGTGATGCGCCCACACACCCGCCAGACAGTCCGCCTGCAGTTCCACGCGCACCGACAGCAGGTTGCCTTCACGCTCCGACACGCGCTCGCGCGCCTGCTGCACCTTTTCCGAAATCCCCAGCAGGTTCTGCACGTGGTGGCCCACCTCATGTGCGATCACGTAGGCCTGCGCGAAGTCGCCGGGCGCACCGAAACGCTGCTGCAGTTCCGTGAAGAAGGACAGGTCGAGATAGACCTTCTGATCCGCCGGGCAGTAGAACGGCCCCATCTCCGACTGGCCGACACCGCAGGCGCTGCGCGTCGCCCCCGTGTACAGGACCATGCTCGGATCACGGTACTGCTTGCCGCCAGCGCTGAAGATCGGCCCCCAGGTGTCCTCGGTATCGGCCAGCACCATCGACGTGAAGCGTGCCAGCTCATCCTCCGCGGCCGAACGGGGGGCTGCGGGGCGCGCGGATTCCGCCGCAGGCGGCTGCGTGATGCTCGCAGTGTCCAGCACCACGCTTGGGTCGATGCCGAAGTACATCGCCACCAGCGCCAGAATGATGGTGCCGACGCCGATGCTGCGGCCGCCGCCGAAACCTCCCGCGCCGCGGCGATCCTCGATGTTGTTGCTCTCGCGGCCCTTGCGAAAAAGCATGCGTCGTCCCCGCCTTTGAGTGCCCCGTAAAATTACATTATGGACCCGCGCACCTCAGTTGCCCCCTGCTGCGCGTAACGAGGCGTGAGCGGCAGGACGCCTCGCGTCCCGCACCCTTAGTTGCCCGGCTGCAACGTCACCGACAGGCTCATTTCCTTGCCCTCGCGCAGCACGCCGAGCTTCACGGTGTCGCCCACGCGGTGGTCGTCGAGACGGGCGGTGAGCTTCGCGACGGAATCGACCGCCTGGCCGTCCAGCGACACGATGATGTCGCCCGGATAGAAGCTGCCGTCGCGCTCCTGCCGGATGCCGCGCAGCCCGGCCTTGTCCGCCGCCGACCCGGGCATCACGCGCAGCACCACGACACCGCCGACGTCGAGCTCGAGCTCTTCGAGCAGGCGGACATTCACGTCCTCGTCGATCTGGATGCCCAGCACCGGACGGACGTACAGGCCGTTCTTGATGAGCTGCGGCACGACGCGCATCACCGTATCGACAGGAACCGCGAAACCAATGCCGGCCGAGGCCCCCGAGGGGCTGTAGATCGCGGTATTGATGCCGATCAGCCGCCCGTTCGAATCCAGCAGCGGACCGCCCGAATTGCCGGGATTGATCGCCGCGTCGGTCTGGATCAGGTGCTCGATCGTCGTCTCGCCGTCCTCGCCCGGCAGGGAGCGGTCCAGCGCGGACACGATGCCGGTCGTGAGCGTCCAGTCCAGCCCGAAGGGATTGCCGATCGCGAACACCTTCTGCCCCACCTTGAGGTCGCCACTCGTGCCGATCGGCACCGGCGGCGGCCGCTTGAAACCTACGCCTATCCGCAGCACCGCGATGTCATGCGCCGGACTCGCCCCGACCAGCGCGGCCTGGTAGTCGCGCCCGTCGGCAAGCTTCACGGTGGCCTGCGAGGCGCCCCGGATCACGTGGAAGTTCGTCACCACGTGACCGGCGTCATCCCAGATGAAGCCGGAGCCGGAGCCGCGCGGCACCTGCATCACATTGCGCGTCCACGCATCGCGCACCAGCTGGGCCGTGGTAATGAAAACCACCGAATCACGCGCGTGCTCGAACAGTTCGATGGTCGACTTCTCGTCGGCAGCCAGGTCGCCGCGCGGCGTGACGGTGCGCTCGGCTGCAAGCTTCGGGCTGAACCAGTCCTCGATGACCGGCTGCAGCCGCCACAACAGCATCAGCGCAGCCACGGCGAGGGTCACGAGGAGCAGGCGCCGCAGGAAGAGGTCGCGCGCGGGCACGGCGTGAGGATCTCGGTACTCGGGTCTCATGTTCGCATCGACGAAGGAGAGCTCGGGGTCTGCCCGGGATCAGCAGTTCCCCTTCTTCGCCTGTCCCGGCGGACAGAAACCGCCACCCGAGCCTCCGTTGCGACCCGGGTCGACCACGACCGAACCGGCCGGCGTATACACCGCGCACGCGCCGACGAGCGACGCGAGCGCGACCAGGGCAAAGAAGCGCTTCATGTAACCTCCACAAGTTCAGGAATGCGGCGCAATCATAGCGCAGCCGCGCCCCGGCCTTGCGGAGCGGACGCGTTGCGGAAGTTTTCAGTCCGGCGCGCGCTCCGTCAGGGCGCGTGCCGCCGCGATGCGTTCGGCACCGTCCGGATGGGTGCCGAGGAAGGCGAAGCGCTCCGGCTGTCCGCTGGTGGAGAGCTTCTCGAAGAAGCGCACCGCCCCGGCGGGGTCGTAGCCCGCGCGCTGCATGTAGGCGATACCGGCCTCGTCGGCGGCGCGCTCATCGTCGCGGCTGTACCCATTCTCCGCCATGTTGGACGCGAGTTCGGCGAAGATCGGCGTCAGGGGGAAGCCCACCACCGTCAGGAGCACGCTCGCGATCGCCACCAGGCCACCGGTTTCGTTGCGGCGCGACAGGCGCTGCTCCGAATGACGCAGGTTCAGGTGCGCCAGCTCGTGACCGATCAGCGCCGCCCATGCGGCCTCGTCCGCGCCGAGCAGCTCGACCATGCCGGAGTGGATGCCGATCACGCCGTCCTTGCCCGAGCGCAGTGCGAACGCGTTGGCGCTGGGGTCGTCGACCAGCAGGAACTGAGGACGCGCACCCGGCGTCGCTGCCCCCACGCGTCGCGCCGCCGTCCAGGCCGCGCGCAAGGCCTGCGCGTCGAACCAGCGCACGGCGCCCTGCACCTGCACGCCGACCCGCCGCCCTTCAGCGGCACCGAGCTCCGCCAGCGGCCACGCCGTCGCGTGGCCGTTGTGGCGCGGCACCGTGCTCCGCTGCGGCGGGCTCTCAGCAGGCAGATGCCCTGCCGGCGGCTGCATCGCACAGCCGCCCCCCAATGCCAACAGCAAAGCCAGCGCACACGTCCGACCATGGGCAGCGACGTTCATCATGCGGAAGGGCAATCGATGCGCGAATTCATTCCCGCAGCATACACAAGGAACATCGCCCAGGACCATCTCGGGAATCCGCGAGTCACGCGGCGAGGCATAGCGGGTAGAGGAAACGACCGATTCCGTTCGCGCTGAGCCTATCGAATGCCCGTCCCAAGGCGTCAACATACTCAGCGCGAACGGTGTCTAGTTGTCGGGTAAATGGCGCCGTTCTCCCGTCTCCGCAAGGTAGTGCTTCATTCCGGGCGTATTCCAGCGCGCAACGGCCTCGCCGCGCGCGGACACAGCAATGATTCCTCCGGCTCCGCCGTCAGCGGCGATCGCGGCAAGAACCTCATCGACCGCCTGCCCGAGCGGCATGCGCGCAAGTCGGATCCGCGCAGCTACCTCGTGGGCCGCTGCGGCGCGGATGAAATATTCGCCGACACCGGTACAGCTGACCGCCACGGCCTCGTCGGCCCAGGTTCCGGCCCCGATCAGTGCGCTGTCGCCGATGCGGCCGACGAGCTTACCCGACGTTCCCCCCGTCGATGTCGCGGCCGCCAGCGCGCCGCTCAGGTCAATGGCGACAGCACCGACCGTACCGTGCATCGATCCCTCCTCATCGGCGGCCGGAAGCGCCACGAAGTACTCGGCTGGCCTCCCTATCGTTCGCAGTCCGAGTTTGCACGCGAAACGGTCGGCGCCGTCACCGGCAAGCAGAACGTGCGGGGTGTCCTGCATGACGCGGAGCGCAAGCCCGATCGGCGAGAACGCACGGCGCACGCACGCCACCGCACCGGCCCGCCGCGTGGTGCCGTCCATGATGGCCGCATCCATCTCGAAGTCGCCTTCACAATTGGGCCGGCTGCCGCGGCCCGCGATATAGAGCCCCGACGCCTCCATCTCCGCGACGGCGCACGCGACGACGTCCAGCGCAGCGGCGCCACCCGTGAGCATTGCCTCGCAGCGCGATCCCAAGGCTGACAGATGCGCACAGGTACGTTTGTCATCTCGGGTGGCGGCTGCGCCCGCGCCACCATGCAGAACCAATCGTGTTGTTCGGCTCATCGATCCGGCAGGCGAAATCGGGTAGGGATTTCAATTTTAGCCCGCCCCACGGGCCTCGGCGGACCGGACCGAACGCGACGGACGTTGCCCCCGGACAATGCGGCACCGTACCCGGAATATGTCTCAGGGCGGCTTTACGCCGATCAGGATCATAACGCCATCATCGCCGCGAACGCCGGGTAGCCGAGCAGTTCCCAACGTTTCGCAAAGGCCCAATAGCGCTGCGGCAGCGCATCCCCGCGCTCGTGGGTAGCGATCCCCACCCGATCCATCGAAATCTGGTACCCCCCCGCCCGGACGGGCTTCCTCACGCCGCGGACGACCTCGTGGCCGGCCGCCGCGAGGCGTGCGCAGATCGCCTTCCCCATGAAGCCGGCGGCACCGCACACGAGGACCCTCATCGCGCGATCTCCAGCAGCTCGCTGCGCGCTGCCGGGTCGGGGATGTTGCGCATGATCATCCGCGCGACGAGGGCGACGGACACGACGATTCCGAGCACCGTCATCATCAGCGCGTGGCGGGCCACCACCTCGATCGCCACGCCCGGATTGCTGCTGCGCCCGAAGGCGAGGGCGAGGATCAACGGGATGCCCGTGATCATGATCGCATTGACGCGCACCCAAAACTCGGACCGGTCGTACGTGCCGCACAGGTCGCACAGCAGCCGTGTCGTGACTTCCTGCAGGTAGCGGCTGACCGCGAACCCGATGACGACCGGAATGGAGACTTCAACGAGGAAATTCACGACACCCATGGCTGCGCTCCTTTTAAGACAGTTGTTTCAGTAAAGACAGAAATACACGCCGCAAAAAAACGGGCGGTGAAGCCCGCGGTCCCGCTTGCCTGCTCAGCCCTTCTTCCGGAACGTCTTGCTGATCTTCGCGCTGACACCCAGCGTCTTCATCAAGGTTTCCGGCCTGATCCGCAACATCTCGTCCGACAGCGTGCACATGATCTCGATGAACTTCAGCGTCTCCTCGATGCGCTGCCGCGTCCCTTCGTCCTCGTCAGCGATTGCCGGATTCTCCAGACATTCGCGCAGCGCGACCGCCGTCGGGTCGATCTCGCGCTGACGGCGCCCGGCGACGATCAGCTTGAAGAGTTCCCAGATGTCGGTCGAGGTCTCGAAATGGTCGCGGCGATCCCCCCTCAGGTGCACGACGCGCGCGAGGTTCCACGCCTGCAGTTCCTTGAGGCTGGTGCTCACGTTCGAGCGTGCGACCCCCAGCGTCTCGGTGATCTCCTCGGCGTCGAGCGGCCGCCCGGCGAGGTAGAGCAGCGCATGGATCTGCGCAACGGTGCGATTGACCCCCCAGCGGGATCCCATCTCCCCCCAGTGGAGGACGAAGCGTTCGGCAATCGGTTTGAGTTCCATGGGGCAACTCTAAACCTTCTGTTATTTCTGTCAATGCAGAAATCAACGGAGCGGACCGAAAGCCGCGCAGCCAACTCTGCGACGACAGCGTCCCCACTGCAGCGCCCCACCTCAAAAAGGAAAGGGCCTGCTCGCGCAGGCCCTTTCGGTGTTCCGACAGGCGCCGCCGCGGATGCGGCGGCGGCCGTCCCGATCACTCGAACTCGATGATGACTTCGTCCACCGAGAGACTCGCGCCCGGCTTCGCGACCAGCTTGCTGACCTTGCCGTCCTGCTCGGCCTTGAGCACGTTCTCCATCTTCATCGCCTCGATGATCGCGAGCTTCTCGCCCGCCTTCACTTCCTGGCCTTCGGTGACGCAGATGTCGCGCAGCAGGCCCGGCATCGGCGACAGCAGGAACTTGGACATGTCCGGCGGCAGCTTCTCCGGCATCATCGACAGCAGCTCGGCGGCGCGCTCGGTCATCACGATCGGCTCGACCTGCAGACCGAAGTGCGAGATGCGGTAGCGCAGGCCGCGACGCTCGATCTGCAGGCAGATCGGCGCGCCGTTCACGGTGCCCTCGAACAACAGGTCGCCGAAGCTCCAGTCCGAGACGATGCGGTAGGTCTTGTCGGCATGGGTGATGTCGAAGCCGTCGGCGGAAGCCTGCACCGCCATCGGATACTGCTTGCCGCCCATCACGACCACCCAGTCGGTACCGACCCTGCGGCCGTGGCCGGCGAGCTGACCGTCGATCTGCACCGCGCGACCGATGTAGCGCAGGCGCGCGAAGGTCGCGACCGCCGCGAGCAGCGCGGGATCGTCGTGCGGCACCATCGACGCGTCGAAGCCCTGCGGGTATTCCTCGGCGATGAAGCCGGTGTTGAAGCCGCCCGAGCAGAAGCGCGGATGCTGCAGCAGCGCGGCCTGGAACGGGATGTTCGAGCTGATGCCGCGGATCACGAAGGCGTTCAGCGCGTCGCGCATGCGCTCGATCGCCTGCTCGCGGTTAGCGCCGTGCACGATCAGTTTCGCGATCATCGAGTCGTAGAACATCGAGATCTCGCCGCCTTCATACACGCCGGTATCGACGCGCACCTGGCCCGGCACCTCCTGCGGCGCCTGGAACTTCACCAGGCGACCGGTCGAGGGCAGGAAGCCGCGGAACGGGTCCTCGGCGTTGATGCGGCACTCCATCGACCAGCCGTTGATCTTCACGTCGGCCTGGGAGAGCGGGAGCTTCTCGCCATAGGCAACGCGGATCATCTGCTCGACCAGATCGAGGCCGGTGATGAGTTCGGTGACCGGATGCTCGACCTGCAGGCGGGTGTTCATCTCGAGGAAGTAGAACTCCTTGGTCGCCCCGCTGACCACGAACTCGACCGTGCCGGCCGATTCGTAGTTCACCGCGCGCGCCAGCGCCACCGCCTGCTCGCCCATCGCCTTGCGCATGTCGGGGTCGACGAAGGGGCTCGGCGCCTCCTCGATGACCTTCTGGTGACGGCGCTGGATCGAGCAATCGCGCTCGTTCAGGTACACGTAGTTGCCGTGCGAGTCGCCGAGCACCTGGATCTCGATGTGGCGCGGCTCGAGGACGTACTTCTCGATGAACACGCGGTCGTCGCCGAACGACGCCTTCGCCTCATTCACGCACGAGGAGAAGCCCTCGAAGGCCTCCTGGTCGTTGTACGCGACGCGCAGGCCCTTGCCGCCACCGCCGGCGGACGCCTTGATCATCACCGGGTAGCCGATCTTCTTGGCGATCTCGACCGCCTCGGCCGGGCCGGCGATGGCGTCGTTGTAGCCGGGGATGGTATTCACGCCGGCTTCGATCGCGAGCTTCTTCGACTCGATCTTGTCGCCCATCTTGGCCACCGAGTAATGCTTCGGCCCGATGAACTTGATGCCTTCCTCTTCCAGGCGGCGCGAGAACTCGGCGTTCTCCGACAGGAAGCCGTAGCCCGGATGGACCGCCTCGGCGCCGGTCTGCTTGCAGGCGTCGATGATCTTGTCCATGCGCAGGTAGGACTCTTTCGACGCCGCCGGCCCGATGCACACGGCCTCGTCGGCCAATTCGACGAAGAGCGCGTCCTTGTCGGCCTCGGAATGCACGGCGACGGTGGCGATGCCCATCTTGCGGGCGGTCTTGATCACGCGGCAGGCGATTTCACCGCGGTTTGCGATCAGGATCTTTTTAAACATGAAGAAATTCCTTGTCTTAGGCGTTTGCCCTGCGCACAGAACCGAGAGACTGCACCGCCCGCTCCCTCCCCTTCAAGGGGAGGGCTGGGGTGGGGATGGGTTTCCGGCGTGCGGTCGCGCCTATCGAAACCCATCCCCATCCTGTCCTTCCCCTTGAAGGGGAAGGAACCGAAAACGGGCAGCCTGCAATACTCCAGCCGGCAATGCACAGGGGATTCGCCATAGCTTTACGGTACGTTGAGATCGCGTGCGCGCTTACAGAGGAATGTTGCCGTGCTTGCGCCACGGATTCTCGAGTTCCTTGTTCTTCAGCATCGACAGCGAGCGGCACACGCGCTTGCGCGTCTCGTGCGGCATGATCACGTCGTCGATGAAGCCCCGCGCGCCGGCCACGAACGGGTTGGCGAAACGCGCCTTGTACTCGGCTTCGCGCTGGGCGAGCTTGGCTGGGTCGTCCTTCTCGCCGCGGAAGATGATCTCCACCGCGCCCTTCGGGCCCATCACCGCGATCTCGGCCGACGGCCACGCGAAGTTCACGTCACCGCGCAGGTGCTTGGACGACATAACGTCATATGCGCCGCCGTAGGCCTTGCGGGTGATGATGGTGACCTTCGGCACCGTGCATTCGGCGTAGGCGTAGAGCAGCTTGGCGCCGTGTTTGATGATGCCGCCGTATTCCTGGGTGGTACCCGGCATGAAGCCGGGGACGTCGACCAGCGTCACGACCGGGATGTTGAACGCGTCGCAGAAGCGCACGAAGCGCGCGGCCTTGATCGAGCTCTTGATGTCCAGGCAGCCGGCGAGCACCAGCGGCTGGTTCGCGACGATGCCGATCGGCGCGCCTTCCATGCGCGCGAAGCCGATGATGATGTTCTTGGCGTAGTCGGGCTGCAGTTCGAAGAAGTCGCCGTCATCGACCATCTTGACGATGACTTCCTTCATGTCATACGGCTGGTTCGGGTTGCTCGGCACCAGCGTGTCGAGCGACATGTCGAGGCGCTCGGGCGCGTCGAGCGCGGGCACGGTCGGCGCCTTCTCGCGGTTGCTCGACGGGATGAAGCCGATCAGGCGGCGCGTCATCATCAGCGCCTCGACGTCGTTCTCGAACGCGAGATCGGCCACACCCGACTTGGTGTTGTGGGTCACCGCACCGCCCAGCTCCTCGGCGGTCACTTCCTCGTGGGTCACGGTCTTCACGACTTCCGGACCGGTCACGAACATGTACGAGGAATCCTTCACCATGAAGATGAAGTCGGTCATCGCCGGGCTATACACCGCGCCGCCGGCGCACGGGCCCATGATCAGCGAGATCTGCGGCACGACGCCCGAGGCCATCACGTTGCGCTGGAACACGTCGGCGTAGCCGCCGAGCGAATCGACGCCTTCCTGGATGCGCGCACCGCCCGAGTCGTTGAGGCCGATCACCGGCGCGCCGACCTTCATCGCGTGGTCCATGACCTTGCAGATCTTCTCGGCGTGGGTCTCGGACAGCGAGCCGCCGAACACCGTGAAGTCCTGCGAGAACACGAACACCAGGCGGCCGTTCACCGTGCCGTAGCCGATCACCACGCCGTCACCCGGAGTGTGGTCCGCTTCCATGCCGAACTCGGTGCAGCGGTGCTCCTTGAACATGTCCCATTCTTCGAAGCTGCCTTCGTCGAGCAGCAGTTCGATGCGCTCGCGCGCGGTGAGCTTGCCCTTGGAATGCTGCGCGTCGATGCGCTTCTGCCCGCCGCCGAGCCGCGCCTTGGCGCGCTTTTCGTCGAGCTGACGAATGATCTCTTGCATTGATGACCTCCTTGACTTGTTCTACCGACCCGGCCTTGTGCCGACCGGGCGTTCAACTCCAAATCCTGCTTCACGTGTAGGGCGGGAGGAGCGCAGCGTATCCCGCCAATCCATCGGTGGGGGGCGGCTACAACCGCCGCGTGGCGGGATGCGCTGCGCAACTCCCGCCCTACGGAAACTACTTCTCCACATAACCGAGCAGGCGCATCGCGGCAGCCGAGGGCGTCGTCGTGCCCTCCTCCACCGCGCGGGCGAGCCCGGGCAATTCGTGCTTCACCTGCGGATGGCTGCGGAAATGGCTGCGCAGCCCCGCGTCGATCAGGTCCCACATCCACGCCAGCGCCTGGTGGCGCCGCTTGGCCTCGAACTCGCCGGAGGCCTGCATCGCCTTGCGATAGTCCGTCACCATCGTCCAGAAGTCCGCGATGCCCTGCTTCTGCAGCGCGGACAAGGTCAGCACCGGCACCGTCCAGTTCGGACTCGCCGGCCGCAGCATATGCAGCGCCGTCTTCATCTGCGACTTCGCCCGCATCGCCGCACCTGCGTCGATGTCGGCCTTGTTGATGACGATGAGGTCGGCGATCTCCATGATGCCTTTCTTGATCGCCTGCAGGTCGTCACCCGCGTTGGGCAGTTGCAGCAGGCAGAAGATGTCGCTCATGCCGGCGACCGCGGTCTCGCTCTGGCCGACGCCGACGGTCTCGATGATGATCACGTCGAAGCCGGCGGCCTCGCACACCAGCATCGTCTCGCGCGTCTTCTCGGCAACGCCGCCGAGGCTGCCCGCGGACGGGCTCGGGCGGATGAAGGCAGCCGGGTTCTGGCTCAACAGCTCCATGCGCGTCTTGTCGCCGAGGATCGAGCCGCCCGTCAGGGACGACGACGGATC
Source organism: Aromatoleum toluolicum (assembly GCF_012911005.2). GTDB lineage: Bacteria > Pseudomonadota > Gammaproteobacteria > Burkholderiales > Rhodocyclaceae > Aromatoleum > Aromatoleum toluolicum. Next base: position 3,734 of record NZ_WTVS01000005.1, on the reverse strand, counting down.
GACCGCCAGCACCGCGACACGCAGACCCTGTTCGATCAGGTACAGGCCGAGCGCCTCGATGAAGGTCGACTTGCCGACGCCCGGCACGCCCGAGATGCCCACGCGCATCGCGCCGCCGGTGTGCGGCAGCAGCGCTTCGAGCACGTGGCGTGCGCGCGCCTTGTGATCCTCGCGCTTTGACTCGATCAGCGTGATGGTCTTGGCGAGCGGACGCAGCTGGCGCGCGAGCACGCCATCGACCAACGCGTGGTCGGCGGCGTCGAGTTCGGGCAAGTGTTCGGGTTTGTTCATCGGCATCGAAACGTCAATGGCACGGCTTCGCAGTTCACGTAGGGCGGGAGGAGCGCAGCGTATCCCGCCATTCCAACGGTGAGAACAGGCTCAGCCGCCGCGTGGCGGGATGCGCTTTGCTCCTCCCGCCCTACACGCCAATCAAGCTTTCGCCGCGCGGATCTGCTTCAGCACCTCGCGCGCGGCCGCCGGAATCGGCGTGCCCGGCCCGAAGATGCCTTTTGCCCCGGCAGCATACAGCGCATCGTAGTCCTGCGCCGGGATCACGCCGCCAACGAAGACGACGATGTCGTCCGCGCCGAGCCGCTTCAGTTCGTTCACGATCTGCGGCACCAGCGTCTTGTGACCGGCGGCAAGGCTCGAGCAGCCCACCGCATGCACGTCGTTCTCGACGGCGTGGCGCGCGGCTTCTTCCGGCGTCTGGAAGAGCGGGCCGATGTCGATGTCGAAGCCGAGGTCGGCGAACGCCGAGGCGACCACCTTCGCGCCGCGGTCGTGCCCGTCCTGGCCGAGCTTCGCGATCATGATGCGCGGGCGACGGCCCTCTTCGGTGACGAAAGCCTCGATGTCGGCCTTCAGTTCCTTCCAGTCGGCATCGTTCTCCACGACGGCTCCATACACGCCGGACACGGCTTGCGGATTGGCACGGTAGCGGCCGAAGACCTTCTCCAGCGCGTCGGAAATCTCGCCGACGGTCGCGCGCAGGCGCACGGCCTTCACGGCGAGGTCGAGCAGATTGCCTTCGCCGCTCTCGGCGCACTTCGTCAGCGCGTCGAGGGCCGCCTGCACGGCAGCGCTGTCGCGCGTCGCACGAATCTTGGTGAGGCGGGCAATCTGCGACTCGCGCACCGCGTGGTTGTCGATATCGAGGATCTCGATCGGATCCTCCTTCGCCAGCTTGTACTTGTTCACGCCGACGATCACGTCCTTGCCCGAGTCGATGCGCGCCTGCTTGTCGGCCGCGCATTCCTCGACCTTCATCTTGGCCCAGCCGGACTCGACCGCCTTGGTCATGCCGCCCATCGCCTCGATCTCCTCGATCAGCGACCAGGCCTTGTCGACCATGTCCTGGGTCAGCTTTTCCATCATGTAGGAGCCGGCCCACGGATCGACGACGTTACAGATGTGCGTCTCTTCCTGGATGATGATCTGGGTGTTGCGCGCGATGCGGGCCGAGAACTCGGTCGGCAGCGCGATCGCCTCGTCGAGCGCGTTGGTGTGCAGCGACTGCGTGCCGCCGAAAACCGCGGCCATCGCCTCGATCGTCGTGCGCACGACGTTGTTGTACGGATCCTGCTCGGTCAGCGACCAGCCCGAGGTCTGCGAGTGCGTGCGCAGCATCATCGACTTCGCGCTCTTCGGGTTGAACTGCTTCATGATGCGCCACCACAGCAGGCGCGCCGCGCGCATCTTGGCGATCTCGAGGTAGAAGTTCATCCCGACTGCCCAGAAGAAGGACAGGCGGCCGGCGAAGGTGTCGACGTCCATGCCGCTGTTGATGCCGGTGCGCACGTACTCGAGGCCGTCGGCGAGCGTAAAGGCGAGCTCGATCGCCTGGTTCGCGCCCGCTTCCTGGATGTGGTAGCCGGAGATCGAGATCGAGTTGAACTTCGGCATGTGTTGCGCGGTGTACCCGAAGATGTCGGCGATGATCTTCATCGACGGCGTCGGCGGGTAGATATAGGTGTTGCGGACCATGAACTCCTTGAGGATGTCGTTCTGGATGGTCCCGGACAGCTTGTCCTGCGAGACGCCCTGCTCTTCGGCGGCGACGATGTAACCGGCGAGGATCGGCAGCACGGCACCGTTCATCGTCATCGACACCGACACCTTGTCGAGCGGGATCTCGTTGAAGAGGATCTTCATGTCCTCGACCGAGTCGATCGCCACGCCGGCCTTGCCGACGTCGCCGGTGACGCGCGGATGATCCGAGTCGTAGCCACGGTGCGTCGCGAGATCAAACGCGACCGAGACGCCCTGGCCGCCGGCCGCGAGCGCCTTGCGGTAGAAGGCGTTCGACTCCTCGGCGGTCGAGAAGCCGGCGTACTGGCGGATGGTCCACGGCTTGACCGCGTACATCGTCGGCTGCGGGCCGCGCAGGAAGGGCTCGAAGCCGGGCAGCGTGTCGGTGTGCTGCAGGTCGGCCGTGTCCGCCTTGGTATACAGCGGCTTGACCGCGATGCCTTCGGGCGTCACCCAGTTGAGCTTCTCCACGTCGCCACCCGGCGCATGTTTCGCGGCCGCCTTGTTCCAGGCTTCCAGGTCCGACTGGGGATAAGCCGGCATCTTGTCGTTCGGCATGACAAACCCTCTCCGATTCCATTGGCCGCGGCAGGCGGCGTTAGCGTTGTCTCGTACTGCTGTTTGAACGGCTGGCTGGCGACGACGAGACCGCCCGCAGTCCGAAGACTGCAGGCGGTCGCCGGCGCTCCCATGCATTCGGCGTAGCTCCCTCTCCCTCTCGCTGCGCAGCAGACCAAGGGTCCGCCAGCGCAAGCTCCCAATCCTACGCCGCACATGGGAAGTTGACTTGTACCGTCAGGCGAATAATACTTTATCCATAATTATGAATGCAACTGTCGGCGAGCCGAAATTTCGACGACAATCCGGCCCGCAACATTTCCGCATCGAACAGCACCCATGACCGCCACCCGCATCGCCCCGCTCGCGCTGTACCAGGAAGTCGCCGAGCGGCTGCGCCAGCTCATCTTCTCGCACGAACTGGCGCCCGGCACCTGGGTCGACGAGCAGGCGCTCGCCGACAACTACGGCATCTCGCGCACGCCATTGCGCGAGGCGCTGAAGGTGCTCGCCTCCGAAGGGCTCGTCACGCTGAAGCCGCGCCGCGGGTGCTACGTCACCGAGATCTCCGAGCGCGATCTCGACGAGATCTTCGCCGTGATGGCGCTGCTCGAAGGCCAGTGCGCCCTGGCCACGGCGCAGAAGGCCACCGACGCTGACCTCGACCGCCTGCGCGCGATACACGCCGGACTGGAAAAGGCCGCAGCGGCGGAAGACATCAACGGCTTCTTCGAATCGAACCAGGCCTTCCACCTCGCGCTGCAGGAAATCGCGGACAACCGCTGGCTGCAGCACGCGATCGAGGATCTGCGCCGCGTGATCAAGCTGTCGCGCCATCACTCGCTGTTCGGCGAAGGCCGCCTCGAGCAGTCGCTCGCCGAACACCGCGAGATCCTCGCCGCGCTCACCGCGCGCCGTGCGGACGACGCGGAACGGCTGATGCGAGCCCACATCGGCAGCGGACGCGCAGCCCTGGGACGCATCGCCAAGGCACGCAACAAGGTCGCCTGAACGATGGCGTAGGGCACTTGTTCCTCCCCCTTCAAGGGGGAGGTCAGGAGGGGGATGGGTTTCTACCGCTCGTACTTAACCCATCCCCACCCCAACCCGGGAGTCTCCGCTTCGCTCCGCCGCTGCGGCGG
>NZ_WTVS01000059.1 GCF_012911005.2 Aromatoleum toluolicum | reverse complement strand
CGACGAACTCCCCCTGCGGAATGAAGATCACCCGCGTCACGGCAAACACCAGCACCAGCGCGAGCGCGAGCAGCGCGTAGATCGCACCGTTGGTGATGCCGTCCTGTGCGAGCAACAGCGCTATCTGGAAATCCATGGACGAACCCCGCTATCGCGAGCGGCGCAGGCCGCTCCCGATTCTTTCAGCAACGAATGAAAGCCCCGCACGGCGCGAGGCGAAGCCCGGCCGTCACGGTTTCAGCTCAGGAACTCACTTGACACTTACTTGACGAGTTTCCATGCGCCATTCTGGATCTGCACCATCACGCGCGCGCGCTGGTCCAGGCCCAGGTGGTCGTTGGGGCTCATGCTGAAGATGCCGTGCGCGGCGGGCACTTCCTTCAGGCCTTCAAGTGCGTCGCGCAGCGCGGCACGGAACTCCTTGGTGCCGGGCTTGGCCTTCTTCAGCGCCGTCGGCACGGCGGCGGCGAGCAGCACGCCGCTGTCCCAGCCGTGCGCGCCGAAGGTCGAAACGCTGCCCTTGCCGTGGGCGGCTTCGTACTTGGTGATGTACTCGAGCGCGCTCTTCTTCACCGGATTGGTGTCGGGCAGCTGCGCCGCCACCAACACGGGGCCGGCCGGCAGGAAGGTGCCCTCACAGTCCTTGCCGCACACACGCAGGAAGTCGTTGTTGGCGACGCCGTGGGTCTGGTAGATCTTGCCCGTAAAGCCGCGCTCCTTGAACGCCTTCTGCGGCAGCGCAGCCGGCGTGCCGGAACCGGCGATCAGCACCGCGTCGGGCTTCGCGGCCATGATCTTCAGCACCTGGCCGGTCACCGAGGTGTCGGTGCGGGCGAAACGCTCGTTGGCGACCAACTTGAGCTTGCGCGCATCGGCCACGGCGGAGAACTGCTCGTACCAGCCTTCGCCGTAGGCGTCGGAGAAGCCGATGAAGGCGACCGTCTTCACGCCGCTGTTGGTCATGTGCTCGATGATCGCGGTCGACATCTGCGCGTCGTTCTGCGGCGTCTTGAACACCCAGCGCTTCTTGTCGTCCATCGGCTCGACGATGCGCGCGGAGGCGGCCATCGAGATCATCGGCGTCGCGGCCTCGGCGACCACGTCGATCATCGCCAGCGAGTTCGGCGTGATCGTGGAGCCCAGCACGACGTCGACCTTGTCCTCGGAGATCAGCTTGCGGACGTTCTTCACCGCCGAGGTCGTGTCGGAGGCATCGTCGAGGACGATGTAGTTGATTTTCTCGCCGGCGATCGTCGTCGGCATCAAGGCGATCGTGTTCTTCTCCGGGATGCCCAGCGAGGCGGCCGGCCCGGTCGCCGACACGGTCACGCCGACGTTGATGTCGGCGTGAGCGGCAGTCGCAGCGAAGGCCAGACCGATGGCAGCCATCATGGAAGTGCGCAGTTTCATGGTGTGTCTCCTCCTCTTGGTTTATTGGCGACCGAACCTGAGGGAAGTCGCGGTCGCGTCCGGCGATTATTGCTTACGATACAAACTATTGCTAGTCCAACTATTGATCTGAATCACGTTTTCGCCACACCGGCGCCATGTTGTGCGATGTTTTCCGCACCGGTGGCGCACCCAACATAGCCCCCATCGCTTGCACTCGCCTCACGCGCTACGCATCGGCCGCCGCCCGCGACGCTGCCACGCTCACGCCCTCGTTGCGCATCAGGCCGCGCACGCCGTTGAGGAAGATTCCGGTGACGATCGGCGCCATGTCGTGGAAGGTGAGCGGGCCGTCGGCGCGCAGCCAGGTGAAGGTCCAGTTGATCATGCCGAACAGGATCATCGTGACCGCCTTGTCGAGCTTGCTCCCCTTGAGGCCCGGCTCGACCCGCGCGAGCGCGTCGGCAAAGGCCGCGACGACGCGCCGCTGCTTGCCGGCGACGCTCTCCGCCTGCTCCTCCTTGAGGAACTTCACGTCCTGCACCAGAACCATGTGATGGTCCTGTGCGTGCTCGTATTCCTCCATGAAGCGCGTCACGAGCTCGGTGAAATGGGCCTCGGGGCCGAGCTTGCGCGCCTCCACGGACGCGACGATCGCGAGCAGCTCGTCGATGTAGCTGTCGGCGATGTCGAACAGCAGGTGTTCCTTGTCGCGGTAGTAGTGGTACAGCAGCGGCTTGGACACGCCGCAGGCCTGCGCGATCGCCGACATCGAGGCGTTGTGGAAGCCCTTTTCCGCGAACAGCCCCGCCGCCGCGCGCAGCATCGCCGCGCGCTGCAGCTCGAAAGTGGGTGCCTTGCCTCGTGCCATGCCGGATGTCGTGCCTGTGTCGGGGCCAGCCGCGCCCCTCAGCGCTCGTCGAAACTGATGACGACGCGATCGGTGAGGGGGTGCGCCTGGCAGGTGAGAATGTAGCCGGCATCGACGTCCGGCTGTTCGAGGGTGAAATTCTTGTCCATGCGCACCTTGCCCTCAAGCAGTTTCGCGCGGCAGGTGCAGCACACGCCGCCCTTGCACGAGTACGGCAGGTCCATGCCGGCGCGCAGCGCGACGTCGAGGATGGACGGATCCTCGGCGCGGAACTCCATCTCGCGCCTGAGGCCGTCGGCGATCACGGTGACCCGGGCCTGCGTCGCGTCGCCCGGTTCGACGTGGTGCTCGGGCGCCGTCGCGGGCACGCCGAAGCGCTCGAGGTGGATGTGCTCGTGCGCGACGCCGCCCGCCTGCAGCGCGGCCTCGACCTCGTCGATCATGCCGCCGGGGCCGCAGATGAAGGCCTCGTCGATGGTGTCGACGGGGATCAGCGTGTCGAGGAACATGCGCACGCGCTCGCCGTCGAGCCGGCCATTGAACAGCGGCACCTCCTGCTCCTCGCGCGAGAACAGGTTGTACAGCGTGAAGCGCGACATGTAGCGGTTCTTCAGGTCCTCGAGGGTCTCGGCGAACATCACGCTCGCCTGGCGGCGATTGCTGTAGACCAGCGTGAAGCGGCTGTGCGGCTCGGCGCGCAGCGTGGTCTTCACCAGCGACAGGATCGGCGTGATGCCGCTGCCGGCGGCAAAGGCGACGTAGTGCTTGGCGTGCGCGGGGTCGAGCGGGGTGTGGAAGCGGCCTTCCGGCGTCATGATCTCCAGCACGTCGCCGGCCTTGATGCCGCCGTCGTTGGCCCAGGTCGAGAATGCGCCGCCGTTGATCTTCTTGATCGCGACGCACAGTTCGCCGTCGTCGACACCGGAACAGATCGAATAGGAGCGGCGCAGTTCCTCGCCGTTGACCTTGACCTTGAGGTTGAGGTGCTGACCCTGCTCGAAGCGGTAGTCCGCGGTGAGCTCGGCGGGGATCTCGAAGCGCAGGCTCACCGCCTCAGGCGTCTCGCGCCGCACCTCGGCGACTTTCAGCGGGTGGAATTTCGGCGTTCTGTGCGTCGTCATGTGATTGTCTCCTCGATCGCTTCTCGTGGCGATTCGAATCAAATTGGCTTGAAGTACTCGAATGGCTCCAGGCAGCTCTGGCAGCGGTACAGCGCCTTGCACGCGGTCGAACCGAACTGCGACAGCCGCGTCGTGTCGGTCGAGCCGCAGCGCGGGCACGCAAGCTTGCGCGGTACGAAGCGGAGCGGCTGCGGGCCGACGGGTGCGTCGCCGCCCGGGGGGGCGATGCCGTAGGCACGCAGCTTCTCCTTCGCCGGCTCGGTGATCCAGTCGGTGGTCCATGCGGGCGCAAGGCGCGTCTCGACCGAAACCTCGCCCGCACCGGCGGCGACCAGCGCGTCGTGGATGCTCTGCGAGATGACCTCGGTCGCGGGGCAGCCGGAATAGGTCGGCGTGACGACGACGTGCAGGCCGCCCGCGCGCGCGAGGACTTCGCGCACGATGCCGAGCTCGGTCACCGAGATCACCGGGATCTCGGGATCGGGCACGGCGTGGAGGACCTCCCAGGCCTGGGTTTCGGTGATCATCGCTGCATTACCACTGAGCGCCCGGATAGGTGCGCTGCAGGTACTGCATCTCCGACAGCAGGTGCCCCAGATGCTCGCTGTGGCGGCCGAACTTGCCGTAGGACTTGAACGGCGTGCGCGCCGGCACGGTCAGCGTCGCCTCGTTCAGGACCGGCACCACCGCCGCTTCCCACGCCGCTTCGAGCTCGCTCCACGCAGGGCCGATGGCGGCGGCGGCAATCGCCTCGTCGGTCGGATTCGCGGCGAAGAACTCGGCGGTGTAGGGCCACAGGTAGTCGAGCGCGGCCTGCGTGCGCTCGTGCGATTCGGCCGTTCCGTCGCCCAGGCGCACGACCCAGTCGCCGGCGTGCTGGGCGTGGTAGCGCGCTTCCTTGAGGCTCTTCGCGGCGATCGCGGCGAGCTCGGTGTCACTGGAGGCAAGCAGGCGTTCCCACAGCAGCACCTGGAAGCTCGCGAAGAGGAAGTTGCGCACCATCGTGCGGCCGAAATCCGCGTTCGGCAGCTCGCACAGCGTGAGGTTGCGGTAGTGCATCTCGATGCGCAGGAAGGCGAGCTGATCCTCGTCGCGGCCCTTGCCTTCGAGCTTTCCGGCGTGCGTGAGCAGCATGCGCGCCTGGCCGATCAGGTCCAGCGACATGTTCGCGAGCGCCATGTCCTCTTCGAGCACCGGCGCGTGGCCGCACCATTCGGACATGCGCTGGCCGAGGATCAGCGCGTTGTCGCCGATGCGGGTGACGTATTCGATGTGTGCGGGGTTGGGAGTCTGTTGCGTCATCTTTGCAGCCCTCTCACATGTGGTTCACTTCGTCGGGCAGCTGGTAGAAGGTCGGATGCCGGTAGATCTTGTCCTCGGCCGGGTCGAACAGCTCGGGCTTGGCGTCCGGGTCGGAGGCCACGATGTGGTCGGCCTGCACGACCCAGATGCTCACGCCTTCCTGGCGGCGGGTATAGACGTCGCGCGCGACCTGCAGCGCGAGCTTCGCATCGGGCGCATGCACGCTGCCGCAGTGCTTGTGATCGAGTCCGTTGCGGCTGCGCACGAAGACTTCCCACAGCGGCCATTCCTTGCGTTCCATGTCTCTTCTCCTCTCGTGAGGGCTGGCCGGGGCCGCCCTTTCTGTCGGTGTGTTGCGGATATTCCTGTCAGGCGGCCTGGTGTTCGCGCGCGGCGCGCTTCCTCTCGTGCTCGAGCGCGGCCTCGCGCACCCAGGCGCCGTCTTCCCACGCCTTGACGCGCGCGGCCAGCCGATCGACGTTGCCCTGGCCGTGGCCATTGACGACGTTCCAGAACTCGTCCCAGTCGATCGCGCCGAAATCGTGGTGGCCGCGTTCGGCGTTCCACTTCAGCTCCGGGTCGGGCATCGTCACGCCCAGCACCTTGGCCTGCTCGACGGTCGCGTCGACGAACTTCTGGCGCAGGTCGTCGTTGGAGATGCGCTTGATGCCCCAGCGCGCGCTCTGGCCCGAATGCACGGAGTCCTTGTCGTGCGGGCCGAACATCATGATCGACGGCCACCACCAGCGATTGACGGCGTCCTGCACCATCTCGCGCTGCTCTTCGGTGCCCTTCATCATCGCCAGCAGCAGGTCGTAGCCCTGGCGCTGGTGGAAGGACTCCTCCTTGCAGATCCTCACCATCGCCCGCGCATAGGGGCCGTAGCTGCACTTGCACAGCGGGATCTGGTTCATGATCGCGGCGCCGTCCACGAGCCAGCCGATCACGCCGATGTCCGCCCAGGTGAGCGTGGGGTAGTTGAAGATCGAGCTGTACTTGGCGCGGCCGCTGTGCAGCGCCTCCAGCAGCTCGTCGCGCGACACGCCCAGCGTCTCGGCGGCGGCGTAGAGATACAGGCCGTGACCGCCCTCGTCCTGCACCTTGGCGAGCAGGATCGCCTTGCGCTTGAGCGTCGGCGCACGCGTGATCCAGTTGCCTTCAGGCAGCATGCCGACGATCTCGGAGTGCGCGTGCTGGCTAATCTGGCGGATCAGGGTCTTGCGGTAGGCCTCGGGCATCCAGTCCTTGGCCTCGATGTAGCCGCCGGCGTCGATCCTGGCGTCGAACTCGGCCTGGTACTCGGGATTCTCGACCACGCGCGGGCCCTTGTCGGCGCTCTGCTGCGGGATGTCCAGTGCTTGGGTATACATTGTGTTGTCTCCTCCTCTCTCATTCCTGGCTGGGGCGAGTGCGAGGCCGCCGCAGCGGCCCCTTCAGACACTCACTCCTTGGGGCGGCGGTCGATGACGCGCTTCGCCTTGCCGATCGTCACGCGCTCGATCGAGAACGGCTCGCCGACAACGACCTTCGCCGAGACGCCGATGAAGGTCTTGATGCGATGCGCGAGCTCCTCGCCGACCGCCTCCTTCTGCTCGGGATGCCGGCCGACGATCGCGTCCGGGTCCAGCTCGACCTTCACCGTCAGCGTGTCCATGTGGCCCTTCTTGTCGACTTCCAGCACGTATTGCGCGGCGAGCTGGGGCATGTGGCAGATCAGCTCCTCGATCTGCGTCGGGAAGAGGTTCACGCCGCGGATGATCAGCATGTCGTCGGAACGGCCGGTGATCTTGGCCATGCGCCGCATGGCGCGCGAGGTCGGCGGCAGCAGGCGCGTAAGGTCGCGCGTGCGGTAGCGGATCACCGGCATCGCTTCCTTGGTCAGCGTCGTGAACACCAGCTCGCCTTCCTCGCCGTCCGGCAGCACGTCGCCGGTCTTCGGGTCGATGATCTCGGGGTAGAAATGGTCTTCCCACACCACCGGGCCGTCCTTGCTCTCGACGCACTCGCTGGCGACACCCGGCCCCATCACTTCCGACAGACCATAGATGTCGACCGCATCGAGCCCGGAGCGCGCCTCCATCGCCTCGCGCATGCCCTGCGTCCACGGCTCGGCGCCGAAGATGCCGACCTTCAGCGAGGTCGATTTCGGGTCGATGCCCATGCGCTCCATCTCGTCGAGGATGGTCAGCATGTAGGACGGCGTCACCATGATGATGTCGGGCTTGAAGTCCTGGATCACCTGGATCTGCTTCTCGGTCTGCCCGCCGGACATCGGCACCACCGTGCAGCCCAGCCGCTCGGCGCCGTAATGCGCGCCCAGCCCGCCGGTGAACAGGCCGTAGCCGTAGGACACATGCACCATGTCGCCGGCGCGGCCGCCCGCGGCGCGGATCGAGCGTGCGACGACGGTGGCCCAGGTGTCGATGTCCTTCAGCGTGTAGCCGACCACCGTCGGCTTGCCGGTCGTGCCCGACGACGCATGCACGCGCGCGACCTTCTCGCGCGGCACCGCGAACATGCCGAAGGGGTAGTTGTCGCGCAGATCGCTCTTCGCGGTGAAGGGAAACTTCGCCAGATCCGCGAGCGTCTTCAGGTCGTCCGGATGCACGCCCTTGGCGTCGAAGGCCTTGCGGTAGTGCGGCACGTTCTCGTAGGCGTGGCGCACGCTCCACTGCATGCGTTCGAGCTGCAGCGCGCGCAGCTCGTCCTGACTGGTTGTCTCGATCGCTTCCAGGTCGCCGGGCGACGGGGTCTTCACGGGCATTGCTCTCTCTCCTCCTGATTTCTTCGGTTTGCGCGGATTTCATATGAACCCGGAGTCATTCCCCGAAGCGGGGGAGTCCCGGGCGACCCGTGTCAAACGCTATTCACAACTCGACGACGGCCCTGCCTTTCAGCCGGTAGGACTTGCCGCGCATCACCGCGAGCAGCTCGCCCTTCTGGTTTGTGACGCTGATGTCGTACACGCCGGTGCGCCCGGCGGCGAACACTTCCTGCGCCTCGGCGCACAGCAGGTCCCCGGGGCGGCCGGGCGCCATGAAGTCGAGGCTGATGCCCGACGCCACGGTCTGCTCGTTGTAGCTGTTGCATGCGTAGGCGAAGGCCGTGTCGGCGAGCACCGTGATGAAGCCGCCGTGGCAGATGCGAAAACCGTTGAGCATTTCCTCGCGCACCGTCATCGTCACCTTCGCGTAGCCGGGACCGACCGCCTCGAAGCGGATGCCATTGGCGCGCAGCACGCGGTCGTTCTCCGACATGCCCTCGCGCACGCGCTCGGCGACGAGTTGGGGATCGAGCCCGTTCGTGAGATCGCGATAGCCCGCCTCAGTCATACATCGCCTCCCCGTTGCAGGCCTTGCGGCGCAGCAGCGGCGACACGCGATAGCGCTCCTCGCCGTAGTGATCCTTGAGATTCGCGAGCACCTCGACGACGAAACCCGCGCCGAGCTGGTCGGCCCACGCGAGCGGGCCGCCCTTGGGGTAGTTGGTGCCGTAGCGCATCGCGGTATCGACGTCGCGCGCGCTCGCCACGCCCTGCAGCACCGCATCGGCGGCCTCGTTCGCGAGCATCACGACGGTGCGCAGCGCGATCAGCCCGGCGACGTCGTCGATCGCGCTGACCTTGAAGCCGGCCTTCTGGAAGGTGCCGGTGACCACGCGCAGCGCACCCAGGCCGCACTGGTCGGCGCGCGTGAGCGCGATGCGGGTGCTGGTCGAGTAGTCGAGGCACAGGTCGAAGAGCACGAGGTTCGGCACGCGCTCCTCGGCCGCGCGCAGCGTCGCGGTGCGGCCGTCGGTGAGCGCGACGCGCGCGGGGCCGATCTGCATCCAGCCGCGCTTGCCGTGCATGCCCGCCTCGCGCCGCACCTCGATGCCGGCCGCTTCGAGGCGCGCCAGCAGCGGCGCCGCGGCGCCAATATCGCCGACCACGGTGATGCGCGGCTCGCCGTCCTGCGCCGGCTCGTCCTGCGGCACGGCCTTCGCGGCGAGTTCGCCATATTCATAGATGCCGCGCCCGGTCTTGCGTCCCAGCCGGCCGGCGGCGACGAGCTCCTGCTGGAACGGGCTCGGCGCAAAGCGGCGGTCGCAGAAGTAGGCCTCGAACACCGACTTCGTCACCGCGAAGTTCACGTCGTGGCCGATCAGGTCCATCACCTCGAAGGGGCCCATCGCAAAGCCGCAGCCTTCGCGCAGGATCGCGTCCAGCGTCGCCGGCTCCGCCTCGTGCTCGGCGAGCACGCGCAGCGCCTCCGCATAGTACGGACGCGCGACGCGGTTCACGATGAAGCCGGGTGTCGAAGCCGCATGCACGGGCATCTTGCCCCAGGTGCGCGCGGTCGCGTGCAGGCACTCGGCAACCTCGCGCTCGGTGTTGAGTCCTGAAACCACCTCGACCAGCGCCATGCGCGGCGCGGGGTTGAAGAAGTGCAGGCCGGCGAGCCGGCCGGGACGGGCGAGCCCGGCCGCCATCGCGTTGATCGACAGCGACGAGGTGTTGCTCGCGATGATCGCGTCCGCGCCGAGCATGCTTTCCAGCTCGGCGAAGAGCTTGCGCTTGACGTCGAGGTTCTCGACGATCGCCTCGATCGCGAGGCCGGCATCGGCCGCCTCGGCCAGCGCCGCGACCGGCACGACGCGTTCGAGCGTCGCCGCGGCTTCGGCCTGGTCGAGCCGGTTCTTCGACACGAGGAACTTCAGGTCCTTTTCGATCGCCGCGCGTCCGGCGGCGATCGCTTCGCTGCGGCCATCGAACAGGTACACGGTGTGGCCCGCGCGCGCGGCGACCTGGGCGATGCCGCTGCCCATTGCGCCGGCGCCGATCACGACGACCTTCACATCCTTGCCGAGGGCACTCATTCAATCACCCTTGAAGTTCGGGTTGCGCTTCTCGATGAACGCGGCGACCCCTTCGCGGTAGTCGTTCGAGTTGCCACACACGGTCATCAGGTCGCGCTCGAGGTTGAGTTGGGTCTCGAAGTCGTGGGTCGAGCTCGCCCAGATCGCCTGCTTGGTTTTCGCGTAGCCGAAGGTGGGGCCCTTCGCGAGACCGGCGGCGACCTGCTGTACGGTCGGCATCAGCGCCTCGTCGTCCACGCACTTCCAGATCAGGCCCCAGGTCTCGGCCTGCTCGGCCGACAGCTTCTCGCCCAGCAGCGCCATGCCCATCGCACGCGCCGGACCGACGAGGCGCGGCAGGATCCAGCTGCCGCCGGTGTCCGGCACGACGCCGAGCTTGCTGAAGGACTGGATGAAGCTCGCCGAGCGCGCCGCGAACACGAGGTCACACGCCAGAGCGATGCTCGCGCCGGCACCGGCCGCGACGCCATTGACCGCCGCGATCACCGGCAGCTCGAGGCTGCGCAGCGCGAGCACGAGCGGCTTGTAGTTCTTCTCGACCGATTCGCCCAGATCCACCGGCGCAGCGCCCGGCGCCACGGCACGGTCCGACAGGTCCTGCCCGGCACAGAAGCCGCGCCCCGCACCAGTCAGCACCAGCACGCGCACGACGCCGGCCGCGCGCCCGTCCCGGACCATCGCCAGCGCCGCGCGCACCTCCTCGTGCATCCGGCTCGTGAACGAGTTCAACCGGTCCGGCCGGTTCAGCGTCAGCGTCGCAACGCCTTCGACCACATCGAGGCGAATCGACTCGCCCTGCATGCCCCAATCCGTTCTGCGCAACTCGCTGCTCATGTCTCCTCCTGTCATCCCTCTGCACAAACGCCAACCAATGCCCTCAGGCGGCGCTTCTGCAGAGTCTCCTTTTTCGGATCGCCCGGAAGGCTTCGAGGCCTCCTGTCGGCGGGGGTCGGTGCCCGGTATCCCGAGCTTTCTTTCTAGTCCGGCCTTTGTTTGACCGACCGGTCAATCAATAGTAAGCTTGATCCAGATCAAAAGACAACAGTTTTTTGCTTGACAAGTTTCCCCGCAGCGCAGCAATGCGCCAGCCGCTATAACAAGGTCAGCAGCACCGATCCGCAGGGGCCGCAGAAGCCCCGCCCCATCACCAGAGGAGACCCTCGATGTCCCACGCCGCGTCCACCACCACGCCCGCCCAGCTGTTCGACAAGCACCACGCGACCCTCGAAGCCGCCGTCCAGGCGATCCACGCCCGCGGCTACTGGACGCCCTACCCCGAGATGCCCAGCCCCAAGGTATATGGGGAAACGGCACAGGACGACGGGCGCCGCGCCGTCGAGGCCACCTTCGGCCAGGACTTCGAGCTCGACCAGCCCGGCCGGAGCGGCTGGATGGCGACCGAGCGTTCGCCTTACGGCGTCGAACTGGGCGTGCGCTATCCGGTGTGCGACGCCGACGCGCTGATCGCCGCCGCACACGCCGCGATGCCGGGCTGGCAGCGCATCGGCGCGCAAGGCCGCGCCGGCGTGTGCCTGGAGATCCTCGAGCGCATCAACAAGAAGAGCTGCGAGATCGCCCATGCGGTGATGCTCACCACCGGCCAGGGCTGGATGATGGCCTTCCAGGCCGGCGGCCCGCACGCGCAGGACCGCGGCCTCGAGGCCGTCGCCTACGCCTACCGCGAGATGAAGTTCATCCCGCACGAAACGGTATGGGAGAAGCCGCAGGGCAAGAACCCGCCGCTGAAGATGAAGAAGCACTTCGAGATCGTCGGCCGCGGCGTCGCGCTGGTGATCGGCTGCGGCACCTTCCCGACCTGGAACACCTACCCGGGCCTCTTCGCCGCGCTCGCGACCGGCAACCCGGTCATCGTCAAGCCGCACCAGAACGCGATCCTGCCCGCCGCGATCACCGTGCGCATCGCGCGCGAGGTGCTCGCCGAGGCCGGCCTCGACCCCAACCTCGTCACGCTCGCCGCCTTCGACAAGCGCGAAGCCACGCAGGCGCTCGCGACCCACCCGGCGGTGAAATCGATCGACTTCACCGGCGGCAACAGCTTCGGCCAGTGGCTGATCAGCCATGCGAAGCAGGCGCAGGTGTATGCCGAGCTCGCCGGCGTGAACAACGTCGTCATCGAATCCACCGACCAGTACAAGGCGATGCTGCGGAACCTCGCCTTCACGCTGTGCCTGTATTCCGGCCAGATGTGCACGACAACGCAGGCGATCCTTGTGCCGGCGGGCGGCATCGACACCGACCAGGGGCACAAGAGCTACGACGAGGTGTGCGCCGATCTCGCCGCATCGATCGACAAGTTCCTCGCCGACCCGGCGGTCGCGACCGCCGTGCTGGGCGCGATCCAGTCGCCCGACACGCTCGCCCGCATCGCGGAGACGCCCGAGCATGGCCGCGTCGTGCTCGCGTCGAAGAAAATTGCCCACGCCGAGTTTCCCGGCGCCGAAGTGCGTTCGCCGGTGCTGCTCGCGTGCGACGCCGCGGACGAGAACGCCTATATGGAAGAGCGCTTCGGCCCGATCGCCTTCGTCGTGAAGGTCGCCAACGGCGCCGCCGCGGTCGCGCTGTCCGAGCGCATCGTGCGCGAGCACGGCGCGCTCACGGTCGGGATCTACTCGACCAAGCCGGAAGTCGTCGACGCGATGACCGAAGCGACCTGGCATGCCGGCGTCGCGCTGTCGATCAACCTCACCGGCGGCGTGTTCGTGAACCAGTCGGCGGGTTTCTCGGACTACCACGGCGTCGGCATGAACCCGGCCGCGAACGCGAGCCTGTCGGACAGCGCCTTCGTCGCCAACCGCTTCCGCGTCGTGCAGCGCCGCTACCACGTCGAGTAAGCACGCAGGCCGCAACGCGCGGGCCTCGTCTACACTGAGTCTTCCCCGGACCAGACGCGAGGCCCTGCGCGATGCCCGACAACGGCAACCTCCTCGACACGCTGCCGCCGCCCGGCGGCGACGAAAGCTTCGACACCCTGTTCGAGCGCGCCGGCACGCGCATCGAGCGCATCGTCTCGCACGGCCACGCCAGCCCGCCCGGCTTCTGGTACGACCAGGAGCAGGCCGAGTGGGTGGTCGTCGTCCAGGGCGAGGCGGTGCTCGCGTTCGCGGATGGCGAACGGCGCGAGATGCGCGCCGGCGACTGGGTCACGATCGCGCCACACCGCCGCCACCGCGTCGAATCGACCGGCCCCGCGACCGTCTGGCTCGCGGTGCATGTAGACTGATGACATAGCGATCATCTCCCGCACGCCATGTCCCCCGAATCCCCGCAATACTGGACCCCGAACCACAGCTTCGACGACGGCAACGCCGCCGGCGAACGCGGCACGCGCCTCGTGCTGCTGATCACCGCGGTGACGATGGTGGTCGAGATCGCCGCCGGCTGGTGGTTCAACTCGATGGCGCTGCTCGCCGACGGCTGGCACATGAGCTCGCACGCGCTCGCGATCGGCCTCTCGGCGCTCGCCTACACCGCCGCGCGGCGCTACGCCGACGACCCGCGCTTCGCCTTCGGCACGTGGAAGATCGAGATCCTGGCCGGCTTCGCGAGCGCCATCTTCCTCGTCGGCGTCGCGCTCGCGATGGTCATCGGCTCGGTCGAGCGCCTGCTCGCGCCGCAGGACATCCGCTTCCCCGAGGCGATCACGGTCGCGGTAGTCGGCCTCGTCGTAAACGTCGTGTGTGCGCTGATCCTCAACCACGCGGGCGAGCATTCGCACGGCGGACACGGGCATGACCATCACGGCCACGACCCTGCCCACCCGCACGATCACGGCGGCCACCACCACGACCACCATGATCACGACCTCAACCTGCGCGCCGCCTACCTGCACGTGGTCGTCGACGCGGCGACCTCGGTGCTGGCGATCGTCGCGCTGCTCGGCGGCATGCTGTACGGCTGGAACTGGCTGGACCCGGTGATGGGCATCGTCGGCGCCGTGCTCGTCGCACGCTGGTCGCGCGGGCTGCTGCGCGACACCGGCCGCGTGCTGCTCGACCGCGAGATGGATCACCCGGTCGTGGGCGAGATCCGCGAGGCGCTCGCGAGCCACCCGCACTGGCCCGCGGCGCCGCGCATCGTGGACCTGCACGTGTGGCGCGTCGGCCGCAACCGCTTCGCCGCGATCGTCAGCGTGCTCACCGGCGACCCGACGATCACGCCGACCGCGATCAAACGCGCGCTCGCCCCGCACGAGGAACTGATCCACATCTCGGTGGAAGTGAACCGCCCGCAGGACGCCGCCTAAGGCGGACCGCGCCTCAGCGGTCCTGCGCGATGTCGCGCTGCACGGTGGTGCGCGCCGGCGGACGCGGCGGCACCGGCACCGGCGTCACGACCACGTCCGCGGCCCCCGGGTCCGCGACCACCGCCGGCGTCATGGGCAGCTCCCACAGCGCGCGGTACGTCGCGCTGTAGTTCATCAGCTGCTCGGTCATCCTGGCGATGCGATCCGGCGGGCGCGGCACGTTGGCCGGGCCGATCGCCGCGTAGCCGAGGCCGGCACGCTCGCCCTCGACCTCGAAGCCGAGCATCCTCAGCATGGTCGGCAGCATGTCGAAGTGCGTGACCTCGTCGGTGTTCTTCACGAGCTTCTTGTCGGCGCCGATCAGCAGGTTGTACACGCGCCGCTCCGGATTCTTCACCAGCTTGTCGTACGAGGTATTGCCCATCGCAAGATGGTCGCCCTGCACGACGACCGCGATGCGGTCCGACCAGCCCTTCTGGTTAATGTACTGGATGAAGTCCGCGACCTGTCCGGCGGTGCATTCGACGATGCCTTCGAAGTCCTGGTAGCCCTGGCGCTCGCAGGTCGACGAGAGGTGGCCGTAAGGGTGGTGCGTGTCGATCGTCAGAACGGTGAGATTGAAGGGCTTGCGCGACTTCATCAGCTGGTCGAGCTCGCCGCGCGCATGACGGAAGAGGTCGTCGTCGTAGAGCCCCCAGCCGCTCATCAGCTCGGGCCGTTCGCCCTGGTTCACCCACTCCTCGCGCCCCATCACCTTGCTGTAGTGGTGGTCCTTGAAGAACTTGCCGACGCCGGCAAAGGCGAGGCTGGAGCCGTTGAGGAAGACGTTGGTGTAGCCGTTGCTCGCGAGGATGTCACCGAGGCAGCGGGCGCGCGGCAGGTAGCGCTCGATCTGCTCGCCCTGTGCATTGCCGCCGAACAGCGCCACCGATTTCAAGGGCAACCCGCACTGCGTCGCGACGATGCCCGCGATCGTGTAGTGCGCACCCTGCATCTCGCGGTAGCTGTCGAAGGACGCCACGCGCGGCTTGCCCTTGAAGGCGTTGAGCCGGTGCAGCAGGTCGCGTCCGAACAGCGCCGGATCGGAATAGGTGTTCTCGAGGCTCTCGACGTAGATCAGCACGAGATTCTTCGGTTGCTCCTTGCCGCGCTTGATCGACACGCGGCTCGGGTCGACGTAGGAGCCGGCGAAGTAGTCCTCGCCGAAATAGGCCCGCACGTAGCGCGCGAGCGAAAAGCTGTCGATGAAGAAGGCGACCCCCGCGCCGAGCACGACCAGCGGGATCGCCCGCGACACGCCGCGACGCGTAAAGCGCGCCAGCGCGCGGCCGCAGCGGCGCATGCCGACGCGCAGCCAGTACCAGCCGCGGCGCAGCCACGGCGCCGGCCACTTGTCCGGATGCGCGCGCAGGTGGTTGACCCACTCGTCCAGCCCCCACAGCACCATCGCCAGCGCGACCGGCAGCGCCAGCGCGCGCCACAGGAAGCGGCGGGTCAGCTCGGGGTCGCTGGTCATCAGGCCCTCTGCGCCGAAACGCAGGTGGTAGAGCACTTGGTCTATCGTGACCGAGCCGAACTCGTCGGTGAGCCAGTCGGGCACCGCATACAGCAGGCAGCCGATGAGGATCGCCAAGGGTTTGAGCAGCTTTCGGACACGCATTGACAGGACGACTCCGGCGGGCGGACTTCCGTGCGGCGGCGCCGCAGGCACCGGAAGGTGCGCAATATTACCGCAACGCTGCAGGCGTAGACTGGCGCGCCGGCCGCAAGTTTGCGCGCACGTTCACGACGCCCGGGCCTGCGGCCGAAGCGCGTCGAGCATGGCCGCGAAGGCGTCCGCCGGCACCGGCGAGCCGAACAGGTAGCCCTGGCATTCCGGACAGCCCGCGTCGCGCAGGAAATCACGCTGGTCGGTCGTCTCGACCCCCTCGGCGATCACCTCCAGGCCGAGGCTGCGCGCGAGCGCGATCGTCGCCTGCACGATCGCGGCGCAGCTGCGGTCGTGCGGCAGTTCGCTGACGAAGGAGCGGTCGATCTTGAGGCGGTGGATCGGGAAGCGCTTGAGGTAGTACAGCGACGAATAGCCGGTGCCGAAGTCGTCCAGCGCGAGCTGCACGCCCTGTGCGCAGAGCCTGTCCATCAGGCCGATCGCGCGTTCGGTGTCTTCCATCAGCATGCTCTCGGTGAGCTCGAGCTCGACGCGCGCGGGATCCGCGCCGGTCACCGCGAGCGCCTCGCGCACGGTCTCGTCGATGTCGCCCTGCAGCTGCCGCACCGAGAGGTTCACCGCGAGGCGGAACCCCGGCGGCAGGCGCTCGCCCCATTCGACCACCTTGCGGCAGGCCTGCTCCAGCACCCAGGCGCCGATATCGACGATCAGGCCGGTCTCCTCGGCGATCGGGATGAACTCGGCGGGCGGAACCAATCCACGCTCGGGCTGGCGCCAGCGCAACAACACCTCGGCGCCGGTCATCGTGCCGCTCGCGGTATCCACCTTGGGCTGGAAGTGCAGCTCGAACTCATTGCGCTCCAGCGCGTGGCGCAGGTTCTCCTCCATCCCCAGGCGCTCCAGCGCGCCCTCGTTCATCGACGGCAGGAAGAAGCGGTAGCGGTTGCGCCCGGCGCGCTTGGCCTGGTACATCGCGACGTCGGCGTGCTTGGTGAGCACCTCGGGCGTGCTGCCGTCCTCGGGGTAGAAGCTGATGCCGATGCTGGCCCCCGTCGCGATCTCCCGCCCTTCGACGAGGAAGGGCGTGGACAGGGCGTCGAGGATGCGCTGCGCGACCGCGGCGGTGACCTGCCGGCGGTCGAAGGATTCACCCGCGAGCAACACCCCGAATTCGTCGCCCCCCAGGCGCGCGGTCGTGTCGCAGTCGCGCACGATGCCGCTCAGGCGCGCGGCCACCTGCTTGAGCAGCGCGTCGCCGGCCTTGTGGCCGAGGCTGTCGTTCACCGGCTTGAAGCGGTCGAGGTCGATGAACAGCACGGCGAGGCTCGAGGTCTGGCGCCGCGCGAGCAGCACCGCGTTCTCAAGCCGGTCCTCGAACAGGCGCCGGTTCGCCAGCCCGGTCAGCGCGTCGTAATAGGCCAGGCGCGCAATGCGCTCCTCGCTCAGGCGCTTCTCAGTGATGTCGTAGAACATCCCGATGTAGTACACGAGCTCCTGGCGGTCGTTGTAATCCGCGCACAGGGTCAGCCACTGGCGGTACACCTCGCCGCTCTTGCGCCGGTTGGTGACTTCGCCCTGCCAGTAGCCGCGCTCCTTGACCGTCTTCCACATCTCGTCGTAGAAGGCCTCGTCGTGCCAGCCCGACGACAGCAGGCGCGGCGTGTCGCCGATCGCCTCGTCGGGGGTGTAGCCGGTGATCTCGGTGAAGGCGCGGTTCACCTCGATGACGCGCTGCCCCGGGTCGGTGATGACGATGCCCTCGATGCTGCGCTCGAACACGCTCGCGGCCATGTGCAGGCGCCGGTTGGCGGCCTCCAGCGCCTCGTTCTGCGCGCGCATGCTGGCCTCGTTCTCGCGCAGCACCCCGTACTGCCGGCGCAGGATGCGGTCGGCGCGGCCGACGACCAGCAGCAGCACCGTGTAGAGCGCACCGAAGCCCAGCACGATCGCGAGCAGCAGCCGCCACGAGTCGCTGTCGATCTCGCGGATGTCGCCCGAGACGTCGGTGTAGAGCTCGAACACCGCCTTCACCTCTCCGTCCGTATCGGGGCGGATCGGGATGTAGCTCGACACCACGTTCACGTTCTCGATCTCGCCCTCGGTCGCGCTCATGCGGCCGCGATAGACGAGCTCGCTCATCGTCACGCCGTCGCGCGCCGCGAGGAAACCGGGGTTGGCGCTCTTGTCCTCGCCGATCTCGCGCACGACGGTCGAGAACACCGCCGTGCCCTTCAGGTCGTACACCTTGATCTTGATTACCGGCACGCCCGTCGACAGCTCGCGGATCCGTTCCCGCAGGCGCACCGTCAGTTCGCGCTCGCGCAGCGCGAGCGCGTCGCGGCCTGCGGAGTCCATCAGCGCCACGCCGAACTCGGGCCACACCGCGTTCGCGATGGTGCGCGCGAGCAGCTCGTTGCGCGTGCCGGAAATCTCCGTGCGCTCGGCGATCTCGCTGCTGCGGTAGCCCCACAGGAACAGCAGCGAAAGCACCAGCACGGCGATTCCGCTCGCAATCGAAAAATAGCGGGTCAGTCTGAACATGCATCCCCCGGTCGCCTGCCGGCCTGCCCATTGCGCCGGACGGCCCGCCAACGCGCGGCCGCCGTAGCCCATCATACGACCATTCGCGCGCGCCGGCAGCGCCCGTCAGCGCCGCCCGGGCTCGATGTGCATCGCCATGGAGGAATCAGTCTCGCAGTTGTTCGAGCGGAATGCCCCAGCGCGTCAAGGCATCGCGCAGCAGGGTCTGCTCGGGCAGGCAGATGACGCCGTCGGCCTTGGACAGCACCAGCATCGCGCGGCACACCATCTCGCGCAGGACCGGGTCGGTGATGCGGTCGAGCATCATCTCGAAGCGCTCGATGTCGAGCAGGCGCACCGGGTCGATGCGCTCGGGCCGCTGCAGCAGGCGGCGGCAGTGGTCGATGATGGCCTGGATCAGGGCGTCGCGCTCGACGCCCAGCAGCTTCGGAATGCCGAGGCGGTCGAGCGCCTCGAGTTCGCGGCTGGCGAGCACGCCGTCCGCCAGCAGGGTCAGCGCCACCAGCTCGGTGGCCACGGCGCGTTGCGCCTCGTAAGTCGGGTCGGTCATCGGCAGGAATGCGGGGCGCGGAAAACGTTGAAGGATAACGCCCCTATGACCGCATGCTGCAACGAATGGTTTCGGCCCGGCGCAATCTCACGACATCGGGTAGGGCGGGAGAAGCGCAGCGCATCCCGCCATTACGGGCGCTGGCACTTGTCCGAGCGCCGCGTGGCGGGATGCGCCTTCGGCTCCTCCCGCCCTACGAATCCGACCCATCATCAAGTTGATCCGCAGATCGCACCGCCGGCCTCGTCAGAAGCTCTTCGACACGGCGAACACGACCCGTTCCTTGAAGATCTTGCGGCCGTCATGGCTGCCATACACCTTGTGGCTGCGGTCGACATCGGTGTCATGGAAGCGCAGGTCGAAGTTGAGTCCCCACATCTGCTTGGTGACGCCCACGTTCCAGTGCGTCCAGCCCTCGGCGCCGTGGCCGGTGAGCTCCTGGTAGCCGAACGAGCCGTCGATGCCCCAACCGTCGCCGAGCGTGAGCTTCGGATGGATCGCGTAGTTCACGCCCTTCCAGCCGTTCACGCCGAACCAGTCGTCGAGCGTCGGCGTGACTTCCAGCTTCAGGTTGACCGGCCCGAAGTTGCGGTCGAGGTACATGTACAGCTCGCTGTAGTTGTAGCGGTTGGCGCCCGGGTACTGGTACGAGAAGGCCATCACATTGTAGTTGAAGCCCGTGTCGCCGATGCTGCCGTACTTGCCGAGATAGGGGCCGACGACCGCGTAGATGTCGGGCGAGCCCTCGAACTTGTTGGTCGAACCGAAATAGCCGAGATACACGCCGGTCGCGTGCGTCCAGGTCAACGAGGCCTGCACGGCGGGGATCTCGCCGCTGACCGTCTCCGACTCGCCGCGGAAGACGTAGTCGGTCGCGAACTTCACCGAGCCGCCGATCGTCCCCCCGAGCACTTCCGGTTTTTCCTCCGCCAGCGCGGTCTGGGACAGCACCAGCGCAGCGCCTGCCAGCAGCATCGAATAACGCGTTTTCATGATCGAACTCCCTCATCGTGGTTGCAATGTCTTCCGGGGCGCAGCGGCTTTTCCGGACTCGTTCGGATTGCATGATGGGGAGGCGACATGAACGGCGGCGCCGAACAAGGTGAATGCGGATTGCGACTGTGTAAAACCGCCCTGAAGCGCAGATCCCTTGCACGGCACGGGTTTCACGGCAGCCGCGGGCGCCCGCGCGTTAATGCGCGGGCGCGCTGTTAACAGTGGTTAACACATCTCCACGAACAACCGACAAATCGGCGCCTGCTGTTCATCCGCGCTCCCTAGCATTGGAGTCGGAAAAGGCAATCGAGCAACCGGCACTGAAGGAGATGCAATCATGAGCATGTCGAGAAGGGAATTTCTGAAGGCTTCCGTCGCTTCGGCGGTCGCCGCCAATGGGCTGGCCTGGTTCGGCGCGAGCGAGGTGTTCGGCGCCGACACCGTCGTGATCCCGAGCGCGAGCCACTGGGGTCCGTTCAAGGCGGTGGTGAAGAACGGCGTGCTGGTCGGCGTGCAGCCGCTCTCCGACATCGACGCGATGCCGACGAAGATGCTCACCGAAGGCCTCATCAGCCGCGTCTATCACAAGACCCGCGTGCAATACCCGATGGTGCGCAAGTCCTACCTCGCCAACCCGATGGGCGACGTCAAGCCGCATCTGCGCGGCAAGGAACCCTTCGTGCGCGTGACCTGGGACGAGATCCTCGCGATCACCGCCAACGCCATCCTCACCACCGCCGAGCAGCACGGCAACGAGGCGGTCTTCAGCAGCTCCTACGGCGGCTGGTCGCACGCCGGCTTGCTGCGCCCGCAGGTGCTGCAGGGGCGGCTGTTCGGCCTGATCGGCGGGCATTCGGTGACGACCGGCGACTATTCCGGCGGCGCCTCGCAGATCAGCCTGCCGCACATCATCGGCGACATGGAAGTGTATTCGCCGCAGACCGCGTGGGAAGTGATGGCCGAGCACACCGAGGTGATGGTGTGGGTAGGCTGCGACCCGTGGAAGAACAACCGCATCGAATACACGGTCGCCGACCACCAGATGTTCCCGCGCTGGAAGCTGATCAAGGACCGCGGCGTCAAGTTCATCTCGATCAACCCGCAATTCACGACCACCGACGAGGCGCTCGGCTCGGAGTGGGTGAAGATCGTCCCCAACACCGACGTCGCGCTGTTCCTCGGCATGGCCTACCACGTGTATACGACGGGCAAGTACGACAAGGCCTACCTCGACAAGTACACGGTCGGCTTCGACAAGTTCCTGCCCTACCTGCTCGGCAAGGACGCCGACGGCACGCCGCCGAAGACCCCGGAGTGGGCGGCGAAGATCACCGGCATCCCGGCGCAGAAGATCGTCGAGCTGGCCGAGCTCTTCGCCACCAAGCGCACCCAGTTCGCCGGCGCGTGGGCGCTGCAGCGCGCGCACCACGGCGAGATGACGCACTGGGCGATCATCAACTTCGCCGCGATGCTGGGCAAGATCGGCAAGCCCGGTCAGGGCGTGGGCTTCAGCTGGCACTACGGCGGCGGCGGCATGCCGCAATCGACGCACCCGATGCCGGTCGGCCTGTCGCAGGGGCGCAACCCGATCAAGGCGCGCTGCCCGGCCTCGCGCATCAGCGAGATGCTGATAAACCCCGGCAAGCAATACACGCGTGACGGCGCGACGCACACTTACCCCGACGTGCACCTGATCTACAACGCCGGCAACAACTTCATGTCGCACCAGCAGGACACCAACGAACTGCTGCGCGCGATGAACAAGAAGGTGCACACGGTGATCTGCCAGGATCCGTGGTGGTGCGCGTCGTCGCGCTTCGCCGACATCGTGCTGCCCGCGACGTCGGCGCTGGAACGTGACGACATGAGCAGCGGCGGCACCTACAGCAACGACAAGATCTACGCGATGCGCCAGGTGATCCAGCCCTACGGCGAGAGCCTCGACGACTTCGAGATCTTCCGCCGCCTCGGCGACCTGATGGGCGTCGGCTTCCAATTCACCGAAGGCAAGACGGTGCAGCAGATCCTGCGCGAATCGTACGACCGCACCAACCAGAGCGTGCCCTTCGACGAGTTCTGGGAGAAGGGCATCGTGCGCATCGACGTACCCGAGAAGATGCGCAAGTGGGTGCGCCACGGCGACTTCTACACCGACCCCGAGAAGAATCCGCTGCACACCAAGTCGGGCAAGATCGAGCTCTACTGCTCGGAGATCGACGGCTTCAAGGTGGCCGACTGCCCGCCGATCCCGAAATTCCTCGAGCCTGCGGAATACCTCGGCAACGCCAAGCCCGGCCAGGTGCACGTCGTCAGCCCGCACCCCTTCAACCGCGTGCATTCGCAGATGGCGCAGGCCGACGTGCGCAAGTACGAGAACGTCAAGGGCCGCCAGCACGTGCGCATCAGCGTCGAGGACGCCAAGGCCAAGGGCATCAAGGACGGCGATCTCGTCGAGCTGTACAACGAGCGTGGCGCGCTGATCGCCGGCGCGGTCGTCACCGACCAGATCATGAAGGGCGTCGTCAGCCTCGAGGAAGGCAACTGGATCCAGCTCGACTCGCGCGGACGCTGCAACAGCGGCGCGATCAACATGATCACGACCAGCGTCGCATCGAGCGGCCTGAGCCAGGCCACGAGCGCCAACACCTGCATCGCGAGCCTGAAGAAGTGCACCGACGCGGAGTCCGAGAACCGCGCCTACGAGCCACCCCCGGTCGAGAAGTCCGCCAAGCTCGCGCTCGACGTCGCCGGCATGAAGCTCTTCGACCGCGCCGCGGCATTGAAGGGCGCCACGATGGCAAGCATGACGCCGGGCGAGAAGCTCTTCTACGAGCGCTGCACGCTGTGCCATGTGCCGCGCGAACCGGGCGACTACACCAAGAAGCAGTGGCACGGCATCACGCAGAGCATGTTCCCGCGCGCCGGCCTCGACGACGCGCAGAAGAAGATCGTGCTCGACTTCCTCGAGAAGAACGCGAAGGACGCAGCGGCGATGTGAACGGCGACGCCCCGACCGGGGCGTCTCGCTGCGAAGCCCGGCCACGAGCCGGGCTTCGTCATTTATTGATAAGGTGCCAATCGAATACCCTGGGGCCTGTCCGGGCACCGTATCCCTCCCCCTTCAAGGGGAGGGGGCGTCCGTGCGCACTCGACCTTACCGCGACGCCGCCGCCGGGTAGCGGAACTGCGGCACGAAGGTGCTCGGCGCGAGCGAATCGTCGAGCTCGATGCGCTTCAGCGCGGCGCGGTCGACGACCTGCACGCGCGGGCCGACATGCCGCGCGACCGGCCGCCCTTCGAGGAGATCGACCGCCTGCCCGACCGACAGCCGCCCCTGCAGCACCGGCGCGTCCGACGGCGCGGCGAGGATGCGGCCGCGCAGGATGCCGCGGTACACCGCCGGCGTGAAGTAGGTCGCGACGATGCCGATGCGGTCCTGCAGCCCGCGCTCGCGCAGCACGCTGATCGCCGCCTCCGCCATCAGCGCGTTGCCGACCACATAGCGCACCTCCGGGTGCTGGTCGAGCGTGCCCTGCACGAGGTTGCGCTGGATCGACTTCGCGGTGTCGCCCCACGCCGTCGCGCGGATCACGATGCGGCTGCCCGCGATCGCCGCGCGGAAACCGCGGTCGACGAAGGGCACCCAGCCTGCGCCCTGCGGCCCGGGAAACCACGCCACCGGGATCTCCTCGCCCCGCCCCGGATGGCGCCGCACGAGGTACTCGCCGGCCAAGCGCCCCATCTCGTGCCACGACACGCCGACCTTCGCCGCGACCCCTTCGCTGGCGATGTCGTTGACCGTGGCGAGCACCGGGACGCGGCGCGCGACCTCGCCGATCACGTCGGTGAGACCGTCGAAGGACACCGTGCCGAGGATCACCGCATCGATTTCAACGTCGCTGCCGCAGGCCTTGAGCTGCTCGCGTTGCAGATTCAGATTCGGATAGCCGCCGGCTTCGACCAGGCGCAACTGCACGCCGAGCCGCCGCGCCTCGTCGACCATGCCGTAATTCACCCCCAGCCAGTAGGCGTCCTTGATGTGCGGGAAGGCCGCGCACAGCGTCCAGCGCCGCGTCGCCGCCTTTGCCGGCACGTAGGGTGCCGCCACGCCCGCCTGCGAATAGTCGTAGGGCGGCTCCCAGCGCGTGATCTCGCGCTGCCCCGGCGCCGCGGCCGGAGCCCCGCCGGCCAAGCCCAGCAGCACACTCGCGATGACGACAGGGAAACGCCGCATGGATGATTTCTCGGAGGATTCATGCGCGCCGCAACGACAGGCGCCGCCGGATGGCCCAGACGCCCGCGTTGCCTGAGCCCGGGGCTTGCGCGCAAAATGGTATTCCAATCGCAATGCCGGGACAAAGCCATTTCCGCGCGACTTTCCGGCGTCCCGACAGCCCCGCTCCGACCGGACGCACACCATAGATGAAAGCCTGGATCGCACGCCTCGATGCGCGCCTCGGCCTGATCGGCAAGCTCGTCCTCGTGCTGGGCGCGGCCGCGCTGCTCACCTTCACCGTCGCGACGATCGCGTGGCTGAGCTTCCAGCAGGTGGTCGCGACGCAGCGCGCGATCATCGACGACGCGGTGCCCGCGATGGACGCGGTGCAGGCGGTCGCGCGCCTCAACATGCGCGTCGGGGCCGTGGTCGAACGACTGGGCCGCGCGGAGTCGCCCGCGGAGGTCGAACGCCTGCAGCAGACTGCGAGCGAGCAGCTCGCCGAGCTGCGCGGATTGCTGCAGCGGCTCGAGCAGCGGCGCTTCGAACCGGGACTCGGAACGGCGATCGCATCGACGCTCGACGCGATTGCGGCGAACCTCGGCCGGCAGGCCGACGACGTGCGTCGCCGCCTCGCGCTCGCCCGCCGCGAACAGGAGTTGTTCGCCGGCCAGCAGCAGGCCGTGCTCGCGCTGGTGATGCTGTCCGAATCGCTCGCGGCCAACGCCTCGACGGCGACGACGGCGACGATCTCCAGCCTCTATCCGCTGATCGAGCGCAACCCGCCGAGGGAGCGCGTGTTCGAATCGCTCGACCGCCTCGTGGAGGTCAACTTCGACCGCATGGAGCGCATGGGCGAGTTCCAGCTCGCGTGCTTCAACCTCAAGACCCTGCTCGAGCGCCTCGAACGCGAGGACGCGCCGGACGTGCTCGCGACGCTGCAGGCGGGGTTCGACGGCAACCTCGACATCCTGCGCCGCCGCCTGGACGACATCGTCGATCCCGGGCGCAAGGCGAGCGGCGTCGCGCAGTTCGCGGTACTCGAGACCGCGACGCAGGCGGACGGTCTGTTCGCCACCCGCGGGCAGCGCCTAGCGCTGGTGCGCAGCTTCATGCAACTGCGCGACGACGGCGCCGCGCAGGCAGCACAACTGGCCGAGCAGGCGGGCGCACTGGTCGTCGCGGCGCACCGCGCGATCGACCTCGCCGGCGATCAGTCGAAGCGCGCGGTCGAACGCGGCATCATCGGCTTCCTCGCAGTCGGCGCGCTGCTGTTCTTCGCCCTCATGGCGACGCTGTGGGTGCTGTTCCGCTATCACGTGCTCGGCCGGCTGCAAGGCATGGAAACCACGGTGCGCGCGCTGGCGAGCGGTGACTACGACGTGCGCATCGCCACGCGCGCCAACGACCCGCTCGCGCCGCTCGCGCGGGCGCTGGAACAGTTCCGCGACAACGCGCGCGAGCGCGTGCGCCTGGAAGGCGAACTGCTGCGCCACCAGCACGAACTGGAAGACCAGGTCGCCGCGCGCACCGCCGAACTGCAACAAAGCAACGCCCTGCTCGAACGCGAAGTCGCCGAACACGCGGTCGCGCGGCGCGAGGCCGAAGAGGCCAACCGCGCGAAGAGCGTCTTCCTCGCGACCCTCAGCCACGAACTGCGCACGCCGCTCTCCGGCGTCAGCGGCAGCGTGCACCTGCTGCGCGACACCGGGCTCGACGCACGCCAGCAGGAATACGTGCGCATGATCGGCTACGCCAACGCGACGCTGCTGGAGATCCTCGAGGACATGCTGAGCTTCTCGCGCCTGGAGGCCGGCAAGGTCGACTTCGAGCACCTCCCGTTCGCGCTGCGCGACACCATCGACAACATGCTCGCGCTGCAGGGCGTCGCGGCGCGCGCGAAAGGCATCGCGCTGGTGCGCGACATCGCCTCCGACGTGCCCGACGTCCTCGTCGGCGACCGGCGCAAGCTCAACCAGATCCTGCTCAACGTCCTCGGCAACGCGATCAAGTTCACCGACGAGGGCTCGGTGACCGCGTCCGTGCGCGCCGATCCCGCCGCAGCGGACGGAACAGCACGGCTGCATTTCACCGTCACCGACACGGGCATCGGCATCCCGCCCGAGCAATGCACCGAAGTGTTCAAGCCTTTCGTGCAGGTCGAGGACGCCCGGCACCACCGCCCCGGCGGCACCGGCCTCGGGCTGGCGATCTGCCAGCGGCTGGTCGAACTGATGGGCGGCCACATCGGCCTGGAGAGCGTCCCCGGCCAGGGAACGCAGGTCGGTTTCGACATCGCCTTCGAACTCGCCGACGCGCTGCCGCAGCAGTCCGCCGACACACGCCCCGATGCCGCGCAGCGCCCGCTCGACGTCCTGCTGGTCGAGGACGACGAGATCAACCGCATCGTCTGCGTGCGCTATCTCGAATCGCTCGGTCACCGCCCGCTCGTCGCAGGCGACGGCGAGGAGGCCATCGCGCTGCTCGGCCAGCGCCGCGACCCGATCGACGCCGTGCTGATGGACATCAGCCTGCCGGGCGCATCCGGCGTCGAGGTGGCGCGCGACCTCCGCGCGCTCGACGGCGGCCGCTGGGCCGCGGTGCCGGTCATCGCGATGTCCGCGCACGTGTCCGCAGATGCCGTCGAACGCTACGTCGGCGCCGGCATGGCGGGCTTCCTCAGCAAACCCTTCGACCGCGCCCAGCTCGCCCGCGCCCTCGCCGCCGCGACGGCCGGCAGCCCCGCCCCGGCACCGGCCCCCCGCGAAGCCGAGTCACGCGAATCCGCGGAGCCGGTGCTCGACGCGGACTACCTCGCCGGGGAACTCGACAGCCTGGGCGCCGCGACGCTCGCGCGGCTGCTGGAACTCTTCCGCGCAGACGCCGACACGGCCCTGATCGAACTCGGCGACCACCTCGCGGCGAACGATCGGCAGGCACTCGGCAAGCGCGCGCACCGCCTGCGCAGCGCCGCCGGCAACCTGGGTTTCCTGCGGGTGATGGCGGCAACGCGCCGTCTGGAGAACGCCGCAACGGACCCGGCGGCGACGGACGGGCCAGCGCTGGCGCCGATGATCGACGGCCTGCGCGAGGACTGCCGGCAGGCCTGCGCGGCGCTCGAGGACTGGCTCGCCGCGGCGGGCACGGACGCGGCCAGCTAAACGGACGTGACGTCGCCCGCGAACAGGTAACCCTCGCCGCGCACCGTCACGATCAGCTCCGGCGTCTTCGGGTCGTCCTCGAGCTTCTCGCGCAGGCGCGAGATCAGCACGTCGATCGTACGGTCGTTGGGATCCCAGGCGCGGTGGCTCACGGTCTGCATCAGGCGGTCGCGGCTCAGCACCACGCCCGGCCGGCGCACGAAACTCGCCAGCAATTCGAACTCGCCGCGGGTCAGGCTCTCCCGGCTGCCGTCGCTCCCGACCAGGCGCCGATGGCCGATCTCCAGCGTCCAGCGGCCGAAGCGGTACGCATTGGATTCCTGCGTCGCAGGCCGGTTACGGTTGCCGCGCAGGACGATCTTCACGCGCGCGAGCAGTTCGCGCGAATTGAACGGCTTGGTGACGTAGTCGTCGGCGCCCGATTCGAGGCCGACGATCTTGTCGATGTCGTCGCTGCGCCCGGTCACGAGGATGATGCCGAGGCGCTCGTCGTGGGCACGCAACTCCCGCGCGAGTTCCAGCCCGTCCTTGCCCGGCAGGCCGACGTCGAGCAGCACGACGTCGATCGGCTCGCTGTGCAGGGTGCGCCACATGTCCTCGCCGTTCGACGCGGCCAGCACCTCGTAGCCCTCGTTGGCGAAATACGCCTCGAGCCGGGCGCGGGTCACCGGATCATCATCGACGACAAGGAGTCTGGCGGGTCGATTCTCGATCAAGGTCGGCGGGACATCCAAGGGTGGATGGAGCATCGGGCGCGCCGCCGAGGCGACGCGCGTCCGATTATATCGGGATTCCCAGCCGGCCCGCCTGCAGCCTGCGAGCTACCCGATGCCGCCCCCGGATCCTTCCCCCAAGGGGGCGTCACGCAACCGGGCGCTCCACCCGGCTGCGTGCTGCGCACCTGTCCCTCAGAAGAACAGGATGCCGCCCAGCGAGATCGTGCGGGTCTTCAGGTCGCCCGGGAAGATGTCCGCCCCGGTGCCCTTCTCGCGGTTGTACTCGGCCACCAGCGTGATGTACTTGTTCAGGCTGTGGTACACGCCGAGGGTCGCCGAGCGGAACTTGTTGGTCTCGGTCAGCAGCCCGCTGCTGTCGCGGTTTTCGCCGTAGTTCAGGCCCACCTTGGTCTTGCCGAACTTGTACGTGCCCTGCACGAAGTAGCCCTTGCCCTTGGTCTTCTCGAAGGGCGAGAAGTACAGCGCGCCGACCGTCGACAATCCCAGCCCCTTCGCGTCGAAGCCGTAGGCCACCGCCTCGAAGTTGCCGAGGCCGATCTTCGCGCCGAGCTCGTAGCCGCTGGCGTCGAAGCTGCCGTCGCCGCTGGTGCCCTGATGGATGTAGCCCGCCCACAGCGAACCCGTCGTGGTCTCGCTCGCCTTCCAGTCGTAGTTCAGCATCGCCTGGAAGCCCGGATCCTTGGTCTCGTCGCCGGCGAACTTGTTCGGGTCGAAGATGCCCGCCGAGGCCGAGAAGCCGCCCATCGTCGGCGTCGTGTAGGTGATCTGCGGCTGGAAGCCGGTGTACATGTAACCGTGGCCGATCATGCCGAAGGTGGTGTTGAACGGCGTCGCCGCGTAGCTGTTGCCGCCCAGGCCCAGCAGGGTCATGTCGGAGAGGATGATCTTCTGCCCGAACAGGCCGATGTCACGGCCGAGCTTCACGGTACCCCACTCCTGATTGCCGAACTGGAAGTACAGGTTCCGCGTGTCGATCTGCGAGAACGGGCTGTCACAGCCGGTCGCCCCGCCGCAGCCGGGGTTGGTCGGCAGGCCGACGACGTCCGACTTGTCGTTGATGCCGGGCGCGAAGCCGACGTGCGCCTTGATGTCCAGCCCTTCGACCTTGGTCGTGAACACGAAGTTGATCCAGCCCGGCAGCAGGCCGTTGGTCAGCGCCGATTCGCGCGTCTTGACCCCGCCAACCTCCTGCGTGCGGCTCGAATAGAAGCCGTTGATCGTCCCGTTGATGTCGATCGTCGAGTCGCCCTGCGAGAAGCTCACCGCATGGGCCTGTCCCAGTCCGAGCGCGCACAACGCGCCTGCCATCGCCGTCCGCTTCAGCACACCCGATTTCGCACGAATAGTCATTGTTTCCTCCTTGGCCTCTGGTTTTGCTGCCTTGTTTGTTTGCATTCCGCCCCCGCGCCTCTGTTCCGAAGGGCGCCAACCGGTGCGTACAGCCGCGCCGGTGGGCGGGCCTGGGCGCACTTCGCAAACTCCGGGCCAATTCCGGATTACCGCACTTTCGCTGCATTTTTAGCGATTTTCGCTACGCATCACCCCTGTATCGCCCCAAAAATTGATCCGCTTTGACACAGCGCGCAAGCGGCCGACGACACAGTTGTTACAGGGTGGAACACCTGCGGCCTTTTCGGCCGGGCGCATTCGCCCGTTCGCGATTGCCAGCGCCGGCGATTTGGCGGAACATCCTTCCGACACCCCGGCGCCCACCGCGCACCGGCGCCGTTCCCCGCCCCTGCATCGAATCGATCATGAACTCCCCCGCACACCCCCTGGCCGCCACCCTGCTCGCGCTCGCGCTGGCGGCCTCCTTCGCCGCCCCCCTCACCGCGGCGGCCCAGTCGCGCATCCCCTCGCTCGACCGCAACGACCACCTCGGCGAGGTCGGCCGCGCCGCGCGCCAGAAGGCCATCGAGCGCTTCGACAGCGCCGACGCCGACAAGGACGGCAAGCTCTCGCGCGAGGAAGTCGCCGGCCGCTTCACCTACCAGAGCGAGAACTTCGACCAGAACGACAAGAACCGCGACGGCTTCCTCGACTGGGAAGAGTTCATCGGACACGACCGCTGGAAGAAGGAATAAGGCGATGCGCTGCGGTTCCGGCCCTGCATCCTGGCTGCGGCTGCTCCTCGCCGCTGCGCTGCTGGCCATCGCCGGCACGGCAGGTGCGGGCGAGCTCGGACCGTTGCTCGAACGCATCGAGCGCGCCTACGGCACGGTCAAGCAGCCGAACTCCATCCTGCAGCGCGGGCGCACGCTCTCGCACAGCCGCGGCGAGGGCACGCTCCTGCGCGCCTACCGCGGCGCCGAACGCTTCCGCATCGAGATCCGCTACCGTTCCGGCGTCGAGACCCGCATCATCGACGGCCCGGCGGCGTGGCAAAGCAGCAAGCCGATGAGCGAAGCCTTCCGCGGAGCGCTGATCCTGCAGGCGGCACGCGTCGCCCTGCCGTGGAACCTGCTCGCCGCACGCGAGCGGCTGCGCGACGGCGGCGAGCAGCGCATCGGCGAGGTGCGCCTGCACTTCGTCGAGATGCCGCTCGGCGACAACCTGCGCATGGTCGCCGAAGTCGATCCCGAGTCCGGGCGCATCCTGCGTTCGCGCGGCATCCTCGTCCACCCGGGCGGCAGCGAGATGGTGTTCGGCACCGTGTACGAGGATTTCCGCACCAGCGACGGCCGCCTCTACGCCGCCATCGAACACCACTACGCCATGGGCCGCTACATCGGCCGCTCGGTGATCGAGTCGGTCGAGTACGACACCCCGATCGCGGACTCGCTGTTCCGCCCCGAAATCCCCGGCCTGATCTGAAGCGCGATCACTCGGCGGGGATGTACAGCGTCTCCTTCAGCTCCTCCATCACCACATAACTGCGCGATTCGGCCGCCGACGGCAGCTTGAGCAGGATGTTGCCGAGCAGGCGCCGGTATTCGCCCATCTCGGTGATGCGCGCCTTCACGAGGTAGTCGAAGTCGCCCGACACGAGATGGCACTCCATCACCTCGGGCACGAAGCTCAACTCCTTCTTCACGCGATCGAACACCTCGGCGGACTTCGCCGACAGCTTGATCTCGACGAACACCAGCAGGTTCTTGCCCAGCGCATGCGGATTCACGTGCGCGTGGTAGCCGGTGATCACGCCCTCGCGCTCCAGGCGCCGCACGCGCTCGGTGCACGGCGTCGCCGACAGGCCGATTTTCGCCGCCAGGTCGGTCATCGAAATCCGGCCATCCTTCTGCAGCAGATCGAGGATGCGGCGGTCGATGCGGTCGAGTTCGCGCATTTCACTATCCCGGAGGAAAACACCGCCCGAATATACGGCAATTCACTACATCTGGCGTCAATTCAGGTGAATTTCACTGCCAAACCATCACTAGACTGGAGATATTCAATGCACCGAAAGTCACGGAGTCAGTCATGCGCGTTCTCGTCCTCGGCAGCGGCGTCGTCGGCACCACCACCGCTTACTACCTCGCCCGCAGCGGCGCCCAGGTCACGGTCATCGACCGCCAGCCCGCCCCCGCGCTCGAAACCAGCTACGCCAACGCCGGCCAGGTGTCGCCCGGCTACTCCACGCCGTGGGCCGCGCCCGGCATCCCGCTGAAGGCGATGAAGTGGCTGTTCCAGCGCCACGCGCCGCTCGCGATCCGCGCCGACGGCAGCCTGTTCCAGCTGCGCTGGATGGCCGAGATGCTGAAGAACTGCTCCGCCGCGCGCTACGCGGTGAACAAGGAACGCATGATGCGGCTGTCCGAATACAGCCGCGACGTGCTGCGCGAGCTGCGCGCCGACACCGGCCTCACCTATGAGGAGCGCACGCGCGGCACGCTGCAGCTCTTCCGCAGCCAGGCCCAGGTCGATGCTGCGGCGCGCGACATCGAAGTGCTGCAGGACTGCGGCGTACCGTTCGAGATGCTCGACCGCGACGCGCTCGCCGGCGCCGAACCGGCGCTCACCGCGGTGCGCGACAAGCTCGCCGGCGGACTGCGCCTGCCCAACGACGAAACCGGCGACTGCCAGCTGTTCACCACGCGGCTCGCCGACAAGGCGCGCGCGCTGGGCGTCGAATTCCGCTTCGGCCAGGACATCCGCGAAGTGCTGGTCGGCGGCGGCGACGTCATCGGCGTGCAGGTCGGCGACGAAGTGCTGGCGGCCGACCGCTACGTGCTCGCGCTCGGCAGCTATTCGCGCAAGATGCTCGCGCCGCTGGGCCTCGACCTGCCCGTCTATCCGGTGAAGGGCTACTCGCTCACCGTGCCGCTCGTCGACGCCGCGAAGGCGCCGGTGTCCACCGTGCTCGACGAGACCTACAAGATCGCGATCACCCGCTTTGACGACCGCATCCGCGTCGGCGGCATGGCCGAACTCGCCGGCTTCGACCTCGCGCTCAACCCGCGCCGCCGCGAGACGCTGGAAATGGTCGTCGGCGACCTCTTCCCCGGCGGCGGCGACCTGCCGGCGGCCGAATTCTGGACCGGCCTGCGCCCGATGACCCCGGACGGCACGCCGATCGTCGGCGAGACCGTCTATCCGCAGCTCTACCTCAACACCGGCCACGGCACCCTGGGGTGGACGATGGCCTGCGGCTCCGGGCAACTGGTGGCCGATCTCGTTACCGGCCGCCAGCCGGCGATCCGTCATTCCGATCTCGGACTCGCGCGTTATGGCAAAGTAGCGGCTTCACGCTCACAAGGCCTTAGCCTGTCCCCCGCCGCATGAGACCCGCCCGCGCACTGATCGACCTCGACGCCCTGCGTCACAACTACCGCCTCGCCCGCGGCCGCCACGGCGGCCGTGCGCTGGCCGTCGTCAAGGCCAATGCCTACGGCCACGGCGCCGTCGCCTGCGCGCGCGCCCTCGCCGCGGAGGTCGACGGCTTCGCCGTCGCCTTCCTCGAGGAAGCGCTGCAACTGCGCGCGGCCGGCATCGAACAGCCCATCCTGCTGCTCGAAGGCATCTTCGCTGCCGACGAACTCGACGAGGTGGTGCGCCACGACCTGTGGATGGTCGTGCACCACGCCGAGCAGATCCGCATCATCGACCACGCGAAGCCGGCGCTGCCGCTCGACGTGTGGCTCAAGGTCAACAGCGGCATGAACCGCGCCGGCTTCATGCCGCACGAGCTGCGCGCCGCGTGGCAACGCCTCAAGGACAACGGCAGGGTCGGCAACATCACGCTGATGACCCACTTCGCGCGCGCCGACGAGCCGCACGTCCTGTCCACGCCCGAACAGGTCGCCGCCTTCGATACCGCCACCCGCGACCTGCCCGGACCGCGCAGCCTCGCCAACTCCGGCGCGATCCTCGGCTGGCCCGACGCCCATCGCGACTGGGCTCGCCCGGGCATCCTGCTGTACGGCGCCGACCCGATGCCCGGCGAACCGAACGGCCTGCGCCCGGTGATGACGCTCGAGAGCGCCATCATGGGCATCCGCGAGATTCCCGCCGGCGCCCCGCTCGGCTACGGCGCACGCTTCCGCGCCGAACGCCCCACCCGCGTCGGCCTCGTCGCGATGGGCTACGCCGACGGCTATCCGCGCACGGTGCCCGATGGCACGCCGGTCGCCGTCGACGGCCTGCGCACGCGCCTGATCGGGCGCGTGTCGATGGACATGCTCACGGTCGATCTCACCGACCTGCCCGACGCCAAGCTGGGCAGCCGCGTCGAGCTGTGGGGCAACAACGTCCCGGTGAACCGCATCGCCGAGGCAGCGAACACGATCGCCTACGAGCTGCTGTGCAACGTCAAGCGCGTGCGCTTCGAATACACGGACTGAACGCGGCCCCTCAGCCC
>NZ_WTVS01000058.1 GCF_012911005.2 Aromatoleum toluolicum | reverse complement strand
CGCCCTGCGCGGCGAAGCGCTCGGCCTCGGCGACCCATTTCGCCGCGTCGTCGCCCGTCCGGGTCTTGTAGTACGCCACCATCCGCTCGCCGAGCGCGCGGCCGTCGAGCTGCTTGGTCCAGGTCGCGCCGGCGTCGCTCGAGTGCAGCACGACGCCGTCGTGGCCCACCGCCCAGCCCTGCTGCGGCGTCGGGAAGCTCACGGCGACGAGGTCCGAGCTCACCGGCACCTTCGCCTGGCGCCAGTTCTGCCCTTGGTCGTCCGAGTACACCACGTGGCCGCGCTGGCCCACGCCGACCACCCGCTGTCCCGCCAACGCCAGGCCGTTGATCAGGCCCCTGGCCGCCAGCTCGCTCGCCATCGCCGGCACGTTCAACACATCCTGGAAGGCAGCGGCTGGTGCCGCGACCAACATCCAACAGGCGAGCGAAGCCGCTACGGCCCCAATCCGGTGCAAATTCATTGCTGTTCCTCTGTCGTGACCGGGTGACCCGGTGCAGCACATTCGCCGCACCGGGGCCCGGGGAGGAGACGGTCGATGCGTTTACCGGATACCCGAGCCGGCGAGCGAATCGGGCGACCAGTCGCGGTCGGTGAGCGGCTTGGTCTGGCGCATGCCGCCGGTCTCGGCCGCGAATCCGGTCAGCGAGTAGATGCCCGCGACCAGGTCGTAGTGGCCGAACATGTCGGTGTAGGGCGCCGGCAGGTCGTAGCTCGGGGCCATGTAGGCGAAGCCGGCGCGGTAGAGCTGGCCGCGGGCGTCGTACTGGTCGGAGGCGAGCGCCGCCCACGAGTCCTCGTCGAGGTAGAAGGTGCGCTTGCTATACACGTGGCGCTTGCCTTCGCGCAGCGTCGCTTCCACCACCCACACGCGGTGCAGCTCCCAGCGCACCAGGTCCGGGTTGAGGTGGTTGGGTTTCAGCAGGTCGTCCTGCTTGGCCTGATACACCGCGCTGTAGGCGTTGTACGGCACCACCATCTCCTTCTTGCCCACGAGCTTGAAGTCGAAGCGGTCCATCGAGCCGATGAAGATGAAGATGTCGTCGAAGGTGTTGCCCCCGGCCGTGCCCGGGTTGGGCGTGTCGTGCGAGAGATCCGGTGCGACCTTCACGCGCCGCTGCCCCGGCAGGTAGGTCCACGCGCGCCGGTCCTTGGTGCCGATGTCGAGCGGATCGACGATCAGCAGCGCCTCGCCCGCCCGGCGCGCCGGGCCGGTGTAGGTGTTCTTGATGCGCCAGTAGGTCTCGGCCGAGGTCTTCGTCGCATCCCAGAACGGGTATTCCTGGACGTTCACGCCTTCGGTGGCGAGCGTCGTGCGCCCGCTCGCGTCGACGTTGAGGTTGCGGTACTTCACCTCGTAGGCCTGGCCGTTGTAGCGCACCAGGTGGTTCCACATCGCTTCATAGCCGGTCTTGGGGATCGGGAACGGGAAGCCGGCGTGCGCGCCTTCGATCGAGCGCCCGTCGTTGTTGGTCTTGGCCTGCGTGGCGCTCTTCGCGGTGTTGTCGGCGACGAACCTGGGGAAGGCGACGCTGCGGTGTGTCGGGTACACGTCGACGCGGAACGTGGGGTACTTCTGCAGCAGCGCCTTGGTCCCTTCGGTGAGCTTGTCGGCGTGCTGCGCCAGGTTCTTGGCGTCGATCACGAGGCGCGGCTTCTCGCTGGCGAAGGGGTTCGGGCGGATGCCGTCGCCCGGCTTGAAGCCCGCCGGGGCGGTGGTGAGCCCGCCGGTGTACTCGGGAATGGTGCCGTCCTTGTTGCCGGCCTTCTCGGCGCCCACCGCGGTGAGCGTGGTGCCGAGTTTCTTCGCCTCGTCGGGCGTGATCGCGGCCACGGCCGCACCGCTCAGGGCGAGCGCGAGCGCCGCCGACAGCAGGGTTTGGGTGAGTTTCATGGGGGTCCTCCTCCTCAGAAGGTCGTCTTCAGTGTCAGGCTCACGAAGCCGCGGTCCTGCAGCAGCGTGGTGAAGCCGTTTTGTGTGGTGAGCGCGGTGCCGTTGTGGCGGTACTTGCCGAAGTAGTCGATGTACTTGAGATCGATGCGGTACTTCTGGAACACGTCCGCCGACAGCCCGACGCTGTAGTTGCCGTTGCCCTCGTTGCCGCCGAACACCGTCGGGGCGTTGCCCGACAGGCCCACCGACAGCGCCAGCGGCGCCGACAGGTCGACCCCGGGCAGCACCTGGTACCAGGTCGGCGTGAAGGCGAGCGCGAGGCCGAAGAAGTCCTTCGTCGTGCAGCCGTCCCACTTGTCGCGACCGGTGCACGGGGCGAAGCCCTCGGCGTAGAAGAGGCGCTCGCCGCTACGCACCTTGTCCCACTTGGCCCAGGTGAGCTCGGCCGCCCAGCTCGCGGCGTCGAACACCGGGGTGTCGGAGATCAGGCCCAGCACATTGACCAGCGCGTGGAAGGTGTCGCCGCGCGGGCCGGGGGTTTCCCCGTCCTGCGGCAGGCCCGTTGTCGCGATGCCCAGTACCTGCGAGTTGAGCGGGGTGTTGCGGCGGTAGGAGAGTTCCGCACCGACGCTCACGCCACCGATGTTCTTGGCGAGGCTCACGCCGAAGAGGTCGATGTCGTCGGCGTAGATCAGGTTGTAGCGGGTGACGCCAGCGCCGACGCGGGTGAGAAAGGTCTGCGGCAGCTTGTCGGCGTAGCGGCGGTAGTAGACGCCGAGCGTGCCGTCGAGCGCCTCCGGCGACCAGCGCAGCGACACGCCGTATTCGCCCGCCTGCTTCGGTTCGACCGGCTTGCCGTTGGTGGCGAAGCCCAGCCCGCGGCTGATGAACTGGCGGTCCGGGCCGTTGAAGGCGAAGTCGACCGGACCGAGGTAGGTGCCGCCTTCGGGGTAGCGGTAGGCTTCCCACTCCATGAAGTACTGCGCCGACACCGACAGCGTGTCGGTCACCTGCGCCTGGCCCGAGAGCTGGTTCAGGGGGCGGAAGAGTTCCTTCGCTTCGGCGCCGGGGGTGGCGAAGCCCTTCTGCAGGTCGAGCGGCATCTGCGCATAGGAGACGCTGTGCAGCGCGCCGCCGAGGAACAGCGATTCGCCCCAGAACACCGTGTGGCGGCCCGCCTTCAGGCGCACCGGCACGCTCGCGGCGTCGAAGTTGGCGAACACGAAGGCGTCGAGCAGCTCGCCCGAGGGGCCGGCGTAGTAGCGCTTGGTGTAACGGCTGTACTCGTGGTCGCGGTAGCTCGGGATCGCCGCGAACGGCGCGTTCGGGTTCGATTCGCTGTGGTCGCCGTAGGCCGCGTCGTACCACGCCGCGCCGCTCACGCGAAAGCCGCTCGTGCCCTTGTACACCACGTCGAGCTCGGACAGCAGGTCGAGGCGGTTGGCGACCAGATCGCCCCGGTCGAAGCTGTACGTGCCCTCATCGGTGAGCGCCGAGTTGCCGAACTTGCGGTCGCGACTCTCCACGCGCGTCGCAATGTTGTAGCGCACCGTGTTGTCCCAGCGCACCTGCAGGTCGGCGTTGCCGGTGTCAAGCTCGAACGCCTGCGCGTTGCCACCCATCGCCAGCATCGCCGCTGCCACCGCCAGCACCGTCCGCCTGCGCGCGACTACGCACCCTTGTCTCCTCGTCTCCATCGTCTTCAGCCCCTCTTTTTTGGTTGGCTTTGTCAATTCCGCTCGTCCGGCACCTGCACTCTGGACGCAACTCATTCTGCGCATTGATGCCTTCACTTTCACCCCCCTGCGAGGAGTGGTGAAAAGTGCCAATTGAGGTCACGCGCTTTCGCGGCCGCCTCTCTTTGATTTGTGAAGTAGCTGTGGGGAATTGATGCAACGGGCACGACGAATTCACCGTCGGGCACGCGCGATCTTTATTCCTGGAGTGGAGGGACTAGTCTTTATTTATATTCGTAGGTACGAATGGGCGTTGCGGGATCTTGTCCAACTCCCGAGATTCGTACTGCGCGGCCTGTGACTGCCAGAATACTGCATCACGTGGAAGGACCGCAGGGACGCTGCACGCTATCGAGGGTCCAAAAAACATGAAGCACCAGGCAACACCGCGGCGCCTTAGCCCATCCCGTCCTGAGCGAACGCCCCCACCAGCCGCCGACTGCTCGCCCGTGCTCGCGAGAACGGTCCGCGCTTTGCGCACCCTGAGTGCCGGGAACCGGACTCTGCTGCGGGCAACGGATGAGCCGGAACTGCTGCATGAAATGTGCAGGGTGATCGTCGAAGATGGAGGCTACCGAGTTGCAACCGTGTGCTACGCCGAACACGACGAACAGAAAAGCATCCACCTGATGGCCTGCGTCGGCATCGACCGCGTGCATCTCGAACGCTTGCCCCTCACCTGGGCCGACACCGGCTTCGGTGAATGGGCGGTTGCCACCGCAATCCGCACCGGCGAACCGTCGGTCGGAAGGCACCTTCTCACCGAACCCTCGTACGCCCCGATTCGCGATTACGCGCAGAAGGCCGGCTATGCCGCCGCCACCGCCTTACCCCTTCGCATCGACGGCGAAATCGTCGGTGCGCTGAGCATGCTGGCCGCGGACCCGGACGCCTTCGACGAGACCGAGATGCGTCTGCTCTGCGAGTTGGCTGACGATCTTGCCTACGGGATCTCGAATCTGCGCACCCGCGTCAAGCACCGCGAAGCAGAGAGGACCATCGAGCGCATGGCCTACTGCGACCCGCTGACCGGACTGCCCAACCGGCTCTCGCTCTGCGCACAACTGAGCCAGGCCCTCGAAGGCGCGAGACAGGAATTCAATCCACTTGCCCTGCTTGTGCTGAAGATGGGGCAGTTGCAGGAGATCAACGAAACCCTCGGCTACCGCGAGGGAGAGCGCTTCCTGCAAACGATTCACTCCCGCCTTCTTGCCTTTACCGATCAGGCCAGATTGGTGGCCCGCGTGGGCGAAGACGAGTTCGCCGTGCTGCTTACCGATGCCGGGTCGGAACACGCCACTCAGGTCGCGCAGAATCTGCTGAGGATTCTGCGTGAGCCGGTCGACTTGACCGAGTTCGCGGTGGATTCACGCGCCAGCATTGGCATCGCGCTGTTTCCCGGCCACGGGACCGACGCCGACGACCTTCTCCGCCGCGCGACTGTCGCGGCCGGCCAGGCACGGCACACTGCCTCGGGCCATACGCTCTACCGTGGCAGTCCGGACCGGGAATTCGCACGTCGTCTGTCGCTGATGGGCGAGCTGAGACACGCCATCGCGAAGAATGAACTCCTCCTCTACTGCCAACCCAAGGTCCACCTCGAGACCCAGCGCGTCTGCGGGGCCGAGGCACTGGTGCGCTGGCAGCATCCCAAACATGGAATGCTCTCGACCGGTGATTTCATCAAGATTGCGGAGCATGCCGGCCTGATCACGCCGCTCACTCAATGGGTGCTGGAAGCTGCGTTCCGCCAGAGCTACGCATGGGCGGAAGGCGGCATGGATCTGCCGATGTCGGTGAATCTGTCCGCTCATGACCTGCGCGACCCGCGCCTGCTCGATCGCATCAAGGGGCT
The DNA here is from genome assembly GCF_012911005.2 of Aromatoleum toluolicum. GTDB lineage: Bacteria > Pseudomonadota > Gammaproteobacteria > Burkholderiales > Rhodocyclaceae > Aromatoleum > Aromatoleum toluolicum. Next base: position 28,679 of record NZ_WTVS01000058.1, on the reverse strand, counting down.
GTTCGACACTTGGGGAACCAAGCCGGAGCTGATCCAGTTCGAACTCACTGAAAGTGCCCTGATGGAGGAGCCCATTGGCGCGCTGGAAATCCTCACCCGGCTCAAGGATCTGGGTGTCGAACTACTGATCGACGACTACGGAACCGGCTACTCGAGCCTCACCTATCTGCAGAAACTTCCCGTCGACACCCTGAAGATCGACCAGTCCTTCGTCGGAAACATGCTTGCCAACGATGACTCTGAAATCATCGTGCGATCGACGATCGAGTTGGGGCACAACCTGGGCCTCAAGGTCGTCGCGGAAGGTGTCGAGAGCAAGGCCGTGTGGGAGCGTCTGGCGATTCTCGGCTGCGACTCGGCACAAGGCTATTTCATCAGCAGGCCAATTCCCGCTGGAGAGTTCCCGGAATGGGAGAGACTCTCCTGCTGGCATCCGCAAAGCTAAGCCCGGAAGGCCTGATCGGCGGTCGGCTCCATGTTTGCGGTCGCCGCCAGCCCCCCTCCGCGGAGGGGGTGGCGAGGCATTCCGACGGGATTAGAATCGGCTGCGAATGACCCCCCGTCGACGGCGGGCCGACTGCAATGACCGGATCGATGACGGTGTGACCATGGCCGTCCGGGCCGGGCACGGCACAAGCGCCCGATTCGCCCAGTTTCCAGGAGCCCACATGTACCGCCACCTACTCGTGCCCATCGACGGAACCGACCTCTCGACGGAAATCTGCAGCAACGCAGTTGAATTCGCCCGCACACTCGGCGCCCGAATCACCTTCTTTCACGCACAGCCGGACTATGCCTCGGCGCTCGACGGCGAGGCCGAAATCGTTCGGCTGACGTCCCCGGCGAAGTTCGCCTATGCCTTCGAGGGTCGCGTGCGCGAACTCCTCGCGAAGGCCGAAGCCGCCGCGCGGGCATTCGCCATCCCATGCGGCTCCGCGACGGCGGTCAGCGATTCGCCGGCCCGTGCAATCATAGCTGCGGCACGGGAGGCCGACTGCGATCTCATCTACATGGCCTCGCACGGCCGGCGAAGCAACATCGGCATGATGCTGGGATCACAGACCCTGAAGGTCCTGGTCAATGCCGGCATGCCCGTGCTCGTCGCCGCCACCTCCAATCCGCCCGCCCTGTCGCAAGCGATGGACGCCATCCGGGACGATCACCGCTCGCTCGCTGCAGCCCTTCACGCGCTGCTGAACCTGCTCGACAACCAAGGCGAATTGCGAGAGCCGCCACACGCCGAACTCATGCGCACGGTGATCCACTATGTCACGACGTTTTCGGCAACTCATCATCGGCCGAAGGAAGAGGAATACCTTCTGCCCCGGCTGCACGAGCGCTCATCGCGTTACGACGCTGAACTCGCCGAACTGAGCCGGCGTCATGACCAGGACTGTGGCCTCTTCGACGAACTCGCGACGTCCATCGATCGCTATCTCGAGGGCAAGGGCGATCCTGCGGCGATCAGGGATGCCGCTAGCCGCTGCGAACGATCCATATGGGAACACATGGAACGCCTCGAGCGTGTCATTCTCCCGGCAGCGCAATGCCATCTGACCCCCGAAGATTGGGACTGGATCAACGCGGCATTCTCCGAAGACGGCGATCCGCGTTTCAGTCGCAGCAGCAAGACAGAATTCCGTCGCATCTTCTCGCACATCGTGAATCTCGCGCCCTCGGACGCGAGTCACGCCTAGCCCGGTTCCGTCGGAGCGGCCCCCACTATTGCGCCCGAGCTCAACGAGGCTCCGCCCGGCGAGTGCTCACCCCCCTTGCAAGGTGGTTTCCGATTCCGGCAGATGCCTTAACCTTTTCCTGTACCAGCGGATCCGGACATGCTCAGGAGGCAGCCCATGCTCAAGGGACTCATGCAGGACGTTCCCCTGCTCGTTTCTTCGCTTATCGAACATGCGGCAAGGTGCCACCCCGAAGCGGAAATCGTCTCCCGCACGGCGGAGGGGACGATCAATCGCAGCACGTATCGGGACATCGCGCGACGCTCGAAGGGCGTGGCCAGGGCGCTGCTCGCGCTCGGCGTGAAGCCCGGCGAACGAATTGGCACCCTGGCATGGAACGGCTACCGCCACATGGAAATGTACTACGGTGTTTCCGGGATCGGCGCCGTTCTCCACACCATCCATCCGCGGCAATTTCCCGAGCAGCTCGAATACGTCATCAATCACGCCGAAGACCAGCATCTATTCTTCGACATCACCTTTGCACCGCTGGTCGAACGCCTGGCGCCGATGCTCAGGACGGTGAAGCACTTCGTGGCCATGACGGACCGCAGGAATCTTCCGCTGAGCGACATACCGAATCTGCTCTGCTATGAAGACCTGATCGCCGGGACGGATGAAGATTTCACCTGGCCAGTCTTCGATGAAACCACGGCCTCGTCGCTGTGCTACACGGCGGGGACGACGGGAACGCCCAAGGGTGTCCTGTACTCGCACCGCTCGACCGTGCTGCACGCGTTCGCGCTATGCGCAGCCGACAGCATGGCGCTTTCCGCCAGCGAGTCCGCGCTGCTGGCGGCACCGATGTTTCACGTCAATGGCTGGGGCGTGCCTTACGCCGCGGCGATGTGTGGCATGAAACTCGTGCTGCCGGGGCCGGCCAACGACGGCAGAAGCCTGTACGAACTGATGCGCGATGAGCGCGCCACGCTCGCACTCGGCGGACCCAAAGTCTGGGCACCGATATTCGCCCATGCCGACGCCACGCACCGCAATCCCCGCAAGGAACTCCGTCTGCGCCGCGTCGTCATCGGCGGCGCCGTGCCGGGCGGTGAGCTAACCGAACGGTTCGCGTCGCAGTTCGGGGCCACCGTCACGCAGGTCTGGGGGATGACGGAGAGCTCGCCTATCGGTGCGGTGGGCGCCCCCCTTTCCGGGCAGGGCGAAGCGGACGAAGGGGCGACGCCGCCGGGGGCCAGACAGGGGCGTGCGCCGTTCGGGGTCGAATTGCGCCTCATCGACGACACCGGCCGGCGCGTGCCCCACGATGGGCACACGCGGGGGCACCTGCGCCTGCGCGGTCCCTGGGTCGCCGCCGGTTATTTCAAGGCGACGGGGACATCGCCGCTCGACACAGAAGGATTCTTCGCAACCGGAGATATCGCGACGATCGATGGCAAGGGCTGGCTACGGGTCACCGATCGGGCTGCAGACGCGATCAAGAGTGGCGGAGAATGGATTTCCTCGGGCGAACTCGAGGCCGTCGCAATCGGCCACCCCGGCGTGTTCGAGGCCGCACTGATCGCGTTTCCCGGTACACAGCCGCGCTCCCGCCGACTGCTGGTCGTCGTGACGCGAAGCTGCTGCGAGATGAGCCGGGAAGAACTGCTCGACTACCTCGCGCAAAGAATCGACCGGCGCTGGTTGCCGGACGACGTGTCCTTTGTCGAGCACATTCCGCATACAGCCACAGGAAAGGTGCGCAAGGGGCAGTTACGGGAAATGTTCGCCGCACACCCTTGGCCGGTGGAGACCGCCGCTCCCGTGGTCTGACCGGCGGCTCAGTATGGATCGCTGAGGACACCCAGCATGCGGGCGCGGTCGACCACGTGCCGTCGCGAGCCCGCATTGAACTTGACGAACATGTTCTTGACGTGCCACTTGACGGTCTCGTCGCTGATGCTCAGGGCACTCGCGATCTGCTTGTTCGTCAGATTGCGCCCGAGCAATTGAAGAATTTCTTCTTCCTTCGCGGTCAGTAGCCCGCCCGTCCTCACGACCGTCGCATGGGAGGGGGGAACCGACGTGCGCCGCGGCGGAACCGGCGGACGTTCGGGCACGAGTTCGTCGCCAGCCACTTCCTCACTTTCCCACTCGCCGACCAGGGGCTGCAGATAGTTGAGCGCACGACGCATGCCGAAGATATCGGCGAGGCCAACCGCCTCGTCCAGCCGGGTCTTCCATTCCAGGCCGCGATGCCTGCACGCAAACGCAATGAGGAACTTGGTCTCCACGCCTTCCCGTCCGCGCCGCATCTTCTCCGTTTCGTCGTGCAGGGGTTCGAGGATGGCCAGAGCCTTTTCCCAGTCACAGCTCGCGATCGCACCGTAACCGCGCGCCAGGCCCATCCGCAGCAGCAAGAGGCGCCCAAGGAGGGTGTTCGTCTCCAATTCGGGCGCCATCGCTTCGAGGCGCTCACATGCATCGAGACAGGATCGCGCGCGACCCTGCATCATATGCATGCGGGCCTGTTCGAACAGGCTCGCGACGCAGTAACGCGGCATCTTGCGGACTTCGCCGAGTGCGAACAGGTTGTCGAGCAGATCGAGCGCACGTCGATGCTGCCCCTTCATTCGCGCAAGCCGGGCGGCAACCTGGTACCCCATCACGATCGCTTCCGGTGCCGAGACGTGCTCCAGCACGTCCAGCCGTCCCAGCAGCACGTCTTCCGCCGCATCCGTGTCGCCGAGCTCCCAGTGGGCCATCGCCAATGCCGAGGCCAGCATCGCACTCACGCCATTGCGGCGGCCGATGGCGTCGTCCGCACGTCGGGAGGGTTCTGCGAGCCACTCCTGCGCGAGCTGCACGTGCCCCTCCCACAGGTAGCTGAAGCCGATCCCCCACTCGGCCCAGCCGCGCACCGCATGCAGTCCGGCGGGCACGTCGACGTACGCCGCCCGGATCAGATGTCTCGCCCGCTCCGGATTGCCGCGGTAGATCTGGGCAACCGCCGTGCAATTGGCGTAGATCGCCTTGAGGGGCGGCGATGCCGAGCCATCGTGCCCCTTCCATGGCGCAAGAATGCTCTCCATTTCGTCGATCCGATCGGCGAAATACGCCGCCGCGCCACTGATCAAAGCGCTCTCGAAACCTTCTTCCACCGGCGCTGCGGAATTTCCACGCACCTTCTCGATCAGCCGCGTCGCCTCCTGGTGCCGCTCGCTCAGGGCAAGCACCCAGGCGGCACCGAGCAGCGTGCGTGGATGGCGCTCAAGTTCTGCGGGCGGCATGCGCTCCAGCCAGTACATGAGGCGGACATGGTCGCCTTCGAGTGCGGCACCGTATATGCATTCGCTGATCAGGCCGTATGCCAGTGCATCCTCGCCCGCCGCGAGTGCCTGGTCCGCCGCCGCCTCGCGCATGCCATGGTCGGCCAACCAGCGCGCCGCCCGCCCGTGCAGGGCCTGCCGCTCGCCGTCGGGGCGCTTGCGCAACTGCCCGGCGAGAAACTCGCGCACCATGGGGTGAAACCGGATCCAGTCCGTGGTGAGCCCGTCAGCGAAGATCGGCAGCGAATCACGCAGGTGCGCCAGCACCTCGGGAGTATCCTCGTAGCCGGAGACGATTGCGCACAGGTCGACCTGCAAGGCGTCGAGAATCGAGATGCGGACGAGAAACTCGACGATACGCGGCTCCAGATCCCGCAGCAGGCCCTCAAGGAAATAGCGCTCGAGATCGCCCGTCGCGGCATCCATCGTCGCGATCGCCGCGTTCAGATCGGCCTGGCGTTCAATGACCACCATCGCCAGCTGGAGCCCCAGCGGCCAACCGGCGGCCTTCTCGTGCAGGCGCATGCAGGATTCGGCGTCGATCCGATCCTTGAATCGCGTCTTCAGGATCTCGGCCGTTTCCTGGCGCGTGAAGCGCAGCCGGTCCGCACCGACAGAGGCATACAGGCCCCGCGCCAGAAAGCTCGAGAGCGGAAGCTGCAGCGCCTTGCGCGAAGCGAGGACGACGCGAAGATTCGGCGGCGCGTTAAGGATCAGATAAAGCAGCGACTGCTGAACGGCGTCCGGGGCCGCCTGCGCCTCGTCGAGGATCAGCACCGTCTCGGCTCCGAGATTCGCGACTTCGGCAAGCCACGCCGTCAGGCCTTCGAAGTCGCTGCTGCCCTGGCGGATCAGCTGTGCGACGGCACGCTCGAACGTCGGCCGTCCGCTTGCCACCCTCATCGAATACGCGAGCCCGCCGGTAAAGCGGGCGACGTCGTCCCGGTCGTCGAGCGTCAGCCATGCGACCAGCGCACCAAGGTTGAGGGCTTCGCGCCGCCACTGGCCAAGCAGGGATGTCTTGCCGAAGCCTGCAGGAGCAATGACCTCGATGATCGTCTTGTGCGTGAGCTCCTCACCGTCCCAGCTGAGGCGGCCGCGCAGCAGTTGCTCCTTGGGCACGCGTGGCGGCGTGCACTTCAATACGAATTCGGGATTCGCCGTTTCAGTTGTCATTCCGCAGGTGTGCGCAGAGGCTCGCCGGACAGGGGAAGTAGAGACTATCGCAGTCGGTCACGAAACGGAATCGCGCACGCGTTGATGTCACGGGACCGGTGGCGCGGCGCACTGACGACGATGCACCGGCCCCGATCCCTGCGCGCAGCCCGAACCGGATCAGCAGACCTCGAACAGACCCGCAGCCCCCATGCCGCCGCCGATGCACATCGTGACGACGACGTACTTCACGCCGCGTCGCTTGCCCTCGATCAGCGCATGCCCGACCAGACGGGAGCCGGTCATCCCGTACGGGTGTCCGATGGAGATCCCGCCACCGTTGACGTTGTATTTCGCCGGGTCGATGTCGAGGTGGTCCCGGCAATACAAAGCTTGGCACGCGAAGGCCTCGTTGAGCTCCCACAGCCCGATATCGCCCACTTTCAGACCGTGCTGCTTGAGCAGTTTGGGGATGGCGTAGATCGGACCGATGCCCATCTCCTCGGGGGCATTGCCGGCCACCGCGATGCCCCGGTAGATGCCCAACGGGGTCAGGCCACGGCGTTCGGCGAGCTTGCGCTCCATGACGACACAGGCCGAGGCGCCGTCAGACAGCTGGCTGGCATTGCCGCCCGTGATGCACCCGCCCTCGACCACGGGTTTCAGGCTGGCGAGACCTTCCAGGGTGGTGTCGGCGCGATTGCCCTCGTCCCTCGCGAGCGTCACTTCCTTGTACGAGACCTCCTTCGTCTCCTTGTTCACCACCGCCATCATGGTGGTCAGCGGCACGATTTCCTGGTCGAAGCGGCCCGCTTCCTGTGCGGCGGCGGTGCGCTGCTGCGACGACAGTGCATACAGGTCCTGCGCCTCGCGGGAGATGCCGAATTTCTTCGCGACGTTCTCCGCAGTCAGCAACATCGGCATGTAGGCGTGGGGCGCGAACTTCTCGACGTTCGGATCCTTCTCCCTGGCCGCCCACTCGAAATAGCCCGCCTGGACGGCCGAGATATTGTCCTGCCCCCCCGCCGCCACAACCTCCATGCCGTCGACGATGATCTGCTTGGCGGCCATGCCGATCGCCATCAAACCGGAAGAGCATTGACGATCGACCGTCTGCGCCCCGGCCGTGACCGGAATCCCCGCGGCAAGCGCCGCATTGCGCGCGATGTTCATCCCGGCAGTTCCTGCCGACAGGACCGTACCGACGATTACGTCTTCGATCTCGCCCGCGTCGATGCCGGCGCGCTGTACCGCGTGGCTGAGCGCGTGCCCCATCAGCGTCGGCGACTTGGTGTTGTTGAAGGCCCCGCGGAATGCCCGGCCGATCGGGGTACGGGCGGTGGAAACGATAACTGCTTCTTTCATGATTCAGGTCCCTGAACAGGTTGTTGGATGACTCATTGGATGGGCCGGGCGGCTCACGCCGGCACGGACGCCCTTGGCACCGACTCGCCCGACAACGGCGGCAACGCGCGCGGCCGGCGCTCGTCGTCCACGGCGACATAGGTGAGCGTGGCCTCGGTCACCTTCACGATCTCGTTCTCGGAGAAGTAGCGCTGCGCGTACACTTCCACCTCGACCGTCACCGACGTACGTCCTGCCCGCACGATCTGCGCGTACAGGCTCACGATGTCGCCCACGAACACCGGTTGCTTGAAGGCGAAGGAGTTCACCGCTACGGTCGCGGCACGCCCCCCCGCACGACGGATGGCGAGGATGCCGCCGGCAATGTCGACCTGCGACATGATCCAGCCGCCGAAAATGTCACCGGTGTAATTCACATCCGCTGGCGAGGGCATCACCCGCAGGGTGGGTTCCCGCCCGACGGGCAACTCCGTTGTCAGCTGCGCTTTCGGCATAGTCATGGCTTCCCTCTTCCCTCTTTGTGCATGGGGTCTGCGTCCACTTGTCCGCGGCCGACCTTCACCGGGGAGCCGGCCGTACCGCGGGAGCCGTTCCTGCGTCATCGGCTCCTCGACACGCCGGCGATCGCGCGCCTCAAGCGTCACCGAACGCTCGCTCGGCGGCCGCCAGATCGCCGAGCAGCCCGGCCACCGTCCAGTAGCCGAATGCGTTGCCGCGTTTGTCGGCATAGTGGTCGAGGCACGCCACGATCTGTTCCAGACCGATGACGTTCGCGGCATGCATCGGCCCACCCTTCAGCGCCGGGAAGCCATAGCCGTTGAGCCACACGATGTCGATATCGCCTGCACGGTAGGCGATCCCCTCCTCGAGGATCTTTGCCCCTTCGTTCATCAGCGGATACAGGCAGCGCTCGACGATCTCCTCGTCGCTGATGTCGCTGCGACGCGCGATGCCGTATTGCGCGGCAAGGCCTTCCATGACCCGGTCGACCTCCGGGTCATGGACCGGCGTGCGGCCTTCGTACCGGTAGTAGCCGGCAGCCGTTTTCTGACCGTGACGGCCGAGCTCGAACAGCATCTGGCACGCCGTGCGATAGCTCGGGTCGGCCGGCAGCGCGCCCTCCTTCCTGCGTTCGAGCACCACCTTGGCGGCGACATCGACGCCCGCCATGTCGATCATGCGGCAGGGTCCCATCGCCATGCCGAAGGCTTCGACGGCGTGGTCGATTTGCGTCGGCGTCGCACCTTCGAGCAGCAGGGACTCGCATTCGCGCAGGTAGGGTTCGAGCATGCGGTTGCCGATGAAGCCGAAGCAGACACCGGAAACGACTGCCACCTTCTTGATGGTCCGGGCCAGGCCCATCACCGTCGCCAGTACCTCGGGCGCGGTGTCGCGCCCGCGCACGACTTCGAGCAGGCGCATCACGTTGGCCGGGCTGAAGAAGTGCATGCCGACCACATCGGCCGCGCGGCCGCTCGCAGCGGCCAGCACGTCCACATCGAGCGTCGAGGTATTGGTGGCGATGATCGCGCCGGGTTTGCACACTTCACCCAGGCGGGTCATCACGGCCTTCTTGATGTCCATGTTCTCGAACACCGCCTCGATCACGAGATCGCAATCCTGCAGTTCGGCATACTCGAGCGAGCCGCTGCACAAGGCCATGCGCTGGGCGACCTGTTCGAGCGTCATTCGACCCTTGCTTGCCGTCGCCTCGTAGTTTTTGCGGATGAGCCCGAGGCCGCGCTCCAGCGCATCCTGCTTGACCTCCAGCAGCACGACTGGAATGCCGGCATTGAGGAAGTTCATCGCAATGCCGCCGCCCATCGTTCCTGCGCCGACGATGCCGACCTTCCTGATCGGGCGCAGGTCCATGTCCTTGGCGTTGCCGGCGAGGTTGCCAGGAAGTTTGCCCGCTTCGCGCTCGGCGAAGAACGCGTGGCGCAGCGCCGCCGACTGCCGGGAGTTCATGCATTCGACGAACAGGTCGCGCTCGTACTTCAGTCCTTCGGCGAAGGGTCGGGTCACCGCCGCCACGACACAATCCACGATCCGTGCCGGAGCGATGGCGCCACGGGCCTTCTTCGCCAGCGAGGTCCGCGTTTCCGCAAACAGTGTCGGCGAGACGCTGGCGCGATCGACGTCGACCTCACTCGCCAGACGAAGCGGTGCGCGCGTGGCGACCAGTTCCCCCACGAAACGCTGTGCAGCCTCGAGCAGGTTGCCTTCGACGATCACGTCGATGAGGTCCTTCTCGAGTGCAGTCTGGGCCGACATCGGAGCGCCGGAAAGCATCATCTCCAGCGCATCGGCCGCACCGATCAGGCGCGGCAAGCGCTGCGTCCCGCCTCCGCCCGGCAACAGGCCGAGCGTGACTTCCGGCAAACCGAGCTTGGCCGTCGGCGTGGCGATGCGGTAATGGCAGGCCAGCGCCAGTTCCATGCCGCCGCCGAGCGTCGTGCCGTGCAGTGCGCAGACGACCGGAATATTCAGGTTTTCGATGGCGGCATGGACGTCGTTCGGGTCCGCCTCGGAGAAGGCAGGGGTGCCAAATTCGGAGATTTCCGCCCCGGCGACGAAGGTGCGCCCCGCACAGGCGAGGACCACGCCGGCGACGCCCGGGTCGTCGGCGAGTTCGTCGAAGGCGTCGAGCAAGCCGCGGCGAACATCGGCAGAGAGCGCGTTGACCGGCGGACGGTCGATAGTGACGACGGCGATGGCGCCGTTTCGGGTCAGGGTAACAACGGGTGAATCCATAAGATTCCCTCTTTCAATCGATCGATCCGGAATGCGCGGCGACCGGGGTCTCATTGCTCCCTCGCCGCCGCGGCCTTGAAGTTATGCGTCAGCGCGCTCATTTCCCCACGACTGTTTTTCGGCGTAGACGCGAACGGGAACGCCGCGCAACTGCACCGAACCGGTCGCCGGGCAGTTGGCCCCATCGCCCTCAGTGAGGATGTTGATGTTGTATCTGCGCCAGTCGTATTCGTTGTGCTCCGCCTCGGTATCCCACCAGCCGAAAGCAGCCACGATGACGTTGGGGTGGACGTGCTCGGAGATCTTCAGGCGCTGCTGGATGCGCCCCTTGCGCGACTCGATCCAGATCATCTCGCCTTCGTTGAGCCCGTACCGGGACGCGGTCCGCGGATTCAACTCGCAGATCGCCTCGGCGCTGTACTTCTTCATGCCCTCGATGTGCCGGTAACCCGAGGAGAAGTAAGCCCCTTCCTTGCCGTTGGTCAGGTACAGCGGATAGCGCTCCCACTGCTCCTTGCTGAAACGCTGCGTCGAGACTTCCTTGAATGTCGGCAAGGGGCTGATGCCCAGTTGCACCATCTGCTGCGAATAGAACTCGAACTTGCCCGACGGCGTCTTGAAGTAGCGCTCCGGGTTGTCCTTGAGGTAAGTCTTGGTGGGATGGATGACGCGCTTGTCGGGTTCGCAGAATTCCTTGTAGGTCATTCCCGAGTCGGCCATCATGACGTCGAGGCACTCTTCCCAGTCCTCGAAGAAGTGCTCGCGCATGCCCATGCGCTTGGCCAGTTCGTTGATCATCCTCGAATCCGGCCACGCCTCGCCCGGCGGCTCGACGCACTTGGGCATCGCGCGGATGTGACCGAGCCAGGCCGGCCAATAGGCGATCGAGTTGTGTTCCAGCGGCAATGCCGCCGGCAGCACGATGTCGGCGATCGCCGTCGTGGAGGTCGGGAAGATCTCGGCCACCACGAGGAAAGGCACCTTCATGAAGGCTTCGTAGGTGGCGACCGAATCCGGATAGGTCAGCAGCGGATTGGTGACGTGGCACATCGCCATCTTTACCGGGTAGGGATCCTCCGAAAGGATCGTCTGCACCAGCGACTGCGTCGGCACGTAGGCCGCGCCCATGGCGATGGGGAATTCCTTGCCGATCGACTTCTGCGTCGGACGGGGATGGCTGCGGTCGAAATAGAAGCGCCCTGGACGACCGAACTTCGCCGGGATGTTGATCAGCTCACCGCCTTCCACCCCGACGTTGCCGGTCAGGCCGCGCAGCATGCTGACGGCGCGGCAGATCTGCAGCGCCGCAACCGAGTTCTCGAGGGCGTTACCCCACATGATCAGGCCGGGCTTGCTGGTGGCATAGGTGCGGGCGACCGTGCGGATGGTCTCGATGTCGATCCAGGTTTCGTCAGCCACGTCCTGGAGTGTGAAGTTCGCGACCTCCTTCTTCAGTTCCTCGAAACCGACCGTGTAGTTGGCGACGTAGTCCTTGTCGTACAGGTCTTCGTCGATGATCACCTTGGCCATGCCCATCGCCAGCGACCCATCGGAACCGGGCTTGAGACGCAGCCAGTGATCGGCCTTCTCGCAGTAACGGTTCTTGCCCGGCTCCATCATGATCAGCTTGGCGCCGTTCTTCATCGCCCGCGCCACATCCTTCTGGGTGAAGCAACGGAAGTTGCTGCCGGTATTCTGCGGATTGGAGCCCCAGATGATGATGCACTTCGGGTCGTATCCGGTATCCCCGAGGACGTGCATCGTACCGATGGAGAACTGGTCGGCGTGGCCGGTCTGCACGCCACAGTAGTTGCCCGGGGTGATGACGTTCGGGGTCTCCAGGAAGGTCGCGAAGCGCTGCGCGAACGCGTAGTCCATGCTCTTGGGCTCGCCCAGGACCATGGCGATGCTCTCCGGGCCGTAGGTGTCCCGGTAGTGCGTCATCTTCTCGGCGATGGTGTCGAGCGCCTCGTCCCAGGTGATCCGGATCCACTTGTTTTCGCCGCGCTCACCCGCCCGCTTCATCGGGAACTGCAGGCGCTTGCCGTGGCTGTGCGCTTCGGGAATGGTGACAGGCCCTTTCCGGCAGTCGCAGATGTCGACATGCTGTCCGCTACCGGCGTCGGCAACGACTTTTATCATCTTGCCGTTTTCGTCGAAAGTGGCTTTAAGCGCGCAGTGACTGGGGCAAACGAAGCAGTAAATGTCTTTTTTTGTCTCCATGACCGTCGTCCTTTGGAACATGTGATGGAACTGTTCATGCACGATCGGGATTGAGCGGCACCGCCGTCCAACCCCGATCCATGCCCTAACGCAAGCCGCAGGGGCTCATGCCACTCAGGACAACATCTCGATGAAGGCGCGCACGCGGGTGATGAGCTGTCCGGACGGTGCGCCCACCTGCCAGCTGCCTTCCAGGCCCGAACTCGGCACGCCCTTCTGGTGGAAATGGTTGCGGAACAGCTCGACGTGCATGCCGCCATACGGGCAGCCGATGTAGGTGTAGAAGAGCATCCCCTTGGAGCCCGACTCCTCGATCATCTGTTCGATGAACTTGATCTGGTTCACCGGCGAGCCGGTGACGAAGTAGTCGAGAATGAAACGCGCCATGCTCTCCAGCGGCGGAATGTCTTCGTTCCAGACGCGGTCGTAGGGGTTCGGCGTGAACCAGCTCAGCAGCGCGCCGCCCAGGTCATCGACGGCCTTGTACACCCCGAACTCCAGGCCGCGGGCACCGACCCAGGTCAGGGGAATGATTTTCCCCATCGGCGAGGGCACGAACTCGGCGGTCTTCAGTTCCTCGATCAGCTCGTCGAGCAGGACCTCGTACTCCTGCGGCTTGCCGAAGTAGTGCCCCGACCCCATCAGCAAGAACAGCGTGGGCAGGCTCTTGATGTACATCGGATTCTTCACGCGCAGCTTGAGAATCTCGCGGAACTTCGCCATCAGCCGGTTCATGCGGGCGATTTCCGTGCGCATCTTGTTCTCATCCACCGGCTTGCCGGTGAGGAAGAGCGCCACGTCCTCGATCTCGCTGGCGAGGAACTTGACCATCTGCTCCAGCCGCTCCTCGCCGCCCTGCACGGGACGGATCACCTGCTCGACGCGGTGGATGTCGAAGCCGAACTCCTTGATCATCTCGTAGCCCATGTTGAGGGGCTCGCAGACGGTGGACAGGGCCACCACCTTCTTGACCGAGTTGTTGCGGCGCATGTACCACTCGCCGATCAGCGCCGAAACCATCGAGCAGGTTTCCTTCGGCATGTCGAAGATGTCTTCCGACAACTCCGCAGCCTCCACTGCCGAACCCAGACGACCGAGGTCATACACCGCCATCGGAATCGTGTCGCAGGCATACAGCAGCGGCGCTTCCATCAGGCCGGTGGACCACACCGCCGGCTTGCCTTCCTGGTTGCCCCGCTCGGCGTCCGGAAAGTAGGAGAGCGCCATGTCGTACAGCTTCTGGATGCCCGGCGAGTAGTGGTGGGCTTCCCGGCTCTGCTGGATGTATTCGATCTGGTTTTGCGGCTCTGCGTTGCCGATCGGCGCCTGTTCCATTACTGCGTGCATGATTCTTTCTCTCCTTTGCTTTCCTTGAGCACTTCGATGAAGGCCTCGAGGCGGGTCTTGATCTGGCCGGTGTCACCTTGCGAATAGTCGGTATCCAGTTCCAGCGCGGGCAATCCCAGCTCGTGGAACCTCCGCATGAAGAGGCCCTTGGTCTGCGAGAAGGACGGGCAGAACTTGAGGGTGTAGTAGATGACTGCATCGACGCCGTATTCCTGGGCCAGGTTGCCGGCGAAGTCGATGCGCCTGCTCAGGGGCGCCTGGCGGGCACACGGCGCCTGGTCCAGGTAGGCGTTGGCGAGGTCGCGGTACGGGTCGTCGGTTTCCTGCGTCTCGTAGTAGAAGGGCGAGAGTCCGGTGCAGTGATCCTCGACCACCACGTTGACGCCGATGTCCTTCTCCAGCAGATCCATCAGGCGCCGGTCGCCATCGGCCATGATGCCGCCGCAGATCATCACGCGCAGACGCGGCGTGTCGTCGTCCGGCACCGCAGCGAGGCGCTCGTACAGGTCCTCGAGGATCGGCAGCTGCTCTTCCGCAGGGATGCTGCGGTAGGCGCGAGTGATCTCCAGGAAGTCGCTGCCCGACAGCGGCGGACGGTTGCGCTTGCGCAGGTCGGAGATCTTGTGGATGGTCTGGCGCAGCTTCTTGTGCAGCTGGATCGACTCGCGCAGCTTGCCTTCGTCGATGGGCTTGCCGGTCAGCTTCTCCAGGTCCTTGCCGAAGTTCTTCATTTCCTCGCGGAAGAAGTCGCGGGCGCTCGGCTTGTCACCCGTCCGCGGCACCACGTAGCCGTAGGACGGCTTGAAGTAGTGGTTGATGGCGTTGGAGGTCGCGCGCATCGTGTCGCAGGTATAGAAGGTGACCACCTGGTCGAGGGCGTCGTGGAACGGATCCTTGGTGCGGAAGTGGCCGAGCACGCTCTTGCTCATGTCGCAGAACACACTCTTGACGATCACCTCGCCTTCGGCGACGACCGACGGCGAGCCGCACTTGTCGATCCGCCCGAAGGCGACACCGGCGGCGGTCAGCATCTCGGGCGGCGTGTAGGTGCAGAGGTAGCCGACCTTCTTGACGTCCTGGCGCTCGATCAGCGAAACCTCCGCATCCTCGATGCGGCGCGACAGGTCCGACACATCGAACTTCTCGGCCACCATGGCCACCTTCGCCCCGCGCTTCTCGATGGCGAGGCGCTGGGCGTAGACGGCAGCCCCCAGGCAGCCCGCAAACACCATGTCCAGGCGCGGCGTCACGATGGTCTGGCCGAGCAGGCGCTCCAGCGCGTGCTTCATGCCGACGTTGTTGGAGACGCCACCGGTGAAGACGATGTCCGATTCCAGCGGAATGGCGCGCAGCAGGCTGACGACGCGCTTGGCCGACGCCATGTGGATGCCGGCGGAGATGTCGGCTGCGGCTTCACCCTTGGCGCGGTGCGAAATCACCTCCGACTCGGCGAAGACGACGCACTGGCTGCTGACTTCGAGGTCCTTGGTGTACTTGAGCGACTCGGGACCCACGTCGTACATCGTCAGGTCCAGCAGGGTCGCCGCCTTCTCCAGGAAGCGACCGGTACCGGCGGCACACTTGTCGTTCATGCGGAACTTCACGACCTTGCCGGTGGCCGGATCGACCTGGATGGCCTTCGCATCCTGGCCGCCGATGTCGATGATGGTGCGGGTGCCGGCATTCAGATAGTGCGCGCCCATGGCGTGGCAGGAGATCTCGGTGAGGATCTCGCACGGCACCGTGGTGAACTTGAGGGACACCCGGCCGTAACCCGTGCCGACGATGAAGTCGATGTCCTCAAGGGTGATGTTCGCGTTCTCGTACAGCTCCTCGAGCAGTTCGCCGGCCGTCTCCTGCATGTTCAGGCCGGTGGGCAGCAGCGCGGTATAGAGCCGTCCGTCGTGCAGCAGAACGGCCTTCGAGTTGCGGGAACCAATATCGATGCCCAGGGAGGTGACGCCGGTCAGTTCGTGGACCAGAGCCTGATCGATGACGTCGGCGAAGGCCAGACTGCGCTCGCCGGGAATGTTCTCGTGTCGCATGTTCATGCCTCCACCTCTACCTGCTCAGGGGTCGTATCGAAGTCGGCCGTGCCGCACACCTTTTGCTGGGCGATGAGGGCGGCCCCGAGACACCCGGCGAACACCGCGTTAAGCCGCGGCGTGACGAAGGGGCGCTTGAGCAGGCTTTCCAGCGCGTACTTGACGCCAATGTTGTTCGACACCCCGCCGGAGAAGGCCAGCTCGGGATCCAGACCGATACGGTTAACCAGGTTGCAGACGCGCCGGGCAATGGCGAAATGGACGCCGGCTGCGATGTCCTCGCCGGTTTCGTTCTTGGCCTTGAGGGAGACGATCTCGGACTCGGCGAACACGACGCACTGACTGCTCATCTGCAGTTCCTTCGTCGACGCCATGGCGCGGCTGCCCAGCTCTTCCAGGGAGTAGCCCAGCATCTCGGCGGTTTTTTCGAGGAAGCGACCTGAACCGGCAGCGCACTTGTCGTTCATCGCAAACTCGGTGACGCGCCCGTTGCGGGTATCGAGCTTGATGGCCTTGCAGTCCTGACCGCCGATGTCGATGATGGTGCGGGTACTGGCGTTGAGGAAGTGGGCCCCCATTGCGTGGCAAGTGATCTCGGTGATCACCTCGGCACGGATGTCCTCGAACTGCAGGGCGATGCGGCCGTAACCCGTGCCCGCGATCATGGCGATGTCGCTGCGCTGGCGGCCCGACACTTTCAGCAACTTGTTGACCAGCCGCGTAGCCGTTTCGGCCGGATGGACACCGCTGGCGGTAATTACGGTGTGGATATGGTCGCCACTGACCATCACCGCCTTCGATTGCCGAGACCCGATGTCGATGCCGATAGTGGTCACCGGCTGCAACTCGGGTATCTTCCTCGGATCAATCACCTCGGCGATCTTGAAACTGCTCTCACTCATCGCTGGCTCCTCCAATTGAAATTTTGATTTGATCTGCGCTGCCACATTAAGGACGGTCAATCGGATCGAGATTGACGATCAAAGACAGCAACTTGACATTTGGTGACACCCGGATAGAGTTAAGCAGCGCTATTCGATTCAGGGACGACAGGGGCAATGGCAATAAAAAAACTTCACCGCAGCGCGGGCCTGACCAATTACGTCGAACTCGCGCAGGCGTTGAATATTTCCCCAATGGAAGAACTGCGGCGCGTCAATATCAGCCCCGCATGCCTGTCGAACCCCGACACGAAGATCCCGTTCTCTGCCTATGCGCAGTTGCTGGAAAACTCGGCCAGGGCGGCAGGGGTGGAGAACTTCGGCCTGCGGCTGGCAGAGGGGCGCCAACTCTCGAATCTCGGACCGTTGGGCATTGTCCTGAAGAGCCAGCCCACGATGCGCAAGGCGCTCGAGGCAATACGCAACTACAGCTACCTGCAGGCCGAGGCGGCAATGTTCCTGTTCGAGGAGGCCGACGGCGTCCTGATCATCCGTGAAGAACTGATGCCCGATCGACCGGAACCGATTCGCCAGGCAACCGAGCTGTCACTCGGTGTGCTGTACCGAACGCTCCGCGTGTTGCTGGGCAACGAATGGCATCCGACCGCCGTGTGTTTCCGCCACTCGGCCCCGAGCGACCTGCGCGTACACCAGCGCGTGTTCGATACGCGCCTGCAGTTCAACAGCAACATCGACGGAATCATCTGCCGTGCCGCGATTCTCGATGACCCGCTGCCGACCTACGATCCCGAAACCGCGCGCTACATGCAGAAGCTGCTCGAGGTCATCAACACGGAACCGGCTCAATCCCCTGCCGAGAACGTGCGCCAGCTCGTCTGGCTGCTTCTGCCGACGGGCCGGTGTTCGGTCGACGTGGTCTCCCAACACCTCGGTCTCGACCGGCGCACGCTGCATCGACACCTGCAACGCAGCGGACAAACCTTTTCGGAAATTCTCGATGGTGCGCGGCGCGAACTGGCCGTCAAGTACTTGAGTAACTCCCAGCGCCCCCTCAAGGACCTTGCGGAGTTGCTGGGATTCTCGGAGCCGTCGGCGTTCTCGAGATGGTTTTCCAGCCGCTTCGGCTGCACGGCCACGACGTGGCGCCAGACGCACCTGAACGACGGACCTGAAGCGATCTAAGCTTCGGCAGACGCACCAATAGCCCTCGGCACGCCCGCACTCGGCCGGCGACGCTCGCCGGTGCGGCGCGCCCCTGCCCGTCGGCCCAACGCCCGCCCTGCGCATTGCCGGTAGGTTCGCGGTGAACCGATCGCGTGGCGATCGGCGCTCAGGCATTTCCCCCTTCCCACTGTCACGGATTGTCAAGTCGATGACCTTGAGCGTCAAACGCGCTCGGGACTTCCACGCGCTAAATACCGCTCACGAGCATCACACCGAAGACGTCGCACCGCGACGAGCCGAAGAGGTATCGGGCACACACGAGGAGGAAGACATGGCACTACTGATCAATTCTGACTGCATCAATTGCGGCATGTGCGAAATGGAATGCCCGAACGAGGCAATCGCTCCAGGCGAAGACATCTTCGTGATCGATCCCGCCAGATGCACCGAGTGCATCGGACATTTCGAGGAGTCGCAATGCGTGAAGGTTTGCCTTTCGGACTGTATTTTCCCCGATCCGGCCCATCGGGAAATCCGGGCTCACGCATAGGAAAGGCGCCTCTGCGCGATCGAGAGGAGACCGTTTCCATGCCGATCGAAACCTCGCAGAAAGATCCGGATTGCGGCATCGCGTGTGCGGCAATCCGGCTGCTTCTGACCGCTTTGGGTTGTGCCGGATGGATCGCCGTCTGGGCGGTCGTTTATCGCTCTGGCCTGGGCCTCTAGCCCCCCCTGAACAATCCGCGAAGCCGTAACGCACGCGGGCGCAGTCAAGATGCCGGTCACCATCCAAACCCACGCAAACGCGCTGGGATCCGGATGGTCCGGCACGCACGCATTGCCGCTCGCGAAGACGAATTCACGCGTGACTCTCCGCGCAGCACGCATGGCAACCGTCCCGGTTTCACGACTTCCAGAGCACCGATCCAGCGCCCCACCTCGCCTGGGGGGGTGACCGATCAATTCAGATACCCGATATTTAAGTCGCAACTTCAGAATCGGAATAGAGCGAAGTCCAGTTCAGAATTCAGCCAACTTAATCGTTCAATTAGCAAATAGACAGGGCTTCGATGTATTGGGGAAGGCAAAGACCGAATTCAATTTCAATTCCAATTGATCGCGACTTCGCCTTTATCGCCATAGACATTGGCAGGACCATTTCTTAATCCAGCGCGGTGATAAACATGTTTGCATTTGACAGAATCCCGAACCCCACGCTCGGCATGGCCGGCCTCGAAGCCCAACTCTCCGAGGAAGAGCGCGCCATCCAGGAGGTCGCGCATCGCTTCGCCGAAGAGGTGATGCGCCCGATCGGCCGCAAGCTCGACCATATGACGCCCGACGAGGTCGTGGCGGCCGGTTCCCCGCTGTGGGATTACGTCAGGCAGATGAAGGAGATCGGCCTGCTCGACCTGCAAGCGGTCGGCGCAATGAGCTCGGAGCAGAAGGCGCGCATGCTGCCGCTGATCTTCGAGGAACTGGGCTGGGGCGACCCGGGCCTCGCGATCTTCTCGCTCGCCACGGCCTTCCCGGCCTTCGCCGCTTACATGTCGGGCGACCCCGAGCTGATCGACCGCTTCGGTAACGGCATCGGTTGCTGGGTCGGCACCCAGCCGGACCGCGGCAGCGACCTGGGCGACATCCAGGCCACCCAGGTCCATCCGGGCACCAAACAGGGCCGCGGCAACCTGTTCGCCAAGGTGGTCGGCGACGAGGTCGTGATCACCGGCCAGTGCTCGGCGTGGGTCAGCGGCGCGCCGGTGGCCACCAGCGGCTTCGTCTTCTGCCAGTGCGACTACGGCGACGGCCTGTGGAACGACCAGGGCGGGCTCAACTACATCGCCGCGCTGGTGCCGTTCGACAAAGGCGTCACCAAGGGCAAGCCGCTGGACAAGATCGGCCAGCGCCCCCTGCCCCAGGGCGAGATCTACTTCAACGACGTGGTGATCCCGAAGAAGTACGTGATCGCGGGACAGGACACCGCGCACGGCGCGTTCTTCGGGGCGCTCACCTTCGCCAACATGGAGATGGCGCTCACCTTCACCGGCGTGGCGCGCGCCGCCTTCGAGCACGCGCTGGCCTACGCCCACGAGCGCAAGCAGGGCGGCACGCAGCTGATCAACCACCAGAGCGTGCGCGCCCGCCTGTTCGACATGTGGCGCAAGGTCGAGTCGGCGCGCGCCATCGCCCACCGCGTCGTCAATTACAACTACGGCCCCAACGGCCCCCACGTCCTCGGCTCGATCACCAGCAAGACCTACGTCACGCAAGCCGCATTCGAGGTGGCCAACGAGGCGCTGCAGATGTTCGGCGGCAACGGCCTGACGAAGGAATACCCGCTCGAAAAGATCTTCCGCGATGCCCGTGCGGCACTGATCGAGGATGGCGAGAACAACCTGCTCAGCCTCGTCGGCGGCAGCTGGCTCAGCACTTGGTACAAGCAGCAGCACGGGCTGTAAGCGCGCCAATCAACCGATCCGAAAAGGAAACAGGGAATGACCCAAGTCGTGATTGCCGGCGTCGGCATGATTCCGTTCAAGAAACCGGGGAAGAGCGAGTCCTACGATGTCATGGGCGCGCAGGCCGCACGCGGTGCGCTCAAGGACGCGGGCATTGCCTACGACCAGGTCCAGCAGGCCTACGCCAGCTATGTCTATGGCGACTCCTGCTCCGGCCAGGCGGCGCTCTACAACGTTGGCATCAACGGCGTGCCCATCGTCAACGTCAACAACAACTGCTCGAGCGGTTCGACGGCGTTCGCGCTGGCATCGCAGGCCGTCAAGGGCGGCCAGGTCGATTGCGCGCTGGCCGTCGGCTTCGAGCAGATGGTGCCCGGCGCGCTCGATTTCATCTTCCCCGATCGCATCAACCCGATCCATCGCCACAACGGTGCGGTCGCGAACCTGATGCACTACACGGACGAAGAGCGCAAGCTGCCGCCGGCCATCCAGCTTTTCGGTGCGCAGGTGGATGCGATCAAGGAACGCTATGGCGTGACCGACCGGGCACTGGCTCGCGTCGCGGTCAAGGCGCGCCGGCACGCCGCGGCCAGCCCGTACGCGATCTTCCGCGATCCGCTGACCGAAGCGGATGTGCTCGACTCCCAGCCGATCTACCGCGGCCTGCGCAAGCTCTACGCCTGCCCGCCCAGCTGCGGCGCGGCGGCCGTGCTCGTGTGCAGCGAGGACTTCGCCAAACAGCACGGTATCCGCAGCGATGTGCGCCTGGTGGGTCAAGGCTGGCGCAGCGACCGGCAGGAATACTTCGACAGCGACAATCCACTGGACGTCATCTTCCGCGGCGTGAGCCGGGAGACCGCGCAACTGGCCTACGAGAGCGCCGGCGTCGGGCCGGAAGACATCGACGTCGTCGAGCTGCACGACTGTTTCACCAGCAACGAGATCATCACCTACGCCGCGCTCGGCCTGTGCAAGGACGAGGACATGCAGCGCTTCGTGATGGAGGACCAGAACACCTACGGCGGCAGGTACGTCGTCAATCCGTCGGGCGGTCTGCTCTCCAAGGGGCACCCGCTCGGTGCCACCGGCCTCGCGCAGATCACCGAGCTGGTCTGGCAGTTGCGCGGCGAAGCCGGCGCCCGCCAGGTGGAAGGTGCGCGCACCGCCCTGCAGCACAACGGCGGCCTCGGCAGCGCCGGCTTCGTGCACATCTTCCAGAGGCAGTGACATGCCGATCGCAATGCGGCCCGCCTGCATGCAAACCACCGCTGGGCAGCCAGCAAGCCAGCAAGCCAGCAACCATGACTACACCAGAGTTGGAGACATCCATGAGCAAGAAACCCGTCGTCGTCTACGGTGCCAGCGGCTACACCGGTCAACTGACCTGCGAATTCCTGCGCCATTACCAGATCCCCTTCATCGCCGCCGGACGCAACCGGGAACGGCTGGAAGAAGCAATGAAGCGCGTTCCGGGCATTGAAACCGCAGACTATGAACTGGCGGTGGTCGAGCACGACGTAGGCGCGCTCACCAAGCTCTTCGCGGGCGCGAAAGTCGTGTGCAACGTCGTCGGCCCCTTCCTGCTCTACGGCGAAACCGTCGTGCAGGCTGCCCTTGAAGCCGGCTGCCACTATCTCGACACGACCGGCGAGCAAGCCTTCATGCTCGACATGCGCGACAAGTACAGCGCCGAGTTCGCCAAGCGCGGCCTCTATTTCGGCCCCTGCACCGCCTACCAGAACGCGGTGATGGACATCGCCTGCCATGCCTGCGCGGAACACGAGGACATCGACACCATCGAGGCGGTGACCATCCCGGCCGTCACGCCGACGGTCGGCTCGGCCCACACCCTGGTGCAGATGGCGCGCGCGAAGGAATACTTCCTGGAGAACGGCCAGCTGACCGCCTGGCCGCCGGCTTACAGCGCCGAGCTGACCGCGCCCTTCACCACCCGCACCGTGCTCGGCATCCCCGGCGCCGGTCTGGCGCCCCCGCTGTGGTTCACCAGCCATCCGCGCATCCGCAACCTCAAGGCCCTGTGCGCCTTCGGCAACCGCCAACTGGCGGAGCAGATCATCGGCATCAACAAGCTCTACCACAACGAGCTGGCCAAACTGCCCGAGGAAGAGCAGGTCAAGGCGCTGGCGAAGATCGCCGACGGCGTTCAGAACGGCATGCCTCCGCGCGAGAACCCGCTGACCGCGCGCAACTGGGACACTGCTACCGGCAGCGGTCTCACCGGGCGCGTCCAATACACGATCTACAGCCACAGCGGCTACCAGCAGACGGGCCTGCTGCAGGCCTTCGTCGCCAGCTGCCTGCTGCGCATGACGACGCCTCCCACTGGCTTCCAGAGCCCCTCGCAGGCCTTCGGCTACAAGAACGTGCTGGCCACGCTGGAGCGTTTCGGCTACGCGAAGATGGTCAAGGAGATCTGAGCCATGGCGATCATCGACTTCTTCGATCGCGGCTGCAGCATCGACCCCGACGCGGACTACCTGATCTTCGGCGAGCAGCGCACCACCTACGGCGAAGCCCGGCTCTTCACCAATCGTGTCGCCAACGGGCTGCTGGACCTGGGCTGCCGCAAGGAAGCCAAGGCCGCCGTATGGTCCGCCAACGATCCAACGGGCTGGCTATGTACGCTGGCGATCTGGCGCGCGGGCATGGCCTGGATGCCGATCAACCCGCGCAACGGCGCGGAGGAAAACGCCTACGTGCTCGACACGTTCGACTGCGAGGTGCTGTTCTTCCAGTCGGCCTTTGCCGCCCAGGTGGCCTCGCTGCGTCCGCAACTGACGAAGGTGCGCCACTACATCTGCATCGACGGCGACGTGCCCGATGCGCTGTCCCTGCCCAAATGGGCCGCGACGCAGTCGGAAGCGTGCCCCGATGTGCAGACCGACAACGATGACGTGTGCGCGCTGATGAGCACCGGGGGGACCACCGGCAAGCCGAAGGGCGTCATGACGACCCACCGTGCGCTGCAGACCATGGTGGCCAACTACCTTTCGGCACTCAACTATCCCGCGGACCAGAAGCCGGTCAACCTCGCCGCCGCACCGCTCACCCACACCGCCGGTGTGTTTTCGCTGATGGCGACGCTGCGCGGCGGCAAGGTCGTGATCCTGCCAAAGCCGGATCCCGCCCTCCTCCTCGATGCCATCGAGAAGCACCGCGTCACCGAATTCTTCCTGCCGCCGACGGTGATCTACGTGCTGCTCGACCTGCCGGGCATTGCCGAGCGCGACTTCTCGTCGCTGCGCTACTTCCTCTATGGCGCAGCGCCGATGTCCCCGGAGAAGCTGCGCCGGGCGCTGAAGACCTTCGGCCCGGTGATGATCCAGGCCTTCGGCCAGACTGAGGCGGCCGCCAGCATCAGCTGCCTGCGTCCCGAAGAGCATTTCGTCGACGGCGAAATCGCACCGGAAGCACGGCTGTCCTCCTGCGGACGTCCCTTCCCCTTCCTGCGCGTCACCATCCGCGACGACGACAACAAGGCACTGCCCGACGGCCAGGTCGGCGAAATCTGCGTCGCCGGCGACAACGTGATGAAGGGGTATTACCAGGACGCCGCGAAGACGGCGGAAACCGTCGTCGGGGGGTGGTTGCACACCGGCGACGTGGGGTACCTGGACACCGAGGGCTTCCTGCACATCACCGATCGCAAGAAGGACATGATCATCACCGGCGGCTTCAACGTGTATTCGTCCGAAGTCGAAGGCGTGATCAACAGCCTGCCCGCGGTGCAGGACTGCGCCGTGGTCGGCGTGCCCGATGAAAAATGGGGCGAAGCGGTCAAGGCGGTGATCGAGCTCAGTCCGGGCAAGCAGGTCAGCGCAGAGGAAGTCATCGCCCTGTGCAAGGGCAAACTCGGCAGCGTGAAGACGCCAAAGTCGGTGGATTTCATCGATCGGCTGCCGCGCAGCGCCAACGGCAAGGTGCAGAAGCGCGATCTGCGCGACAAGTACTGGCAGGGCGCGACGCGGCAAATCTGACAGTCGCGGCACACCCGGTGCGGTCCGGCAAGCCGGCACCCCGCACTTCGGAAGACATCGATAGAGGAAGGAAGGAAGGACCATGAGCGTAAAGAATCTGTTTGACCTCACCGGCAAGGTCGCCCTGATCACCGGCGGCTCGCGCGGACTCGGCCTGCGGATGGCCGAGGCCCTGGGCGAGATGGGCGCAAAGGTGGCAATCACGGCACGCAAGGCCGACGAACTGAAGGAAGCCGAGGCCCATCTGAAGGCCCTCGGTATCGAGGCCATGACGATTTCCAACGACCTCTCGAAGTTCGAGCTGATCCCCAACATGGTGGATCAGGTGATCGACCGCTTCGGCACCATCGACATCCTCGTGAACAATGCGGGCGCCACCTGGGGCGCGCCGGCCGAGGACTACACGGCGGACGCGTGGAACAAGGTCATGAATCTCAACATCAATGGCCTGTTCTTCCTCACGCAGGAAGTCGGCCGACGCTGCATGATTCCCCGCAATTCGGGCAAGGTCGTCAACATCGCGTCCGTCACCGGATTGGCCGGCGGTCCGGTCGGCACCACCACCATTGCCTACAACACCAGCAAGGGAGCGGTGGTCAATTTCACGCGGGCGCTCGCCTCGGAATGGGGCAAGTACAACATCAACGTGAATGCCATCTGCCCCGGCTACTTCCCGACCAAGATGTCCGCGCGCCATCTCGAAAAGATCGGCGAGGCGCTCATCGCCAGCACGCCCCTGCACCGCCTCGGCGCCGAAGAGGACATCCAGGGCACCGCGCTGTTCCTCGCAACCGAGGCCTCGCGCCATATCACCGGGCAGTACGTCGTGGTCGACGGCGGAGCCGGCATCGCCTGCTGATTCACGTTACCGAGGAGCCGCGCGATGAACACCGACGCATCGAAGGCACCGCTGTCGGCCGACGACGTCCGCCGTCTGGCCGAGGAAGCTTCGGCGTCGGGACTGTATTGTGCCGAAGCGGTGCTGACCGCGCTGGCCAAGGCCCAAGGCATCGATTCCGAGCTGATCCCGAAGATGGCGACGGCCTTCTGCGGCGGCATGTCTCGCACCTGCGGGCCTTGCGGGGCCCTCACCGGTGCCATCATGGGCCTCGGTCTGTCGCTGGGTCGCAGCAACGCGGAACAAACCGCTGATGCCGCCTATTCGGCAACCCGGGAGCTTGTCCGCGCGTTCGAAGCGGAGTTCGGCGGACGCAATTGCGACCAACTGCTCGGTTGCGATATCGGCACCCCCGAAGGCCAGGCCGTTTTCCGCGATCGCCGATTGCACCGTCGCTGTGCGCGTTACACTTCCCGAGCGGCGGAGATCGCCGCCACGTTGCTGGCCAAGGAAGGAACCTGACGAACGCCGAGGGGGTTCAGATGCGCAATCCAGATCGACTTCGACGCGTGTAAGGAGGCGCCGCAACCATGCTTGCACTGCCCTCCAAACCGTGGAAGAAAGTGAAAATCGAGGCATTGGCGGACCAAGGCTACCGTGTCGTTTTCGTGAGCGAAATGGCGTCCGAGGCGGAGTTCCTCGAGACGGTCGAGGAGGACATCACGGACATCCTTGGTGTGAACGATGAAATCGGACCGCCGGACTGGCCGACGCGCAGCTTCACGCTCACCACGTCCGACCTTCCTGGCTTCAAGCGCAATCTGGTCTTCGCTTGCATCATGGTCGAACTCGAATGAACGACCAGTCCTGCCTGCCTCCGTCGGCCCCGGCCTCGCCAGGCGCAAGCACCCGCATCGACATCAGCGGCGGGCTGCGCTTCGGCCACGACGTCATGAGCATGTGCCCGGAATGTCTGAAGAGCATCCCGGGCAGGGTGTCATCGAGCCCGGCCGGCGTCGTCATGCGCAAGACCTGCCCCGAGCACGGCGCGTTCGAGAGCCTCATCGCGACCGACATCGCCAGCTACGAACGCATGCGCCGTTCGCCACGTTTCGTCAAACGCCCCGCACGCGTGAGCATGCCCGAAGCGAAGGGCTGCCCCGACGATTGCGGCCTGTGTCCCGCGCACGACCAGCACACCTGCCTGGCGATCGTCGAGATCACGCAGCGCTGCAACCTCCCCTGCCCTGTATGCCTGGCCGATGCCAAGGCCAAGGGAAGCGAACTGAGCCGCGAGCAAGTCCTCGGCGCGCTGCGGAGCCTGCTCGAAACCGAAGGCCAGCCGGTACCGTTGCAGTTTGCCGGCGGAGAACCGACGGTCCATCCCGATCTCGTGGAAATCGTCCGTGGGGCCCGCGCCCTGGGTTTCACGAAGATGGAAATCGACACCAACGGGCTGGTGCTCGCAAGCAATCCTGACCTGGCCGTCGAATTGCGCGCCGCCGGACTCACCGGCGTCTACCTGCAAATGGACGGACTCGAGGCCGTCCAGAACGAATTCATCCGCGGTCGCGACCTGCGCGCCGAAAAGCTGCAGGCCATCGAGCACTGCCGCACCGCAGGCCTGCAAGTGGTGCTCGCAGTGACCGTGGTTCCCGGCGTCAACGAACAGGCACTGTGGCCCCTGATCCGCTTCGCCGCCGAACGGCGCCTTACCGGCATCAATTTCCAGTCGGTGGTGCTATCCGGCCGCTATCCGCGCGAACTCGCGCAGAGCCACCGGCGTTTCACGGCCACCCATTTCCTGCATGCGATCGAAACGCAGAGCGAGGGCCGCTTGCGCGCCGGCGACCTGCTGCCGATGTCCTGTCCCGACCCGCGCTGCGGCTTGCTCGCCTACATCGTCGTGGACCGGAATGGCGAGTTGCTTCCGCTCAGCCGACTGGTCGGCGACGATCGCCTGCGCCAGCACGTGGCGGATTTCAGCGACTGGGACACCCTGCTGCGACAACTCGGTTGCGATAGCGCCGGCTGCGGGTGTGGCGACGGCAGCGGCGACGTCCGCCAGCAACTCGCCGACGCGCTCGAGGGCGCCGACTTCTTCGCAGTGGGTTTTCACGGCATGATGGACGCGTACTGCTTCGACCAGGAGCGCGCGCGCCGCTGCTGTGTGCACAAGCTCACCGCAGACGGCAAGCTCATGCCCTTCTGCCTGTACAACATGAAATATCGGCGCATGGAAGGCCAGCCGGCCGACTGCGCTGGGCGCCCGTGAGCGCAGATCGTCCGACCGACGCCTTGCGCCCGCGGGTGCGCCAGGCCTACGCGGACGCCGCGGCTCGGGCCGCCGCCGTGGTCAGCGGCAAGAGACCATTGACCTGCACCCCGCACAGCGGCCTTGGCTGCGGCAGTCCCACCGTCCTTGCCGGCCTTGCGCCGGGCGAATGGGTCCTCGACCTGGGGTCCGGCGCCGGCTTCGATTGCCTCGCCGCGGCCGTCGAGGTCGGCCGCCGCGGGCGCGTGGTTGGCGTCGACATGACGCCCGAGATGGTCCGACTGGCCCGCCGGCACGCGCGCGATGCGGATGTCCCGATCGTGAGCTTCGTCCAGGCGGAGATCGAATCCCTCCCCTTTCCCGATGCCAGCTTCGATGTCGTGATGTCGAACTGCGTCATCAATCTCTGCGCGGACAAGCAACGCGTTTTCGCCGAAGCCCGCAGGGTGCTCAAGCCCGGAGGACGTCTTGCCGTCGCAGACATCGTCGCGCTGGCGCCACTACCCCTCGAACTTCAGGACGACATCGCGCTTCACACCGGCTGCATTGCCGGCGCGACCGGATTGGACGGGCTCTCCGCGATGCTTCGCGAAACCGGCTTCACGTCCGTGGAAATTGCCATCGGACAACACGGCCGTTCCGTCATCGATTCATGGGCTCCCGACCGGCCAATACAGCACTTTATCGCTGCGGCGAACATCACTGCGACAAAGCAGCTGCGCGACATGTCCCGTTGAGCGTTGGCGCTCGGCCACCGAATAGCGGCTCACTGGCCGACGGCCGATGCAGGCGTCCTCCTTCCCCGCCCCTCCTCTTGTTGGGGGGGCGAAAGTCCTGCTGCTCTGGCGTAACTTGACCCTGTGCAAGCCAGTCAGGAGGCGACGGTCATGTTCAACCGCAACAAGCGCTCACGACATTTCATTCCGCTGACGCTCGCAGTCAGCTTGCTCACTGCGTCGCTTGCCGCGCTGAGTACGCTCACGCTCGCGGACCACCGTGCTCGCGACACGACGCGAACCGCGCCCGAGTGGGCCATTCCGCATCACACGCCTGAGCCCGTCCCGGTTTCCCAGTCCGGTTTCGAATTGATCTCGAACCATCTGCGCTGACCTCGCCGAGAGGCAAAGCCCGCCTCGCCCCCTCACATCC
>NZ_WTVS01000057.1 GCF_012911005.2 Aromatoleum toluolicum | reverse complement strand
CCCCACGCCCCCGGCTCCCGAACCCGAACCGCCTGCCCCGCCCACACCTGCGCCCGAATCACCGCCACCGGAGGAGCCGCCCGCTGCACCGCCCCCGGAGCCACCGCCGGAGCCACCGCCGGTACCTTCGCCGACCTTGCCGCCCGTATCGCCCGTATCGGAGCCGGTTCCGCCGCCCGGCCCCAGCCCGCTGTGGTGGTGGGTGCTCGCCCCCCTGCCGGCGGTCGGCGCCGCAGCGTGGTGGCTGCGGGCGCGCAGCACAGGCGGGCGCCCCCCGTCCGTGCAGAAACCGACGGTCCGCGCGAGCTTTGCCGGCGCCGCGGAACGCCCGCGCTGCGTGCCGCTGGAGGGGCCGCCGCTGCGCGTCGAGATCGCCGTCACGCCCCTGCGCGCGGCCGCGCAACCGCGCGCCGACATTTCACCGGAGCCCGGCCATGAGTGAAACCGGCATCACCATCAGCCAGCTGCTCGACGTCGCCGCTGACGACCTCAAGGACACGCTGCAAGAGCATGTGCGCGCGCATGCCGCGCACGCCGACTTTCCGGCCACGCTGCTCGGCTTCGTCGCCGAGGAAGCGGCCGAGGCGGTTGCCGCACAATTGCGCCTCGACGTCTTCGAGCTCGTGTTCAAGGCCTGGGCGGCCGTCGACGAGTTGCGCGAATACGCGGACCCGGCGAAGCACCCGCCCGGCGAGAGCGCGATCGTGCACTGGGGCAAGTGCCGCATCCGCGCCCCGCAGGCGATCGACATCCGCCTCGGCTTCGCCGGGATCAGCCTGCCGGTGCTGCGGCTCACGCTGGCGCTGGAGGCCGAATTCCACAGCCTCGCGCTGACGATACGCGACGGCGCGATCCGAAAGCTCAGCCCCGGCACCGCAAGCGCCTCGGTCGCGCTCAAATATGGCGACGCGACGCTGATCCAGCCATGCCGAACGCCCGAGATCGCCTTCCGCCACGGCATCGAGTTCGAGGAGGGCGTGCGCATTGCGTGACACACGCTGCACGCGCAAGATGCCCCGCATTCACCGCCGGCCCGCCCACCACCGGGCTGCAAGGACAAGGAGAACGACCGTGGTCCTGCGCATTGTCCGCCTGGGTACCCCGCGAGCGCCCGACGAAGGCCTGCGCATCGGCACCGTGCGCCGCCCGCCGCGCGGCGTGCCGAAGGCCGAGTTCGCGTCGCAGAACTGGTACGACGTGTGGTATCCCAACCTCGCGCCCAGCGTCGACACGATGAAGCTCGCGCAGCAGGCGCAGCACGCTCAGTCGCCCGCCGAGTGGCAGGCCTTCGTGAAGCGCTACCGCGCCGAGATGACGACACCCGACAACAGCCGCTCGCTCGACGTGCTGGCCGCGCTATCGCACCAGACAAACTTCTCGATCGGCTGCTACTGCGCGGACGAAGCGCACTGCCACCGCTCGGTGCTGCGCGCGCTGCTCGCGGAACGCGGCGCCGCGATTGCGCCGGCCGCAATTGAAGCGGGCGACGCGCCATGAATCGCAATGGTGATACCCCGCCGCGCAGGATGCGGCGGGGCTGAGGCCGCAATCAGCGGTGGCAGATCGGATCCGGATTACTGTCCCGATCGCCTTTGATGCTGCCGCCGGAGGTCGGCGTGCCGAGCAGGAGGATTCCCGCAACGTGGGGCGCGGCCATCGAGGTCCCCGAAAAGGCCGTGACACCGCCGCCGTTCTTCGTCGACACGATGCTCACACCCGGCGCGGCGCAGTCGACCGGCGGGTTGCCATAGTTCGAGAACCACGCGAGGGTATCGCTGCCATCGATCGCCGACACCGTGTAGATGTTCGGGCCGTTGGCGCTGGCCGGCGAGTAATTCGCCGCGTCGGCGCTCTCGTTGCCGGCTGCAAGGGCAAAATACACGTTCTTCTCGTTGCCGTTGTTGTCCTTCGTGTAGGACGCCTTGGTCACCGCGTCATTCAGGAGCGCGCTGTAAGGTCCGCCCAGGCTCATGTTCGCGACGTCGCCGTTTGCGGCGTTCGCCGCGACGTAGTCGATCCCCTTGATCACGCCGGAATAACTTCCCGAGCCGCTGTTGTCGAGCACGCGCACCGCGACCAGCGTCGCGCCGGCCGCGACGCCGACGACGTCGCAGCCGTTGTTGAGCGCTCCGATCGTGCCGGCGACATGGGTGCCGTGGCCGTTGCCGTCGTCCGCCGAGGTCTTGCCGCGCAGCAGAAAGCTGGCGCTGCGACCGCGATCCACGATCAGGTCGGGGTGCTCGAAATCGATGCCGGTATCGATGACCCACGCCGTGCGGCCCGTGCCGTCGCCGGCCCCGCCGACGCGCGTGACGCCCCACGGGGTCTGCGGCGCGGTGCAGGGATAGGCCGCGGCCGTGCCCGGCTTGGCGAAGGCGTAGGCGATGGCATCCGGTTCGTAGGATGCGATCAGCGGATTGGCCGCGAGCATGCGCGCGGCGGCCTCGTCGGGCATCTTCGCCGCGAAACCCTTGATCGACGCGGTATAGGTATGGGTGACCCTGCCGCCCGCCCCCACCGCGAGCGCATTGGCGTGACGCGCCACCTCGTTCGCGGGAACGTCGTCGCGCAGCACGAAGATGAAGCTGTTGCGCACCTCTTCGCGCACTTCCACCGACACGCCGAGATTCCCCGGCTGCGTCTGGGCCGCGACACCGGCGGGCAAACCGGCAAGACTGCACATGACGGTCGCCGCAAGTATTCCATTCCTCATTTTCTGCTCCGTTCTATGACTGGGCGGGAACGCCGCTGCGCATGGCACGCACGGATGCTTCCACAACATTGAAATCGTGGTCGCAATCACCGCCCTGCGCGAGCGAAATCCTTGCAATCATGCGGCGTTCCGCACATCAGCGCAAACATTTTAATGTCATAATTTGTATGCATTGCGCCGCATTTCGTACGCATATTCCTGGAGCCAACAATGGACCGGCATACCCACTCGGCACAGAGCAAGGCGGAAGAAGCCTTCGACGGGGGGTTGTATTGCTTCCAGAACATTCCGCGGTTAAATATTGTTGTCGGGCTGTCGTCGGGCGCTCCCCTCCTCCATTCCCTTCCCAGTCGGCCGCATGCAAGCCGTGACCGCCCGCAACTATCATGAGCTCGCCGCACGGCCGGTCAGAACGGCCCGCTGACGGAACCAGTGCGATACGACGGCCACAAGTCGGAGGAAGATGCAGTCATGCAACGCGAAGATGAGCTTCGTCTGATCCTGGACTCGGCGCCCGCGATGATTCGCAGCGCGCGCCCGGACGGTCATGTCGACTTCGTGAATCGGCGCTGGTCGGATTACGTCGGGCTTCCGCCGGAAGAATTGCTCGGCTGGGGGTGGACCATTGCTATCCATCCCGATGATGTCACTCGGTGGGTCGAGGAATGGCGTGCGGCGTTGGCAAACGGAGTCCCGTTCGAGGCCGAAGGCCGGGTCCGGCGGGCCGATGGGGAGTACCGCAGGTTCCTGCATCGCGACTACCCGCTGCGCGACGGTGGGGGCGCCATCGTTCGTTGGTACGGATCGAGTGTCGACATCGATGGGCTTAAGCGTACCCAGGCCCAGTTGCAGGAAAGCGAAGAGCGCTTTCGCCGGATGGCCGACGCGATCCCGGAGGTCATCTGGTTCACGGCCTTGCACCCGGAAAAGGTGTTGTATGCGAGCCCGAGCTTTGAACATATCTGGGGCCGACCGGTTGAAGACCTCCATCGCAATCCGCGACTCTGGATCGAGTCCATTCATCCGGACGACCGTCTTCGCATCGAGACCACTTTTTCGCGCTGGGTCGCTGGCGAAGATCCCGATTATCAGGATATTGAATACCGCATCGTCCAACCCGGGGGGACGATACGCTGGATTCACGAGCGCGGCGTCCTGGGTTTCGACGAGGGCGGGCATCCGGCGCTGGTGAGCGGGATTTCGACCGACATCACCGAGCGCAAACAGGCGGATGACGAATTGCGGCGCAGCGCGGCCTATCTGGCGGAGGCTCAGCGCTTGAGCCGCACCGGCAGCTTCGGCTGGAACGTGGCCAGCGGCGAACTCGTCTGGTCGAAGGAGACGTTCTGCATCCTCGGCTACGATGCTGCGACGACGCCGACGCTGAATCTCGTGTTCGACCGGGTTCATCCCGACGATCGCTCTGCGCTGCGTGACACCCTCGATCGGGCGGCACGCGAACTGATCGATTTCGACCTGATGCATCGCCTGCTGATGCCGGATGGCACGATCAAGCAGGTTCATGTGGTGGCCCGTGCCGTTGGAACGGGGCCGGGAGCGGCCGAGTTCGTCGGCGCGATCATGGACATCACGGAACAGAAGAACAGCGAGGACGAGACCCGGGCTGCGAAGGCGCGGTTCGAGGGCATTCTGGCAATCGCCGAAGACGCGATCATCTCGGTCGATTCCCATGAGCGAATCGTGTTGTTCAACCAGGGCGCCGAAGCGGTCTTCGGATACTCGGCGTCAGAGCTCATCGGTCAGTCGCTGAACAGTCTCATCCCGCAACGTCTCGCCGCCAAGCACTCGAAACATCTGGCGGAATTTACGCGCTCGCGCGATATCGCGCGGGCCATGGGGCAACGCACCTCCGTCGTCGGGCGCAGGAAGGACGGACGCGAGTTCCCGGCCGAGGCTTCGATTTCCAAGCTCGACATCGGCGGCAAACTGATTTTCACGGTCATCCTGCGCGACGTCACCGAGCGCCAGCAAGCGGCGGAGGCCTTGCGGGCGTCGGAACACCTGGCGCGCGGGCAACTCGACGCCCTTACGCACATGCTGGATGCACTCGCCCGGGAGTCCGATCCGGACCGGTTGCTGGAGCATGTTCTGCGCACCATCATCCAGCAGTCGGGCGCGCATAGCGTCTGCGTGTGGGATTGGAACGAGGACGGCGATTCGCTCGATGTCAGGGCGATCCTCGCCGCAGGCGACGACCATCTGAGCGGTGACGCGAACCATCCGGCACAAAGACTTCCGGGCTTGCTGAAGGGCTATCCGGTATGGTCGGAGCTTCTGCGGACGGGGCTGCACGGGCTGCTCGAGGACCTCGACACGCCCTCCCCCCACCTGTGCGTCGGATGCGAAGCGGAGGCCACGTGCAGTCGCGTGTTCGACGACGCGGACCCCGATCCCGCCGTGTCATTGCTGAAAGAGCGCTGGCGTGCCCTGGAGGTGAATGCGATTCTGTTCATGCCGATGACGATGGCGGGGAAAGTCGCCGGGATCATCGGCATGTGCTGCAGGGACAAACCGTCGTTTCGCCGCGAGGACGTGGAATTGACGCGTGCACTGGCTCATCAGGCGATGCTGGCGATTCACTTGATGCGACTGTCGCAGCAAAGCCGCCAGATGGCAGTGACGGCAGAACGAAACCGGATGGCGCGCGACATCCACGACACGCTCGCACAAGGTTTTACCGGTGTGATCGTTCAACTGGAGGCGGCCGCCGATGCGAGGGCCAAGGGTCTCGTGACGGAGTCCGAGGCGCATCTGGCTCGTGCCGGCAACCTCGCCCGCGAGAGCCTGCAGGAGGCGCGGCGTTCCGTACACGCCTTGCGTCCGCGCAGGCTCGAGAGGAATGATCTGTGCGAAGCCTTGCGGCGCTTGATGAGCGAGCTGACGGCCGGTACCGCGATCGTCGCGGAGCTGACGGTCGATGGTGAGCCGCGCGCCATCCCCGCCACATGGGAAGAGAACATCCTGCGCATCGGTCAGGAAGCGCTCACGAACGCACTGCGGCACGGACACGCAAACCGTATCGGCGTCCGGATTTCCTTTTCCGAGAAGGCGCTCATGCTGAGGCTGCGCGATGATGGACGCGGATTCGATCCGGGGCGCACTCATGACGGTTTCGGCTTGGTCGGGATCGGCGAACGGGTCAAGGAGATGGGCGGCCAATTGAGCGTCGACAGTGCGCCGGCGGGAGGAACCGAGATTGCCGTCGTCCTGCCGATCGCGAACGTCACGACAAATGGGGTATGAGCATGACTTCGACGGATTCGACGACGAAGCCGGGAGACAGAATCGGCGTATTGGTCGCGGACGATCACGTCACCGTGCTGGAGGGGCTCGCGGCAATCATCGGACGGCAGGCGGACATGACCGTCGTGGGCCAGGCGGCCGACGGCCGCGAAGCCGTCGAGTTGTGGTTGGCCCGGCGGCCGGACGTCACGATGCTCGACATGCGCATGCCGGTGCTGGATGGCATCGGCGCCGTGGAGGAAATCCGGCGGCACGATGGCGCGGCGCGCATCATCATGCTCACCACCTTCGACACGGACACTGACATCGCCAACGCGATCAAGGCCGGTGCCAAAGGCTTTCTGTTGAAGGACGCGCCACGGGAGGACCTGCTCGCAGCCATCCGCAGCGTGCATGCGGGCGAAACCTCGATAGCCGGAGCGCTCCTGACCAAGCTCGCCTCCGGCATCAGCAGCGAAGCGCTCACCGGCCGGGAGCTCGACGTGCTGGCGCTTCTGGCGCAAGGCAAGAGCAACCGGGAAATCGGCGCCAATCTCTTCATCAGCGAGACGACGGTCAAGTCCCATCTGCGCAGCATCTTCACCAAGCTGAACGTGCTGAGCCGCACCGAAGCCGTCACGGTCGCGAACCGCCGCGGCCTGGTCCATCTGTAACCCCCCTCCTCCTCCATCTCCTCCAAAAGGAGGAGACCCGCCTCCTCCATTTCCGCGACCGTAAATTCGCCGGAACGGTCAATGGTGCTCGCGTTCGCGACGGACCATCCTATGCACGTCAATCGCATGCAAGGGGATGGCCGCCATGAGCATGAGTTCGACCGACAAGGGCTTGCTGACGCCCGACAACTGCGCCGTCGTCTTCATTGACGTGCAGCCGCAGATGCTCGGCGGAGTGCTCAGCAGCGGCAGCGGCGAATTGCTTGACAACGTCGTACTGCTGGCCAAGGCCGCGAAGGCTTTCCGCGTGCCGGTCATCCTGACGACGGTCGACTTCCCCGGACTCGGTGGAGATCTCGTGCCGGAGCTGGTCGAACTCTTCCCCGGGCAGGAACGCATCGCCCGCACCAGCATGAACGCATGGGACGACCCTCGCTTCGTCGCAGCGGTCAGGCGCTGCGGTTGCCGGAACTTCGTCGTTGCCGGCCTCTGGAGCGAAACGGCACTCGTGTTCGCGGTGCTGCAGATGCTGGAAGAAGGCTTCGGCATGTACGTCGTCGAGGATGCGTCGGGCGGGACGAGCCGCAGGGCGCACGACGCCGCGATCCGCCGCGTCGAACAGGCGGGCGCCGTGTCGCTGACGGCCTTGCAGTTCCTGCTCGAACTGCAGCGCGACTGGTCGCGACAGGCGCACCGCGCCGAAGCGATGGCGATCATGAAGGAACACTGCCCTGCCCGTATTGATCATTGCAGCAAAGACCCAGGCTCATTGTCCTGAGCAGCGATGAGGATCGGTCGCAGGAGCGAACCGATGCCGATCAACCCCACGGAGAAATCGCATGACCCCCTACCAGAAGCTCTACACCCCTGAAGACGCGGCAATCGTATTCATCGACCACCAGCCGCAGATGCTGTTCGGCGTCGCCAACATCGACCGCGCCACGCTGATCAACAACGTCACCCTGCTCGCCAAGGTCGCCAAGGAATTCAACGTGCCGACGGTCCTGACAGCCGTCGAAACGGAATCCTTCAGCGGCTACATCTGGCCGCAACTGCTCGACGTGTTCCCAGGCCAGCCCGTGGTCGAGCGCACCTCGATGAACTCGTGGGACGACAGCGGTTTTCGTCAGGCGATCGAGGCCACCGGCCGCAAGAACATCATCATGACCGGCCTGTGGACGGAGGTCTGCGTGACGTGGCCGACGATCGAGATGCTGGGCGCGGGCTACAACATCTACGTCGTCGAGGATTGCTGCGGGGCGACCTCGCAAGCCGCGCACGATGCCGCACTGTCGCGGATGGTCCAGGCCGGCGCGGTGCGCCTGACGACGATCCCGGCGCTGCTCGAATTCCAGCGCGACTGGAAGAACCGCGAGCATTACGACGCACTGATGTCCATCCTCAAGCAGCAGGCCGGTGCCTACGGTGTCGGTGTCGAGTACGCCTACACGATGGTGCATAAGGCTCCGCAGTCGGCCAAGACGCCGCAGGTGGTTCCGCACAAGGAACACTGAGCGTCCCGTCCCGGCGTGCGCCCTGCCGGGCCTCGCCGTGACGGACCATGAGCCGAGACTTCCCGGAAGCGATCATGTCCATACACGTCGCCATTACCCGCCGCGTACGTGCCGGCTGCGAGGCCGAATTCCAGCAGGCGCTGCGCGAATTTTTTTCGACTTCATTCGCGCACAGCGGCGTGATGGGCGCGAGCCTGCTCGTGCCGCCGCCGGGCTCGGACGCGCGCGAATACGGCATCCTGCGCACCTTCCGCAACGAAGAGGAGCGGGATGCCTTCTACGACTCGCCGATGTTCAAGACCTGGGACGAACGGGCGAGGACAATGACCGAGGGCGAACCCGTCTATCGGCGCCTCGACGGCCTCGAAGCCTGGTTCCGTTCGCCCGGACCTCCGCCGCCGAGGTGGAAAATGGCCCTGCTCACCTGGCTCGCCGTGTGGCCGGTGAGCATGATTGTGTCGGCGCTGCTTGCCCCGCTGTTCGGTCAGCTCGTACCGAAATTCATCTTCGCCGGCGTGGTTGCCGGCGGAATCGTCATCGTACTGACCTGGGCCGCGATGCCCCTGCTGGTCAGGATCGCCCGTCCATGGCTGCACGGCTCGCGCCCGCAGCCCGACAAGCCGGGCGATCGATAAACGCAATACGGGAGATGCCACATGTCGGCAGACTTGATCCTGCATAACGGACGTATCCATACGGTCGATCGCGACAAACCTGCCGCAAGCGCGGTCGCGATCAAGGACGGGAAATTCCTCGCGGTGGGCGACGACGCGACCGTGATGGCCAAGCGCGGCACGACGACGCAGGTCGTCGACCTGCACGGTCGGCGCGTGATCCCCGGACTCAACGACTCCCACCTGCACCTGATCCGCGGCGGCCTCAACTACAACCTGGAGCTGCGCTGGGAAGGCGTGCCCTCCCTCGCCGACGCGCTGCGGATGCTGCGCGAGCAGGCGGCCCGCACACCCAGCCCGCAGTGGGTCCGCGTCGTCGGGGGCTGGACCGAGTTCCAGTTCGCCGAAAGGCGGATGCCGACGCTGGACGAAATCAACGCCGTCGCGCCGGATACTCCGGTCTTCGTCCTGCACCTCTACGATCGCGCACTGCTCAATCGCGCCGCACTGCGAGCCGTGGGCTACGGCAAGGACACGCCGGCGCCGCCGGGATGCGAAATCCAGCGCGATGCCTCCGGCGAACCGACCGGCATGCTGATCGCCCGCCCGAACGCGCTGATCCTGTATGCGACGCTCGCCAAGGGCCCGAAGCTGCCGTTCGAGCACCAGGTGAACTCCACCCGCCTCTTCATGCGCGAACTGAACCGCTTGGGGGTGACGAGCGCGATCGATGCGGGCGGCGGGTTCCAGAACTATCCGGACGACTATCGCGTCATCGATGACCTCGCACGCGAGCAGAAGCTCACGGTGCGCATCTCCTACAACCTCTTCACTCAGCGGCCGAAGGAGGAGCTGGCGGATTTCCAGAACTGGACGAGTACGGTCACGCTTCGTCAGGGCGACGACTTCTACCGGCACAACGGCGCCGGCGAAATGCTGACCTTCTCGGCGGCCGATTTCGAGGACTTCCTCGAACCGCGGCCGGACCTCGCGCCGACGATGGAAGCGGACCTCGAGAAGGTCGTGCGCCATCTCGTCGAGCACCGCTGGCCGTTCCGCCTGCATGCGACCTACGACGAATCGATCGGCCGCATGCTGGACGTCTTCGAGAAGGTCGATCGCGACATTCCCTTCGCCGGACTGCCGTGGTTCTTCGACCACGCCGAGACCATCTCCGCGCCGAACATCGAGCGGGTGAAAGCGCTCGGCGGCGGCATCGCGATCCAACATCGCATGGCTTTCCAGGGCGAGTACTTCGTCGATCGCTATGGCGCCGAGGCCGCGCGTCTCACGCCGCCGATCCGGCGCATGCTGGACGCAGGCATTCCCGTCGGGGCCGGCACCGACGCCACGCGCGTCGCGAGCTACAACCCGTGGACTGCGCTCTATTGGCTCGTGGCCGGACGCACCGTCGGCGGCCTTGAGCTCTACGGCGACGAGAACCGGCTGTCGCGCGAGACGGCGCTCGAATTGTGGACCGCCGGCAGCGCCTGGTTCTCGTCCGACCAGGGCATCAAGGGCGCGATCAGGAACGGCCAGCTGGCGGACCTCGCGGTGCTGTCCGACGACTACTTCAGCGTGCCAGAGGAAGCGATCAAGGGCCTCGAATCCGTGCTGACGGTGGTCGGCGGCAGGATCGTCTGGGGCAGCGCCGAATTCGCGCCGCTCGCCCCACCTCCGCTGCCCGTGCTGCCGGAGTGGTCGCCCGTAACACGCGTACCAGGGCACTATCGGACCGCCCCTCCAGCGGCTCAACGCGCCGAACTCCACCAGTGCGCCGGGGCTTGCACGGTGCATGGTCATCGGCACGACCATGCGCGCAAGTCGAACGTCCCGGTGTCCGACTTCGTCGGGTTCTGGGGTGCGCTGGGTTGTTCCTGCTGGGCGATCTGAGGAGGTCGGCGCGTCTCAAGCAAGCCGATCCTGCGGCCCCAGAAGGTGCCGCGGGACCGGCTTGCTGCCGGGGATGAGCAAGGCCTGGATACGTTCCTGCACCGCACGATCCGCACCGCTGACCCGCTCGTGGTGGCGAAGATGCTGCAGCCACGACGATTCGACGAAGTACTCGACGAAGCAGCCGGGCTCAGCAGCATCTTCGAGCACGCCCCACGCGTACGCCCCGAGGCGGCGGCGCGCGTGGCCGAGTTCGGCCATGCGATCGAGAAACTCGCCGGCCTTGTCCGGCTGCACGCGGTATTCGATCGTCGTCATCACCGGGCTGCGTTCGCCCGCGACGTCACCGGCCACGATCGGCGCCGGCCAGTGCATTGACGGCGACAGGTCCAGTCCTTCGGCCTGGTGGAGTTTCGCCCCGCGGGTGAGCGGAATCGCGAGCAGCAGCACGCCGGCGGCGGCCAGCAGCGAGACCGGGATCGAGAACGCCGCCGCAACCTGTCCCCACAGCGCGCTGCCGGCGCTCATCGCGCCGAAG
This sequence comes from Aromatoleum toluolicum, assembly GCF_012911005.2. Lineage (GTDB taxonomy): Bacteria > Pseudomonadota > Gammaproteobacteria > Burkholderiales > Rhodocyclaceae > Aromatoleum > Aromatoleum toluolicum. Next base: position 24,570 of record NZ_WTVS01000057.1, on the reverse strand, counting down.
AATACCGTGAGATAGACGGACAGGCCGCGCGCCCGCACCCAGTCTGGCAACGCGATCTGCGCCGAGACATTGAGCGTCGACAAGACCGCGATCCAGCCCGCGCCGAAGGCGAGGCAGGCTAGCGTCAGGACCGTCGCCTCGCGCACGGCTGCGGCTGCGAACAGCACGCCGGCGATCAAGGCCGTCGCGCCGATCACCAGCCGTTCGGGCCCGAGCCGGCCGCGAATGGCGGGCATAATGAGCGCGCCCAGCACGGCACCCACTCCGACGCTGCCGAGCATGACGCCGTACAGCGTGGCACTCCCCGCGAGTTCCTTCCGGGCGATGAGCGGCAGCAGCGCCCAGAATGCGCTGGCGGGCAGGAAGAAGACCGCCGCGCGCAGCAGCGTGGCCTTCAGCGGCCGGCTCGAGCGGGCATAACGCAGTCCCAGCACGACGCCTTCCCACAACGCTTCAGCCGGCAGTGCGGCCGTCGGTCGGGCCGCCGGCCGCCACCAGACGAGGGCCGCGATCACGCCGATGAAGCTCACGGCGTTCAGGGCGAACGGCGTCGCGGCGCCGAGCGCGACGATCGCGAAGCCGGCCAGCGCCGGCCCGATCGCACGGCTGATATTGACGCCCACGCTATTGATCGCGATCGCCTGCTGCAGGCTTTCCTTCGGCACGAGCCGGGGCACGATCGCCTGCCATGCCGGAGCGATGAACGCTGCGCAGGTCCCGAGCAGGAAGGTGATCAGCAGCAGGACCAGCGTGTCGGCCCGTTCGAGCCACACGAGTACGGCCAGAAGTGCCGCAAGCACCGCCATTACCGACTGGAACGTGATCAGCAGGCGACGCCGGTCGACGACGTCGGCAAGGGCCCCGGCCGGCAGCGCGAACAGGAAGATCGGCAGCGTCGTCGCCGTCTGCACCAGTGCCACCATCAGCGGCGACGGCGACAGCGAAGTCATCAGCCAGCCCGCGCCGACGTCGTGCATCCAGGTACCGACGTTCGAGACGACGGTCGCCGTCCAGAGCACTGTGAAGACCTGATGCCTGAACGGCGTCCATGCGGAGGACGGTGCAACGGCCACGGTCGTCACGGCATCAGGTCCGGACGACGTCGGCCCACTCGGGGTGGCGCTGCGCCTGCGCCCGTACGAACGGACACAGCGCGAGGATGCTGTAGCCGCCCTTTCGCGCGTCGGCGACCAGGCGGGCGGCGAGCAACGCGCCGACGCCCATGCCGCGCATCGCGTCGGGGACCGCGGTGTGATCGGCGATCAGCAGCTCGGCTCCGGCCTTGCTGAAGGTGAGTTCGGCCTCCTCGGCCACGCCCGGAACCCGGGCGACGTAGCGGCCCTTCGTCGGCGTATCTTCCCGCTCGATGGTCACATCGTTCTTCGTCATCATCGACCTCCCGCGAGTCCGTTGGCGAGTTCCTGTCCGTGCATGATCTTCTCCTTGGGGTCTTGTCGCCAGCCCGTCCCGCGGGCTGGCGCGTTCTTCTCAGTCACGTGAAGTCCAGAACCGGCGCATTCATCATTGCGACATCCTCCTTGCACGATATCGCCTGATGACGGCATAAGCGCTTCGATCAGTCCGTTTGTCCCGGCAGATCGAACACCAGCACCTCCGCGGCGCGGGCACCGTCGAGTACGACGGATGACTCGCCATCGATCGCGGCCCCGTCTCCCACCGCAAGGCGTTTGCCGTTGACGGTGACCTCACCACGGGCGACCTGCACCCAGGCGTTGCGCCCGGCAGCCAGCGCGAGTTCTGCGCGTTGATCGCCGTCGAGCAGCGTCGAATAGAGGCGTACGTCCTGGTGAACCGTCACCGAGCCGTCGCTTCCGTCGGGACTCGCGATGAGCCGCAGACGCCCGTGGCGCTCGTCGCGCGGGAAATTGCGCTGTTCGTAACCGGGCCGCCGGCCGCGGGCCGCGGGAACGATCCAGATCTGCAGGAAATGCACGGGCTCCGTCGACGAGTGGTTGTACTCGCTGTGGCTGATACCGGTGCCGGCCGACATGCGCTGCACGTCCCCCGGCCGGATCACCGAGCCGGTGCCGATGCTGTCTCTGTGTTCGAGCGCGCCCTCCAGCACGTAGGAGATGATCTCCATGTCGCGGTGACCGTGCGTCGGGAAGCCCTCGCCCGGGACGACCCGGTCCTCGTTGATGACGCGCAGCGGGCCGAAGCCCATGTGCGCCGGGTCGTAATAGTGGCCAAACGAAAAGCTGTGCCGGGAACTCAGCCAATCGAATTCCGCCACGCCGCGCTCGTTTGCCCGTCTGATCATGATCATCTTGAAGCTCCTTGTGAGTGTCCGTGGGGATCACTGTAGGAGCGTTCAGGCAGGCGAAATACCACCGCTGCCGCGACTAACTGTTGCGCTTAAGACAACAATTCAGACTTATGACTGACATTGGTTGGACAACAATCAAAGTTGGCGCCGGCCAAAAACTGACCAGGTAACGCCCGTCGCCATCCCCCCCGCCGCTTGAGGCTAACTGTGCGGGCATTGACTTGACGAAGGCATATCTTGATGCAGCACACAATGCTCACTCGATGTTGCACCTGAATATCGAAGACGCCTTGAAAGCCTCGCCGCTTCTGGATGTACCCCTACTCCGCAAATCAATGGGTACACGCTTGGTTACACACTTTTCAGCGGCTTGCGGAATCGCCCCGGTCGAAGGGGTAGTCGCGCAACCCATCGAATGCGTCAAGGATGCGGTCGAGTTTTTCATGGACATGTTTGAGGCGTTCGTTCAGATACCAGCCGTGGGCAAACCAGAGAACGACTGCGGTAACGATGATTGTTCGCTCTAGGCTGGTCTCAAACATTTGTGCCTCCTCAATCGGTCGCGAATCCGTCACTCGCAACTTGGCTGATCCCAGCGCGGCATGACAGGGCAGAACAAAAGCATACATCAAACAAGTTCTACTCAATCTCGCGCCGCTGTAGGTCTTGCTCCCGCAGAACCCGCGCCAAATCCCGCAGAAGCGCCCGATGGCCGCCCTTGAAGGCGTTGCGCCCTACGGTCGCCTTGCCCTCATCGGTTTTCGGTCCCGTTGAGTGCTCCCACGGTCGCCATGTGCGAATCAACTCCGCTTGCCGCGCTCGCCGTTCCGGCGTCCATCCATTGCCCATCGTGCGCCTCTATATAGTTTGTTCGGCTCGCTTTGCGTTTCCCCCGCGCGTGCCGGTACGGTTATACCGTTGTTGATCTGCTGCGGCCCGGTCGTGACGTTCGCCTGCTTGGCGAACACGACGGGCGGATTCTTGATCACCGCCAGGGTTTCGAGCGTTGCCCGACACTGGCTTTGCGCCTTCAGAGCCAGCCGCATATAACGCTCGACGGTCTGCGGATACTCGCCCATGTTGATCGCGGCCCGGTTCGCCAGGCTGGAAAAAATCGCTTGTAACGCGATTGCCTGCCCCATGAGCATCCGTTCCGGTTCGCGCATGTCGCCGCCGACCACGGCTTTGATGCGGTCGGTCATCTCTGCGACTAAAGTTTGTGGATCTTGCTCGCCCACGACGCCCGCAAAGCGAAGTGCCGCGACGGCGGTCATTGTCTCGGCATGGGTAGCCACGTCGGCGCGGTTCTTGGCTTCCTTGTCCGGGTCCGGCCTCGCTTCCCTGGTCGGCACTTTGCGTTTCGTCATGTCCATTCCTCGAAGTGTTCGCAGCTCGCGCCGCCGTCCTCGGGCAGCAAGTGCAGGGGATGCCCCGGTCCGTAGGCGTGCGGAGTGTCGATTCGCATGGCGCAGTAACCCGGCTCGGCGTGCCCTGGTCGTGCCCGGTGTCGGCAGTCTTTGCAGGATTGCGCCATCGCTGGCGGATCGGCGTCGATCAGCATCGGCGGTTCCGCTGCGATTGCATCAGGGTTCGCTGCCAGGATTTCCGCGTGCGTTGCTGGCGGTGCCGTCCAGACTTCCACCGGATCACGATCAGTGAAATGCAGCAGCCAGGCCCGCGCGGTCACGTCCTCGCTAGACTTTGCGACAGCGACAGTTGCGACAGTTGCGACAGTTCGCGCCTCTTGCTCGTCATGTGTCGCAGAAGTCGCAAGTGCCGCTGTCGCACCAGCGCCGCGCCGCCTTCTATGGATCAGCTCGGATAGGGTCGTCATCGCGTGACTACCAGCGCCGGATTCATCGCAATCAGCTTGCGCTTGCCCTCCAGGATCAGCCGCGCCCGGTCGAGTTCTTCCAGAGCCGCCAGCGCCTCGCCCATGGCGGATTTGTCCCGCACCGGCCCCAACCGCTGCGCCTCCCTAGTCGGAATCATGGTCGTGTGGTGGCGCCTGCAATGCTCGATCAGCCAGGCGTCGAGCCGCGCCGCACCCGCCATCTCGGCAGGCAATGCGAGTTCGCCAAAGAAACGCCGCGACTCCGACAGGTGCCACGCGACGATGCAGGTTGCCGATTCCAGCGCATCGATGCCAATTGCGCCGCCCGCGCCTTGCTCGAAAACATGGAAGAGCGCCGCCAGCCGTGCAGCGTTGTCGGCAATTTTTGATGCCACGTCACGCACATCGTGGAGTTCGCCACCGCTAGCTAGCTTGCCCTCGATTGCGTTGTGAAACTCGATCCATGCCGCCTTAGCGTCCGGTGCCAATGCCAGCAGAGGCGGTTCCAGTCCGCCCCACTCTTGCAGCGGTGCCGGTTGCGCGAGAATCGAGGCAATACGCCGATTGAATGCCGCCAGGTGTAGCCATGACGCAGGGGCTTCCTTGAACAGCCGAAAACCTTGGGTCGATTCCGGCCAGGCGATCAGGAACCGCGCAAGAAACCCGGTCCCGCGTGCGAGAGTGCCCGACTTGGTGAAGAACTCGCGCAAGGTCGCTTCCTGCACCTGCAATGCGATCGTCAGCCGCGCGCCGCGTGCGCTCCATGACTCCACCGTGCGCCGCTCGCTCGATATCGTCGCGCCGTCCCACAACTGATTCAGCAGTGCCATATTTCGCATGGCCGAATCCTTGCCCATGCCGTGCGCCCCTAGTACCGCCCCAGCCTCGCTCGATACGATGCCCGCCGACGGCCACACCTTCGCCACCTGGTAGCCCAGCGCCTCGGGTGTCACGTCGCCATAGACCAGTCTCGGGACTCTCGGCGGTTCGGGCTTGTCGTGCTCAAGGTCACGCAAGCGCATTTCGTCGTCGGCGGTCGATTTCTTCGCCTTCGCCAACTGCCGCATGTTGTCCTTGATGCCTGCCCGTTTCGTCTCCCATGCTCCCAGTGCCGCCGCGTAGTCCTTCAGCGGTCCTTTGGCGGCCTCTGCTTGCTGCGATTCATACTCGCGTATCGCCGCGCCGAAAAATCCGTCACAGGTCGATTTACGCTCGCCGCTGTCCGCGATGGTGAGCAGGAATAGCCCGACTGGCCCTTGCAGCTTTTCGCTGCGCTTCACGTCGGTATGCGCCTGTAGCGCCAGTGACAGCGCCGCAAGCGCCGACGACGCCACCAGAGGCAACGGTGCCTGCACGAAACCCGCGACTTCCTCCACCGCCGCACGGATGGTGTCGGGCAGCGCGTCGAACGGGTACGGCTCGCGCTCCATTTTTGCCGCCAACGGTTGCGGTTCCGGCCAGTCCTCGCCCGGCACGATCGCCCGCTCGATCAACTGGTTCAGGTCCAACACATTCCCCATCATTGCGCGGCCCCCTTCCTGCGGATCGCCGCCAGGTCGTTGAAATCCGAACCGCTCGCTCCTTCGGGGAACTCGGGAACGATCACCTTGGCCCCGGTCGCCGTCGCGGCAGCGGTCGCCGCAGTCACGCCCGGGTTGCCAGCAGTGTTCCGGTCGTTGTCTGCGCAGATCACGAGATCCAGAGCAGGCCATGCCGCCCGCGCCGCCTTGGCGAGCGACAGCAAGTTGCCCGCGTTCATCGCGCACAGCACCGGATGCCCGGACTCTTCGTGCAGCGTCGCGCCCGTGGCCCAGCCTTCGCAGATCAGAATTCGCCCCGGATTCGACAGGTCGCCAATAGGCGAATACAGCCCGCCTGCGCGGCCCGGCCGGAACCGCTTGTCACCATCCGTGCGGATGCGTTGCAGGTTCCACAGCAGGCCATACACGTCGATCAGAGGCACGATCAGCGCGCCGCCAATCTGTCGCAGGTCGTGCGGCTGCACATGCTTGGCGACAAGGTACGGGTGCGCCGGATCGGCAGGCACGGCACGGTGCCATTCCGCCCGCGCCTCGATGGCCCGTGCTTCATGCTCCGCGCGCCGTTCGGCGTCCGCTTTAGCGCGTGCCGTCTTCACCAGCTCGGCAAAGGCGTCGCGCTCCGCATCGCTCATGCGCTGCCCGTCCGCTGCCCAGGAGGATTGAATGCCAGCCTTCCAGCTCCCGAAAGCGCCCGCCGCGCGCCCGTTCAGGTGCAGCAGATACCAGCCGTTGTGCGAGCCGCGTTTGTCGCCTTCAACGTGGAAGCGATGCAGCAGCCCGTCCGCATCGATCACGGCAGGCGGAACCAGCCCGGCCTGGTGTATCGCCTCGCGGAAACCGTCGATGATGTTGGCGGCGATCATCGCGCGCCCCCCTTGCGCCGCCAGGATCGCTTTTGCTGGCGGTTCAGGCGTGCGGGCTTACCCAGCTCGTGCCCGCCGCGCAGCGGATCGTCATTGCCGGTAGAGTGGTCGAAGTTGAATTGCTTGGGGTCGTGCCGTCCGGTGCGGCCCTTTTTGTTGTCGGTCATCGCTCGCGCCCTCACCCAATGATGGCGGCGAGGTGTGCGCGGATCGAGCCGACGCGCCAGCGGGTCGAGTTCGGTCCGGTCTTAATCGGCGATGCAAGCGCGCCGGCCCTCGCCTTTCGCCAGACCGTGTTACGGGAGCATCCAAGCAGAGCTGCGACGGTTGCGACGTCGACCAGCGCGCTGTCGGGCAGCGAGTCGAAGTTCGCCAGAGCTGGCGGGATCGTAGCGCCGGCAGTCTTCAGCTTCGGCGTGGTAGTGGTGTTGCTGTGCATGGTTCGCCCCTGTTTTGCGTTGCGCCGCTTGATGCGGCATGGGGCGGACTTTGGCGAAATGCAACGAGCGATAGCCCGAATTCGGTTTTCTCTTCCCGAATTCGGTTTCTTGGTTACTTGGTCCGGCGCTGGGTGGCCTCGGGAATCGACTTCAGGACGTTACGAACGGTGTCCTCGCTGACGGGTGCGCCGATATGCTCAGTCCATTCCGCGACCCTCGCCGCTGCGCCTCGTTCGCTTGGATCAATGCCGGCTTGGTCCGCCATCGCGGCAAGGATACATAGAAGAGTATCCCGCTTACGTGTTTCAGCCCCTCTTGGCAGCTGTGCATCAGGAGTCCGAACAGTGCCAGCAGCGGGCATCTTTTCCCGTCTGAGTGCTTCTGCAGCTTCTCGGAGGAGGAAAAGATCTGAGCGCAGCACCACTATCGGTTGCTCATGCTCGAAGGGTCCGCCATTCCATGTGACCCAGATCATTCCGTGTTCGTCCTCATCCGACAGCGGATGACCCGTGAGGTCAGCGCGTCCAAATTTCAACAAATGTCCCGCTGAGATGGGAAAGATCGGGACAAACTGAAACATGCGAAACCGTTCCTCGTGCACGGTCATCTCCCACGGCTGGTTCGCCACTTCGAGGTAATCACCGGAATGCACCTTTGTCAGTTCGGCGTAGCAATCGCGGTTCACTAGCGCATACAGGCGGATACGCCCCTCCGTTGCCGCAATCAGAAGCGTATCTTCGTCAGTCTCCAGCACTGCCGCTGCACGCTCGATTCGAACGTAGGTTGTTTCGATCATCAGCGCCCCCAATGCGCAAGCCCTTGAATGAGTGCCGCGTCAGCCCGACAAGGGGATCGGGTTTTCGGACCGTCGTCCTAGGCGCGGCATACCTCAGTTAGCGCCGCCCATGTGCTTTCAGCAGCAATTCAATCAGGCTCGGTTCCTGCGATTGTTGCGGCGTTTGGGGTGCGCCGGGCTTCTTTGTCTGCTTCTTCATGGCGAAGTAACTCCCTGTGTCGTTGCCTGAATCCGTCAGGCGGCGATGAAACTCTGTTTTCAGTCGGCAGCGGCTCGCCGTTCGTGGATCGGGATCACATCTGCCCCGCCCTTCTCCAGTTGCCCAAGCAGCGCCGCCCACTGGTTCACCGCGGCCTTCCGTTCCTCGAAGTAGTCGTAGCGGTCATAGCGCCCTTCCACGCCCTTCAGCTTGTGGTTCAGCACCTTCTCTGCCACGTGGGGAGGCACGCCCAGCCCCGCCAGGTGCGTGCGTGCCGTGCGCCTGAGATCGTGGATCGTGAAGGCCGGCAGTCCGTGCTTCACCTTGGCGAGCGCAACGTTCAGTGTGTTCTCGTGGATGTGAGGGATCATGCGGTGCTGCATCTTGCGAGCGGGGAAAACGTAGTCCGAACTGCACGCCAGCCGATGAAGCGTGCGGAGCCATTCCACGGCGACAGCGGGGAGCGGGATCGCGATAGCCGCGCCGGTCTTGGTGCGCTCGGCCGGCAGGTTCCACACCGCGGCGTCGAGGTCGAATTCATCCCACCGCGCCGCCGTCAGTTCCTGCTTGCGCACGGCGAGCAGCAGCAGCAGTTTCACCGCTAGCTCGTTTTCCACGCTGAAGCCCTTAGCCTCCCGCATGGCCTTGAAGAAGGTCGCCAGCTCGGAGCGGGATAGCGCACGGTCGCGCGCCTCTTCCTTGCCGCCCGCGTCTGCCAAGTCGAAAGCGCCGGCAGGATTGTGCTGGCACAGGTGCCGCTTGATCGCGAAGTCGAACATCCGCCGCACCCAGCGCAGCACGTCGTTCGCCACGGTCGGAGCGCCGCGCTTCACCACATCCTGAAGCAGTCCGTCTATGTCGGCAGGGCGCACGTCCTCCACCTTCATTTTCCCGATGGCGGGCTTGATGTCCTTCTCGATCCTGCTGCGCACGATGTTGGGGTGCTTCCAGCGCCCGGCAATCATCCGCTCGAAGTAGTCGTCCGCGAGGTCGGCAACAGTCACGGCGCGCGCTGCGGCTTCGATCTTGGCGACAGCTTCGGCCTTGCGTTCCTGCTTCTCGCCGGCAACGTCAATCCCGAGTGCCACCTGAGCAGCTAGGCGCTTCACTTCCTTCCGCGCATCGGCGAGGGACAGAACGCCGAAGCCGCCCATCAGCATGGCGCGCGCCTTGCCCGCAAAACGGTAGCGAAACAGCCAGACGGGTGTGGCATCCGCTGCTCGGAAACGCAGATACAGCCCATCGCCGTCCGCCTTGCCCGCAAAGCGTTCGCCGGTCTTGATCCAGTTGCGAATCTGCACATCCGACAGCTTGCCCATGTCTTCATCATCCTTGTGTAACCACTTTTTGGCAGATTTTGCCCATTGGTTACACGGCTGGTTACACACCTATACCGTGATGTGATGATACGACGTGGTGCTGCTCGATACAACAAAGCCCGCTAACTACGCGGGCTCTGCTTGGTTGATGGTGCGGCGTGGCGTGCTACGAAACGTCATTCAATGTTCTGCACCTGCTCGCGCATCTGCTCGATCAGCACCTTCATCTCCATCGCGATGCCGGTGACCTCGGTCGCGGAGGACTTCGACGCGAGCGTGTTGGCCTCGCGGTTGAGTTCCTGCATCAGGAAGTCGAGGCGCTTGCCGGCGGCGCCGCCGGCCTTGAGGATGCGCTGCACCTCGTCGATGTGCGCGGTCAGGCGCGACAGCTCCTCGGCGACGTCGATGCGTTGGGCGAACAGCGCGACCTCCTGGCGGATGCGGTCCTCGTCGAGCGAGGCGACCGCTTCGCGCAGGCGCGTCGTGAGCTTCTCCTGGTATTCCGCGACCAGTTCGGGGACGCGCGGCTGGGCCTGGGCGACGAGCTCGCGCATGCGGTCGAGGCGTTCGCGGATCATAGCCGCGAGCTTGGCGCCCTCGCGACGGCGCGTCGCGACCAGTTCGTCGAGCGCGGCCTTGGCGAGCTCGATCACGGCCGGCTGCAGCTCATCGAAGCCGACGCTGTCATCGGCGAGCATGCCGGGCCAGCGCAGCACTTCGGCGACCGACAGGTGGGCGGCGTCGTGCATGCGGTCGCGCACGCGTGTTTCGGCTTCGCGCAGCTGATCGAGCAGCGCGGCGTTGAGGGCGAGCGTGCGCGGGGCGGCACCGTTGGTCTGCAGGTTGAGCCGGCATTCGACCTTGCCGCGGGTCAGGCGCGCGGAGATCTGTTCGCGGATTGCCGGTTCGGCCTGGCGCAGTTCGTCGCCGATGCGGAAAAACAGGTCGAGGTAGCGCGAATTCACGCTGCGCAGCTCGAGGTGGATGCTGACGCGTCCGAGGTCGCGGGTCTGCACGGCGAAGCCGGTCATGCTGTGGATCATCGGTAGTGTCTCCGGGAACCCGCCGCGATCCTGTACACTGCGGGTTCCAAACAAAAAATGCCGCGGAAAGCCGGGTTCCAGCCTTCCTCCAAATGTCTGCGCAAACAAACTGCCCTCTTCCCGCCGGTTTCCAGCTGGACCAGTACCGGATCGAGCGGCAGCTTTCGCTGGGCGGCTTCTCCATCGTGTACCTCGCCAACGACCAGGAAGGCACGCCGGTGGCGATCAAGGAGTACCTGCCCAACTCGCTCGCCTTGCGCAAGGACGGCGAATTCGAACCGCAGGTCTCCGAGGAGCACTTGCCCGCGTTCCGCTACGGGATGAAGTGCTTCTTCGAAGAAGGCCGCTCGCTCGCGAAACTGATGCACCCCAACGTCGTGCAGGTGCTGAATTTCTTTCGCGCCAACGCCACAGTTTACATGGTGATGAAGTTCGAGCGCGGGCGCACGCTGCACGACTATATCCAGAAACACCGCGGCGAGGTGAGCGAACGCTTCATCCGCGTGGTGTTCACGCGCATGCTCAATGGCCTGCGCGAGGTGCATGCGCACAAGCTGCTGCATCTGGACATCAAGCCGTCGAACATCTACCTGCGCAACGACGGCACGCCGGTGCTGCTGGACTTCGGCGCGGCGCGGCAGACGCTGATGAGCGACCAGCCGATCCTGAAGCCGATGTACACGCCCGGCTTCGCGTCGCCCGAACAGTTCGAGCACCGCGACGCGCTGGGGCCGTGGAGCGACATCTACAGCGTCGGCGCGAGCCTGCACGCGTGCATCACCGGCAACCCGCCGCCGCGCTCGGACGAACGCATCAGGCACGACACCTTCGTGCCGCTGCGCAGGACGCACGGCGCACAGTATTCCCCGCAGCTGCTGGACACCATCGACTGGTGCCTGAAGCTCGACCCGCTGGCACGCCCGCAGAGCGTGTATTCGCTGCAGAAGGCGCTGATCCGCCGCGACGACGACGGCGACACGGTGCATGCGGGGCTGTTCGGCGACCTCGGCGCACGACTGAAGTCGTTTATCGGACGTACATAAGGAAGGACGCGACCGTGAAGTTCACGATCTACCAGGAAAGCCGCATCGGCCAGCGCAAGAACAACCAGGACCGGCTCGCCTACAGCTATTCGCGCGACGCGCTGTTGATGGTGGTGGCCGACGGCATGGGCGGGCACCTGCACGGCGAGGTCGCGTCGCACATCTGCGTACAGTTCATCACCGAGGCCTTCCAGCGCGATGCGCGGTCGGTGCAGCGCGACCCATCGATGTTCCTGTCGCGCGCGCTGACGAACGCGCATAACGCGATCCTCGACTACGCCTTCGACAAGAACCTCGACGAGGCGCCGCGCACGACGGTGGTCGCGTGTATCGTGCAGGACGGCTTCGCCTACTGGGCGCACGCGGGCGATTCGCGCCTGTACGTGCTGCGCCAGGGCAAGGTCGCCATGCACACGCGCGACCACTCGCGCGTGCAGCTGATGATGGACCAGGGCCTCCTTAATGCCGAGGAGGCCGCGCGCCATCCGGGGCGCAACCGGGTGTATAGCTGCCTTGGCGGCAACCACGCGCCGCAGGTCGAGTTCTCCAAGCGCCTGCCGCTGCGCGACGGCGACGTGCTCGCGCTGTGCACCGACGGCGTGTGGGGGCCGCTCGGCGACGCGGCACTGAGCGAGGGACTGTCGGCCCCCGACATCATGAAGGCGGTCCCCGCCCTGCTCGACCGTGCCGAGGCCATCGCCGGGGCGAGCTGCGACAACCTGTCGATGCTCGCGATGCGCTGGCACGACGACGCCACGCAGCCGCACGGCGACGCGGTATCGACGCAGACGATGGCGCTCGACAACTTCACGACGCAGCTCGAAAGCTTCGACACCTCGCGCGCACCCGCATCGCGCTTCGACATCAGCGACGACGACATCGAGAAGGCGATTGCCGAGATCAATGCCGCCATCCAGAAATTCAGCAAATAGGAAACCCGCATGCGCCCGAGCCACCGCCACGCCGACGAACTGCGTATCGTCCGGATCACCCGCAATTTCACCTGCCACGCCGAGGGATCGGTGCTGGTCGAATTCGGCGCGACGCGCGTGCTGTGCACGGCCAGCGTCGAGGAGTCCGTGCCACCTTTCCTGCGCGGCAAGGGCCGGGGCTGGGTGACCGCAGAGTACGGCATGCTGCCGCGCTCGACCCACACGCGCAGCGCGCGCGAGGCCGCCAAGGGCAAGCAGAGCGGGCGCACACAGGAAATCCAGCGCCTGATCGGGCGCAGCCTGCGCGCGGTGGTCGATCTCACCGCGCTGGGCGAGCGCCAGATCATCGTCGACTGCGACGTGCTGCAGGCCGACGGCGGCACGCGCACCGCGGCGATCACCGGCGCCTGCGTCGCGGTGCATGACGCGCTCGCGAAGCTGATCGCCGCCGGCAAGCTCGCCGCGAGCCCGATGCGCGACTTCGTCGCCGCGGTGTCGGTGGGCATCCACAAGGGCGTGCCGGTGCTGGACCTCGACTACGCGGAGGATTCCGACTGCGACACCGACATGAACGTCGTGATGACCGGCGCCGGCGGTTTCGTCGAGGTGCAGGGCACGGCCGAGGGCTCGCCCTTCACGCGCAAGGAACTCGACGCGCTGCTGGCACTCGCAGAAGGAGGCATTCGCCAGCTGTTCGCTGCACAGCGCGCGGCCATTGCGGAGCAGTGACACGATGAGCAAACGACTCGTACTCGCAAGCAACAACGCCAAGAAGGCCGCCGAGATGGCGGCGCTGCTGGCGCCGCTGGGCATCGAGGTGGTGCCGCAGTCGGCCTTCGACATCCCGGAGGCGGAGGAGCCGCACGACACCTTCGTCGAGAACGCGCTCGCGAAGGCGCGCCACGCCGCCAGGCTGAGCGGCCTGCCGGCGGTCGCGGACGATTCGGGCCTGTGCGTGACGGCGCTGAGCGGCGCGCCGGGCGTGCAGTCGGCGCGCTATGCCGGCGAACCGAAATCCGACGCGCGCAACAACGCGCTGCTGATCGAGCGCCTCACCGACATCAGCGACCGACGCGCCTTCTTCTACTCGGTCGTCGTGCTGGTGCGCCATGCGGACGACCCGCGCCCCGTGATCGCCGATGGCGAATGGCACGGCGCGATCCTCGACGCGCCGCGCGGCGAGGCCGGCTTCGGCTACGACCCGCTGTTCTACGTGCCGCAACTGGGCCAGACCGCCGCGGAACTCGATGCGAAGCTCAAGAACACGCTGAGCCACCGCGGCGCGGCGATGCGCCACCTGTTGTTGAGGCTGGAAACCGACCCGCTGTGAACGAACGCCGCATCATCCCGCTCGCGGTCGCGCCGGCCGCAGGCAAAACGTCGGGCGAACTGCCGGAGCGCCCGCAGCTGACCACGCCGCCGCCGCTCGCGCTGTACGTGCATTACCCGTGGTGCGTCAAGAAGTGCCCGTACTGCGACTTCAACTCGCACGCCCCGCGCGGCGGCGAGATTCCCGAGGCGGCCTACATCGACGCGCTGCTCGCCGACCTCGAAAGCGCCCTGCCGCAGGTGTGGGGGCGACGCGTGCATTCGATCTTCTTCGGCGGCGGCACCCCCAGCCTGATGTCGGCGCAGGGGCTGGACCGGCTGCTGACCGGCATCCGCACGCTGCTGCCGCTCGATCCGATGGCCGAGGTCACGCTCGAAGCGAACCCCGGCACCGTCGAGGCGGCGCGCTTCCGCGACTTTCGCGCGGCCGGCGTGAATCGCCTGTCGCTGGGCATCCAGAGCTTCGACGACCGCCACCTCGTCCAGCTCGGCCGCATCCACGGCGGCGACGAGGCGCGCCGGGCGATCGACACGGCGCTCGCGCATTTCGAGCGCGTGAACCTCGACCTGATGTACGCGCTGCCGGAGCAGACGCTCGCCGGGGCGCTCGCCGATCTCGACACCGCGCTGGCTTTCGGCGTCACGCACCTGTCGTGCTACCACCTGACGCTGGAGCCCAACACGCCCTTCGCGCATGCGCCGCCGACGCTGCCCGACGACGACCTGTCGGCCGACATGCAGGAGGCCATCGAGGAGCGGCTCGCCGGCGCGGGCTTCCGCCACTACGAGACCTCTGCGTTCGCGAAACCGGGCCACGAGTGCCGACACAACCTCAACTACTGGACCTTCGGCGACTACCTCGGCATCGGCGCCGGCGCGCACGGCAAGCTGTCGAGCCACGAGGGCATCGTGCGCGAGATGCGCCACAAGCACCCCACGCGCTACCTCGAGAGCGCGCAGCGGCGCGAGTTCGTACAGGAACGCCGCGAGGTCGGCGTCGCGGAGCTGCCCTTCGAGTTCATGATGAACGCGCTGCGGCTCACCGGCGGCTTCCCGCGCCGGCTGTTCGCGAACCGCACGGGCCTGCCCTTCGCGGCGATCGAGACGGAGCTGATCGAGGCGCGGCAGCGCGGGCTGGTGCAGGTCGACGGCGATGAGATCCGCCCCACCGAACAGGGGCGGCGCTTCCTCAACGACCTGCTGACGCTGTTCCTGCGCGATTAGCGCCTACGGCGCGTCGCACAGGCAGTGGCCGTACAGGTGCTGCGGGTCGTTCCAGCGCAGCAGGTCGGCGGCCTGCGCCTGCAGGCCACCGACGAGGCGCGCGAGCGGCGACTCGCTGGTAATGCCGACGGGACCGACGACCGACATCAGGCGGCGCAGCAGCAGGTTGCGCAGGTTGATCTCGCCCGTCGGCCACACCGTCTCGTAGTGCTCGAGCCGAGCGCGCTTCGCGGCGGCGGTGACTGCGTCCTCGACCCCGCCGAGCTTGTCGACGAGGCCCAGGCGCAGCGCGGCCGCGCCGGTCCAGACGCGGCCGCGCGCGACGGCATCGACCTCGGCGAGGTCCTTCCTGCGCGCGCTCGCGACGATCTCGACGAAGCGCCGGTAGCTGTGCTCGACGCCCAGCTGCATCGCCTTCGCCAGCGCGGGTTCGAGCGGGCGGCGCGGGTCCAGCGTGCCGGCGAGCGGGCCGGTCGCGACGCGGTCGGTCGTGACGCCAAGGCGGGCCAGCGGTTCGGTGAGCTCGGGGAACATCGCGAACACGCCGATCGAGCCGGTGAGCGTCTCCGGCCGTGCCCAGATCTCGTCCGCGCCAGCCGCGACCCAGTAGCCGCCGGACGCGGCGACCGAGCTCATCGACGCGACGACCGGCTTGCCCGCGCGGCGCGTGAGCTCCAGCTCGCGGCGGATCACCTCCGACGCCCAGGCGCTGCCGCCGGGGCTGTCGATGCGCAAGACCACCGCCTTCACGGCCTCGTCCTCGCGCGCCGCGCGGATCTGCGCCGCGAGGCTGTCGCCGCCGACCGAATCGTCGTCCGCCGCACCATCGACGATCGCGCCCTGCGCGACCAGCACCGCGACGCGCGCATTCTCGTGCGGGCGCGCGGCGCGCACTGCGGCGAGGTAATCGTCCGCGTCGATGCGCCGGTAGTCCTTGCCGTCGCCCCCCTCGCCGACGCGCGCCTTCAGCAGCTCTCGCCATTCGTCGCGCTGGCTCAGCGCATCGACGAGGCCGGCGTCGCGCGCGGCGCGGGCAGCGTCGCCGCCGGTCGCCTGCAGCAGCCCGGCGTAGTCCTCGACATAGCGGTCGAGCGCCCCGGGCGCGAGCTTGCGCGTCCCTGCGACACGCTCGCGCATGCCCTGCCACAGCTCATCGAGCAGCACGCGCGAGGACTCGCGATCCTCGTCGGACATGTCGGTGCGCGTGAACGGTTCGCTGAAGGACTTGTACTCGCCGACGCGGAATACATGCACCTTCACGCCCAGCGCGTCGAGCGCGCCCTTGAAGTAGCTGACGTTGCGCGCGAGTCCGGGCAGCAGCACGAAGCCGTCGGGCGCGAGATGGACCTCGTCGGCGATGCTGGCGAGGAAGTACTGCCCCTGCAGGAAGCGCTCGCCGCGCGCATACACCGGCTTGCCTCCACTCTTGAAATCGAGCACCGCCTCGCGCAGTTCGGCGAGCTTGGACAAGCCGCCCGGGGCGAGGAGATCGGTCTCGATGACCAGCGCCTTGATGCGCTTGTCCTCGCGTGCGGCGCGCACCGCCTCGAGCAGGTCGGGCAGCGAGGTCTGGGCGACGGGGGCGCCGCCCGAGCGGATGATGCCCAGCGGATCATTGACGCGCACGCGCTCGACCAGGGTGCCCGCAGGCCGCAGCACCAGCGCCGCCCCGTCGGGCACGGACGGCCCCGGATACAGCACGAAGGCCAGCACCAGCGCGAGCACCAGCACGAACACGAACGTGACGACGACGCGCCGCAGCGCGTCCACCAGCCACCAGATGCCGCGAAAGAACCTGCCCAAAAAGCTCCACATACGCTTCACCTCGGTTGATCCGGTGGGAGCGGCCTCAGCCGCGCACGATATGCATGCGAAATGCTACCCGATTCGCGGCCGAGGCCGCTCCCACTGCCGAATTCCAAGGCATTCCGGGCGCTTACCCACGCCGCCGGAACACCAGATCCCACACGCCGTGGCCGAGTTTCAGGCCGCGGTTCTCGAACTTGGTCAGCGGCCGGTAGTCCGGGCGCGGCGCGAAGCCGTCGGCGGTGTTCTCCAGCGCCGGCTCGGCGGCGAGGATCTCCATCATCCACTGCGCGTACTCCTCCCAATCCGTCGCGCAGTGCAGGTAACCGCCCGGGGCGAGGCGCGAGGCGATCAGCGCGACGAAGTCGGCCTGGATGATGCGCCGCTTGTGGTGGCGCTTCTTGTGCCAGGGATCGGGGAAGAACACATGCACGCCGGCGAGCGCGCCTTCCGGGATCATGTCGCGCAGCACCTCGACGGCGTCGTGCTGCATGATGCGCAGGTTGGCGAGGCCGTTGTCGGCGATCAGCTTGCACAGGCTGCCGACGCCGGGGCCGTGCACCTCGATGCCGAGGAAATCCTTGTCGGGCAGCGCCGCGGCGATCTTCGCGGTGGTCTCGCCCATGCCGAAGCCGATCTCGACGATCTTGGGCGCAGGGCGGCCGAAGGCGGTGTCGAGGTCGAGCGGCGCGACGCGGTAGGGAATCGAGACCCTGGGGAAGGTCTCCTCCATGTGGCGCTGCTGGGCGACGGACATGCGCCCCTGGCGCAGCACGAAGCTGCGGATCGAGCGGCTGGAGAAGCGCGCCTCGGGGTCGCCCGGCGGCGCGTGCTGGAGTTCGGCGGAGGCGGACGGATCGGTATCCGGGTGGTCGGGATTGGTTGCGGTCATCTTTGCTGGGCGGGCGGCGACGGCACGGAAGCGGTCGCGCTCCGCGGGCGGAACGGAAGGGAGGAAGCGGTCGTCGCAGCAGCCCGCAATGCGCGCCGCTGCGACAAGACTTACGAGCCGATCAGGCCGCTCGTCGGCGAGCTCGGGTCGGCGGAGTAGAACTTGCGCGGCATGCGGCCAGCGAGGAAGGCTTCGCGGCCGCACTCGACCGCCTTCTTCATCGCGCTGGCCATCAGCACAGGGTTCTGCGCGTGCGCGATCGCGGTGTTCATGAGCACGCCGTCGCAGCCCAGCTCCATCGCGATCGCGGCGTCGGACGCGGTGCCGACGCCGGCGTCGACGAGCACCGGCACGCTGGCCTGGTCGATGATCAGGCGCAGGTTCCACGGATTCAGGATGCCCATGCCGGAACCGATCAGCGACGCGAGCGGCATCACCGCGGCGCAGCCCATGTCCTCGAGCATCTTCGCCTGGATGGGGTCGTCGGCGCAGTACACCATGACGTCGAAGCCGTCCTTGACGAGGATCTCGGCGGCCTTGAGCGTCTCGGGCATGTTCGGGAACAGCGTCTTCGGGTCACCCAGCACTTCGAGCTTCACGAGCGCGTGGCCGTCGAGCAGCTCGCGCGCGAGGCGCAGCGTGCGCACCGCGTCGTCCGCCGTGTAGCAGCCGGCGGTGTTCGGCAGGATCGTGAAGCGCTCGGGCGGCAGCACGTCGAGCAGGTTGGGCTCGCCGGGGTTCTGGCCGATGTTGGTGCGGCGGATCGCGACGGTGACGATCTCGGCGCCGCTCGCGTCGATCGCTGCGCGCGTCTCGTCGAAATCCTTGTACTTGCCGGTGCCGACGAGGAGGCGGGAGCCGTAGGACTTGCCGGCGATGACCAGGGAGTCGTTCATGTTCGACCTGCGGGATTGCGGGGTTGAAAGAGAATTGGCGTCAACGCCGGGAAACAGCACCAAGAGGTCTTGAAGAAAGCGTAGCGAGCGGCCCTAGTTCGGCCCGAGAAGCGCAGCCGTACACTGGTACGGCGACGCATTTGCCAAACTCGACAGGGGCGAAATCGGGTCGCGCAGTAGCTTTATTCATGATCTCTCAGCCGCCGCCCACTGCGACGACTATCTCGAGCCGGTCGCCGTCCGCGAGCAGGGTTTCGGCGTGCCGGCCCTTCGGGACGATCTCGCCGTTGCGCTCGACCGCCAGCCGCTTGCCGGCGAGCTGGCGCGCCTCGAGCAGGGCATGCACGGTCAGCGCCTGATCGAGGCGTTCCGGCTGGCCGTTGATGATGAGCTGGATCATGGGGAAACTGTCTGAGGCGTCGAGTGAAAATCTTACCACGCCCTGCGGCACCGCCCCGACCGCGCATTGCGTCGCACTGCGCCAGTCATTAGAATGGCGCCCTGCCCGACACAAACCGGGCCGCCGAGCGGGCGTCGTATAATGGTAATACCCTAGCTTCCCAAGCTAGAGCCGTGGGTTCGATTCCCATCGCCCGCTCCAATTAGGCTTCCATGGAGATCCACTGAGCTCCATAAGCTGTTGTCAGCAAAGAATTTTTCGCTAGACAACATTCCAATGAGATCCACCGAAATCCACCCACTGCTGGACTAAATTAGTCCATCCGGCAGTCCATCAAAGCGGTTGTGTTCGAGTCCGGATTGTTCCTTGGGCCGAGCGGGTGCCGGGATGAGCATCTGACTCCTGACTCTGTTCAGGAGCAAGCATGGCACTCACCGACATGTTCGTCCGGCAGGCGAAGGCCACCGGAAAGGACTACACGATCCCCGATTTCGACGGCCTCTCGTTGGCCGTCTCGGACAAGGGCACCAAGTCCTGGCACTTTCGTTACACCTGGCTGGGCCGACAGAAGCGGATGTCCCTGGGGACGTACCCGGAGATCAGCCTGCGCGAAGCGCGGGAGCGCCGCGACAATGCGCGGGCGCTGGTGGCCAAGGGCATCAACCCACAGCGGCAGCGAGAGAAGGATCGGCGCATCGCCACCCAGGCCGAGCAGAACACCTTTGAGGCGGTGTACGACAAGTGGCTCGCCTTCCGGGCGCAGGGGCGCCTCAAGAAAGGCCGGCAGACCACGCTGTCGATGATCCCGCGCATCTTCAAGAACGACATCCTGCCGAGCCTGCGCAAGCGTTCGATCTACGAGATCACCCGCGCCGACCTACTTGAAATCGTCGGCCGCATCGAGAAGCGCGGCGCGCCATCCATCGCCGAGAAGGTGCGCACCTGGTTCAACCAGCTCTTCCGGTATGCCCTCGTGATCGTGCCGGGCCTGGAACAGAACCCGGCCTCCGACCTGGATGTGGTCGCCATGCCCCAGCCGCCGGTACGCCACAACCCCTTCCTGCGCATGCCCGAATTGCCCGAGTTCTTGCAGTTGCTGCGCAAGTACCCCGGCAAGCTGAAAACGCAGCTTGGCCTCCGCCTGCTGTTGCTGACCGGCGTGCGGACCGGGGAACTGCGGCTGGCGACGCCAGACCAGTTCCACCTCGACGATGGCCTGTGGATCATCCCGCCGGAGGTGGTGAAACAGCTGGAATTGAAGATGCAGAAGGAGAACGTCCGGCCGGAGGACATCCCACCCTACATCGTGCCGCTGTCCGTGCAGGCGATCGAGATCGTTCGGCACATGCTCGACCAGTCCAAGCCAGCCCAGACGTACCTGTTCCCGGGGGACAAGAGCCTCAAGCAGCGCATCAGCGAGAACACCCTCAACAAGGCACTGCATCGCTTGGGATACGAGGGCCGGCTGACCGGCCACGGCATCCGCGGAACCATCTCGACCGCACTCAACGAACTGGGGTATCCCGAGAAGTGGGTGGATGCACAGCTTTCCCACGTCGATCCCAACCAGGTTCGCGCAACCTACAACCACGCCAAGTATGTGGAGCAGCGCCGACGCATGATGCAGGACTGGGCGGACCGGCTGGACCTGTTCGAGCAGGGGCAGGTCGAAGCGGCCAGTACGCTGCTGACCATTCAACTGGATGGCTTTCCCGTGGTCGCCACCGAAGCGGAGGAGCAACCGTTGTCGGCGGCCAGGGCTGCTCCCACGCTGGTGGTGTCGCAACCGCTCCAGGGGGCCATGGCGCTGGCCACGGCTCCGGTGCAGCGCCTTTCCGCAGTGCGCGTGCCCAAGATCGAGCCGGCCATCTCCAACGTCCAGCGCGAGCGGATGATCCTGCTCGACATTCTGGAGGCTCCGCACAACCTGTCGGTCGCCGACTATGCCAAGCTCGCAGGCAAGTCCCGTCGCTGGATCACTTACGAAATCCAGGCCGGCAACCTCCTGTCGATCAGCCTGGGCAACCGGGGACAGCGCGTGCCGGATTGGCAGCTCGATCCGCTCAAGCGCAGGCTGATCCAAACCATCCTCAAGCAGATGCCCCCGGGAGTCGACACTTGGCACATCTACCATGCCCTTATACGTCCGAACGATCTCTTCCAAGGGCAGTCCCCCATCGAGGCGGTGACGCCGGAGAATCTGCACCTCGCCGTCCATCTGGTATGCAGCGCCGTCAGCGAAAGGGTGGTGCAACGCGATAGTCGGACTCCACAACTGCCCCGGTACGCCTAGCGATACGCGCGATGGCGAACTTGCACTGCAAGATGCCGCGTGCCGCTTTCGTCTGGAAACACGCGAACGTACGATGGACGCCTCATCACGCCGGCTTGGTCTCCGTGATCTTCGCCGCCCGTTCGGCAAACCTCTCGACAGCCGGCACACACCCTCGCGACGGCAGCAGCAACTGGGTTCGGATGAGATAGGGACCGCCGGCCAGGGGGCGCATGGCAACACCCCAGCCACGTGCCTGCGCGATGCGCGATCGGGGCGCAATGCCGACACCGTAGCCTGCCGCCACCAGCAGAGCCATGAGTTCGAAGGAATTGACCTCCCGGGCAGAACGGTCTTCAGGCCCAATGACAGCATCAACCTGCTGGCTCAGCGCTTCACATGCCCGTGGGCACCGCCGAACCAATGGATAGTGCAGCAGCGCATCCAATGACACCTCGACGTGGGCAAGCAGCGGCGAGCGTAACGGAACCGCCAAAGCCAGTTCGTCACCCCAAAGTGGCTGAGTGTCCAACGCCAGGTGCGTTGACGTCGTCCCCACCGCCATGCCCATGTCGCAATCGCCGTTTTCCAGGCCACGGACCAGATCGCCGGCAGTGGCCTCCTGCAGCAGGACGAGGGTTTCCGGCTCCTCGACACGCTGCAGGGCAAGCAGTGTCGCCAGCTGTGGCGACAGCGCGTCAGCCGAAACGGCGAGTTTGAGTATCGACGATTGGCTGGGGGCACTCATGGATGCCATTTCGTGATGGAGGCCAGACCGTGGCAGCAAGCATCATAGCAAAGAGTTAAATTTAACGTGGTTAAAAGTATCGCGATATTCGACGCTTTTGCCGATGCAAAAGCGTACTGTCCAGCGAGGCCGCCCTGTCGGATCGACCACCTACGAACCTGAGCCTGCGCTGGCCTTCGGCCTGGCGGTTCGTGCGGCACGGATGGAACAGGGAATGGCTCAGGAAGAGCTGGCGTCCTTGGCGGAAATCGAGCGCTCCCACATGGGAAAGATAGAACGGGGTGAGCACATGCCCACGCTGGCGCTGATCCTCAGAATCGCCGGAGCTCTGAACAGAAGTGCCGCTGATCTGATCGCTGTGACGGAGGATAACCTGCGCTCGGGGCCAAAGACGTAACCGGTGAACGGCACCGGGCTTTGCCCGTTACTCGTCGATTTGAGCGTGTAGACGCGCCATAAAGCGGTCCAGAGGTATGGCGGAAGGGGTGTCAGCGCCACTGTCCGGTCGTAACAGGTACGTGGTGTGGGTGACATTTTGGGCCGCGAGAGGACGAGTCACCACGTCGGGGCGATGACAAACTCTAATTCGTGCAGCGTTCGCGAACCCAACGCCATAACCAGCTGCGACCAGCGTCAGCATCATGTCCATCGAGGCGACGTGCTCGACGGCGCCGGGTTTGCCCATCGCGGTGTGCAGCAATCGATCCAGCTCGCAATTGCTCCGCCCGAACAACCGGGGATCAGCCATTACGAGCGGATAACGCACCAACTCCTCCAAGGGCACCTGCTTGTGAACGAGCAGCGGATGCCGTGCCGATACGGCCACGACCAGCGGATCAATCCAGATCGGTTCGGCAACGATTCCATCCCCGACGTCGGTGGTATGTGCAAACCCCACATTGAAGCTGCCCGAACGCAGTCCGCGCACCTGCTCGGCCAGCGTCGCTTCTGTCAAACGTATCTCGACTTCCGGATCTTCCTCGCGACAGCGTGCGAGAAAGCCAGATAGCCGCGGATCGATGCAGCCGCAGGGGACGGCGATGCGAAGAATCCCCTGATAGCCTGACGAAACCGCTTTTACGTTTTCACGGGCAAGTTCCAGCGTCGAGAACAACCGAAGCACATCCTGGAGAAAAACTGCACCGGCCTGTGTCAGCCGTGTGCCGCGGCGGTCACGATCGAATAGCAGTGCGCCAAGTTCGTCTTCGAGCTCCTTGATGGTACGGGACAGGGGGGACTGCTCGATATGCAGCCTTTCAGCAGCACGGGTGAAGTGCAGTTCCTCCGCCAGGACAGCGAAGCAGCGAAGGTGGCGCAACTCCATGGTTTGTCCTCCATCGTGATGTTACCGTACGGTTCCACTTGCAGCCTCGGGATACTTGCAGTTCTAGTCAAATCACGAGGCCTGTCGGTTGGACCGCCTATCCAGAAGCGATGAATTACTAAGAAGTGCGTTGGTTAGCGAACATTGATTGAAGGCGACATGCGATAATTCGGCATGGAAAAGAGAGACGGTCGCTCCCTGTCGCATGCCACGCTCGAAGAAATGCGGATTCGGGCGGTGCAACGAGTTGAAGCGGGCGAGTCGCCCGAAGTCGTGGTCAAGGCGCTCGGCTTTTCGCGCCCGCGCATCTACGAGTGGCTGGCGCTGTACCGTGAAGGCGGGCTCGACGCGCTGCGTGCCAAACCTGTGCCGGGTGCCAAGCCCAAGCTCGACGGCAAGGCGCTCGATTGGCTGTACTGCACGATCACACTGTCGAACCCGCAGCAGTTCAAGTTCGAGTTTGCGCTGTGGACGCGGGCGATGGTTCGAGAACTGATCCGCACCCAGTTCAAAGTGGCAATGTCGGAGGTGAGCGTTGGGCGTCTGCTTCGCAAGTTGGGGCTGTCGCCGCAACGGCCGCCGATGCGCGCCTACCAGCGCGACCCGGCTCTGGTGACCGACTGGATCAAGAATGAGTTTCCGCGCATTCGCGCCGAAGCCAAAGCGGTCGGGGCGGAGATCTTCTTCGGCGACGAGGCCGCGGTGCGCTCGGACTACCATACCGGCACGACCTGGGCGCCGGTGGGGGTGACGCCGGTGGTGAAGACGACCGGCGCCCGCTTCAAGCTCAATCTGATCTCGGCCATCAGCCCAAAGGGGCAGTTGCGGTTCATGTGTACTGAGGGGAACGTCACCGCGGACGTCTTCATCGAGTTTCTGAAGCGACTGATGCAGGGCACAACGCGGCCAATCTTCTTGGTGGTCGATGGTCATCCGGTGCATCGCAGCGCCAAGGTCCGAAAGTTCGTCGAGGGGTTCGATGGCAAATTGCGGCTGTTCCGGCTGCCGGCCTACTCGCCCGATCTGAATCCCGACGAGCACGTCTGGGCACATCTGAAAAGCCACAAACTGGGCCGCAGCATCATCAAGGGGCCCGAGCAGATGAAGAAGCTCGCGCTGCGCTTCATGCACTCGCTGCAGAAAACCCCGGACATTGTGCGTGCGTTCTTCAGGCATCCGAGTACCCGCTATGCGGCCGAATAGAATGTACGGTAACCAACGCACTTTTTAGTACTCGTCAGGCGCTACTGAAATACTAGCAGCCTGTCGGACTATCGCCCGGTAAAATGCCGTGTCACCCTTGGAGCCTGACTGCGTGAGCCGCTTCCGCCCGATCGACCGCCAAACGGACTACCTGCTGCCGCCGTCGGTGCAGGACTGGC
>NZ_WTVS01000056.1 GCF_012911005.2 Aromatoleum toluolicum | reverse complement strand
GGAACGCACCGTCGGCCGCATCCCCGCCGCCTCCCGCTCCCGTCGCCCGTCGCGACACGCACGAGCAAGAAGCCGAAAGTCTCGCCGAACAGTGGCTGCGCCGCGTCCCGGACGAACCGGCGGGACTGCTGCGCCGCAAGCTCGACCTCGAACACCGCCGGCGCCAGAGCGGCGAGGCTCCGCGACCATGGTGAAATCCAGCGCACTCCCGGGCCGCCGCCACGGAACCGCGCACGCACTGGCGCGACTGTCCCTCACCGTCGCCCTCATCGCCGCCGCGCCGAGCCCGGCTCACGCCGACGACACAGGCGACAGCGCACGCCCAGGCCCGGCGCTATGGGTCGAGGCGGAACTGCAACCGGACACGCTCCACGTCCAGGCGCAGGCGCGCTACACCCTGCGCCTCTACCAGGCGGTCAGCGTGCGCGAGCTCGCCTTCCATGCCCCCCATTCCGCGCTCGCCGAGATCCGCCCAGCGGGCGAGAACATCCACGACGTCACGCGAAACGGCCAACGCTACCGCGTCACCGAGCGGCACTTCGCGGTCTTCCCGTTCGCGAGCGGCACGCTGCAACTCTCGGGCGGCCATGTCTCGCTGCGCACGGATGGCGCCTCGCCGCCCGAACGTCGAATCGACGCGCCCCCCCTGACCCGTGACGTCAGCCCGGTCCCCGCCGGCCACCGACCGCAGGAATGGCTGCCCGCCCGCGCCGTGACGCTCACCGAATCCTGGCAGCCGGACACGCCGCAGCTACGCCCCGGGCAAGCGCTGCGCCGCACGATCCGCATCGAGGCCAAAGGCGTCGCAGCGGCCCAGATTCCCCCACTTACCCCCGGCGCAGACGGTTTCGCCCTGCATCCGGAACCGCCGCACCTCGAAGAACGCGTGGAAGACGGCTGGATCACAGGCATACGCGAGCAGAGCTGGCGGCTCGTTCCCAGGCAGGGGGGGGATCTCACGCTCCCCATTCTCCCGTTGTCATGGTGGGATCCCGTCGCCGGTCTGCCGCGACAAGCCACCCTTCCGGCACGCCCCATTGCCGTCATGGCTTCGCCCCGCGCAAGAGACATCCCGACGGACGGACGCGTGGCACCTGCGGCCGCGCTCGCACCGGCACAACAGAGCGCTCCCGCGGCGCCTGCAGCAGACACCAGCGCGACCACCACCGGCGCCGCCCTCCTCGCCGCGATCGCGCTACTGGCCACCGGCGCAGCCTTCACGCGCAGATATCGCGACACCAGGACGCTGCGCGACATCCGCCGCGCCTGCCACGACAACGACCCGGTCGCCGCCTGCGCGAGCCTGCTGCAATGGTCCCGCGAAATCGGCGTGCCCGCACCGACCAGCCTGCTCGCGCTCGCCCATCACCTGGGCGGCACCGCAACCGGCCGGGAGCTCGCCGCCCTCGACCGCCACCTGTATGGCACTGTGCATGAGCCCTGGAGCGGTCAAGCGCTTCTCGCCGCCCTGCACCATGAACAGACGGAGTTCCATCCTGCCTCATCCTGCGCCCGAAAAAGACCTGAGGGAATCGTGTCCAGAGGCCGCGAAAAATGACGTTCAACTCCCGGCTATGATCTAATCCGCCCGCCACCCTCACCACCATAGGCCATATCCCGACCGCGGCTCGGGTAGTTGCCCCGACAACAAGCGATCAGTGCATGCCGACCAGAAGCCCCTCCGCCCCACAGGTGACCTGCAGCGCGCACAGCGAAAGCACGCGAAAGGCAGCGATTCTGGTCCTCACCTCCACCTTTCCGCGCTGGATGGGCGACACGGAACCGCCCTTCGTCCTCGAGCTCTGCCGCCGCCTCGCCGTCAGTTATGAAGTTTGGGTTCTCGCACCCCATGCACCGGGCGCTGCCGTCCGCGAGCAGCTAGATGGGCTTAACGTCGTCCGATACCGCTATTTCCCGGCACGGCTGGAGAACATCGCCTATGAAGGCGGCATCACCGCAAAACTACGCAAGACTCCCGCGAACTATCTCGTCCTGCCCTTCTTTATCCTGAGTCAGTGGCTGGCTGTTCGCCGGCTTCTCCGCCACAAGGCATTCGCCGCGATCCACGCACACTGGCTGATTCCCCAGGGACTCATAGCCATTACATGCGCCGCCACACGGACCCGTCCACCAATCCTGTGCACCTCCCACGGAGGCGATCTCTTCGGTCTCAAGGGTTTCGCAGCCGAATGGATCAAGCGGCTCGTCCTGCGGCGGGCCCAGCGCCACACGGTCGTGAGCCAAGCGATGAAACGCGCCGAAATCGAGCTGGGCGCAGCCCCCGAGCGGATCGACGTAATCCCGATGGGCGTCGATCTGAGGGAAACCTTCATTCCCGGACAGGCAGCGCGAAGCGGCACATCGCTCCTGTTTGTTGGCCGACTGGTGGAAAAGAAGGGTCTCGCATACCTCCTTGAGGCGCTTCCACCACTACTGACGGACTTTCCCGACCTGACGCTCACCATAGCCGGCGACGGCCCCGACAGATCCGCCTTGGAACAGCTAGCCACATCCCACGGACTTGCCACACACGTCCGCTTTCTCGGCCGCATCTGCAATGACCAGCTCCCCGCCCTCTACCAGCGGTCCGAAATCGTGGTTTTCCCCTCCATCATGGCCCGCGGGGGCGACCAGGAAGGGTTCGGGCTCGTCGCCGTCGAGGCACTGGGATGCGAATGCGCCCTGATCGCAACCGACCTGCCTGCAATGAGGGACTTCCTCGAAGACCGCGTCAACGCACTGATCGTGCCCCAGAAGGATGCTCACGGCCTCACGATCGCCCTCAGGACGCTGCTCGATAACCCTGCATTGCGCCTTCACCTCCAAAAGGCTGGTCGACTCTCGGTTCTGGATCGCTTCGACTGGCCCGTAATTGCCGACCGCTACGCACGGATCATCCACAATCTCATCGAATCGCCCGCCGGAACGACGCCCCGCGAACAGGCCACAACAGGGCAACAGTGAAGACCATGAGCGCACCGACCTGCTCGATCTGCATCGCCAATTACAACGGCGAATCGCTGCTCGCCGACTGCATCGACTCCATCCTCGCCCAGGACTGCGATTTCGCGTTCGAAATCCTTGTCCACGACGATGCCTCGACCGACGCATCGCTCGCCGTGCTGCACGCGCGCTACCCGCAGGTCGAGGTGATCACGAGCACCACGAACGTCGGCTTCTGCATCGCCAACAACCGCCTCGCCGACCGCGCCCGCGGCGACTACCTGCTGCTGCTCAACAACGACGCCGCCCTCGCCCCGGACGCCCTGTCGACCCTGTTCGCCCATGCCCGCCGCCAGCAACCGCCAGGCATCCTCACCCTGCCGCAATACGACTGGGAGACGAACGTACTCGTCGATCGCGGCTGCCTGCTCGACCCCTTCTACAACCCCGTTCCGAACCTCGCGCCGGACCGTACCGATGTCGCGATGGTCATCGGCGCCTGCCTGTGGATCCCGCGCAAGCTATGGCACGAGCTCGGCGGCTTCCCCGAATGGTTCGAATCGATCGCGGAAGACATGTACCTCTGCTGCCGCGCACGCCTTGCGGGCTATCCGGTCGAAGTGACTGCAGGCAGCGCCTACCGGCATCGGCAGGGACAAAGTTTCGGCGGCAACCGCGCCTCTGGCGGCAAGCTCGCCAGCACCTATCGCCGCCGACGCCTTAGCGAGCGCAATAAGACTTTCGTCCTGGCGATCTGCACACCCGGCCCCTGGATGTGGCTGCTGCTCCCATTGCACCTTCTGACACTCGCAACCGAGGGAATCGTGCTTGCGCTCGCGCGCAGGGAACTGCGCATATGGCGCGAAATCTACGCCAACGTCTATCGGACCCTCGCCAGCACATACTCACAGCTATTGCTGGAGCGGCAGGCCGTCCAAAGCAAGCGCAAGATTGGCTCCATCTCTTACTTACGCGGCTTTCTGCCATATTCGCGCAAGCTGCAGCTCGCGGTCAGGCATGGATTGCCGGGACTACGCTAAGGTTGAGTACCTGTCTCGGTTCACGTTCACCGAAATGAAGTTGCAGGCGCAATTCCGCGGGCCGTTCGTGCGAAAATTGCGGACTAAGTTATGCAACTCTGATTGACCCGGCGCATCTGACCGAATGGTCTCGACGCCATTTTTGTGGAAGCAGGTTCCGGATGAGCAAACGCGCATTGATCACGGGCATCACCGGCCAGGACGGTGCTTATCTCGCCGATCTCCTTCTGCAAAAAGGCTACGAAGTCCATGGCATTCGTCGTCGCACCTCCCTGTTCAATACGGCCAGAATCGATCATATATACCGCGATTCGCACGACCCGGACGCGAAACTATTCCTCCATCACGGCGACATGACGGATTCGAGCAGCCTGCTCAATGTCGTCGCCAAAGTGCAACCGGACGAGATCTACAATCTGGCTGCGCAAAGCCATGTCGCTGTGTCTTTCGAGCAGCCGGAATACACTGCCAACGCCGATGCGCTCGGTCCACTTCGCCTCCTCGAAGCGATCCGCACGCTTGGACTGGTCAGCAAGACACGCTTCTACCAGGCATCCACTTCCGAGCTCTTCGGCAAGGTTCAGGAAACGCCGCAACGCGAAACGACGCCGTTCTACCCGCGATCCCCTTACGGCGTCGCCAAGCTTTATGCTTACTGGATTACGATCAACTACCGGGAAGCCTATGGCCTGTACGCATGCAATGGCATCCTGTTCAACCATGAGTCACCCAAACGCGGCGAACTGTTCGTCACGCGCAAGATCACGCGCGGTCTCGCCCGCGTCGCACACGGACTGGAGAACTGCGTCTTCCTGGGCAACCTCGACGCACGCCGCGATTGGGGCGACGCACGCGACTATGTCGAGATGCAGTGGCTGATGCTGCAGCAGGAAGAGGCACGCGACTATGTCATCGCGACGGGTGAGCAACACACGGTGCGCGAATTCGTCGAGGCCACTGCCCGCCACATGGGCTTTGCCATCGACTGGTACGGCGAAGGCGTCCACGAATGCGGACGGGTGGGCGCGGTCATGCGCGACGGCTTGCATGTGCAAGCTGGCCAGACCGTCGTGCGCATAGACCCACGCTACTTCCGCCCGGCCGAAGTCGAGACCCTTCTCGGGGACGCGTCGCGTGCGCGTGAAGAGTTGGGCTGGGAACCCCGCATCGGCTTCGAACAGCTGGTGGCCGACATGGCCAACCACGACCTAGCAGCTGCCGCGCTCGAGCGATCGCGCATCGACACGACGCCCCACACGTGACGCGTACGGCACAACTCCCGAAGGCGGCAGGACAATTCCTTGCCCCTGCGCACATCGACCGCAAAGCCGCCCCGGCACCATGAACAAGATATCGATCGCGCTATGCACGTGCAACGGCGAGGCCTACCTCGGCGATCAGTTGCGAAGCTACCTCGATCAGCACCGCGCTCCCGACGAAGTGGTCATCTGCGACGATGCCTCTTCCGACGCCACGACAACGCTCCTCAGCGCATTCGCAAAGAATGCCCCATTCCCCGTCCGCATCACCTGCAACCCTCGACGACTCGGGATTACGGCGAATTTCGCCCAGGCGATCACACAGTGCAGCAGCGACTATATCGCTTTGTCCGATCAGGATGACGTGTGGCTCCCGCACAAGCTCGCTCGGCTCGAACAGGCATTGGAAAGCCGCCCCGAAGCCCAGGCTGCCTTCAGCGATGCACGACTGGTCTCGAGCGAACTCGATCCATTGAGGCGCACGGTCTGGCAGTCGATCGGGTTCGGCGATGCGGACCGTCACGCCTTCAGGGCCGGCAATGCCGTCGCGGTGCTTGTCAGGCAGCCTGTCGTGACCGGCGCCACGCTCATGTTCCGCAGCGGACTGCGCGCCACGGCACTACCCATTCCCGCAGGCTGGATGCACGACGAATGGCTGGCGATGCTGGCCGGCGCGGGCGGCGGTCTCGTGGCCGTCGATGATGCGCTCGTCCTGTACCGGCAGCACACATCGAACGCGATCGGCGGCACCCGGAAGGGCCTTGCGGACAAAATGCGCGCTGCACGCGCCCTGCCCCGGCAGACCTACCTTCGCGGCGAAATCGACCGCCTGCAAACGTTGCTGGAGCGCCTGGGCCCCGCGCGCATCACGACGTCGGCACGCGCATCCATCCTGGCAAAGCTTGCCCATCTCGAACGTCGTCTCCAATGGCCCTCTTCTCGTCTGCGCCGCTGGATACCCGTCGTCGGTGAATGGCTCGATGGCGGATATCGCCGCAGCAGCCGCAACTGGCACAGCATCATGTTCGATCTTCTTGCAGCCGACGAGGACGACCGGGCGCCGTCGCAAATGGCTCGCCCCCCAAACCGACCATGACAGCCAGCCCGCTGATTTCCTTCTGTATCACAACCTTCAACCGGGGCGAAGTGATCCGCGAAACGCTCGAATGCCTGCTCGCTCAGGCGGACGCGGACGTGGAGGTCGTCGTCGTCGACGCCGGCACCGACGGAGTGTGCGCACGCATCGCAGCCGAACTCGAGGCACATCATCCGCCGTTGCGCTATTTCCACCGCGAGGAAAATTCCGGACTCGATCGCGACTTCTGCCATGCGGTGGAACTTGCGACAGGGCAGTACTGCTGGCTTTTCTCGGACGACGACCTGATCCAACCGGGCGCGGTCGAACGCATGCGCAGGCATCTGGCCGACGAACCGGCGCTCGTGGTCGCCAACGCAGCGGTCCATGGCCCCGATCTGCGACGCGAGCTCGTGCCTGCGATGATGGCCCTGGACAAATCACTGACCCTGCAGCCGGGAGAACAGACAGAACTACTCCGGATCGCCGGCCAATGCCTCAGCTTCATCGGTTGCGTCGTCATTCGACGCGATGTGTGGCTTGCCCGCGACCCCCAGCCCTACTGGGGAACGATGTTCGTGCACGTCGGCATGATCTTCCAGGCTCCCCTGCCCGGCCCTGCACGCTTGCTCGTCCAGCCCGAAATCCTCATTCGCTATGGCGTCGGCTCTTGGCGGCCGCGCCAGTTCGAGATCTGGATGAAGCGATGGCCCGACCTTATCTGGTCCTTTCCTGCCCTCGCCGACAGCGCCAAGGCCGCCGTCGTGCCGCGCTACCCGGCACGAAAACTGAAATCGCTGCTGCTTTACCGCGCAAAGAATGCATATGACGTCAACGGGTTTCAGACCATCGTCGCCGCACAAGTCTGCTCCCCATTACGACGCATGGCGGCCCGTCTGGTGGCGCACCTCCCACGCGCTCCATTGCGGCTACTGGCGATCCTGTACATTCGATTGGTCCAGCCGCAGGCGACGCTCGATCTCGTCGATCTGGCCAGCGCAGGCGGACGCCCCGCACGCTGCCTCAGCGGAAGCCTGGGCCGGGCGCCGTGAACACGCAACGCAATTTCGGACGCAACGTGGCGGCAAATCTCCTCGCGCGGACGTGGGCGGGGGTGCTGTGGTTTGCTCTGGTGCCCGCGTATCTCGCATTTCTCGGCCCCGAGGCGTACGGTCTCGTGGGTCTGTACCTCTCGCTGTCCATGATCGTGCAACTGCTCGATCTCGGGCTGAGCCCAACGATGACGCGCGAGCTTTCACGCGCTTCAGGGCTAGCTTCAAGACTTGCTGCACTCAAGGACCTGACGGCCACAGCGGAAGCTGTGACATGGGCCACTGCGTTAATCATCGCAACCAGCCTCTGGTCCGTCTTCACCCTCACCGCATCAGGCTGGCTTCGACCGGATAGCCTCCCGCAGGAGCAGGTCACCCTCGCGATGGGCCTCGCAGGCCTCGCGGTCGCCGCCCAATGGCCGGTCCTGCTGTACAGCGGAACCCTCGCCGGTCTCAACCGGCAGACCTGGACCGCGGCAGCGGGTGCCATCTTTGCGACCCTGCGGGGAGTCGGGTCCGTCCTCATCCTGTGGAAGGTCTCACCGACGCCCGCTGCTTTCTTCCTCTGGAACGCGACATGCAGCATCGCCCATTCCCTCACGCTCGCACTCGCGCTGCGCCGCGCCGCCCCTCCGGAGCTGCGCGGCGGCCGGCCGAAACTCGCGGCGATCGCCCAGGTAAGTCGTTTCGCCGGCGGAATGTCGATTCTCGCCGTCCTGGCGATCATCGTGACGCAGGTAGATAAGCTGCTGCTGTCGGCATGGTTGCCACTGGATAAATATGGGTACTACATGGCCGCCGCTGCCGTCGCAACGATACCGCAATTCATCGTTTCGCCAATTTCTGCCGCACTGCTGCCGGAACTGTCCCACGCACTCGCCCACGGACCGACCCCGGGCGCAATCGCGCTCTATCGGCGGACATCCCGCTGGCTTGCCGTCGCGCTCGCTGCGCCGACCGCCCTGGCTCTCACATTCGGCGACGAAATACTCGCTGCCTGGAGCGGCAACGCCAGGCTGGCTGAGGAGGTCGGTCTGGCACTCGCACTGCTGATGGCAGGGGCCTTTCTTAATGGCCTCATGTGCGTCCCGTACACTTGGCAGATCGCACGCGGCTGGCCGCAGATTCCCATCCGAATCAATCTCGCATCGCTCTGCGCCATGCTTCCCGCGCTATGGTTCGGCGCAAGCGAATTCGGCCCGCCTGGCGCGGCGTTTGCTTGGCTCACATTCAATCTGGCCTACGTGGCAGCGAACCTGTACTCCATGACGAACAACGCTCCCGAAACACACCCGTTGGAAGGACTCTTGCAGGACGTGCTACGGCCGATTCTCGCCGCTGTGCTCGTGTGTGCGCTCGCGACTGCGCTGCCTGTGCCCGAATCGCGCCAGGCGCTGGGCGCGATGCTGTGCGGCATTCTCGTCCTCGGCGCCACCGCCGCCTTCATCGCCACGCCGCAGTGCCTCAAGGAAGTGCTGGCGTGGCGGAACACGCGTCCCATTTCGCAATGACCAGCCTACGTCATCACTACCACCAAGCCCTGCGCCGAACCCCGGTCCGCTATGCACAGTTCGGCGAAGACGCGCTGCTGTCTGACATATTCCCGAATGCAACGGGACGCGTGATCGTCGACATCGGCGCCCACGATGGCATCATCGGCAGTAACTCGAAATTGCTCGAACAGTTGGGCTGGCGCTGCATCCTCGTCGAACCAAATCCGAGCCTCGCAGCTCTGGCGCGAGCGAACCGCACGTCGGAGGTCTTCGAGTGCGCGCTCTCGCATGAAGAGGGTAAGGCTGTCCTCACAATAGTCGGCGGGGCACCGGGGGCAGACGGGATGTCCGGAATCGGACTGGCGCAGTCAAATCGCGAGCGGATCAAAGCCGCGGGCTACACGACACGGGAAGTTGCCGTCCGGACCACTCGGCTCGATACGCTGCTCGAGGAAGCGGGCATCGACGGACGTCCGGACGTCGTGTCCATCGATGTCGAAGGACATGAAGCAAGCGTCCTGACCGGGTTCGACATCCGGCGCTGGGCGCCACGTCTCCTGATCGTCGAGGACAACTCGGACTATGCCGATTCCCACATCCCCGACTGGATGCAGATGCACGGATATCGCCGCGTCTTCCGCAGCGGCGTCAATGATTGGTATGCCGCGATCGGCGACCGGGCATTCGATACTCCGGCAAACCGCGCCTACATCGCCTGGCGTGTCGCAACGGGCCCACTGCGCCGTACCCTGCGCGTCCCCGTCGAGGCATTACTGACCAGCCTCAGGCCGTGGCTGACGGCCCACCCGACCCTGAAGCGCAGGCTCCAGAGAACCAAGCGCTGGCTTGGCATCACTCGGACGTTCTGAAACCCCTGCGATGACCGTATCCCCTCCCACAGCGATAATTACCGGCGCCGGCGGCCAAGACGGCTCCTATCTTGCCGAATGGCTGGTCGGTCGTGGCTATCAGGTCATCGCCGTCGTCCGTCATGCGCCCACAGGCTACGAACGGCTGCGGCACCTCGATCGCCAGATCGAGATCACGCAGGCTGACCTGCGCGACACAAGCGCGCTCGAAGAACTGGCCCGGAGATGTGCGCCCGCCGAGTTCTATAACCTCGCCGCCCGAGCCTCCAGCGCGACACTGTTCGACGCCCCGGCAGAAATGGGAATCGAAAACGGGGTCGTCGTCGCACAGATACTCGAAATTCTCAGGCAAACGTCGCCCCGTACGCGCTTCTGCCAAGCCGGCAGCAGCGAAATGTTCGGCAATGCGACTGTCAGCCCCCAGGACGAAACCACGGCATTCAGGCCGCGCAATCCATATGGCGCGGCCAAGCTCTTTGCTCACGTGGCGGTCCGGACCTACCGCGAACGACACGGCATGTTTGCCTGCAACGCCGTTCTCTATAACCACGAAAGCCCGCGCCGCGCCCACGAAATGGTCACGCGCAAAGTCGCCATCGCTGCCGCGCGCGCATACCGCGGTCTGCCCGTTGCACTCACGCTGGGGAATCTGGATGCCCAACGAGACTGGGGTTACGCGGGAGACTACGTGCGTGCACTCTGGCTCATGCTCCAGCATCACATCGCCGACGACTACGTCGTCGCCACCGGCAAACTGCACTCCGTTCACGACCTGTGCGAGATCGCCTTTGCCCGCGTAGGGCTCGACTACCGTTCCTTTACGAGCATCGATCCGAATCTCGCGAGGCCGCCCGAGGCCGTACCGCTATGTGGAGACAGCCGCAGGGCACGCGACGTGCTCGGCTGGGCCCCCGCAGTCAGCTTCACGGAAATGATTCATGCCATGGTCGATGCCGAGATCATGGCGATCGACCGCAACCTCGACCAAACGACACACAATGACTGATCATGATCATTCGCCGCTGACCGCGTGCCGCGTCTGCGGCAATACCACGCTCGAACCAATCCTCGACCTTGGGCTGCAGGCATTCACAGGCATCTTTCCGCGAAGCCCCGACGCAGTGTTGCCGCGCGGCAGACTCCAGCTTGTAAAGTGCGTCGGCACGAACTGTTGTGGACTGGTCCAGCTCGGCAACGAATTCGACCCTACCGAGCTTTACGGAACGCACTACGGCTACCGCTCCGGTCTGAACCCTTCAATGGTGGCGCATCTGCGCAGCAAAGTGGCTGCCATCCTTGCGCAGTCGCCCTCGCCTGAATCCGGCGACCGGGTCGTACTCGACATCGGCGCCAATGACGGAACCACCCTTTCGTTTTACCCGCAACAGGGGCATACGCTCATCGGCATGGATCCCTCAGCGGAGAAATTCCGCGGCTACTATCCCGACCATGTCCAACTCGTGACGGATTTCTTCTCCGCAAAAGCCTTCCTTGCCGCCAGTGGTGGCCGTCGGGCCGACATCGTTACATCGATCGCGATGTTCTACGACCTCCCGTCACCCCAGGACTTCGTCAACCAGATCCGCGAAATCCTTGCTCCGGGCGGCTCGTGGACGAGCGAGCAGAGCTACCTCCCGCTTATGCTCGAGCGCAACGCGTACGATACAGTCTGCCACGAGCACCTCGAGTACTACGCGCTGCGCCAAATCGACTGGCTGGTTGACCACGCAGGCCTCAAGCTCGTCGACGCCGAACTCAACGACATCAATGGCGGAAGCTTCTCGTTCACGGCGGTGCACCGGGATGATCAACGGCGACCGTCTGCGCGGCTTGGCGCATTGCGCCGCGACGAGGCAAAGCTCGGACTCGACGGTCTCGAGGCATATCGACAATTCGCCGCGCGCGTCGCAGAAAGCCGTCGCGCACTGCTTGGCTTCCTTTCCCGCGCGCGAGCGATGGGTGAGTCGGTCGCCGGGCTCGGAGCCTCGACCAAAGGCAACGTGCTGTTGCAGTATTGCGGTATCGGCCCTGACGACCTGCCGCTTATCGGCGAGGTGAATCCCGACAAGTACGGCTGTTACACACCAGGCACCGCGATTCCGATCGTCCCTCAAGGCGACGTACTGGCGACGGAACCGGATTATCTCCTGGTGTTGCCGTGGCATTTCCGCGATTTTCTGGTTAAGCGAGGTGAGTGGGGCAGGTCTCGCTTGGTCTTTCCGCTGCCGAAACTGGAAATAGTTTGAGGCAACGCCGGCGCGGCCGTGCCGCGCAATCCCCCTGCAAACCTGATGCGCCCGCACGCCTTGACTTTCGACCGTCAGGCGTCAGGGCCTGGAGTCCGCTTCCACGCCTGCGGGCCGATACATCAACTGCGTAATCTGTTCCGACACCAACCCGATCAGGAAAGTCGTCACCGCCGCAGTAAGCAGAAAGATCGTCGCGAGCGACAGGCGCCCATGGGCGGCAAAGGTGTACGCATAGTAGCCAACTCCCAGCAGTGCCTGCAGCCCCACGACCGGCGCAAAAAGCTTCAGCGGCGAATACAGCGTGCCGATCTTGAAAATGATCAGCAGGAAGCGCGCCCCGTCCTTGAGAATCCGCACATGGCTCTTGCCGACCCGCTTCGCCGCCTTGATCGGGATATACGCCACCGGATAACCCGCACGGAAGAACGCCATCGTGCTCGTGGTCGGATAGGAAAAGCCATTCGGCAACAGGTACAGAAACTCGCGGAACCGGTGGGCACGCGCCGCGCGAAACCCCGAGGTCAGGTCCTCGATCCGATGGCCGGTCATGTAGCTCGCCAAACGATTGTAGAACCGGTTCGCCAGCCCGCGCCCGAGACTCGCCTGCGAACCGCCGTCACGCGCACCGACGACCATGTCGAAGCCTTCGCCCAGTTGCGTCAGCAGTCGCGGAATATCGGCGGGATCGTGTTGTCCGTCCGCATCCATGAACACGAGGATATCGCCCGTCGCCGCACGCGCCCCGCTCTTGATCGCCGCACCGTTTCCCATGCTGTAGGGGTGTGTAACCACCTTTGCGCCCGCGCGCTCTGCCTCCTCGCACGTGGCGTCCGTTGAGCCGTCGTTGACCACGAGAAGCTCGGCATCGGGAAATAGATTCCTGATCCCCTCTACCACCCTCCCGATTACCGCCCCTTCGTTCTTCGCGGGCAGGATGACACTGAGTCTGTTCATGTAATTTCCGATCCAAACGGGCAGGCACGTGACCATTACCTCGTCATTGAAGCGACAATGATAACGCCCCCTGACACCACAAGCACGATTCATGCTAATTCGCACCAATCGGGAACGAAGCTTGCTTTTGACATTCGCCGCTTGAACTAACGCAGCGCGCCGCCGACTCACACTCTAGCGCCCCAACGCCGTGCCTCAACTGAAGACAGCCGAGTCGTCCCTACTTCCCCGTGCGATTGTCGCCGCCCTGCTGATCACCGTGATCTTTGCCGCCTACCACGGCATCGAGGCGAACAGCTTCCACTTCGACGACTGGCACAACATTCTCCTGAACACGGCGATCCATCTCGACGACCTCACCCTGAACGGCCTGCTCGACGCCGCCCGGGGCGCGTCGCTTCCGCACCGCCCCGTCGCCTCGATCACGTTCGCGATCGACTGGTGGCGCGGGGGAGGCGAGCGCGCGGCACACTTTCTCGTGACGAATCTCGTGCTGCACGGCGCGACCGGCGTTGCCGTGTTTGCCTTCCTCCTTCAGTCGCTGAGCCTGACCGGGTCCGACAAAGCATCCTTGCGGACAGTCGCGGCAGCCGGACTTGCTGCCGCATGGTGGCTCGTGCAACCGATCCACGTCCAGGCCGTGAGCTACGTCGTGCAGCGCATGACCGAACTCGCCGCGCTATTCTCGGTGCTGTGCATCTGGGCCTATGCGCGGGGACGCACAGCCGAGCGAGGACGCATGGCGTGGTGGGCTCTGTCATTGCTGTGCCTCATCCTTGGCGCACTGTCCAAGCAAAACGCCTGGATCACCCCCGCGCTCTTGCTGATGGCCGAGTTCCTCGTGCTTCGCCAGCACTCGGACCTCGTGCGTAATCGACTGGACAGGTGGCTGCTCGCGCTACCGGCCATACTCGGAGTCCTTGGCCTTGCCGCCCTGTTCATCGACGGCCCCTTCAGCCAGTGGATCCTGCGCGGCTATGAATGGCGGGACTTCACACTCGCCGAACGCCTGCTCACCCAACCCAAGGTGGTGCTGTTCCACGTCTCGCAACTCCTGTGGCCACTGCCGGACCGCTTTTCGCTCGAGCACGACATCGAAATCGTCCGCTCCGCAACCGCCCTCCAGTTCTGGCTACCCATGAGCGCGGTGCTCGCCTGGACTCTGGGCGGCATCTGGCTGGCTCTGCACCGCAAGACCCGGCTGGCGGGCTTCTTCGTGCTCTGGGTGCCCGTCACGCTACTGATCGAAAGCACCTTCGTTCCGCTCGAACTTGTATTCGAGCACCGCATGTACCTGCCCTCCGTCGGCGTCGCAGGCTTGATCGCTCTCGGTCTCGCACGAACACCAGGCCGGACCGCCAAGCTCTCGGCTCCCGCGTGGGCGGCGGTCGCACTCGCCACTGCCTTCGGCATCTGGTCGACCCAGCAACGCCTGCCGCAATGGCACACCGAGATCAGCCTGTTGGAGAATTCGACGAGGCACGCACCCGGCTCCGTGCGGATCTGGAACCAGCTCGGCCTGGAGTATCTGGAACACGGGAACCTCGAGCTCGCGAGGCGTGCAATCGATCGTGCCAACCAGATCGAACCGCGCTGGGGCGACGGCTACCCCTTCGTCAATCGCGGCGTCGTTCTGGAGGCCATGGGCCAGCGCGACAAGGCCCTTGCCATCTACGAAGAAGCGATTCGCCTGTTCCCGCGTCAGGTTCTCGGATACAACAACCGGGGCTTGATACGCCTGCGCGCCGGCGAATTCGAACTCGCATCCCGCGATTTCGACCGCGCGATCGAAATCGAACCCGATTACGCGCCCGCGTGGACGAATCGCGGCACGACCAATTTCCTGCGCGGCAGAACCGAAGCTGCACTCCCCGACTTCGAAACAGCGGTCCGGCTCTCGCCCCGCGAGTCGATCGCCTGGCACTATCTCGCCAACATCTACGCCGCCCGAGGCCGCCAAGCCGAAGCCGCAGCGGCCCGACTTCGTGCATGCCGTCTCGGTGTCGCCAAAGACTGCACACAATAACCGCCGCCCGCCATGATCGAGCACGCCGCCATCGCATCCGACACGCCTCCCGCCGCACCGAGTCAGGCAGCAACACGCGGACATCTCCTGCTCGCGCTACTCGCAATGACCCTCCTCGTGGCCTTTGCTTACCAGGGCATCGAAAGAAACAGCTTCCATTTCGACGACTGGCCCAACATCCTCGACAACGCCTCACTGCGCATGACGCATTTAAGCATTGGGGCACTCATCGACGCCGCACGCGGCGCCTTCCTGCCACTACGGCCTGTTCCATCGATCAGTTTTGCCCTCGACTGGTGGCGCGGCGGCGGCAGCGATGCGGCGCCCTTCCTCGTCACCAATCTGGTCTTCCACATCCTGACCGCGTGGGCGGTCTTCGCATTGCTGCTGCGCGTGCTCGCACAGGATCGCCCCGCGACACTGCCCACGGTCCTGGCCTGCAGCGCAGCCGCCCTGTGGTGGGCCACCCAGCCCATCCACGTGCAGGCGGTGAGCTACGTCGTCCAGCGCATGACCGAAATGGCTGCGCTGTTCACGGTCCTCTGCGTCTGGGCTTACCTGAAGGGCAGCCCCGCAAGCCGTGCCAGGAGGCTTTGGTGGGCGCTGTCTGCACTCAGTCTCGCACTTGCTGCGCTATCGAAGGAAAATGCCTGGATCACGCCCGTCCTGCTGCTGATGGCCGAATTCCTCGTCCTGCGCAATGACGGAAAGCTCGTCCGCAGCCGGCGCGACACGCTTCTGCTGCTCATCCCGGCGTGCGCCGCGATTGCCCTGCTCGCCGATCTCGTCTTCAAGGGACCGGTCAGCCAATGGGCACTGTCCGGCTATGCGACCCGCAGTTTCACGCTCGCCGAGCGCCTCCTCACCCAACCCAAGGTCGTCCTCTTCCACCTGTCCCAGATCGCCTGGCCGCTCCCGCACCGCTTCTCGCTCGAACATGAGCTCGGCATCGTGCGCTCCGCGGCCTCCCCCGATTTCTGGATACCGCTCGTGGCGATCCTCGCGTGGTGCCTGGCCGGCATCGCGCTCGCCGCGAGACAGGGCAGCCGTGTCGCCGGCTACTTCGTGCTCTGGCTTCCGGCGACCCTCCTCATCGAAAGCTCGCTGATCCCCCTCGAGATGGTCTTCGAACACCGCATGTACCTCCCCTCGGTCGGCCTCGCAGGACTGATCGCGCTCGGACTCGAACATGCGGCCCGGCGCGGCGGCATAGCCCTTGCCTCCGCTGCACTCGTTTTCGTCGCAGCCACCAGCTTGGCGCTGTGGTCGACCAGCGAGCGAATTCCCCAGTGGCGCACGGACGCGAGCCTGTACGAACAGGCGGTGCTGCGCGCCCCGCGATCGGCGCGGGCTTGGAACCATCTCGGCGTCGCAAATCTCGCCCAGCATCGTGGCGAAACCGTCAGCCGCGACCGTTACCTGCGCGCCCTTGATGCCTTCGACCGGGCCATTGCACTCGATCCGAAATATGCGGCCCCGCTCACCAATCGCGGCGTCGCACGCTACCTTCAGGGCGACATTGCCGGCGCACAGTCGGACCTCGAAAAAGCGATCGCCGTCTCGTCGCGCGAGGCCGCCGCCCAGCACTATCTCGGTGAAATCTATCTGCAGACAGGACGCTTTAACGAAGCGCGCACCGCCCGTCGCCGTGCGTGCGCGCTCGGCCTAAGCGTCGACTGCAACCGCTGAAACGGTCATTCCCCGATGCCCAACACCACCGCTCAGCCCGAAGTGCAGCGCAGCCGGTTCCGCCTGCTCCAACCCTGCCTGATCGCGCTACCGCTCCTCGCCATTGCAATCGCCTACCACGCAGCGCCGCAAAACGGATTCCATCTGGACGATGCCGTCAACATCGTCGGTCATGGTTCCATGCACATTGCCGAACTCGATGTCGCATCGCTCAGGCGTGCCGCCGCCGAGGCGCACCTGCCGCATCGCGTCCTCCCCAATCTCAGCCTGGCAATCGACTGGTGGCGCGGGGACGGCGCACCAGCACCGTTCCAGCTGACCAACATCCTGATCCATGCCGCCACCGCGCTGGCCGTGCTTGCATTCCTCCTCACGACCTTCCGCTGCGCCGGCCTTCCCGAGCGTGGCGCCTGGATCACCGCGGCGACTGCCACGACGCTTTGGGCAGTCCATCCGATCCAGGTCCAGGCGGTCACCTATATCGTCCAGCGCATGGCCTCGATGGCGGCCCTTTTCATGCTCGTCACGCTCATCGCCTACGTCCGCGCTAGAGCCGCCCCGCGCCGCTGGCCGTGGTATGGCGTCGCCGGCGTCGCAGCCGTCGCCGCATGCTTGTCCAAGGAGACGGCCTACATCCTGCCGGCTCTGGTCCTGCTCGCCGAATACACGCTGTGCCGCAAGCCGGGCGAGCGCATCAGATCGCGCGTCGACCACCTTCTCCTGGCGCTGCCCGTCGTCGTCGCCGTCTATGCGATCGTCGACCTCGCGATCCTGCATGGCCCGCTGTCGGACTACGTGATGGCGGGTTACGCGTCGCGCGACTTCACTCCGACCGAGCGCCTGCTCACCCAGCCGCGCGTGATTTTCTTCCACCTCGGCCAGATACTTCTCCCGCTACCCGGCCGCTTTTCGATCGAACACGCCTTCCCGACATCGACGAGTCTCTGGCAGCCATGGACCACCGCAGTCGCGATCGCCGGCATCGCTGCCTGGATTGCCGGCGGCATCTGGCTCGCCCTGCGCAGCAAATTCCCCGTTGCCGGCTTTCTGGTCCTCTGGGTACCGGCCACGCTGGCGATCGAAAGCAGCATCGTCCCGCTCGAAATGGTCTTCGAGCACCGAATGTACCTCCCGTCGGTCGGGTTGGCCGGACTCGCCGGCCTCGGGCTCCATCAGCTCGCCGACACCCGGTTCCGCCCCGCGGCAATCGTGCTTGCGGCAATTGCGATGCTTGGCTTCTTGGCGGCCACGATAGTGCGCGTTCCGACCTGGCGCACCCCCGTATCGCTCTACGAGCATGCCGTACGCAATGCACCGGACGCACCCCGCGCATGGACCAACCTCGCCACAGCCTATGAAGGCCAGGACAGGACCACGGACGCAATCGCCGCATATACGAAGGCCCTGGAGATCGACCCTGCCCGCGCGCTTGCCTACCTCAACCGCGGATCGAGCTATCGCAAGCGTGGCGACCTCGCCGCTGCCGAGGCCGACTACCAGAAATTCATTCGCCTGGAAGCGGGTGACTATCGCGGC
The DNA here is from genome assembly GCF_012911005.2 of Aromatoleum toluolicum. Lineage (GTDB taxonomy): Bacteria > Pseudomonadota > Gammaproteobacteria > Burkholderiales > Rhodocyclaceae > Aromatoleum > Aromatoleum toluolicum. Next base: position 17,761 of record NZ_WTVS01000056.1, on the reverse strand, counting down.
CCCTTCGCTCTCGGCAGCCTGTATGCCGCATCCGGGCGATACGACGACGCGGCCCGCTGGCTCGACCTTGCCGACCGACTCAATCCGCGCTCAGCCCTTCCCGCGCGTGAGCTGGCGAACGTCTATTTCGCCACCGGACGCCCCGACGCCACGATTCGCGCCCTCGAACTCACCCGCGCCCGCGACGCCGCGATGGCCGACGCGCCCTACTTCACGCTTCTGGGCGCCGCACACGGTCGCCTCGGTCGCTTCGACCAGGCCATCGACGCATTCGATCGCGCGTTGCAGATCGACCCGGCCCTTGGCGGAGCCCGCCTGAATCGAGGCTTTGCCCACCTGCGCAGCGGCAATCCGCGGGAAGCACTCTCGGATTTCGACGCGGTGATCGCTCAGTCGCCCGACATCGCGCGCGCCCACTACGGCCGCGCCGAAGCCCTGACACAGTTGGGCCGCCATCGCGAGGCGCTCGAAGCTGGCCAACGATCGCTGGTCCTCGACCCCACCGATGAACGGACCGCCCGCCTCGTAAGCGAACTCGGCACGGTGCAGTGAGCGTAGCCGGACGACGCCCCGACCACCGCGCCGCCCGGAATCGCGCTCGATCCTCCTACGGCTTCACGGGATGGAACACCCGCGAAACGTAGGAAACGATCGCATCGATTTCGTCGTCCTTCAGCACGGATTTCCACGCAGGCATCGACGTGTTCGGCAACCCTTCCCGGATGGTGTGCGACAGGCGCCCGCGCGTCATGTTCTGCATGAATTTCGGATCGGTCAGATCACGCGGATGCGGCTCCATGAAGCTGCCGATCCAGTTCCGCCCCGTCCCGGTCGCACCGTGGCAAAAGGCGCAGTTCGCCTGAAACAGCGTCTCCCCGCGCTTCTCGTTGGGCGCCAGGCCCGACACCTGCGGCACCACGTCATGCAAGGCATACGGACTGGCGCTCGCAATGGCGTCGGCCTTGCTTGGCGGCGGCGCAGTGAAATCGCCCGGATCGAAATGGTTGCGAGGGTACGACAGCGGCCGCCCTCCCCACACCGGCCCCGGGTCCTCGGTGCGGGCGTGGTCATGACATGAGATGCACGTCGTCAGGAACAGGCGCTTGCCCTTTTGCTCAGTCGGGCTGAGCTGTTCCCACGGGCGGTCGAGCGGAATCGTGCCCGTCGCGAACGGAAAGGCCACCTTGTGCCGCTCATGGTTGGGCCAACCATTCTCCGGCGTGTGATAACGCGTATTCATCGCCTTGGCGAGAATGAATTCCGCACGCACGAAGTCGACCACAAGTTCGATGTCGCGCTCCGGGATGATGCCCTTGAAGCCTTTCATCGCCGTGCTCGACTTGCCGTCGCGCACCGCGGCGATCATCTGCTCACGGCCGAGCGACTTCTCATCGTCCTTCGTGAAGTCTCGCGGCTTGGGAGCGAGATACGTCGCCGCGAGCGTCTTCGCATCCCCGGAGTAGCCGTGGCAAAAATAGCAGCGGAAATTGTAGATCTTGCGCCCGGCCTCGTGCCGGGCATCCTTGCCTGCGTCGGCAGCAAACGCCGGTGCCGTGAACGGGGCCACGACAAGTGCCGCGGCAAACCCGCCCAACCAGATACGTCCGATCATTTCGCCTTGGCAGCCTTCTCACCCGAGCGGATGAAGGTCTGGAACACATATTCCGAGACGTTGGCGATCTCCTGCTCGGTCAGCACCTTGCTCCATGCCGGCATTTCAGTCCCGTTACGCCCGAAAAATACGGCTGCATAGATGGCCGGGCGATTCAGGGTCAGACGGGAACGCTCGTGCAGGAAGTCGCGCGGCACCGGACGAATGAAGTAGGCACGCGGCCCCTGACCGTCCCCCTTCACACCATGGCATTCGGCGCAATTCTTCTCGTAGAACGCCTGGCCTTTGGCGGCATCACCTTTCAATCCGGACGGAAACGGTGCGCTCATGTCGGCACGCTCATCGGGCGCCACCGGCTTCACCGGCGGCACAGGCGCGGCAATCGGCGGCACCGGGGCAGCTCCCGCAGCACCGGGCGCCGAACTCGCGGCACCGGTCCCGCCGGTCGTACCGGACGTTCCGGAAATCCCCTTGATCATGCCCGCCGAAATTGCCGCTCCGCGGTTCACGATGTCCGTGTGCACGTAGTCCGCCAGCGCCGCCAGCTGCTCCGCATTCAGGCGGGACTTGTAACCGACCATCGCCGTGTTCGGCTTGCCGTGCGTAATAACGTGAAGAATATAGTCGCGCGGAAGTGTCGCGCCCGCCGTGGTCAGATCCCGGGGAGGGGGGTTCAGGCTCTTCATCGCCCGGGAGTTTCCGTCACCCCGGTCGCCGTGGCACACCGAACAGTACTCATGGTAAAGCACGTCGGCCTTGATTGTGCTGCCGCTCGCGCCGTAACTCAGCGCCACGCCAACACCAAGCGCGCATGAGCGCAGGACCTGCGTGAATTGCTTCTTCTGATTCACAAGATACCTCTGGGTCGAAAAACTGCAGCCTAGATGCAAGAACCGAACCGGCCAGTTTCCATCTTTGGCATGTGCATTGCTTGCCTAACCGATCCAACCATACGTTACGCCTCCGACCAGCGCTACGATTAATCGACGGGACCAGAATGAAGCACTTCCTTGCACCTGCCGGCCTGGCACTCCTCGTCGTGACAACCAATCTTTCAGCTGCCGACGGCAAGGCGGTTTATACTCAAATTTGTCGTGCCTGTCATGCAACCGGGGTCGCCGGAGCCCCGATTCTTGGCGACAAGAGCGCGTGGGCGCCACGCCTGCCGGCAGGACTTGAAGCGTTGCAGCAATCGGCACTCCGGGGCAAGGGCGGAATGCCGCCCAAGGGGGGGCAACCCGGGACTTGCCGACAGCCAGGTACGAGCTGCGGTGGAATATATGGTGTCACAGTCCCGGTAGGAACAGCACCCGGTCCCGAACTTGAGAACAGGCTTCCACGGTTTGGAAAACCCCGCAACCATACGAGCGACAATTGCTAATCGCGCGCCTCTCGACTCCGCTCCGGCTCATCACGACACTGATCGCACTTCTCGCCTTGACCTCGCTCGGCAGCTTGCCGGCACAGGCACAGCGGATAGACATGCGCAACAGCAAGCACAATCTCGTCCAGATCAATGGCAACGGAGGCGCTGACCCGCGCCAGATCTGCGTCTTTTGCCACACGCCGACCGACACGAACGCGGACGATGCGGCCCAGCCGAAGTGGCAGAGCTCGGTGCCGAAAGACGGTGTCTTCCTGATGTTCGACGACATCGGCCGACTGGGAAAGGAAGGCAGCGAAGCCGTTGGCTCGCAGTCGATTGCCTGCCTCTCGTGCCACGATTCGTCCCAGGCTTTCGGGGTCTCGGGCGGAAGCCTCGACCACCCCTACGCGGTCCCCTATAGAGGGGCACTCACCCCCGAACAACGCAAACAGATCCGCGAAGAGCTGCAACGCGCCGGCAAACTCATCAACACAGCAAAGCAGATCAAGTTCGATGACGGGTTTCGCCAAGCCAGGCGCGGGATTGTCGACGATCGCCCGGTCTGGTGGGTCTCGAAGGACACGTCATCCGCTCAGCGCGGCCGTCTCGATGTACCCCTCTACGTACGCCTTGATCAGGAAGACCAAACGGAAATTCCATTCGTGGAATGCGCCAGCTGCCACGACCCACACACCGTGCGCCCGTTATTCCTCCGCACCGAAAGCAACCCCAGCGAACTGTGCCTCACCTGCCACGTCAAGTGAGCGAAGCGCGCACGCCCCCACCTGCATACCCCATTTCCATCTCAGACCATTCCTGCCCAACACGCCGATGAAACTGCTCACTGACCGCCGAACTTCCACGAAGACGCGACCCATGCCTCGCACAAGCTCGCGCCTTCTCGCCCTCACCCTCGCCGCCAGCATCACCCTGATCGCGGGATGTGCGGAAATCGGCGGCGAAGCCCCGGTAACGCGCGCCACCGGCCCATTGGTATTCCCCGGCCCACCGGACGAGCCGCGCTTCGTGTACGAACGCACGATCACGAGTTCGGCCGACGTCGAGACCGACACGAGCGATGATGCGTTCCGGCGCATGGTGACCGGCGCGCAGCGCAGCGGCCACTTTCTCACGAAACCCTATGCGGTCGCCGCTCACCGCGGCCGCATCTTCGTGTCGGACACTGCCGAACGCTCGGTGAAGGTCTTCGACGTCGCCACCGCGAAGTATTTTACGATCGGCGACGAAGAGCCCGGCCAACTCGTCAAGCCGCTCGGACTCGACGTCGATCGCTCCGGACGACTCTATGTTGCCGACGCCACGCAGAAGATGGTCTTCATCTACAGCCGCGACGGCAAATTCCTGCGCAAGATTGGGGGCAAGGACCTCTTCGACCGCATCTCCAGCGTCACCGTCGACCCCTCGGGACAACGGATCTACGTCGTAGACATCGGTGGCGTCAAATCGGAGAACCATCGTGTCCGGGTGTTCGAGACCGCAACAGGCCGGCACGTCATGGACATCGGCAAGCGCGGCACGGGGCCGGGAGAATTCAATCTGCCACGAGACATGGCCATCGGCAAGGACGGGCGACTGTATGTCGTCGATGGCGGCAACTTCAGGGTCCAGATCTTCAACGCCGACGGCAGCCACCACAGCAGCTTCGGCGCTGTCGGTCGCCAGCTCGGCAACTTTGCCCGGCCCAAGGAGATCGCGACCGACAACGACGGCAACGTCTATGTCGCCGATGCGGCATTCGGCAATTTTCAGATCTTCGACCCGGAAGGCGAACTGCTGATGTACATCGGCAACCGCTCAGAGCAGGGCGGCCCGGCCCAGTACATTCTGCCCTCGGGCATCGCCATCGACGAGGACGGCCGGATCTTTTTCGTCGACCAGTGGTTCTCCAAGATCGACGTCTTCAGACCATACAACCTGCCAGCGGACCAAGGCTTCCTCGTAAATCGATCAAGCGGTTCCAAACGCTGATAATCACCTTCCCGAGTTCAGGAATATTCCGGTGTCACATCGCGGGTTTCATCATCCTGAAATCTGCGAGGCAGCCGCCAGCAGCGGCAAAATCCATCACAAAACCTTTAAAAACAGATTATTAGAATTTTGCTGCGTTAATCTACCTGCGAGCCGAACAGGTGGACCGGAACCTGCTAGTAGAGCGTGCAACATTCAAACTCGTTTTGAGGTCAGCATCGACAACCGTCCGACGACCCGGACACGGTCCTTGATGACTAACAAACCGTTTAACCATCCATCGGGGGTTACCATGAAAAAAATCTTCAAACTGTCGCTCGCAGCCGCGTCGCTCGCGCTGATTGCCGGCGGCGCGTCGGCGGGCATTGTGAGCACGCCGCATAACCTGACCGCTGGGGGCGCGAATCCTGGCCCTGGCCCGAACAAGCAGAGCACTACCGAACAGATCTGCGTCTTCTGCCACACCCCGCACGCGGCGAACACGAGCGCCACTGCCCCCCTGTGGAACAAGGCTATTCCCGCGAGCACCGGTTACACGACCTACTCGACGGCGAATTCGTCGACGATCGACGGTAACGTGCTGGCGGTCGGTTCGGTCTCCGCAGCCTGTCTGTCCTGCCACGACGGCACCCAGGCGATGGACAACCTGGTCAACGCGCCGGGCTCGGGCGGCCTGAACGCCGCCGGCTCGGACCGCAACTACAACTGGACCACGGGCACCAACAAGGTCACCGGCGTTGCCAACCTCACCAAGGATCTGACCAACGACCACCCGATCGGCATCCAGTACTGCGGCGGCGGCCTGACCGGCTCGGGCGCCACTGTGAGCGGTACGTGTGCCGATTCGGACTTCAACGCCGTAACGACGAAGTCGATCAATGGTTCGCAGGTCTTCTGGGTTGACACCACCGGCGCTGGCACCCGCTCGAAGAACGACATCATCCTCTACACCCGCACCTTCACGGGCAATGCAACGGGCCCGTCGGTCGAGTGCGCGTCCTGCCACGATCCGCATACCGACAAGGCTGGCACGAACTCCGACGTGAACTTCATGCGCGTCACGACGTCCGGCAGCAAGATCTGCCTGGCCTGCCACACCAAGTAAGTCGGGCACAGACCGCGATCTGCACCACGCACTTTGCCACGCAAACTGCGCTGCCGCGGTCACGAAAGGGGTCAGGCGACAAGGTCGCCTGACCTTTTTTTTGTCACAATCGCATATCGCAACCAACTTGCGTCGCCGCTGGCCCGAAGCAGACACTAGCAGCCCAGCAAGACGAGAATTCTTGATGAAAATGATCGCTCGCGCAGTTTCCGGCACTATCGCCGCAACGCTCATTGCCTTCGGCACCCACGCGGCCGACGCGCCCAAGCCCGACCCCGCCAAGGCGGCCGCTACGGCACAGAGGCCCGCCGACCCCCACGCCTCGCCCCCATACCTGGCGGTCGTCAATGGCAAGGTGATCAGTTCCTCCGAATTCGATGCAGCGACCCGGGAAGCAATCCGCCAGAAGTTCTATCACGGCACACCGCCCGAAGGCGAAGTCGAACAACTTGTCCGCGATGTCGCCAACGACATGATCGACCGTCGACTGCTCGTCGAAGAAATTAAACGTCGCGACCTGAAGCCGAATGCAAAAGCGATCGATGAGAAGATTGCCGCTTACGAAAAGCGCTACGCATCGAGCGCACGCTGGCAACAGGAGCGGGAGCAGATTCTGCCGGCACTGCGAGAGCGCCTCGAAGAAGACGACATGCTGGCCACGCTCGAGGCCAAGACGCGGAATGTCCCGCAGCCGACTCAAGACAAGGTGCTTGGCTACTACAAGAAGCATCCCGAGAAGTTTACCGAACCCGAGAAGATGCGGATTTCGCTGCTCCTGCTGTCGGTTGACCCGTCGGCCCCTACCTCGGCGTGGGAGGCGGCAGAAACCGATGCCGGCGCCCTGCGGCTTAAACTCACCGAGGGCGGCGCCGATTTCGCACAACTGGCAAAAGAGCGCTCGCGCCATGAATCGGCCGAAAACGGGGGCGACCTTGGCTACATGCATCGCGGCATGCTGCCGGAGGGCATCCAGGAAAAGATCGACGGCATGAAACCGGGCGACCTCTCACCTCCGACGCGAGTCCTGCAGGGCATTGCCCTGTTCCGCTATGAAGCCCTGCAGCCTCCCAAACATCATGATTTCGAGACCGTGAAGTCCCGCGCAAGTGATTTGCTCAAACGCGATCTCAGCGACGAAGCATGGCAAAGCCTGAAGGAGCAACTGCGCAAGAAGGCGAAAATCGAGCTGAACACGGCACGCTATCCGGCACTCGCCAAAAAGGGGTTGGTTACGGGCAAGTAATCCGCGCCAAGAATGTCGCGTTCTGCGCTAGTGCGAGCGAGCAATTCGGCAGTTCACATGACACGCAGGCTCGTGTCGGCCTGCCATGGTTCAATTCCGCCTCTATGCGGCGGACTGCTGCTGGGCTTGGCTACCGTGCAGGCCTTTGCAGCTTCGACGCCACAACCGGCCGACGCCCCGGCACAGTCGCGCTTGCGTCTCGCGACAGTTCTCGCAAGCCTGCACAGGGATCGCGACACGAAGGGCGAAGTCCCGCCGTCGGCAGCCGGGGACATCGACTCCTCGTCCGCGACGCCGGAATCTCCCCCGCTCACCCTGAGCTGGACGTATCAGTTGCCCGGCATCGCCACCACCAGGTCCGCAGCCGCCGGACCTGGGTCGTCAGTGGAGGGGAATTCGTCTGCGTCCGTTCCGCCGCCCGAGCAGCCGAAACCCGGTAACAAACCTGGCAGTGCTGACGCCCCCGCCATTCCCGCTCGACGCTCGATGATCGCAAAGTCCGAACCGCGGGATACGCTCATCGACTCGTCGCGCAAGACCGAGCGCACGGCCGACACGATTGCAGCACCTGTCGCCCAACAGAAGGTGGCATCCGAAGACGAGGCGTCACCTGCACAATCCGGGAGCGCCGATGCCAAGGTCGTCGGGGACGAGGAGTTTCTTCCGGCCGACGAAGCGAACATAGAGCCAACGATCGCCGATCTTCCCGTGCCTTCGCGCAGCAAGGGCTCGCCTACACCAAATTCGCCGCCCCCCTCCCAGAAGCGCTGGGGCGTCGCCCCGATCCGCTGGGGCGGCATCGTTTCAGTCGGAGTAAGGCGCAATAACTCTGACACCACGTCGGGCTCGACGAGTCAGGTGTATGAAGGCCGGCTGCGCGCCAATTCCTACGTCTGGCGGCCCTATATCGCGCTCGTTTCAGGCGATTTCGCGCTTACCTCGATTCGATCGCAGGAGTCCGGCGACGTCTCGTCGAGCAATCTGATAGGCACCTCCGTGACGGGGAGTGGAACACTCCAGCTCTTTCCCCAGAGCCGCTTCCCATTTTCAGCGTCCCTGACGCTGTCGGATAGCCGCAGCGAGGGCTCATTCTCGGACTCGAACATCAAGCAGCAGCGCCTGTCCTTACGACAGGATTACCGACCACAGACCGGGCGATGGACGACCGCGGCGGGCTATGACCGCAGCGAACTGACCGGCGATTTCGGCTCGGACGTCGTCGACCGCGTCTTCGGTAACTTTTCGAACTCGGTGGACCGGCACTCCGTCAATCTCACCGGGGACTTCTCGAGAACCCTGGCCGACGAGCAGTCCGGGAAGAGCTACTTCTTCGGCGCTAATCACGGTTTCGCCTATAGCGATGAACTGTCCCTGAGCACGAACGCGAGTCTTACCGGCCAACAGTTCGACCTGGACACGGATTCTGCAACGACGCAAAGTCTGCAAGTGTTCAGCTATGGAAACTGGTCGCCAGCGGAATCGAAATGGCGGGGCTCGGCAAACCTGCGTTATTTCCAGACGAGCAATACGGTCGGAGGAGAAAATTTCACGAATCGGACGATTGGAGGGGCGGCCAGCCTGAATTACCAAGCCAGCCGCAACCTCAGCTTCTTCGGCACGGCCGGCTTGAGCGCTGACACAGACAATAACCTGACGTCGAACCAATCTCTGGGTGCCAGCTATAGTGGCGAGCCGCTGCGCTTCGGCAATTATGACTACACTTGGTTTACGTCTGCATCGTTGTCGAATGCGACATCCGGCGAGGGAGACTCATTCCGCTCGGTCAACGGAGCGGTCGGGCACTCGCTGATGCGCACCTGGCAGACAAGTGCGCAAACCACTCTCAGCGGCAGCCTGAACCAGTCGGTTTCGAGTTCGCGCTCTACCGGCATCGGCTCCTCAAGCGCAACCACGCTTAGCCATGGCGCAAGCCTCGGCATGCAGGCGAATGCCGGCGAAACGCTCACCGGTTACCTCAGCGCCAGTGCTTCGGACAGCCGCACCACCGGAGACACGACATCTTCGTTCCAGATGCTTAATGTCCAACTCACCGGCAACTGGCGCATCAATCAGAACTCGGAACTCGATTCCAACCTGACATGGCAATGGTCGCGCCAGGAGTCCGACAACGATCAACCGGTGGTGCTCGTCGATGAACTGGGTCGCCCCCTCTTCCGCGAAGACACGTCGCGCAGCGGCAATACGAGTCTAGGCGGAGGCCTGGGTTACAGTCATCGTCGACTTTTCGGGCTCCGCGGCCTGCGCTATCGACTCGATTTCCGTGCGAACACCAACCGTGACGACTCGCGGCGATTCGGGAATCCGAATGCCCAGCGCCAACAAGACCGCGCAACGCTGGATCTCGATCAGCGACTGTTCTACCGCATCGGCCGCCTCGACACGGAACTGCAGTATCGTATTGCCGAGATCGAAGGACGGCGTAACCAACTGATCTTCTTCCGGGTCAGCAGGGAGTTCGGTTCCTTCTGACGCCAGATCAGCCTCGCTCTGTGTTGCCGAGTGCAACCTTCTGCCCTGCGAGCCGACTAAATCCGATAATCTCTCGGACCGATCTGCCCGAACCGGTTGCGTCGCAAATATGTCTGCTCGCCTACTAGGCACTTCGCAGAGACATTTCGTCTGCTGCCTGTGCCTGCTCTTGATCGTGCCCCCCCAGTCCGCGAGGGCTGACGACCGTTCTTGGCTCCCGATTGCCAAGGATGGGCTTCGTGACTCCAGCGGCCCCGCCGTGAAAGTGCTGCAGCAGCCCGCAGATGCGCTGTCTCCCCTCACGCCGGACAACGCGGGCAATCAGGTCCGCTGGGTCCGCGCCTTGAAGGAGGGCCAGATCAACCCGCGATCAAGCTTGCGCAAACTGCTGAAGAGCGAAAGCTACGAGAAGGACGTGCTGCTGAACCTCAATGGGGGCATGCCGGTCGTGCGCTTTCCGCACAGCGTGCACAACGAGTGGCTGGACTGCACGAATTGTCATGACCATTTGTTCAAGAAGCAGAGAGGCGCGACAAAGATCAGCATGTTCCTGATTCTGCAGGGGGAGCAATGCGGGGTTTGCCACGGCGCCGTGGCTTTCCCCCTGACCGAATGCGGCCGCTGCCACAGCGTCAAGCGCGCCGACGCACTGGCCGAACTCGAACGCGAAGCCGCTGCGCAACCCAGCGCCACGCCGCCCCCCGAACCCGCAGCAGCACCGAACACGCCTCCCCCGGCGCGCAAGACCGAGGGCAAAGCCAGATGAGTGTGCCACGGGCCCCGCTGTGGATGGTTTGCGCTGCGCTGCTGTGCGTGTCGCCATTTTTTGCAGCGCCGCGCGCCACAGCGGAGTATGCTGACGTCGTTATCAATCGAGCCGCCGAAGCGGCCGGCATGCGGCCGGTGATCTTTCCCCACTGGTTCCACCGCATCCGGTTTCGCTGCAAGGTATGTCACGCGGAACTCGGCTTCAAGATGCGGGCAGGCGCGAACCAGATCAAAATGACCGATATCATCGACGGCCGGTTCTGTGGCGCGTGTCATGACGGAGAAACCGCATGGTCAGTCGAGAACTGCGATTTGTGTCATTCCGGAAAGGCGGGTCTGCCCCCTGGCATTTTCGGCGGCCACGAAACACTCGGACCGGGACGTTGGTGAATACATCATGTTGCGCATCCTAGCCGGCAGCATGTTCCTCGCGTTGACCCAGATAGCCGGCGCCGACATGGGTTCCGAGGCGGCGGCCTTCGAACACGCCTCTGCTTTCCTGTCGCCCTACAGGATGATTGTCGGCGGCTTTTCGGCTCCAGCGTCACCGGTCCCCGGACAGCCTCCGAGCGGGGCTTATCTCAAGCTGTTTCATCCGTCCGCTCTGACCGCAAACGGCCCCGACCTCTACGTTGTCGATAGCGGCCAGCGCTTGCTGCTGCGCATCGATACCGTTAGCCAGTCGATCACGCCGCTGCGCGAGATATCGCCTTTGCCAGGGGTTCGCATCAAGGCCGGCATCGACGGCAGCGTCTACGTTCTCCGCCCTGATCGTGGCGAGGTCACCCGCCTTACAAGGGATGGTCGCCCGATAGTCACCTTCAGCGCAAAGTATGAGGTCCTCCAACCGGCTGACATTGTGATCGAACCCACCCTCAACAGGCCGTGGATATCCGATGCAGCAGGCGGCGTATTCGCCTTTCACCCATCCGGGCGAAAAAGCGAGCCCCTCGTTGGGCGTGGTGACGGTTTTCCGGATGAGCTCGCCGGGGCGACGCTTCTCGCTGCCAATCGTGTGCATGTCGCCGGAATCGATCCGCGTTGCCGCTGCATAGTCGACTTCGATCGCGACGGGTACGTTATCGGCAAGTATGGGGAAGGCAAACTGCTCAACCCGTCGGATATTGCGCTCGACGCGCATGACCGCACATGGGTGATTGACCGGGGCGATCGAAGTCTCAAGATCTTCGATCATGGCGAGTTGGTCGCCACCCTGAAACCCGCACAGCTCGGGCTCGTGGACCTTACCGCAATCTCGATCGACGTATATCACGCATACATCGCCGACGCCCCTTCCGGCCGGATCGGAGTATTCGGCGTCACCCCGCCCTCACGGAGATGAGTTTGAAAAATCCCGCGTCGTCCGTCCTCTCGTGGCTGACACTTGCGCTCGCCGTTACGCTGGCAGGGTGCGCGACCCAGGCCACGCCGGCGCGCCTCCATTACGGCCTGCTCGAAGCGCCGGAAGGCAAGCGACTCATGTGGCCGGGCGAACCGGAAGTCCCCCGCTATCAGTTCGCCGGCCAACTCACCGGCGAGGAGAATTTTGTCCGCGAGGACGATTCGAAGGGTATCGTGCGCTTTCTCGCCTGGGTAGTCGGTCTGTTCGACGAGGAAAAACCGAACGTGCTGCAGCGGCCGCAAGCCGTGATTGCGGATGAACACGAAAGGATCTTCGTCACCGACGTCAGCCGTGCCGCCGTTTTCGTCTTCGACAAACCGGCCGGTGAGCTCAAGATCTGGGAATACGCTGTCGGCTTGCGTCGTTTCGTCGCCCCCATTGGCGTCGCACTCGCCAAAGGTGGCGGAATCTGGGTAGCCGATGCGGAACTGCAACTCGTCGCACACCTGGACACGCAGGGAAACCCGCAGCCTCCCATCGGCGCTGGCGTGTTGCAGCGCCCCACAGGAATCGCACGCGACGCGGTCACCGGCCTCCTCTACGTCGCTGACACCTACGCACACGACATCAAGGTCTTCGGCGCCGATGGACGACTGGAGCGGATCATCGGCGAACGCGGCGAGGCTCCAGGTGAATTCAATTTCCCGACACACATCGCACTCGGGCAAGGCAAGCTTTATGTGACGGACACGATGAACAGCCGCGTGCAGGTGATCCCGCTCGAGGGCGACGGAAAACCGCAGGTCATCGGCAAACGCGGTCTTTACTACGGCAATCTCGTTCGACCGAAAGGCGTCGGCGTCGATAGCGAGAACAATATTTACGTCGTCGAGTCTTATTACGACAATTTGCTGATCTTCAACGAAGCCGGGGAGTTTCTGATGCCGATCGGCGGCGTCGGCCAGGGAACCGGCAATTTCTATCTCCCTTCCGGGGTGTGGGTCGACTCCTTCAATCGGGTATTCGTCGCAGATACGTTCAATGGGCGAGTAACGATCTTCCAGTACCTTGGCGGAGCGAAGGCCGACGCGGAATGACGAGGACCGGGCGGCAAGATGGTTCGTGCTGTTAAGGAGGGCAAGGCAACGGAGGGCAGCGTCGACCGGGCTTGGGCAGTTCTCACGATCGCACCGGAACGACGCCCGGCGAGTGCAGGGATATTGCGCCTCCTCGCGTCGCTACGGCTGACCCTGGCGCTGATCGCCCTCCTCGGATGCGGGGTCGCGTTTGCCTATCTGCGGGAAGGGGCCCGCACCTGGCCACTGGTCGTCCCGCTTGTCCTGCTGGCGCTCAACCTGCTGGCTGCGGTGCTGACCAATGGCGTGTTCCGCCGCCAGACGGAATTGCTCGTCTTCCACCTTGCCCTGATCGTCCTGCTGCTGCTCGTCGCTGCAGGACGATTGACCTACCTGAACGGCTATGTCGGCGTCACCGAAGGCGTGCCCTTCGACGGCACTCTTTCCGACTCCGACCAAGGGCCTCTGCATGCAGGCGACCTTGCGCGCGTGCATTTCGTGAACAAGGGCTTTCGGATCGATTACGCGCCCGGACTCCAGCGTGGCGCCACCCGTAACGAGGTGGCGTGGGCCGGCCCGGACGGGCGCTGGCACGAGGAACTGATCGGCGACCAGACTCCCCTTGTGCTGTCCGGATATCGCTTCTACACGACGTTCAACAAGGGATTCGCGCCGACATTCCGGTGGCGCAACGCTCACGGGGCCGATCTGCGAGGGTCCGTGCAGCTTCCGCCCTACCCTCTGAAGGAATACAGCCAGGCGGCGGAATGGACCCCTCCGGGCAGCGCGCTGTCGATTTGGGTAATGCTGGACATCGACGAGATTCTCCTTGACCCCGCCGAACACACGACATTCCGGCTGCCGGAACGATACCGGCTAGTTGTGCGGATCGGCCGCGACCGCCATGAAATGCGCCCGGGAGAATCGCTGCAGACCGCAGAAGGCACCCTCGAATTCGAGGGGCTGCGCAGCTGGATGGGCTACCGCGTGTTCTACGATTGGACCCTGCCTTGGCTGCTTGCTGCTTGTGCGCTAGCGGTCGTGAGTCTGGCTGCGCACTTTTGGAGAAAATTCACGGCCAAGCCGTGGGATGCTTGAAATGGAACAAGAACTGCAGATCCTTTGGGCCGCAGTGACGGCCTACGTACTCGCGGGTGTCGTTGCCGTCGTTGGCGTCGTGCTGGGTAAACGACCCGAACGCTCGGTACTCGCGCTCATGCTTGCCGGACTTGCGCTACAGACCCTGTCGATCGGGCTGCGTTGGGATCGCCTCGGACACGGCCCCTTCATCACGATGTTCGAGATCCTGTGCTCGAATGTGTGGAGTCTGATGGCCGCCTATTCCCTGGCCTACTGGCGCATCGCGCGGATTCGTGCAACTGCCGCGATCGTCATGCCGCTGATGTTCGTCATGCTGGGCTGGCTGATGGTCGCCCACCCCGGCGAAGGGCATTACCCGCCTACCTACAACACGCCCTGGCTGTACATCCATATCGGACTCGGCAAGGTCTTCCTCGGCGCAGTGCTGGTCGCCGTCGGTCTGTCGTGCGTAATTCTCATGCGCCATGCCGGAATCGGACGGCAACGTCTGGCCCACCTCCCGGCCAGCCCTCAACTCGACGAACTCGCCTTCCGCTGCATGGCGATCGGGCTGATCTTCCACACCCTGATGCTCATAGCCGGCGCCATCTGGGCCCAGGATGCCTGGGGCCGCTATTGGGCCTGGGATCCGCTGGAAACATGGGCGTTCATAACCTAGCTCACGGTCGCATTCACCATTCACGCCCGGCTTGCCTATCGCCTCTCGCCGCCGGCACACGCCGGACTGGTACTCGCGGTGTTCATCACCGCTTTCCTGACATTCTTCGGCGTACCGTTCATCTCCGCTGTCCCGCACCAGGGAGCCGTGTGATGCCGCAGACGCGCGCGCAACCCACGGTGGTTTCTCAGCGATGGCTCCTTGCGGCGGCAATATCACTGGGACTGTCCGCGGTGGCGGCCGCTCTGCTCGTGCTCGCGCGCACCCCGGGCCTCACCTCGTTCATCGCCTCGGACAGCTTTCCGCGCGCCCTCGTGGTGCATGTAAACCTGGCCACGCTGCTATGGTACTTCTCGATGGCGAGCGCTTTATGGACCGAACGCCTGGACGCGCGCCGCCAAAAGCTCGCCGGGATACTGAACCTTTGCGGTGCCGCCGGGGCGTTCGGCGTGATTGCGACGGGCCTTCTTGCTCCCGGCACACCGACCCTCGCCAATTACGTTCCCTATCTCGACCACCCTTTGTTTCTCGGATCGCTGGCGCTGTTTGCGCTCGCAACGCTCTTCACCGCAAGCATCTCCCTGTCCCGCCCCCGTGATGCCGCCGAATGCGGCTTCGTCATCGCCCGCCTGCCCTTCTTTATGGGGGCGCTCTACCTGCTGCTCGCATGGCGACAAGGGATGGGGCTGATCGACGCTCTGTGGGGCGCCGGACACATCCTTCAGTTCGGATTCGTGACGCTGATGATGGCGATATGGTTGCGGCTGACACAGAATGCCGGCGTCACCGCGCCCCCCTCGCGGGTCACGCTCGCCTTGTTCGCCGCGGCATCCCTGCCCGGAGTCCTCGCCCCCGCACTGCTCCTCGGAGGGGTCGATCACGGCACCCTGCACGGACTTCACACTCAGATCATGCGCTTGTCGAACTGGCCGGCGCCGCTGATATTCGGCCTGCTCCTTGCATTCCAGCCAGGCGCCCGGCGAGCCGACGGATTTGTTGCATCACTCGGCTTATATTGCCTTGGCATTTTCGCCGGCACTGCCATCGATAGCCAGACGACGCTGATTCCGGCCCATTATCACGGTACAATCGGCGCCTTTACGCTCGCACAGATGGCTGCGGTGATCGCACGCCTGTCGCCGACGCACAATATTCGCGAACAGGCCACTCCGACGCGGAGGCCGCTCTCGATCTACGCCTTCGGAATAACGACGCTGATCTGCGGTCTTGCCTGGAGCGGTGCGCTGGGTGCACCGCGCAAGACCGGATTCAGCCCCGCAGACGCGGAGCCCGGAACGATCATCGCCGCAACACTCACCGGCGTGGGCGGCACCATCACGATCGTCGGCGTCGCCTACTTCGCAATCATCGTCGTACCCCGGATTGTCAGACTATGCAGATCACGCACGGCCACGATGCCCCCACACAACCCCAGCCAGCCCGCCGCGACGTTCGCCGCCGCGCGCTAGTCATCACAGTGCTCGCCACGCTGGCGCTCGGCGGCGTGCTGGCCCTGGACCCACCGCGTGGCGACCTGCCCCCCCCGAAGCGCCTTGCCTTTGCCAACATTTTGCCCCTCGAGCCGCGCAATGCGACGGCCGACGCTGCAACGCTGAAAGAGGTTCAGACACGATTCGAACAGGGCGTGGCGATGCTCCGCATGCACCAGTACGAATACGCCCTGACGGCCTTCCACCAAGTCCTGGCGCTCGCGCCCGAGATTCCCGAAGCGCACGTCAACATGGGATTCGCACTGATCGGACTCGAGCAATGGAAGCACGCACGCGACTTCTTCGAGTCGGCCATCGAGCTGCGACGTGACCAGATCAATGCCTACTTCGGGCTCGCCTTGACGCTTGACGCGCTGGGCAACCGCCCCGGAGCCATGGGCGCGATGCAGACCTATCTGCATCGTGCCCCGGCAGATGACCCATTCCGCGCGCGAGCCGAAGCGGCGATCTGGGAATGGCGTTCCGACGCCCGCGATTCAACAATCGCAGAAGAGCGCCCCGCATCCGCCGCTCCTGGCCATTGACGCGCCCTGCCTCGGATGAACGGAGCCTTGCGCAGCCTTTGTACAGGCAAGTAATGGATTGTCATCGGAAGGCGCGCCCGGTAGGCTAAGGCCGGCCGGCGTAGCGTCACGCAGGCGATTCCCGCTTTCGGGAAACCATTCTCACGCACAATACAATCAGTTACATTCACCGGCAGCCAGAGCCTGTCAAGCGGCGGCCATGGGTTACGTCGATCGTAATAGTCGTCGGGCGCAATTCTTGCTAATTGCACCAGTCCGACGCGCAGCGTGGCCCGGTCGGGAGGGGTGACTCAAAAGACGGGCGAGCTCGGTGCGACAGTAAGAACCTCCAACACCATGTCGGATTCGTCTGGCGCGGCCAAGGGGACGATTACATTCGTTTGGTTGCCAGCCGGCGGAATCTCGGGCACTTTGGCTGGCAAAAACGGTTTACGTTTTCAAGAGGGTTGAACTATGAAGCAGGTCCCGTGGGTAGCAAGAGTCCGTCGTGGGCTCACTGCGCTGCTGTTTGCCGTAGTGGCCATCACGCTCTGGACCCCGTCCGACAGCCGCGCCGAGTACGGCGACATCGTCATCAACAACTATGCCGACGCGGCCGGCATGCGCCCGGCGATCTTCCCGCACTGGTTCCACCGGATCCGTTTCCGCTGCAAGGTCTGCCACGCGGACCTCGGCTTCCAGTTCAAGGCGGGCGGCAACGAGATCACGATGCTGAAGATCATTGACGGCCAGTTCTGTGGCGCATGCCACAACGGCGAAGTCGCCTGGTCGGTCGAGAACTGCGACCTGTGCCATTCCGGCAAACCCAATACCCCCACGCAAGTGCACGAAAGCACCATCCAGAAACTGGCAGTTCCCGTCGGGCAAGGAGGTAGCAAGAAATGACCCGCCGTATTCCAACCCTTCTCCTGACCGTGTTCGCCGCCGCCCTGCTCGGCTCGGCGCCTGCCATTGCCCAGGACGCCAAGGGCAAGCC
>NZ_WTVS01000055.1 GCF_012911005.2 Aromatoleum toluolicum | reverse complement strand
CCCCAAACCCCGCCCCGAGGCTCCAAGGTAGCTTGCCTGAACCCCGAAGAAACACAAGCCGGGAACCCGCGAAAAATCAGGCTTTTTTCTCTCACAAACTATTGATGGTCAATAGTTTGACGGGTAGAATGTAGGCATTGGTTGAGTAGGAGTTTCAGCATGGCAGATCAAGGCGCTTTCGACTTTGGCCCGGATGTTCCTCGGAGCGGCGTGGCTCTGAAGCGGGACTTCCACGGGTTCGCTCAGTTCCGCGAGGACGAGCACAGCCCTTGGGTGTTCTACGTGTGCGGCTTCGACTCTACCGTGACCGGCGAGGCTGGCCAATGCACCGTGTTGCGGGCCGATGGCGGCCGCGAGTGCGTGCCCATCGACGCCGAAGATCGCATCACCATCGCCGGCCGAAAGTACGGCCGGAAGCACTGGAACCATTGAGGGCCTGCCATGCGTTTCCATCGCTTCGGCAAGTACGAGTTCCGTGACACCGAGCGCAAGCGTGCCGCTTTCGCGCGCAAGCAGAAGGCCGAGCGCGAGGCCCTTCCTCTGTTCGCTGACCAAGTGGCGGCCGAGCAGATCGACGTGGACGAGGAAATGACGGCTCGCCGGCTGCAATGGGAGCGTCAGCAAGCCACTGACCGCAAGCGCCGAGCCGACAAGTGGCGCGAGGCACGGCGGCGCCTCAATGGCTACCAAGAGCCGGTGCGCGGGGCCTTGCTGGCGTACTGGCAGGGATGCAAGTGGCCTGCCGATCCGAGCTACTTCCTCTCCATGCTGCACATGTACGACACCGGCCGCCTCTCTCTCAACATCCCGAAGGCTTGAACTATGTCCCACATCTTGATCGACCACCTGACACAAGCCGCATCGTTTTACCGTGGCCAGCTCCGCGCCGCTCATCGTGCGGTTGCATACCTGAAGGCGCGCGGCCTGCGCGGCGACATCGCGGCCCGTTATGGCTTGGGCTATGCCCCGGCCGGCTTCCAGGCGCTGCGCGAGGCATTCCCGAACTACAACGACCGGGCCTTGGAGAAGGCCGGGCTGGTTGCGGTCAATGACGGCGGCCGCCGCTATGACCGCTTCCGCGACCGAATCATGTTCCCCATCCTCGATGACGCCGGCAGCGTGATCGGCTTCGGTGGCCGCGTGCTCGAAGGCGACGGGCCGAAGTATCTCAACTCACCGGAAACCGAAGTTTTCCAGAAGGGGCGCGTGCTGTTCGGTCTGACCCAGGCGGCCGAGGCCATTGCCGCGACCGGCACCGCCTATGTGGTGGAGGGATACCTGGATGTCGTCAGTCTGGCCCAACATGGTGTGCAGAACGCTGTGGCCACGCTGGGCACGGCTACAACAGGCCAGCATGTGGAGCGGCTGCTGGGCTTGGCCAAGCGCGTGATCTTCTGCTTTGACGGGGACGACGCCGGCAGACGGGCGGCTGTGCGCGCCCTGGACGTGTGCCTGCCTCATGTCACCGACGCAGCCGACGTGAGTTTCCTTTTCCTTCCGCGCGACCACGACCCGGACAGCTACGTGCGCGCCAAGGGTGGGGATGCCTTCAACGACTTGGCCTTGGAGGCTTCAAGCCTCGAAGGCTTCTTCCTGGCCAGCGCGATGCAGGGTTGCCAGTTGGAGTACGCCGAGGGCCGGGCGCGGCTGGTTGCCACGGCTGCGCCGCGTCTCCAGCAGATCAATGCACCGGCAATGCTGTGCCGGATTCTGACCGCCATTGCTGGGCCGTCCAAGTTTTCCGTGGGCGAGCTGATCGACTTATGCGGCTTGGAAAAAAACATGCTTTCAACTATTGACCGTCAATAGTTTTATGGTAGAATTCAACTCATCGGCAGCGGATGGACGGCCGATGAACCCCGGAAACAACTGTGAGCAGACAGTGGGGCGCTGAACCGATCTTTCGCACGCGAAAGGGACGATCCACCGAAGACCATCATCAACATGACTTAGGAGCTTTGACCATGCGTACTACCGTTTATGCCCGCCTCTTTGACCGACTGGCCGACCTGATCCCCAGCCTGCAATCCGCCCGCGCTGGTGCGGTTTTCTGCGCCCCTCCGCGAATCCCTGACGACATGGCCGTGTATTGCCACATTGCGGCCGCCGAGGGTGACATGCGCCTGATCGAGCTGGCCGACGACAACCAGAAGAAGGGCACGGTAATGCCTGCGCCGTGGCTCAAGCTGCGTGTGGATATGGCCAACAAGCTGGCCGAGGTGCTGGAGATGGAAGACACCTTCGGTTATCAGGTGATCTACACGGGCGGCAGTGCGGTGAATCCGCGCCGCGCCCAAATCAACATGTTCGCTATGAACTGGCTGCAAGTCATGGTGAATTTTGAGCTGTGCTTCCAGCCTGCCGACGTGTCGGTGGCGGCCTGATCGACAACCAGGGAAAGGACGAACGATCATGAAAACCATCGCTATCGCCAACCAGAAGGGCGGAGTCGGCAAGACCACTGTTGCCCGAAACCTGGCTTTCTTCGCCATCGAGCGCGGCTTGCGCGTCCTGTGCGTTGACCTCGATCCGCAAAAGAACTTCAGCAAGACCCTCCGGGCACTGCGCGAGCGTACCGTGGGCGACCAGGGCGACGAGCTGCAATCGCTGACGGGTAGCGCCTTGTTCGACGGAGAGGCCATCGAACTGCAACCGCTTCCGTGCGGGGAGTCCGCTGCGCTGGTGGCTGCTGACCGCGAGCTGGTGGACGTGGCCAGCCGCCCGCTGGAAGACCTGCACGCCCCGCGCGCTGCGCTTGCCAAGCTGGCCAAAGACTTCGACGTGTGCATCATCGACACGGCCCCGACGCTGGGGAATCCGCTGTATGCCGCGCTGATCGCCGCTGACTTCGTGGTGTGCCCCTGCACGATGGATCAAGACGCCATCGACGGCCTGGGCGACCTGTTTGAAGACATTGCGCGCGTGCAGCAACTGGAATGGAACGCCGACCTTGTGACGCTGGGCCTGCTGGCCAACCGCGTCAATACCCGCCGCGCCTTCGACCGCAACGCCCTGGAGCAACTGCGCGACGAGCTGGGCGAGGTGGTGATGGAAGGGGTGCTTTACGACCGCGCAGCCACGCAGTACGCCAAGGATCGGCCGGTGTGGCGCGTGCAAAGCGGCGAAAGCCAAATCCTGGCCGCCCGCGAAATGAAAGCGGTGTGCAACCAGATTTTCGACAAAGCCGCGATCTAAAAGGACAAGGACATGACCGCAACCGCAACCAACAAAAAGCCCGGCCTCAACCTGGGCAAGCTGTCCGCCGTGGCTCAGATCGCCGTCAAGCCGGTGCAGCCGGCCGACGCCGAAATCGAACTGGCGCGCATCTACAGCGTCAAGCAGGTTCGCAAGACGTTCCGCAACCTGGAGGAACTGGCCGAGAGCTTCAAGCTGAACGGCATCATCGAGCCGCTGGTGGTGCATGAAGAAGCGGACGGCCGCTACCGCATCATCGTCGGGGAGCGCCGCTACCGCGCCGCGCCGCTGGCTGGGCTGGTCAAGGTGCCCGTCATCATCAAGAAGGGGTTGACCGAGCTGCAAATCCGCCGTTTGCAAGTCACGGAGAACAACGACCGCGACGACCTGACCGCCTACGAGGAAGCAATGGGCGTGATCGAAGACGTGGAGCTGTACGGCACCAAGGAAGCCATGACGATCTGGAACCGTGGCGAGGCATGGGTTAGCAAGCGCATGGCTGTGCGCCGCTATGCAGACCCGGTGCGCGAGCTGCTGGAGAACGATCTGTGCGGCGACTTCGAGGTGCTTCACTGCCTCAACCAGATTTACGACATCGAGGACACGCACACCGAGTTTTCGCGCCTCTCTCACCGCATGAACGAGGGCTTGCCCTTGTCGCGCGACGAAGCCCGCAACACGCTGGCCAGAATGAAGGCATGGAAGCAGCAGCAAGACGATCTGGCCCAGCGCCGCATCGAGCTGGACAACGCCAAGAAGGCCGGCGACAAGGCCCCGGAGAAGACGCCTGCATGGCTGGAAGAACAGCGCAAGCGGGATGCCGAGCGTGCGGCTGCTGGAGCTGATGCCGGCGACCAGGACGAGGACGGCGGCCAAGACCCCGCACCGGCCCCGGCCGTCGCCTCGGGACGCGGCCAGCAAGCCCTCCCGACGATGGAGCTGACCCCGGAGCAGAAGGCCGCCGCCGAGAAGGAGCGAGCCAACGAAAAGCTGCTGTCGCTGCGGGAAGAAACCTTCGAGTGGGGCGAAGCCAATCAGGCGCAGTTCTTCAGCATGAAAACCCACATGACCACGCTGGGCCACAACATGCACGAAACCGAGTGGGTGCTGTGGCAAGGGTTCCTGTCCATGACCTTGCCGATGCTGGAAGGCATCGGCCCGGAGCGGGCTGTCATGTACCTGAAGAAGCTCCAGGGCGAGCTGAAGGACAAGACGCCGGCGCAGTTGTGGGAAGAACTGCATCCCGACATCGAGGGCGCTGGCCGGAATGCCTCTCCCGACATGCCGGAAGGCTGGCGTTTCTGACCTCTCTATGAGGGCGGCCGCTGGCCGCCTCTCTTTCAACTTTCGCGCGCGAAACCGCGCTGATGCACCGGACGGCCCCAATGAGACTGAAACGCCTTACCCCGCAAGCCTTTGACCGCGCTGCCGCCGACACCCGCATGGGCGACCAAGCCCGTGAAATGGCGCGCGCCGTGTTGGTGGATGGACGCGCCCAAGTGGACGTGGCCACCGAGTACGGTATGAGCAAGCAACGTGTCAGCGGAGCCGTGGCCACTATCGAGCGGGCATACAAGAAAACTACGACGCCGGGCGTGAGTTCCATTCGCGTGGAGCTGGATCTTCCTGAAACCTTGGCCTTGGAGCTGGCCGCCTTGGCCGAGGCAATGAAAGGGTGCGACGACGCGGCCAGATGCGCCGAGGCGCTGGATAAGGCCACGAACGCCGTGCGCAAGGCCGCCAAGTTATTGGTGGCCGCGCCATGACCTACGCGATCAACCAAGACGAGGCGCAGGGTGCTCCCTTGCGCCTTTGTCGTTTATAAACGATAATATGGACATGTTCACCGTTCGGCACTACATCACCGAGGACGAGCACGACCCGTTTCAAGAGTGGCTGAAGAAGCTGCGCGACCCGATTGCAAAAGGCCAGGTGGTCAGGCGCGTGGGCCGCATTGAGGCGGGGAACTTTGGCGATCACAAGCCCTGCCGCGAAGGTGTGTGGGAGCTGCGAATCGACCAAGGCCCCGGCTACCGCGTCTATTACGCGATGGCGGGCGCGGTGGTAGTTCTACTGCTATGCGGCGGTGACAAAGGCACCCAGGACGCCGACATCGAGCGCGCGATTGGGTTTTGGAAAGACTGGCAACGGAGGTCAGCATGAAGGATCGAAGCCACGACGAAGCAATGGCCGAACTGTTCAAGGAAGACCCGGCTTTTGCGGCCGAGTACCTAAACCAGCTTCTCCTGGATGGAGAACCGGCCGATCTACTGGTGGCGCTGCGCCAGATGGCTCAAGCGCGCGGTGGCGTGCGCGCTATCGCCAAAGAAACCGAGCTGAATGCCAACCAGCTCTACCGCACGCTGTCGCCCCAGGGCAACCCGGAGCTGCGCAGCCTGTCTGCCGTGCTCAAGGCGCTGGGCCTGCGCTTGGCGGTGCAGCCAGTCGGCCAGCACCATGCCACGGCATGAATCGGAACGCACAAAAGAAAATGCCCGGCGAGCAGGCCGGGCACTTCAAAGACCATCATCAACCCCTAACGGATCAACCCGCTTGGCAGCAAGAGACACATAAGGAGCAATGAATGTCCCATCATAACACAGACAGCGAAAGCGCAACACTTTTTCCACTTGGGCGAGGCGATGAGCCGGCAAGTGGGAACATCCTGGCCAGCGCCGTGCAACCTGACCTGTTTGTGGTGCTTGAGGCGATCCATGATTGGCCCGTTAAAGATGATGTGTCCTCAATGGAGTACCCCATCTTCTCCCTGTCAAAGAACCGCGACACGCGCATCCGCGTCTATTCGCGTGCAGGCCGGAGCATTCGCATCATCCCGTCCGCTGTGGGCGCGGCTACAGTCTTCGACAAAGACATCCTGATCTACTGCATCAGCCAGATCGTGCGAGGGCACGATGCTGGCATCAAGGTTTCGCGCCGTGTCCGCGTGGACGTGTACCCGTTTCTGCTGGGAACGCGCCGCAGCACCGGAGGCGCGGCCTACGAGCGCGTGGTGGACATGTGCCGGCGCTTGAAGGGCACCACCATTGAAACGAACGTCAAGACGAACGAGAAGGAACAGCTCGAAGGCTTCGGCTTGATCGAAGACTACCGCGTGACGACCTGGACGAAGAACGGCAAGGGCGCGCTGGAGTTGGAACTGACAATTTCTGAATGGCTCTACCGGGCCGCAATGGACTTCGACATCCTCACGCTACACCCCGACTACTTCAGCCTTGGCCAAGCCCTGGAACGCCGCTTGTACGAGCTGGCCCGCAAGCACTGCGGCGATAAGGCATGGTGGGAAATCAGCTTGCCGTTGCTGCTGGAGAAAACGGGCAGCTCGCAGACCTTGCGCCGCTTCAAGCAGGAGATCAAGGAAATCGTGGAGCGCGACCCATTGCCCGACTACCGGATGTTCCTCGACGAGTCCGTGAAGCCCAACAAGCTGGTCATCATGACCCGCGATAACGCCAAACTGGTATGCGAGGCCAACAAGGCCGGCAAGCTGTCCTGGGTGTCCTACTTCTTGCAAAAAAAGCTGGCCTGACGCCCATGCAGAGGCTCGCCGCACTGCCCCAGCTTGACCACCGGCAGAGCCTCAACCGCCCATCGTGGCCCCCTGGCCAGCGCCGGCCCGGACTCGTCTATCGGCGTACATTTCGCCTTCTTGCCAAACTGCGCGAATTCGTCTATCGCGGTACGGTTTACTCGTCTATCACCGCACACCCCTGTGCGACAAAACTACCGAAAAACCCGCGTCAGCATTGGATTTTTAGCCCGGAAGCATCCGAAAACGCCTTTTTTGCTGCCACGCTGAAAGCATCCGATACTGCCAAAAACACTCGTCTATCGGCGTACATTTGGCTACTTATCCACAGAAAAACCGGCCGTTTCGTCTATCGACGTACAAACACTCGTCTATCGCGGTACGTTTTTCTCGTCTATCGGCGTACAGCTTTCTCGTCTATCGGCGTACATGCCACTTGGAAAAAGTCTTACGCGACAAGGACTTACGACAGCTTATCCACAGCGTAACACGCGCGCGCGTTTTAACGCCTTCTTATTTAACGTTTTAACGCCGCCGAAGGGGGGTGCCCCCCCTTCTCGAACCCTCCCGGCCGGCTTCGCCGTCCTCCCATCCCCCCAGGGGCTTTGCCCCTCGGCCTTCGGCCTCACCCCAAGTCGTGCGCGCCCTTGGCGCGAGTGCTTACAAAGCCCGGCTGCGCCGGGCGGGGGTGCTCCACCGCCCTGCAACCACGGTCTAAGCGGCTCAGGCCGTCCGCAAGCGGCCGTCCTGACCTGCCCCGCAAGCGGGGCACCCTACGGGCGCTAAGACACCGGATAAATCACGCCCGCCGCGTCCTACGGCCGCGCCGGCCGCTCAACCGGGCGCGCTGCGCGCCGTGGAAGACCGTCCCTGCTACACAACCGTCAAAAAGTCTTCAAAAGGGAGGGGCGAAGCCTTCCGCGATGGGCATGAAGGCTTAAAAGGGCTGAAATGGCCGCGCAGGAGGCCCGCTACGGCGTTTTCTGACCATTGGCCAGCCCTGACCCCTCGGACACCCGGAAAAATCGCTTGTAGCGCGTTCTGTGCGGTCGATTTTTTTGCTGAACAGGGGTCGATTCAGAAAACGGAATTTAAAGCACGCTAAGGAATGCTCGATCCAGCAACGGCGCGGCTTTGCGTGTGGCGTCTGCCGCTGGAAGCGGCGTTTCGGCTGTTCTCGAAACTCGGCAGTCTCGGCGGCTCGATTCGAGAGCGGTTTTCGAGAACGGGACGGACAAGGCCAGCACTGGCGCGGCCCGCATTCTCACGGTGGCTTCTTGAAAATGATCGTTTGCGAGAGCGGTGGCCATGCCAATGGCTTAACGTACTTTATTTTCCGTTTTCTGAGACGTCCCCTACCTCATCAGCAACCAGGTGCCGGCGCTGCTCCAGGACATGGGCCACGAACTCGTGGTGCATACGGTCGTCACCGGCGGCCAGGCCCTGGTGGACACGGTGAGCGGCTTCGCCCAGCTCGCCAGCCAGTTCCCGGCCGAATGCCTGTTCGTGGTCTGGCTGAACCCGTATTGGGGGCCAATCGAGCACGAGGGCAAGGGGTTCGAGCAGTTGAAGGCGTACACGACCAACAAGGGCCGTGTGTCCGCCATCATCCAGATTCCGGCGCTGAAAGAGGAAACCTACGGCCGCGACTTCGCCGAAATGCTCCAGGATCGGCGCACCTTCGATGAGGCCCTGGCCGATTCGGCGCTCACGATCATGACGCGGCAGCGGCTCAAGATCGTGAAAACCCAGCTCTTCGCCCAGCTCGAAAACGCGGCGGTGCTCTGATGGCGGCCGACGACAAGATCGAGGAGCTGATACGGGAGATCGCGGCCAAGCACGGCATCGCCGTGGGCCGCGACGATCCGATCTTGATCCTCCAGACCATCAACATGAAGCTGATGCAGGACAGCGCATCGGCCCAGCAGGAAATCTTGGACGCCTTCAAGTCGGAACTGGAGTCCATCGCCCACCGATGGGGTGATGACGCCAAGGGAAAGGCGGAAAGGACGCTCAACGCGGCGTTGGCGGCCAGCAAGGACGCCATGACGCGGGGAATGCAGGAGGGCGCGAAGGCGGCCGCCGAGGCCGTGCGGCGTGAGGTTGAGGCGGTGACGGCGCAGCTCGTCGCGCCGATCCGCGAGGCGCGGCGCGTCGCCATGATGAACATGGTCGCGGCCGGCATGGCGGTCGTGGCCGCCGGCCTGGCCCTGTGGGCCTCGCTGTAGATGGCGATGCGGGATCTCATCGTCAGAACTGGCGATGGTCGACCGCGCCGGCGGCATCGCCAGGTTCGGCGATGCTGGCCAGCTCCCGGCATCGTCGCTTGTGACGATGCTGCAGGATGATTCCACCAGGCCCTCGGCGGGCCTCCCTCGCCAGAAATGGCGATGCTCGAGAAAAAAGCCCGGCGACCGCCGGGCTTCGTTTTTATGCGGGCCTGGCTGACAGGCCCAAGGACTGCGATCTCCCTGGCCGCTCCTGGGCCTGGGATTGCTTGCGCTCCTGCTCCTGCTTGCGCATCAGCAGCTCATGCCGGCGGGCGGCCTCGCGCATGGCATCCCAATCGGAAGCCAGCTCGGGGTTCTCGGCGCGCATCTTGCGCGTCGCCAGCTCTTCGATCTTCGGCGAGTGCAGGCCCATGCCTTCCTTGATCTCGCGGACGGCCTCCAGGCGCGCGTGAAGCGTCTGCAAGCGGGCCTGCTGCTGCGCCTGCTGGTTCTGCCAGGCTCGCTTAGAGCCGGGCAAGGAAAGCCGGCCAGGCGCGGACGCCTGGGTCTGCTGCAAACGGGCCTGCTGCCGGTCGATCAGGTTTTCTAGCCTGTCCTCGATGTGCTCCACCTGGTCGTGCTTGGCCTGCACGTAGAGCGCCAGGGTTTCGGGGTAGGACTGCTCGACCGGGGCCGCCTCTAGGGTGGCCTGCTGCTCGATCTCGGCCGCCTGGGCGGCCTCCAGCAAGTCGGCTCCGGTGTCCTCGCGCGAAGCGCCGAAGGCGGCACCGCCGAGGGTGGCCGGCGCGCTGACGCGGGCCGGCTTGGTGGCGCGGCTCTCGGTGCCGCTGCCGGGGATGGTGAGTCGTTTCAAGGGCGTGCCTCCTTTTTAGCCGCTAAAGCTACATGGAGCGCCCCCGCGTCAGTTTCGGGGCCTCTGCGGCGACTGCCGCCTTGCCCTGGGCGTTGTAGCTGATGCTCTTTGCGCTCCCAATTTCAGGTACTTTATCGAAATCTGACCGAGCGTGCATGACAAAGTTCTTGCCGATCTGCTGGTACACGTTGGTGGCGTCGGCATGAACGATCACGCCGGCGTGGGTCTGCTTCTTGTCGGCCGCTTGGGCCGTGTACAGGTTGTAGATGCCGGGCTTCAACGCGCCCGCCTTGTCTACTTTCTGATTCGTCCAAGCGCCGTCCTTTTCGGCCTGAACGATGCGTTGACCGTTCATGACCAAGAGGCGTTCTTTCATCGGGCACTCCTATGGTTGCCGTAGTTCTCAAAAGGGTGATGGTGGCCCCATGCAAGCCGCGCTCCAACAAAAAAGCCGACCTCGGCAAAGCGAGGCCGGCTCTTCCCAGCGGCCGGGTTGTGCGTTTTGTCAGGGTTCCAGGGTAATTTTAAGGAAAACCAACCGATTTATCAGGTCTTTTTGCGTCCGCCGCTGGTCGGATCGGCCGCCCGGCCTTGCGCCATGACGGTTTCCAGGGCCTCCAGCCGGCCGCGAAGCCCGGCCGCTTCCTCGCGGGCCTGGGCAGCGTCGCGCTTCGCCTGGTCGCGCTCGCCCTGGGCGGCGGTCAGCCGCTCGGCCTGGCGGTGTGCCTCGGCCGCCATCGCCTTGCGCTGCTCCTGGTGGGCCTGCTCGGCCGCCTCGGCCTTGGCCTGCACCTTCACCAGCTCCGCGCGCACCTGGTCGCGCTCGGCGGCGGCCGCCTCGGTGGCCTTCCGCTGCTCGGCCTGAGCGGCGCGCGCCTGGTCGGTCGCCTGGTTCGCCCGCTCCAGGTCGGCACGCAGCTCGCCGGCGCGGCGCTCGATCTCGGCGGTACGGCTGTTCGCGGCCGCGAGGTCGGCCCGCAGGGCCTCCACCTGGTCGGCGCTGGCCGTGGCCCTCTCCTGGGCCTTGTCGCGCTCTGCGCGCGCCTGGCGGGCTTCCTGATGGGCGTGATCCAGCTCCGTGCGCAGCTCGCCGGCCCTGGCCTCGGCCGTGGCCGCGCGCTCGCTGGTCGCCGCGAGCTTGCCGCGCAGCTCGTCGGCCTCGCCCTTGGCGGCCGCCTCGACGGCCTCCAGGGCCGCGATGCGGGCCTTGGCCTCGTCCAGCTCGCCGGTGAGCTGGTCGGCCAGCTCTGCGGCTTCCTGGCGCGCTGCTTCCGTCTCCTGGCGCACGGCCTCCAGCGCCTCGCGCTCGGCGGCCAGGCGGTTGTTCGCCATTTCCAGCGCCACGGCCCACAAGTCGCCGCCCAGCTCGGCCAGCTTGTCAGTGATCGCCTGCGGTGCCGGCTCGCGGATCGGGGCGGCCTGGCTGGCCTTGCGTGCGCGCCACTCGTTCATCGCCTCGCTGATGGTGGTGAAGCTGCCGCTGCCGAGCTGCTTGCGCACGTTCGCCAGCGTGGGGTTCTGGCCGGCCGCGTCCAGTTCGTCGGCCACCGCAAATATCTGCTCCTTCGAGATCGCCATGTCGGGCCTCCTTTGGCCGGTTGTATGTTGTAGCGTGAAGCATACTACAACATACAACACTACGCAAGCGGTTTAGCTGAACTTTTTTTAGCGGCTAAAACGCGGGCAAAAAAAGCCCCGCTCGATGGCGGGGCGATGGGTGGGGGTCGGTGGTCGGCGATGCCCGGCGCTGGGCGTGTCAGCCCTCCAGCAGCGCGACAAGCTGCACGGTGCCAAGGTCGGCCTCGAACTCCTGGCCGTCATCCTCGTATTTGAGCCAGGCCCAGCCCTCGGCCGGGGGCCGGCGGTTGAGGATCAGCCGTGCCGGCCGGTCGTCGTGCTTGACCTGGATGATGGCCTTCTTGAGCTTGTCGGGGTCGGCCTCCTTCGGCTCCTTCTTCCCCTTGGCGTCATCATCCTGCGGCCCCTGCTCGCCGTCGCCGGCCTCGGCGTCGGTCTTGCCGGTCAGCGCATCGACGGTGTTGGGATCACGGTCGCCGTCCTCGTGACTGCGCTTGTCCTCCAGGAACTCGCGCAGCAGCTTCACCGAGCCGCGCGTCAGCTCCTGGCTGTCGTCGGCCAGCCAGGCGGCCACCTCGTCGGGGTTCTTCTTGTAGGCCGTCACCAGCTCGTTGATGACAGTCACGTCCTTGCCCCGGCCGCTATTGAACGCCTCGGCAATGGGTTCGGGCAAGTCCAGCAGCGTGACGTGCTGCGTGACGAAGGCCGGCGACTTGCCGATCTCCTTGGCGATCTCGCCCTTCTTCTTGCCCTTCGCCAGCTCGCGGCCGATGAAGTCGGCGATCTCACGCGCCGTCAGCTCGTTGCGTTGCAGGTTCTCGATAACCTGGTCGGCCTCGTTGTAGTCGTTGTCGATGAAGGCCGGGATCGTGGTCTTGTGCGCCCACTTCGAGCCGCGATAGCGCCGCGCGCCGTGGTTGATGAGGTAGCGCCCCGGTGCGTCCGGGTTCTCGCGCACGCTGATGGGCGACTTCACGCCGCGCGCTTTGATCGTCTCGCCGATCTCCGCGATGCTCTCCGGCGAGAAGCCGGGGTTGTCGGCCGTGCGCGGCTGGTGCGGGTCTTCGTCGATCAGGTCAAGCGGCAGCTCCTGCGGGCCTGCGCCGCCGGCGTTGGCCGCCGGCTGCTCGTTCAGCAGGCCGGCCAGGTCGCCCAGCCCGTCCAGGCCCAGCCCGGACGATTGCGGCTTGTCCTGCTCCTTCTTCTTGGCGTTGGTCTTGGCGCTCATTGCGCGATCTCCATCTTCGTGAACACGTAATCCGCCAGCGCACGCACCTCCTGGGTGGCCTTCCGCGCGGCGGTCTTCTTGATCTTCCACACCGGCATCTGCTCGCCCAGCGCCTCGGCGATGCTGTCACGCGCGCCGATGCTGAACGGCAAGATGAGCTGCGGGTATGCCTGCTGCAACGTCGCCAGGTTGTTGACGTGGCGCGGCTTCCGCGCGTCCACCTTGTTCGGCACCATGCCGAGGAAGCGCAGCTTGGGGTTCTGCTTGCGCAGGTTGCTGATGACCGCGACCATCTTCTTCATGCCCTGCAAGCTGTACGCCTCCATTTCGATGGGCGACAGCATGTAGTCGGCCGTCAGCACGGCCGCCGTCATGGCGACGCCAAGGGAGGGGGCCGTGTCGATCAGGCACACGTCGAAGAACTCGCCCAGCGCGGCCACACTGGCCCGCAGCGCGGCGGCCGCCTGGGAAAGCTCCATCTTGTCCAGGTTCGCCAGGTTGGCGTCTGCCGCGATCAGCGCCAGGCCGTCATCCTCCCGGTCAGCGAACCAGGCGCGCAGCTCGTCGCCGCCGGCGGTGAACATGCGACTGGCGGGATAGCCCGAGTCGTGGCCGGCCAGCGTCCAGCTCGCATTGCCCTGGGTGTCCAGGTCGATCACTGCAACCCGAAGGCCGCGCTCCTGGAAGTCGAACGCCAGGTGGCAGGTTGCGAACGTCTTGCCTTGACCGCCTTTCTGAATTGCCGTGACCAGTGTTTTCATGAGTTGGGTTCCTGTTTCCTCTTTCCCTTGGCGTCGGCTTCCCAACGCTTGACGATGAACGCTTGATGCTCCGGCAGTACCGCCGTCACCCGCTCGAAGCCCTGCGGGAGCACTTCCCCCGCCACTGCCCACACGCGGCTGACCGCTTGCGATACCGCCCCCTTGGTCAGCCCCAGCGAGGCCACAAACTCGGCCTGGGGCCTTCCATCGACCAGCACGCCGCGCGCTATGTCGATGGTCTGTTGCCCGATCTCCAGGCCCTTGATCGCCGCCTGGAATTGGGCTTCGGTTAGCCGTTTCTTCATGGAGAACACCCATATAAACTCCACACCCGGTTGTTGAACAAAAGGCGGTGCCAGCCGCCGACCATGTGCAGAAGTTTAGCTAAACTCGCCGCCCGCGTCAAGCGTTTTAGCGGCTAAAAATGGGCGCGTGATCTTCTTTCTTGGCGTTCAACCTGGCCGCGTCAGCGGCACTCATGAAGAACGTCATCAGCGGGCCGACCGTGCGGCTCGAACCGTTGGCAAAGCACACGTCGAACTGACCGCCGGCGGTGTGCGGATCGACGCCTTCCACCAGTCGCCAGGGGTCAAGGCCCCATTCCTCGGATTGCGCGCTGTACCAATAGGCCGGCGCATCGCCGTTCAAGTCGCTGGCCGCGTACTCGCGCACCAGGACGGCCACCCGGCCGGTGTTCGGCTCCACGAATCCCGGCGGGTAGGGTAGGGTCTGTTTTTTCATGTCAAAGCCCCTTCGGCTTGTAGATCGAAACGAAGTAGGTGATCGCGGTCAGCACCGCGAAGTACGCCAGGAACGACCAACCGGCATACACGCCAGGCGTGTTCCAGTGGTAGAGCATCCGCACGAACTGGAAGAAGGTGGCAATCGACAGCACCCACTTGAGGATCGGCCAGACCAGCACGGTCGCCACCCATACGAACTTGACCAGGCCGGCCAGCAGGCCAGCACCGGGGGCCTTGTTGGGGGCAGCAGACGCGGCGGCAGGCTCCACCGGCGCGGGCGCGGCGGGCTGCTCGATCTCCTTGGGGAACTTGATGATGTTGGACATAGCTTGACCCTCCACGCGCTTACGTGTTGAATGCTGGGTGCTCCCACTCGGAAGCATGGTTACGGTGTGCCAGCACCAGGCCAAGCGCCCCGGATCACTCCGGGGCGTTCCTCCACCTGGGGCCGCCCTTGATCTTGCCTCGGCTCACGCAATACTCCTTCTTGGCGTCCTCGATAGGCCCGGCCGTTGCCGACCGGGCCATGTGCTCTTACCAGCCGGCCCGGCGCTTGGCCTGCTCGACGGCTTCCATCGACCAATGGCCCTTGGCCTGCCCCTCCAGGGAGCATCCGGCGAAGTACGCCTTGCCGCGCAGTTCCTCGGCTTTGCACACCAGCTCGGCCGCCTCGGCCATCATGGCCGCGATCTCGTCACGGCGGGCCGGGAAGTCGGTCGCTGCCGCGCCCTCCAGCTCGTCAATCCAGGGCATAATCTTGTTGTCGCTCATCGGACTTTCTCCGGTAGTTGACCTGGGCAATGTGCCCGGCCTTCAAGTGCTATATTAGGGCAAAATGCCCTAACCTGTCAAGCACTTTAGCTAAACTTTTTTCGCTTTACCGGAATCCGAAGGCTAAACTTTAGCCGCTAAAACCTTTCCCTTGGCGTCAATCCTCTTTCCAGATCACGCCCAGCCCGGCCTGGTCGCACAGGATCGCCCATGCCGCATAGGGAATCGGGGTGTCCTCGCCGATCCAGCGGCGGATCGTGCGGTCGCCCTTCGCGCCCAGCCCCAGCGCCTTCGCGGCCTTGCTGCCGCTGAACCCGGCCAGGCGCAGCACCTCTCGGACTTCCTCGCCGGTCGGTTGCGCCCAGCGTTCGGCCGGCTTCAAGCACTCCAGCCGGATATTGGCGTCGTTCGTCATTCGTTCGTTCTCCTGGTCAAGTGATAAGCCGCAACTGGTCGAAGCCGTAGATCGACTGGATGCAGCTCGGGTCTGAATCGACCACGCGCCGGCCTGCGCGATTGGTCTTGTACGTTACCGGCCTGTCGTCGTGCGCCCACACCTGGCGGGTGTCGGGATGCACCTTCACGATGATGATGCGCTTGCCGATGTAGCGGTCGAAAACCGGGTGATGGACGCTCACGATCTCGCACCGCTGGCCGGGCTTGAACTCCACCAGGTCGGCCGGGCCTCCATCGCCATTCCTGGCGATGCTGCAGGTTGCCGCGCTCGCTCGCGGCATCGTTGTTTCCGGCGATACAGGCCCGCCCTCGCCCGGCTCGGCATCGTCGGCTTTGACGATGCTGCAGGTCATCGTCGTTTCTGGCGATGCGGGATCTCGCTCCGGGCCTGCGCCGGTGATTTTTCCCTTGGCGTCCAACCCGGCGGCCCTGGCCGCCTTGATCCTGGTCGCGGCCTCGGCCGCCCAGCGCCTGGCGATGAAGGCCCGATGCGAGGGCAGCACCACATCGACCAGGACGAACCCCGGCGGCACCAGGACGGTCGCCGGTGCGCGCCGCGCCGGCGGCTCCAAGCCGGCCAGCCAAGCGGGCAGGGGAGCATCGGCCAGGCGGTCGCGGTAGCTGGCCTCGACCATCACCGGGCGCTTCTTCTCGGCTCGCTGCGCAGCCAGGATGCCGCGCGCAACCTCGTCCACCGTCATGCAGCCCTGCGCCGTGTCGAAGTGCGAGCGGTAGCCCGTTTCGGAGATAAACGGCCTGTCCAGGTCGATGACGTGGAACTGGAAGTGGGCACCCAGCGGCCCGCCGTAGCCGGCCTCGTACTCCACCAGGGCGCGCATGTCGCCATCCGCGACCAGGAACTGGCCGCGCTGGCCCCACAAGGGCACGTCGCCAGGCACCGCCGCGCAATGGCGCTCGATGACCTGGCCGGGCGCGTCGTGGTCGGCCATGCTGCCCACGTGCGTTCCGCCGTTCATCTTCCAGATGACGGCCTCGTATCGGTCGCTGGCCGCCTCGGCGGCCGCACCGTCACCGCGCATGATCGCCGCGTCGATCTCCACCACGGCCGCCACGGCGGCGGCCAGCAGCTCGTCGCGGTCGGTGGGCAGCTCGGCCAGCAGCTCGGCCGCCGGCGCGTTCCAGTCCTGGCCCGGCTGGGCCGGCGTCTTGCGTTTCTTCGCCATCGGCCGGCCCCTCAAGTGTCAGCACGCCGCCACGCGATCACGTCGCGGGCTTCGTAGCCGTGGCGCTTGCAGTCGTCGCAGAATCCCGAGCTGAACCCCTTGTGGTTCGTGCCGATCCATGCGGCCGGCTTGCCGCATTCGTGGCCGTAGGTGCCCGGCTCGGCGTTGTGGCACTTGCCGTCCGTCGCGTAGCTGTTCGTCGGTGCCTGGGGAGCGTTGTTCCTGGTCATGGTCGCCTCCTGGAAGCCCCGGCCGAAGCCGGGGCCGCCCCTCATCAGTCAATAGCCCGGTAGATCGCGGCCGCCTCGGCGTGGCTGGCTGCGAAGCCGCGCAGGAAGTGATAGCGGTCGATCAGGGCATCGCCGGCGTCCGTGTCGGCGGCCTCGGCCGCGAGCTGACCCAGCGCGAACAGGGTTGCGACAATGCCGGCGGCGTCGGCCGACAACTCGCCTCGGAAGCCGTTGCCGTCCACCTCGATCTCCAGGCGGTCGGCCAGGTCGGGGGCCATGTAAAAACCGCCGTCCGACAAGGTGTAGTAGTGCCAATACGCGCCGCTGTAGCGTTCGCAGAGCCGGCGAAGCCAGGCATACACCAGGGCCTCGCCGCGCATCATCAGACGCGGGCCGAAGTAGGCGGGCAGGAAGTCGAGGCGCTGGGCCTCGGCGACCAGGGAAGCGGTAACGGGTTGCTCTTGGGTGTTCATCGGACTTTCTCCGGTAGTTGACCTGGGCGAAATGCCCGGCCTTCAAGTGCTATATTAGGGCAAAATGTCCTAATCGTCAAGCACTTTAGCTAAACGTTTTAGCCGCTAAACCTTGCCCTTTCCCTTGGCGTGCATTACAATGTAATTCACGAACCCAACCGGAGAACCAATCATGGCTGCAAACCAGCTCGTACAAACGCGCATCGACGGCGCGATCAAGGAAGAAGCGGCGGCCGTCCTGGCCGCGATGGGCCTTACCGTGTCCGACGCGGTGCGGCTGCTGCTCACGAAGGTGGCCCAGGACAAGGCGCTGCCCTTCGAGCCGCTGATTCCGAACGCCACCACCATCGAGGCGATGAAGGAAGCCCGCAAGGGCAAGCTGCCGCGCTTCGCCACCGTCAACGATCTGATGGCCGATCTGCATGCGGCAGATTGAGCGCACCGGCCAGTTCAAGCGCGACTACAAGCGCGAGGCGAAAGGGCAGCACCGGGCCACGCTCGACGCCGACCTGGTGCCCGTCCTGGTCGCGCTCGCCGACGACCAGCCGCTGGAACCTCGGCACCGCGACCACGCGCTGACCGGGGACTGGAAGGATCACCGGGATTGCCACGTCAAGCCCGACCTGGTGCTGATCTACCAGAAGCCCGACGCCGACACGCTGCGCCTGGTGCGCCTCGGCTCTCACTCCGAACTCGGCTTGTGATCGGCGCGGGCCTGGCCCCGCGTCTCACGTTTCATTGACACTTGAGGGGCGCTTTCCGCGCCACCGGCCGAGCTGGCCGACCCCCTTCCTTGGCGTAAAACCTGCGGCGGTGGAGCTGCTGCGATGCTTGAGGATCGCGCGGCCGGTCGAACCGCGGCGACCTGGTTGGGGAGTGTGAGGGGGCTTTGCCCCCTCGCAAGCTCTCGAACTTACTGCCTTCCGCCAGGCGCTTGCGCCTGGCTCTCCTAAGCCGTAGCGCCGAAGGCGCTCCATTGTGGGGTGAGGCCGCAAGGCGGCCGAGGGGCGTAGCCCCTGGGGGGATGGGAGGCCGCTTGCGGCCGGGTGGGATCGAGAAGGGGGGTTTCCCCCCTTCGGCGGCCGGTCATGCTGCGCGGTAGCTTGGGCCGTGTTGCCGTTTTTTTCGCCAGCCTCTGGTTAAAACTACCTGGTTATATAAAAAGGTTATAAAGACGGTTAAAAACCTGGTTAGCATGACCGAAAAACGCGCGTAAACCGTTGTCACGCCAAGGAAAAGCGCGAAGAGGCCGCCCCTCAAGTGTCAATGGATAAGCCCCCCATGTGTCAATACGCTGCCCCTCAAGTGTCAAGAACCGCGCCCCTCAAGTGTCAGTAGGGCCGCCCCTCAAGTGTCAATACCGGGGCAGGGTTCCTAACAGGGTTATCCACAACTTCGGTGGATAACTCCATGCCGATCAGGCACTTAGGCCGCCTCGGCGGCCGCCTGGACGGCTCGACCAGGCCGAAATCGGCCGCTGCCCCCCAAGTGTCAACATCGCGCCGGCCCCGCTGCCCCTCAAGTGTCAACGTCAGGGCTGCGCCGGCCGGCCTCGGCCGACTTGTCCCGAAACTGTCCACAACGGCCGCGCCGGTGGGGCAGGGCAGGGAAGGCCCCGGAAACGGGCCAGGAAGGCCCGTCAGGGCCGCAAAGCCCAGCGGCGAGGGCCACCGGCCCGGTGAGGGGTCTCCTCGTTTTCAGTGCAATAAGTGACGGTACGAAAAGCTAGCACTGGCGCGGAGGTGGTGTTGGTAGATCGTTGATTTCATTGACTTTCCTGTTCACTTTCAAATCTGCGATTCGTGGCGTCAAACCGTGGTCGGTTTCATCCATTGGTGCCAGTTATCGATGCATTTGGCCGCGAAGGCAGGATTTGGTCAGCATAGCGGTCAACCGGGAAGCGAAACACACCCCGCAAGTTGATGCTCTCCAGCCTGGTGGGCGCAATCTTCCCGATCAGTTCCGGTGGAATGACCTGGCGGCGGTTCGACCAGCGATCCAGGACCGCCTGCATCTGTGAGGTATTCCACGCCATCACGATGTTGGCCATCAGGCTCAACGCATCGGCCACAGCCTGCATTTCATCGACACGTTTGGCCTGCGCCGGGCTGATCCGGCCGGTATAAATGGCGCGCTTGAGGGCGTTAACAGCCTCGCCCCGATTGAGCACCCGGCGCAACTCGTTCCTGAAAGCGTCCTTGACAAAGTAGTCAGCCAAAAACGCCGTACGCAGCAACCGCCCCAATTGCACGCCAGCCTCATAGATTGGATCGCCCTGGGCGGCAGAACCGAACCGCGCAAGAGCTGCCACCGCACTGGCATGTCCGCTCATGACCGAGGCTGCCAGGTGCACCAGACTATCCCAATGCTTTTCGATCAAAGCGACGTCGACATTGGCTTCGCACACCGCAGCGATTTCTGCGGGCACTTTGGTGCCGCGTGGCACAAAGAGGTGGCGCTGTTTGAGTTCCTTCAACCGCGGGCAAAGATCAAAACCAAGCAAACGGGCATGTGACATGGCAAAGTCGGTGTAGCCATGGGTATCCACAGCAAGCTGGCTGGTCTCCAGCTTTTCTTGGCGGATGACACCTTCAATGGCCACGCCCGCCTGGCGCTCATTGAGCACAAAGGGCTGCGCATGGAAGATGCCCCACCGGTCTTTTACATGGGAGTAGATTCCAATGGAAGGTGTGTTGCGCCGAGGATCAAGCCGGGCTTGCCACACCCGTTTGGTGGTCTCCATGCTCATCATGTCAGAAGATGCCAAATCGGACCGCCCCCAGGTGGCGGCAATCGGGTGTCGCTGCATGAATTCCAGCACAGCCTGGCAGGCCTGGCTCAGACGCCGTTCGTCCCGCGCCCAGCGCATGGCCTGGCGAATGCTGGTGGCAGACAATTGCGGAATCATGCGCGCGCATTCGACCGCAGTCAGACTGGTGCCGTGGGCCATGATGCCGGCATAGACCATCAGCAGCTCGTCGGTAGAGCGCGGCTCACGTCCGAGCATGATCCAGCTAAAGCGCACCTGGGCGTCAACGGCCAGAATCACTTCCGGCAATTGAACCTCACCGATGCGGTGATCCAAAGCCGCGCGCAGCTTGGTCACTTCTGGGTCTTCGTCCTCTGCGGGCAATGGCGACAAATGGAGTTCATCATCCACGCGCAGTACGCCACTGCGGGCTGCAGCGGCCACCGCATCGACACCGGCAGTTACTCTGGCCAGCAAAGGCTTCAAGAAAGTGGCAGCCTTGCTGGGTAACGATAGACGGGCATAGTGTTTCTTGGACTCTGCCTGCCAACGCTCGTCCGTGAAGAACAAGCGCGCACGACCCCGAAAGCTCAGGCTGTGCTCAATCCAGACCGAGCCATTGCGCACCGCGCGGCGCAGGGCAAACAGGGTGGCCACCTCCAACGCCTGAAACGCCCGTTCCCGGTCTGGGCTGGAGATCGAAACCTGCCAGATCATTCCCAGACTTGGTGCCACCACTTCAACTGGCAGCTTTCTGGATCCTTTGAGATATAAAGCTTGCAGCTTGGCAAGGTACTCGATGGCAGGATGCTCGCCGGTGGCCTGCCAGGGCAGCTTTGCAATGGCGACGAGCAACGACCGCACGGGGCGAATTCCATCAATCAATCCCTCGCGGACCAGGGAGGCCCTGCTCGGTGGTTTGCGTTTCTGGGTTTCGGTGATCAAGGCTTCAAGACGGGCACGCAACTCAGCATCTGGCACCGCACCTTGCGCGCTCAAGGCAACAAGTTCGCCGAGCAGCGTTTTGTACATTGCGGCCCAATTGACGGTAGCGGGGACATCGGCGGCAGCCTGACGCCACAGATCGGCGATCCGGCGCTGCACCATAAGGATCAACTGGTCTGTGGTGGTGAACAGGCAATACCGAAGAAAGCATGCGACCTCCACGGTGCGCGCTGGCTCTTTGATCTTGGCTCCGGCTGAGGGCGGCCTGGAGACAAGTCGGCGCGCGTAGCGGCGCAAGATGAGATCGGGGATGTCTGCCAGGTGCTTATGAACGTCCAGCGTGTAAAGCAGGTCGATGCGCTCCAGTACCTCGCTGATTTGGCGGGTTGAGTGTTTCGCCGGTGCAGCCCATAGCCAACTCTGCTGGGTTTGTCCATCTGGGCGCAGCTCTGAAACTGAGGCTCGCCAGCGATCAAGTGTTGCTGGATCAACGCTGGCGGCGATGGCGGTGCCTGTTTCAACTTCAAGCTGGGCAAGTGCCGCCGCAATCAGTGTCCGAATTGCCCGCTCGTGCACGATCACCAGCTTGTTCTTGTACAGCCATTGACGCGCCCGCACGAGTAGCTGATCGCGGTCGGCGCAGCGCGCCACTTCGTCGCGCAGTTCACGTACCAGTGAGCGGCGCTGGTGCTCGCTCATCCACTGGAATCCAAGGACCGTGCAGGCTACTTGTTGGTGATCGAATAGCGTGCGCCCGCGTTCATACATGGCTCTCAGCGAGGCGACTTCTGGTGCTGCAATGCCAAGCTCGTTGCCAAGGTGGCGCCACAAGGCTACTGGAATTACCCGAAAGGCACCGAGCAAACGCCCACTCATGCGCAGGAAACCAATATGGAGCGCCAGACCAAGCTTGTGGGAATCACCTCGGCGTGCATTGATTGCGTCGCGCTCGGCACCATCGAAGGTGAAAAATGCCTTCATCTCGAAGTCGCTGATATCGCGGGGGAGCCCACGCATCCCCAAAAACGTTGTGTGCCAACCCTGCATCGTGAACCTCAAAAGTGGGAGGCCACCATACCCGTTTACAAAGCGAACAGGAAAGTCAATGAAATCAACGGTCTACCCAGACCACCCCCGCGCCAGTGCTAGCTTTGCGTACCGTCACTTATTGCACTGAAAACGAGGAGACCCCCCGGTAGCGCTGCTGCTCGAAACTGCGGTCGCGGATTTCACCCAGGCGGTTGAAAAACACTGCCCTGGCCAGCGCATTGCGCGCCTCGCCCTTGTTCAGGCCGGCATGCACGCGGCGGCGCAGTTCCACGCTTTGCAGCCAGTCCAGGATGAACAGCGTGCGCTCGATGCGGCCCAGCTCGCGGAGCGCCACGGCCAGGCCGTTCTGGCGTGGGTAGCTGCCGAGCTTTCGGAGCATCAGGGAGGCCGTCACCGTGCCCTGCTTGATCGAGGTGGCCAGCCGCAGGATTTCGTCCCAATGGGCGCGGACGTGCTTGATGTTGAGCGTGCCGCCGATCATGGGTTTCAGCGCGTCATAGGCGGCGTCGCCCTTCGGGATGTAGAGCTTGGTGTCGCCCAGGTCGCGGATGCGCGGCGCGAAGCGGAAGCCCAGGAGGTGCATCAGGGCGAAGACGTGATCGGTGAAGCCCGCCGTGTCGGTGTAATGCTCCTCGATCCGCAAGTCGGACTCGTGGTACAGCAGGCCGTCGAGCACGTAGGTCGAATCGCGCACGCCGACGTTCACGACCTTGGTGTGAAATGGCGCGTACTGGTCAGAAATGTGGGTGTAGAACGTCCGCCCTGGGCTGCTCCCGTATTTCGGGTTGATGTGGCCGGTGCTCTCGGCCTTGCTGCCGGTGCGGAAGTTCTGGCCGTCCGACGATGAGGTGGTGCCGTCGCCCCAGTGCTCGGCGAAGGGATGGCGGAACTGTGCGTTGACCAGATCGGCCAGCGCCGCCCCGTAGGTTTCGTCGCGGATGTGCCAGGCTTGCAGCCAAGCCAGCTTGGCGTAGGTCGTGCCGGGGCAAGACTCCGCCATCTTGGTCAGGCCCAGGTTGATCGCGTCGGCGAGGATCGTGGTCAGCAACAGGTTCTTGTCTTTGGCCGGGTCGCCCGATTTCAGATGCGCGAAATGCCGAGTGAAGCCCGTCCATTCGTCCACCTCCAGCAGCAGTTCGGTGATCTTGACGTGCGGCAGGATCATTGCCGTCTGGTCGATCAGCGCTTGGGCGGTGTCGGGTACCGCCGCGTCGAGCGGCGTGATCTTCAAGCCTGACTCGGTGATGATGGCGTCCGGCAGCTCGTTGGCCGTCGCCATACGGTTGACGGTGGCAAGCTGTGTTTCCAGCAGCGTCAGCCGGTCGTTCAGGTACCGGTTGCAGTCGGTGGCCACGGCCAGCGGCAATTCGCTGGCCTGCTTGAGGCTGGCGAATTTCGCGGGCGGCACCAGGTAGTCCTCGAAGTCCTTGAACTGGCGCGACCCCTGCACCCAGATGTCGCCGGAACGCAACGCGTTCTTCATCTCCGACAGCGCGCACAGTTCGTAGTAGCGCCGGTCGATGCCGGTGTCGGTCATGACCAGCTTCTGCCAGCGCGGCTTGATGAACTCGGTCGGCGCGTCGGCGGGCACCTTGCGGGCGTTGTCGCTGTTCATGCCGCGCAGCACCTCGATGGCGTCGAGCACGTCCTTCGCGGCGGGAGCGGCCCGCAGCTTGAGCACGGCAAGGAATTCCGGCGCGTAGCGGCGCAGCGTGGCGTAGCTTTCGCCGATGCGGTGCAGGAAATCGAAGTCCTCGGGCTGCGCAAGCTTCTGCGCTTCGGTGACGCTCTCGGCGAAGGCATCCCAGGACATGACGGCCTCGATGGCGGCGAACGGATCGCGGCCCGCCTGCTTGGCCTCGATCAGCGCCTGGCCGATGCGGCCGAACAACCGCACCTTGG
Source organism: Aromatoleum toluolicum (assembly GCF_012911005.2). GTDB lineage: Bacteria > Pseudomonadota > Gammaproteobacteria > Burkholderiales > Rhodocyclaceae > Aromatoleum > Aromatoleum toluolicum. The sequence goes on along the minus strand of NZ_WTVS01000055.1, from coordinate 12,663 downwards.
CGTTGATCGCCTTGCCGGACGCCTGGAATTGCTGCTGATGCTTGTTCTTGGCGGCGTTGAACAGCTTGCCCAGGATGCGGTCGTGCAGGTCGATGATTTCGTCGGTGACGGTGGCCATGCCCTCGATGGCAAGCGCCACCAGGGTGGCATAGCGTCGCTGCGCCTCGAACTTGGCCAGGTCGGCGGGCGTCATCTGGCCACCCTCACGGGCGATCTTGAGCAGGCGGTTCTGGTGCACCGACCGCTCGATGCCAGAAGGCAGGTCGAGCGCCTGCCACGCTTTGAGGCGTTCGATGTGTTCCAGCATGTGCCGCGAATTCGGTTTGACGGGCGATTGGCGCAGCCAGGCCAGCCAGGTCGTTTTGCCGTTGTCCCGACGCTTGAGCAGATCGTCGAGGCGGCGGCGATGCGCGTCCGACAGCGGTTCGGCCAAGGCATCGTAGATGCGCCGGTTGGCGCGGGTGATTGCTTCGGCGCTCGCCCGCTCGACGGCGTTGAGGGCAGGCAGAATGACCGACTGCTGCCGCAGGTGCTCGATCAAGGTGCTGGCCAGCACGATGCCCTTGTCGGTCTGCAAGGCCATCTCGGTCAGCAACTGGACGGCCTGCCGGTAGTGGCCCATGGTAAAGGGCTGGAAGCCGAACACCGTTTGCAGTTCGACCAGGTGCTCGCGCCGGGTCTGCTCCCGCTGCCCGTATTCGTCCCAGCTTTCGACGCTGACCTTGAGCTGGTCGGCGACCAGTTTCAACAAGGGCGGAAACGGCGGCTCATCGACGCCCAGGATGACACCAGGAAAGCGCAGGTAACAGAGCTGCACGGCGAAGCCCAGCCGGTTGGCCGGGCCGCGCCGCTGCCGGATGATGGAGAGGTCGGTTTCGCTGAACGTGTAGTGACGGATCAACTCATCCTTGGTGTCCGGCAACGCCAGCAGGCTTTCGCGCTCGGCGGCGGACAGGATTGAACGACGTGGCATATTTACTGATCCGTTCTCAAGTATTGATACAGGGTTTCGCGACTGATTCCGAATTCACGAGCCAGCTTGGTCTTTTGCTCGCCAGCCTCGACACGTTGGCGCAGTTCGGCAATACGCTCAGACGACAGGGATTTCTTCCTGCCACGGTAGGCCCCGCGCTGCTTGGCGAGCGCGATGCCCTCGCGCTGCCGCTCGCGGATCAAGGCGCGTTCGAACTCGGCGAACGCGCCCATTACCGACAGCATCAGGTTCGCCATCGGCGAGTCCTCGCCGGTGAAGGTCAAATGCTCCTTAAGGAACTCGATGCGTACGCCGCGCTGGGTGAGGCCCTGCACCAGGCGGCGCAGGTCGTCGAGGTTGCGCGCCAGACGATCCATGCTGTGCACCACGACCGTGTCGCCTTCGCGCACGAAGGCGAGCAGCCGTTCCAGTTCGGGCCGCCGTGTGTCCTTGCCCGACGCCTTGTCGGTGAACACTTTATCCACCTGGATCTGTTCGAGCTGCCGTTCTGGGTTCTGGTCGAAGCTGCTGACGCGGACGTAACCGATGCGCTGACCGTGCAAGGTATCCTCCTGAGGGAAATGTGTCAGGAAGAAATCTATGACCCTTGACGGCGCATGTCAATCAATTCGGAAGGCAACTCTATTCTGACGATTTAGCGCCGGATGGTCTGACGCCAAGTTAGGGTATGCCTGAGTCTGACGGCAGCGAGCCGCAGGTGTTCGGATCAGCACCGGTTTCGTTCTCTGCCTTGGCCCGCGCCTGGAAGCGCTGATAGCACTCCAGCCCGCAGAAGTGCTCGACATACTCCACGCCTTCCGGGGTAAAGGCGGCATCGAGCGGGATTTCCTTGCAGCACACGCAGCAACTGGTGGCAGTCGGATCATTTGCATTCATGGTGGCACCCCTCCATTGACTGACAAAGGCGGCGAATGCCGCCGCCGGCATTGGCTTGGCGAACAGGAAGCCTTGTCCCGTATCGCACTCCGCTTGCCGCAACAGTGCGAGACTGGTCGGCGTTTCCACGCCCTCGGCCACCACGTCCATGCCCAGCCCGTGCGCAAGCTGAATCACGGAGCGCACGATGGTTCGGTCGCGGTGATCGGCGACGAGTCCGGCGACGAAGGACTGGTCGATCTTGAGCGTAGTAATCGGGCAGCACTTCAGGTGTTGCAGGCAGGAATAGCCGGTGCCGAAGTCATCGGCGGCGAAGCGCACACCGATCTGTCGCAAGGCTTCCAGGGCGGGGAAGATCGCCGGATTACCGAATGCGACCGATTCGGTCAGCTCGATTTCAAGAGACTCGGCGGGCAACTCGGCATCAGCCAGCATGTCCTTTACCCACCCGTCGAAACCCGGTCTCACTTGGCTCGCCGAAACATTGACGGCCAGCCGGAACGGTTGCCACGCCAGCTTCCGCCACTCGCGCATCTGGCGGCAGGCTGCGCCCAGCACCCAGGCACCGATTTCCGGCATCAGGCCGGACGATTCGACCACAGGCAGGAACTGGCCGGGCGGCAGCAGCCCGAGCGTCGGATGACGCCAGCGCAACAGGGCTTCCGCACCGACAATCTGGTCACTGCGCAGATCGACTATCGGCTGGTAATGCAGCTCAAGTTGCCCGCGCACAACCGCCTGCGCCAACTCGGTCGCCGTCCATCCGGCGGGGTGCGAGGTCGTCATGATCCGCCCCGGAAGGCCCGCAGTAGCCGCGTCACGGACAGCACGAACAAGCCGGTCAGCGTGAGGGCTGCAATACCCCAATGCTCCCCGATGAATGCGCCGGCGGTCGTTCCGGCCAGCACAACGGCGAGAATCGGCAAATGGCAGGGACAGGTGAGCACGGCCAGCGCGCCCCACAGGTAGCCGGTGAACGGCTTGCGTGTCTTGGTCGGCAGGCGTTCCGGGCCGTTCATGGCAGACTCTCCGCGTGCTGTGCCGGCTCGGTCGGCAGGGTGGCCAACTGCGCTTCCAGATCGGCCAACGCTTCGCGCCGGCGTTCGACGAACTGGCGCAGCACGGCAAGCTGCGTGGCCGCTTCGCCACCGTCCGCTGCATCCAGCGCCCGGAACAGCCGCGCCAGCGCATCGAGGCCGATGCCCGCTTCGAAGGCGGACCGCACGAAGCACAGCCGCTGCAAGGCAGCCTCGTCGAACAGGCCGTAGCCGCCTGGCGTGCACGCCACCGGCCGCAGCAGTCCGCGCAGCAGGTAGTCGCGCACGATATGCACGCTCACCCCGGCATCAAGGGCCAGCCGGGACACCGTGTAGGCGTTCATCGAACACCTCCTTTTTCTCACCCGGCGCAGCAGGAAAGCTGCTTCACATCCTTGTTGAAGGTCTGCGCCGCGAGCTTCAAGCCCTCGACCATCGTCAGGTAGGGAAACAACTGGTCGGCCAGTTCCTGCACCGTCATGCGGTTGCGAATCGCCAGCGCAGCGGTCTGGATCAGCTCGCCCGCTTCCGGCGCGACCGCCTGCACGCCGATCAGTCGTCCGCTGCCTTCTTCAACGACCAGCTTGATGAAGCCGCGTGTGTCGAAGTTGGCGAGTGCGCGCGGCACGTTGTCCAAGGTCAAGGTGCGACTGTCGGTCTCGATCCCGTCGTGCTGGGCCTCTGCCTCGCTGTAGCCCACGGTGGCGACTTGCGGATCGGTGAACACCACGGCAGGCATGGCGGCAAGGTTAAGCGCCGCGTCACCGCCCGTCATGTTGATCGCCGCACGGGTGCCGGCCGCTGCCGCCACATAGACGAACTGAGGCTGGTCGGTGCAGTCGCCGGCCGCGTAGATGTCCGGCGTGCTGGTCCGCATGCCGACGTCGATGACGATAGCGCCTTGCAGGTTGAGCGCGACACCTGCCGCGTCCAGTGCCAGGCTGCGCGTGTTGGGCGAGCGACCGGTGGCGACCAGCAGTTTGTCGGCGCGCAGCTCGCCGTGCGCCGTGGTGAGCACGAATTCGCCGCCCTCGTGCGCGACCTGGCTGGCCTGGGTGTGCTCCAGCACCTCGATCCCTTCGGCGCGGAACGCCGCCGTGATTGCCTCACCGATGGCCGGGTCTTCGCGGAAGAACAGGGTGCTGCGTGCAAGAATCGTTACTTTGCTGCCCAGTCGGGCGAACGCCTGCGCCAGTTCCAGCGCTACCACCGACGAACCAATCACGGCCAGCCGCTCAGGAATGGTGTCGCTGACCAGTGCTTCGGTGGAAGTCCAGTACGGCGTGTCCTTCAGGCCGGGAATCGGCGGCACGGCCGGACTCGCGCCGGTGGCAATCAGGCAACGGTCGAACGCCAGCACACGTTCGCCACCACCGTTGAGTTGCACGGTCAGGCTGTGCGCGTCCTTGAAACGGGCTTCGCCGTGCAGCACGGAGATGGCGGGATTGTCATCCAGGATGCCTTCGTATTTGGCGTGGCGCAGTTCATCGACGCGCGCCTGCTGCTGGGCCAGCAGCCGCTCGCGCAAGATCGTCGGCGGTGTGGGCGGCATGCCGCCATCGAACGGGCTTTCTCGACGCAAGTGGGCGATGTGAGCAGCGCGGATCATGATCTTGGACGGCACGCAGCCGATATTGACGCAGGTGCCGCCAATAGTGCCGCGCTCGATCAGGGTGACGTGCGCGCCTTGCTCGACGGCCTTCAGCGCCGCCGCCATCGCCGCGCCGCCGCTGCCGATAACGGCAATATGCAATCCGCCACCATCATCACCAGCCTTGTCGCCGCTACCTAGCCATTCGCGCATCTTGACGAGCAAGCCGCCGCCCACCGGAGGCACGAGCGCGTCGGCGAGCGTGGCCCGATAACCGAGTCCGGCCACGGCGGCAGTCAACGCGTCCGGCGATGTGCCGGTCTCGACGGCGAGCTTGGCGCTGCCCTTGGTATATGAGACATTCGCCGACTGCACGCCTGGCACTTTCTCCAGGGCTTCCTTGACATGCACTGCGCACGAGTCGCAAGTCATGCCGGTGATTTTGAGGGTGGTCATTCATCGTTCCTTTTCTGTGTTGGCCGCTGGCTCACGCCGTCAGCCGTGTTTTGCTGGGAGTTCGCAGCCATCCGGCCCGCAGCGGCGATTTGCCGGTGAAACCAAGTCCCAGATCGACACGCCGATCATCAGGGCCAGGCCGGTGTATACGAGGCGCGCTGTCCACCAGTTGCCAAGCAACCAGACGGTTCCGGCGAACACGATGGCTGGCCCGATCATGCCGAGCAGGCTGCGGTGCCATTGCCGATGACTGAGCCAGCCCAGTGCATTCGCCAGCAAAGCGACGACGGCGAACAGCGGCAGCAGCGTGAAAATGAACAAGCCTTCGTATTCCTGTAGAAAGCCCAGCCCGATGGCCGCGCCCAAGCTGGCGATGGCCGGAAAACAGGCGGCGCAGCCCATCGCGGAAACCACACTGCCAAGCGCGCCGGCCTTGTCGGCAATGCGTGTGATCAGTCCCATGATCGCCCCAGGGTCGGGTTCAGTGGCTCACTGCTTGACGCTGGAGGGATAGCCCGCGTCCCCGGTTGCCTTGGTCAGCTTCTGCACACTGGTCTTGGCATCATCGAAGGTGACCACCGCTTCGCGGGTCTCGAAGGTCACGGCAACTTTACTGACGCCATCGACCTTGGAAATCGCCTTCTTGACGGTGATCGGACAGGCCGAGCACGTCATGCCCGGTACGGACAGCGTGACGGGCTGGGTAGCGGCCCACACGGGGGCAACAACGGCGGCGAGGGCGAGGGAGGCAAACAGTTTCTTCATGGTGAACTCCGATCAGTAGAAAAATGGCATGACATAGGGAAATCCGAGCGCGACCAGAACCAGTACGGCCACGACCCAGAAAATGAGCTTGTAGGTCGCTCGCACTTGGGGAATCGCGCAGACCTCACCCGGCCTACAGGCTTGCGCAGGGCGGTAGATGCGCCGCCAGGCGAAGAACAACGCCACCAGCGCTGCGCCGATGAAAATCGGGCGATACGGCTCCAGCACGGTCAGGTTGCCGATCCAAGCCCCGCTGAAGCCCAAGGCGATCAGAACCAGCGGCCCGAGGCAGCAAGCGGAGGCGAGGATGGCGGCCAGCCCGCCGGCGAAGAGCGCACCGCGCCCGTTTTGCGATTCAGACATACGTTGGCCTTTTGAATTTGGATTGGATAGCGTAACCTTACTTCCGTACTCATGTACGGAGTCAAGCGATATGGAAAATACTTTGGAGAACCTAACCATTGGCGTTTTTGCCAAGGCGGCCGGCGTCAATGTGGAGACGATCCGGTTCTATCAGCGCAAGGGCTTGCTGCCCGAGCCGGACAAGCCTTACGGCAGCATCCGCCGCTATGGGGAGGCGGATGTAACGCGGGTGCGGTTCGTGAAATCCGCTCAGCGGTTGGGCTTCAGCCTGGATGAAATCGCCGAGCTGCTGCGGCTCGACGATGGCACCCACTGCGAGGAAGCCAGCAGCGTGGCCGAGCACAAGCTCAAGGACGTGCGCGAGAAGATGGCCGACTTGGCGCGCATGGAAACCGTGCTGTCTGAACTCGTGTGCGCCTGCCATGCACGAAAGGGGAATGTTTCCTGCCCGTTGATCGCGTCACTACAGGGCGGGGCAAGCCTGGCAGGGGCGGCGACGCCTTAGCGTGCTTTATTTTCCGTTTTCTGAGACGACCCCGAACAGCTCATGCGAACCGCTGGCCAGCCACTGCCCTACGGCGGCCGCCTCGATGCGAGCCGGATGCCTGCCGGCGAAAGTGAACACGATAGACGAATCACTGCCCGCGAAGGCTCTGTTTCCGGGGCTTGGCGGTCGAATTCGAGTGCCAGCACGCATGAAATCGGCCTGATCCTGGCTAACTTGCCCATTTTTCCCGGCCTGGAGCCATTCGAGGCTCGGGCCGACGCGCCCGATTCGTCTATCGGGGGCTTTTCGGGGTCCCCTCGTTTTCAGTGCAATAAGTGACGGTACGAAAAGCTAGCACTGGCGCGGAGGTGGTGTTGGTAGATCGTTGATTTCATTGACTTTCCTGTTCACTTTCAAATCTGCGATTCGTGGCGTCAAACCGTGATCGGTTTCATCCGTTGGTGCCAGTTATCGGTGCTCCCTGCCGCGAGGGCAGGATTTGGTCGGCATAACGGTCAACAGGAAAGCGGAACACGCCTCGCAGGTTGATGCTTTCCAGCCTGGTGGGAGCAATTTTTCCGATCAGTTCCGGCGGAATGGCCTGGCGGCGGTTCGACCAGCGATCCAGAACAGCCTGCATTTGTGACGTGTTCCACGCCATGACGATGTTGGCCAGCAGACTCAACGCGTCGGCCACAGCCTGCATTTCGTCCACACGTTTGGCCTGTGCCGGGCTGATCCGGCCGGTGTAAATGGCGCGCTTGAGGGCGTTGACCGCCTCCCCCCGGTTGAGCACCCGGCGCAATTCATTCCTGAAAGCGTCCTTAACAAAGTAGTCGGCAAGGAACGCGGTTCGCAGCAAACGTCCCAATTGCACGCCAGCGTCATAGATGGGGTCACCCTGGGCAGCAGAGCCAAACCGCGCCAGTGCTGCCACCGCACTGGCGTGACCACTCATGACCGAAGCCGCCAGATGCACCGGGCTGTCCCAATGCTTTTCGATCAGGGCATCCACCGAAAACCAAGGGCCGTGCACGCTACTTGCTGGTGATCGAACAGTGTCTTCTCCCGCCCGTACAGCGTGCGCAGCGAAGCCACATCAGGGGTGGCAATGCCAAGTTCCTCGCTCAAGTGGCGCCACAGGGCGACGGGAACCACCCGAAAGGCATACAGCAGGCGGCCACTCATGCGCAAAAACCCGATATGCAGCGCCAGACCGAGCTTGTGGGCGTCACCCCGGCGCGCATTGATTGCCTCGCGCTCTGCACCATCGAAGGTGAAAAACGCCTTCATCTCGAAGTCACTGATATCGCGGGGCAGCTCACGCATCCCCAAAAACGTCGTTTGCCAGTCCTGCATCGTGAACCCCATTAGTGGGAGGCCACGATACCCGTTTGAGAAGTGAACAGGAAAGCCAACAGAATCAACGATCTACCAACACCACCCCCGCGCCAGTGCTGGGTTTGCGTACCGCCAGTTATTGCACTGAAAACGAGGGGACCCCTTTTCCAGAAGGACGGCCGCCGAGGTGGCCACCGACCTGCTTCCACCACCAGCTCGACGCCGGCACGCCGAAGGCAAGGGCGACGGCGGCCGATCCCGACCGGCACTTCGCCTGTTGCGTTTGTTGTTGTTTGCTGTAAAATACAACATACAACAACAAACAACACAATCAACCGAAAGGAGCCTGTCATGGCAAGCGAAGCGATCATCACGGAAGAACTGATCTGTAAAGCCGCCGAACAACTGGCGGCAGAGGGGATGCGCCCGACGAACGAGACGGTGCGCGAACTGCTGGCGAAGTGGACGAGCACGAAGGGCGGCAGCTACGCCACCATCGGCCCGGTGCTGCGCGCCTGGAAGGCCCGCCGCAAGGCTGCCGAGTCGGCCGAGCCGGTACGCGAGGCCGCGCCCCAGGTTGTGCTCGACAAGGTGCAGGGCTGGGCTTCGGACATGTGGGGCGTGGCCCTAGAGCTTGCCAATGGCCGCTTGGCCTCCGAGCGTGAATCCCTGGAGCGGGTGCGTCAGGAACTCGAAGCCGAGACAGCGGAGGCGCTGGCCCTGGCCGAGAAGCGAGAGGACGAGCGCGATGAAGCACGCCGGCAAGCCGCCGAGCTGACCGACCAACTCGCCAGCCTTCAAGTCGACGTGGCTGCGCAAACCGAACGGGCTGCGGCTGGTGAAGCACGGGCGGCAGAGCTGGAGAAGCGGGCCAATGAGGTGCATGACGACCTGAAGGCCGAGCGTGCGCGGCGTGATGAAGCGGAGGCTGCGCGCCGGACGGTGGAAGCCGAGCTTTCCACCCAGCGCGCGGACGTGGCCCGACTCTCCCAGCAAGCGGCAGACTTGGAGCGCGAGCTGGCCCAAGTTCGCGGTGAACTTGCGCGAGTGCAGGATCAAGGAGCGGCCGAGCTGGCGGCGGCGCGGAAAGAGCACGCCGAAGGGGCGGCTGCTCAACGTGCCCAGCATGATGCCGAGGTGGGGCGACTGAAAGATGCTCACCAGCAGGCATTGCACGACCAGAAGCAGCGCAGCGTGGAGGTCATCGGCAAGCTGGAGACTTCCAAGCAGCGCATGGAGGCCGAGCTGGACGAGGCGCGCAAAGAGGCACGCGATGCGGCCGCCCAACTTGGCCGGGTGACAGGGGAACTCGACGCGCTGCGCAGTCAAGTCGCCAGTCAAGAGGCGACCATCCGGGGCTTCACCGCAAAGAAGGCTGACAAGACATGATCGGCTCCGCGTGGCTGCATCTGGCCAGCTTCGCGGTCATGCTGGTGGCGACCCGCACCGTTCGGCGCTGGACGTGGCTGTACGCCCTGTCCGTGCTGCCTGGCACGCTGGCCCATGAGGCTATGCACTGGATGGCCGGCTGGCTGTTTGGTGCGCGCCCGGTTTCCATGTCGATCCTGCCGCGCCGGATGCCTGACGGGGAGCTGCTGCTGGGGCGCGTGCTGTTCATGCGCCTGCGCTGGTGGAATGCGGTTCCCGTGGCCCTCGCGCCGTTCCTTCTCATCCCGTTGAGCGCCGGCCTGCTGTGGCATTCCGCTGGCTGGCCCGCTCTGGCGTGGCCCAGCCTTGGCCTGAAGCTCCTGGCGGTGCAATGCCTGCTGGCGACGTGGCCGAGTGGCCGCGATTGGTGGCACGCCCTGGGCGGTGCAGCCGTGGCCGGGGCGCTGACGCTCGCTGGCCTCTACCTCTACAACCGTTTTGGCTTCGCCCTGCGGTGACTTTCGCGCGCGAAAGTCCGCGCTTGCGTGTTATTTGCTTTCACAATGAAAGCAAATAAACGCCAATATCTATTGACGGTCAATAGTTTGACGGGTAGAATATAGGCATTGCTTCAGTGATGAGGCGATGCCCCGGCAGGGGTGACGGTGAGCAGACCAGACCCCAGCCGCTTAGACCATCTTCAACCCTTCCGCATAAGGAAAACGACCATGCAGACCGCCCACGTCGCCCAGGCCAACACCACCGCCCAAGCCACGGATTACCCGCAATGGGTGATCGTTGAGAACGCCGGCACCGATGCCGAAGACGTGTGGAGCGACCACCACACTTTCAAGGCGGCGCTGAAGGAGCTGGAGAGCTGCGGCGGGACGGATAACGGCTTCGACCTGATGAAGCGCCTCCCCGATGGCACCCTGACCACGGAATTCTGACCCATGCGCTGCATCGACCTCTTTGCGGGGGCCGGTGGCTTCACCGAGGGCGCGCGCCTTGCCGGCGCGCGCGTCGTGTGGGCCGCAAACCATTGGCCGCTCGCTGTTCAGTACCACCAGACCAACCACCCGGACACTTGGCACGAGTGCCAAGACCTTCAGCAAGCCGACTGGCGCGCGGTGCCCGCGCATGATGTTGTGCTGGCTTCGCCAGCCTGCCAAGGGCATTCGAGGGCAAGAGGCCGCGAACGGCCGCACCATGACGCGCTGCGCAGCACGGCTTGGGCCGTGGTGGCTTGCGCGGAATATCACCGCAGCCCGGTGATCCTGGTCGAGAACGTGCCGGACTTCGAGAAGTGGGTGCTTTATCCGGCTTGGCGCGATGCGCTGCGCCGGCTGGGCTACGCCGTTTCGCCGCATCTGGTCGATGCGGCCGATCATGGCGTGCCGCAGAACCGGCAACGCCTGTTCCTGGTCTGCACGCGCTCGCGGCGGCCGCTGCGTTTGAGCCTGCCGCGCCGCGAGCACCGACCCATTGCCGACGTGATCCAGTGGGATGCCCACCCGTGGAGTCCGATCGCCACGCCCAGGCGCAGCGAAAAGACGCTGCGCCAGATCGCGGCGGGCCGTGCTGCGCACGGCGACCGCTTCTTGATCCCGTACTACTCCAGCGGCAGCGGCCTCACTGGCCGCAGCATCCACCGGCCTGTCGGCACCATCACGACCCGCGACCGCTGGGCCGTGATCGAGGGCGACCGGATGCGAATGCTTGCCGTGCCCGAGGCACGGGACGCTATGAGCTTTCCGCCGTCCTACGTCCTCCCCAACGTCCACCGCGATGCCATGCACCTGCTGGGCAATGCCGTCTGCCCCGTGGTGGCCGCTGACTTCCTCAACGAGCTGCGCCTTGCGGCTTGATCGAACTTCCTGGAGCTACCCCATGAAACCCCCTCGCTTCCTTCCTGTGATCCTCGCCGGCCTCGCCTTGAGCTGGGCCGGCTCCGCTTCCGCCTACAAGCCCGGCGTGCTGCGCGAGCTGGCCGATGCCATCGAGACAGCCGCGCCCGTATCCGTGCCTGCGGCCGGCTCCATCGAGGTGGGCTTTTCTCCCAAAGGCGGGGCCGAGGCCCTGGTGCTTCGCGTCATCGACTCCGCGAAGACAGACATCAAGGCACTGTCCTACAGCTTCACCAGCCCGCGCGTGGTGGCCGCGCTGCTGCGCGCGGCCAAGCGCGGGGTGGCCGTTTCCCTGGTGGCCGACTACAAGAACAACGTCACCGACGACCGGAGCGGAAAGGGCCGGGCGGCCCTTTCGGCGCTGGCTGAAGCTGGCTGCGACGTGCGCGTAATTTCCGCTTACCCGATCCACCATGACAAGGTGCTGATCGTGGATCGCCAGACTGTCGAGCTGGGGAGCTTCAACTACTCCGACGCGGCCGCGCGCGTGAATTCGGAGAATGTCCTGGTGAACTGGAATAATCCGGCGCTGGCCAAGGCATATCTGGCCCATTTTGATCGCAACTGGCGGCAATCCGAGCCTTTCCGTGCCCGGTATTAACAGGAACTCGGAGAACATCATGACCGTCGATTTTTTCCTCATTGACGCCCCGCACGCCGTCCCCCAGGAATTCCAGGCTTGGGAGGACGCGAAAGCGCATCATCGCGCTGTTTTTCTGCGCTGCGTGGATGCCGAAGATGGCAGCGCCGAACAATCCCGCCTCGATGCGGAAGGTCGGACCGCGAAGGGCGAGGCTGACCGCTTGGAGCAGGCCGCGCGAACGGCTTGGCTGCGGGCGAAGCGGCAGTCCGTGGAAATCCACCTCAACGATGACACGCGCGAAACCCGGCATTGCTTTACCGAGCAGCCGTTGCGAATCCACGCTGGTTTCACGCATGAGGATGCGGCCGCTGGCTGGCGTCAAGTCCTGTCCTTTTCTGCCAGTCCGACCCCTGACGCCGACACCTTGGCCCGGATCGAGCGGGCGAAATCGGATGCCGTCTCGCAACTGGAGTCCTATTGGGCCGAGCTGGCCGACGCCACCGATATTCAGCGCGTGATCTACCAGGGCGTGCATTACACCTGGAATGTGCTTGGCGAGGGAATCGGCTTCGGCGGGCAGGCATTCCGTGTTGAGTGGCTGACCGCTGATCGAGAGCCGACCGAGTGCAATTTGTTTGCGCAGGGCCGCATCCCGGTTTGGATGCGTGACAAGCTACCCGACAACGCCCGTACCATTGAAGACTTGGGCTACCGGATTAACCCGTTTCCGGCTGTGGATGACAGCTTGGATGACGACCCGCCGTATTAACCCCTGGGCGTCTCCCCTGCGGGGCCGGGCTTTCGTGCTGCGCATCGAGCCGCCTGCGGCGTCTCGCCCCTTCGGGCGTCAATCCCTGACGCCTCCGCGCCGTGCCGGCGCTGCGCGCTCCGCTTG
>NZ_WTVS01000054.1 GCF_012911005.2 Aromatoleum toluolicum | reverse complement strand
GGGCTTGGGGGAGGATCGGCGCAGGATAGCCATCGTCGCGCTCCTTAGCCCGAGGCGGGCAGGCAGGGAGGCAGGGCCTCGTAGTTGTCCGGCTGCGGCATCGGTGCGCCGCCCGCGAGTTCGGTGGCGTAGGCGGCGAGCGTCGCGAGCTCGGCGCTCGCTGCCCAGCTCGACGGGTCGGCGCCGAGCGGGCGCAGCGCCTGCAGCGGGGGCATGGGCGTCTTCGCGCGCGCCGCGGGCTGCTGCTGCCACATCGCGAGGCGATAGCGGATGCGCGCGGCGCAGTGCGTCAGGCGGGCACGCACGGTCGCCTCGTCGCCGTGCAGGAAATTCGGCGGGGTGCTCGATGGCGTCTGGTGGCAGGGGGTGCAGTAGCGCTGCAACAGGCCGGCGGAGGTCGCGGGCGGAAAGTGCGGCACGTCGCGCTCCGGCGCCGCCGTGGCGAGGGGCGCGGATTCGCGTTCCGGGCTGCCGAGCCGGGCGAGGAGCGCCTTCATCAGCGCTTCGCGCCGGAACGGCCCCGCGGCGAACGGTCCGCCGCCCGGTGCAGCGGCGAGGGCGGCGACCGCGTCGCCGACGCGGGCGAAGTCGGTCGCCTGCGATGGATGGCCGCGCAGGGCAGCACGCAGGCGGGCGAGGTCGTGTTCGCCCAGCAGATCGGCCAACCCCGCGACGGTCTCGTTGAGGCGCCCGGTGTCCGGCAGCCGCCAGACTTCGAGCGGCGGCCGCGGTGCGAGCGGGTCGAACGGCGCGGGAATGTTCGCGAGCATCGCGCCGTCCGTGCGGGCCAGCCCTTCCGGCAGCGGATCGCGGTTGGGGATGTTGGCGTCGGGCAGCGCGAGCCCGCCCGGCCAGTGAGCCTGCCAGGCGGCGGCGAAGGCGGGCAGGATCGCGTCGTGCAGCGCGACGTGCTCGTGGCGTCCCGTCGCGCGGTAGCGCAGCGCGGCCTCGAACAGCGCGGCGCGGCAGCGTGTACCGCGCTCGCCGTCGCCGCAACCCGTGCGCCACAGCGTCTGCCACAGCGCGAAGCGATTGGCGCGTTGGGCGGCGGCGTCGATCGCGCCGGGGAGATCGATGCCGCGCCGCACCGGCACGCCCGCGACGTTCGCCTGCCACGTCGCAAGCCGCGCCGCGACCGCCGGATTGGCGTTGGTCTCCTGCCACAGCGGGCGCGAGAAGATCGGCGCGTGATTCTGGTGGCAGGCGAGGCACAGCGGGCGCGACGCATACACGACGCGCGGCCGGGCGCCGCTGCGGTAGTCGAGCACGAGCTGGAATTCGAAGCGGGTGGCCGCCTCGTTGTAGCTGATGACCTCGACGACCTCGCTGTTGCCGACGTGGCCGAGATACAGGCGGTCGCGCTGCAGCGGGCCCGGGCCGTGGGCGGCCGGTTCGCCGGCCATGGCGGCGACGACGCGCGGGTGGCGGAAAAACTCCGGGGCTGCGGCGAGGCGTTGCAGCGAACGGCCGATCGGGATCAGCACGCGCACGAGGCAGCGCCCCTCGGGCAGGTCCGCGCACTGTCCGCCGCCTTCCAGATGCTGCAACAGACTTTCGAACGGATAAGGCAGGGCCGCCGCGCCGCCGAGCGCCGCGACGCGCTGGTCGAACAGCGACGCGCCGGCGGACGGCAGGTCCTCGCCGTAGGCGTCCGGCGCAAGCACCAGGCGGGCTGGCGGGGACGGCGTCGTGCGGGCTTCGCCACGCGCCGCCGGGGCAGGTTCGGCCGCGCCGGGCGGGGGCTGGCGGCCGTAGTCCCACAGCGCGACCGCGAGCGCCGCCGCGAGCATCACCCCACTGGCCCGGTTCGCGGCGCGCATCGCCGGCATCTCCTCGCCGCCCGTGGCCGGCCTACTTCGCGGCGACGACGACCCGCTTCTGCGTGCCGCCCCAGCAGTCTTCCTGTACCGTGCCGGCCTTCTGGAAGGCCGGCCCGTCGCGCTCGGCGATTTCCTTGTTGTAGAGGACGAAGTTCAGCACGAACACGCGGTCCATGTAGGCGCGGCCGAGGTAGAGGCCGGGGCGCACCATGCGGATCTCGTCGCGCACTTTGAGTCCGCGCCGGCCGGCGAGGAAGTCCGGCTTCTCCTGATAGCCGGGCAGCTCGTCGGTGAAGGCGTAGTCGATGATCACCGACTCGCGCCGCGAATCGACGAGGCTCTGGCCGCAGTAGAGCTTGGCAGGGAACAGCAGCCACGCGTCCTTGCGTCCGACGGTGATCTTCTGCGGTTCGCCTTCGACGAGACCGGCCTTGCGGAAGATCTCCAGGTCCTCGATGCGGTTCCGCAGCACGCGCTCGTTGCGGTAGAACACCTTGCCCTTCCACAGCGTCTCGCCGATCTTGTCGACGGCAATGCCCTTCAGGTGCAGTGCGAAGCCGGCGAGCCCGCCGACGATCTCGCCCGCGCGCAGCTTGCCGCTCTCGCCCTCGGGCAGGATGATGCTGCCGTCGAACGGACCGTCGGGGATCGGCCCCGCGGTGAGGCGCGCGTAGATCTGGTCGAGCTGCTCCTGGTTCAGCAGCGCGAGGTTCTCCGGCGTGATCTTCGCGAGATCGGCCGGCGTCAGCGGGAACTGGTGCTCGAGCTGGGCGAAGTCGGGTTTGCTCGCGTAATCCGTCGCGTACGGCGCGAACGCGATTGCCGGGGGCTCGGTCTTGCCGCAGGCGGCAAGCAGCGCCAGCGCGGCGCCGAGGACGCCCAGGGTGCGAAGGGAGCGCAGGGGGCGAAAGGCTTGGCGGGTCATGGCGCGGTCTCCTTTCGCTCACAGGGTCGCGAGGAAGGCGATCAGCGCCTTCTTGTCCGCGTCCGACAGGTCCTCGCCGAAGCGGTGGCCGCCGTTCTCGATCTCGTCGGTGCAGTTGCTGTAGTGCTGGCGCAGCAGCTCGCGCTGGCCGCGCAGCAGGCCGGCGAACTCGCCCGGGGAGGCGAGGATGTCGTCCGCGAGCTTCTGCATCTGCCCGGTGGTCTCCTTGCCCAGGCGCGCCTCCAGCTTCGCCGGGTCGCGCTTCGCGAGGAAGAGATCCACGACCAGGTCCTTGTGCCGCAGGCTGGTCATCGAGTTGGCCGGAATGCCTGCCGGGATGCGCACCTGTCCGCTGCCGACGAGCGGCTTCTCGCTCGTGCCGTCCCACGCGCGCGGGCCGAGGTCGAGGACCACGTCCTGGTCGGTGAGCGTCGCCTTGGGCTTGCGCGCGTCCGGATAGAGCAGCTCGTGCATCGACGCGAGGTACAGCCGGTAGCGTCCTTCCACGCTCGGATCGGTCTGGAAGCACTCGCTCTGCGTCGCCGCGAGCTTGCCGTCGGCGTCGAGTTCGCGCGCGCGGAAGAAGTCGTTTGCCGCGTTCGCCGGCTTGCCGCACAGTTCCGGCCCGATCGCGTTGTTGTGCATGAAAGGCGCATGCGCCCACAGGTTCAGCAGCGAGATGTTGCGGTAGTAGCCGCGCCCGCCGTCGTTCGGCTCCTTGACGTTGATGTCCGGCGCGCGCGCGCGCAGCGTCTCCGAGCCGTACTCCTGCCACACGTGGCCCGCCATGTGGTTGGAATGGAGCGCGCGGCAGCGGTTCGTGCCGACCTCGGTCGCGGGCGTGGCGACGTCGTTGCCCAGCCAGTCGGCGCGCAGGCCGTTGTCGGCGATCGCGTAGTAGTCGCGGTTCGCGAACGGCCCGCCGACGCTCTCCGGAATGCTCGAGTGGCAGCGCGCGCAGTTCGCCGCGAACACCGCCTTGCCGCGTCCGACGGCCCCCGCCCCGTGCTCCATCTCCAGGTCGGCGACGAGGCTGTCGCGGCCGTATTCGGGTGCCGCCGCGTCGGCCGCCTTGCGCACCGCATTGCGCGCGACGGCGAGATCGGTCGCATTCGATTCGGCCGACAGGAAGAACGCCAGGATGTCGGGCAGGCGGTCCTCGATCGCGCGGAAGTTCGGGCAGTCGCGCC
Organism: Aromatoleum toluolicum; assembly: GCF_012911005.2. GTDB lineage: Bacteria > Pseudomonadota > Gammaproteobacteria > Burkholderiales > Rhodocyclaceae > Aromatoleum > Aromatoleum toluolicum. Next base: position 35,779 of record NZ_WTVS01000054.1, on the reverse strand, counting down.
GGCACTGGCCGATGTTGAACGGCGTCTGGCCGAAGTAGCGCGCCTGCGGGTCGACCTGGCGCAGGTCGGTGAGGTGGTTCAGCCAGCACTGCTCGGAGCACGAGCCGATGTTGAAGTACACGCGCTGGATCGCCTCGAGCGCGCCGATCGAGTCCTCGCCGCCCTTCAGGATGTGATGCACGCCGGGTTTGCCCAGCGTCGTGTCGTCGCTGCGCGTGCTCTTTTCCCAGCACTTCGTCTCGCGCCCGGGCTCGCACCAGCACTTCGTCTCGTCCTTCTCCGCGCCGCAGGTGGCGACCTTGCGCCATTTCGCGATCGATTCGCCGGGGAAGATCGGGCGCTGCGCGACATTGATCAGCGCGTTGATCGTGCCCGGGTTGTTCACGCCGTCATGCGGAATCGCCGACGTGTCGGTCACGCCCGGCCGCGCGTGCGCGAACATCTGCCATTCCAGGCTGCTCTTCGGCATGCCCGAGCCGAGGATCTCCGACTTGCGGAGGTACTGGTTGCCGACCAGGCCCTTGATGTTCTCCCAGCGCGGGTGCGCCGGGTCGGCGGGTGGGTTGAGCGGGTCGAAGGCGATGTGGCAGGAGCCGCAGCTCGTTCCGATCAGGAAGGGGGGCTCCACCGACGCGTCCGCAAGGCGGCTGAAACGCTCGTCCGACGGCACCTTGGTCTGCTCGATCATGCGCCGGCCGAAGCCTTCCCAGGTGCCGAGGCTGCCGTTCAGCTTCCTCCACTGCTCCGCGTCGAAGCGCGGGTTCGGGAACTTGCGGAAGCCGAGCGCCCCGGTCGAGGTGCCGAAGCGCAGGTCGCAGGCCGAATGGCGCTGGTCGCGGCCGTCCTTCGCGTGCGGGTCGGCCGGATCGAGCGCCGCGTCCTTCAGCGCGCAGGCGGGATCGACATAGCCCGGCTTGCCGACGTGCTTCAGCAGCACGTCGTCGCCCGGACACCAGTCGAAGCCGTACGTCTCGTCGTGGCTCTTCGCCGGGCAGTTCGCCTCGCCCGGCACGCAGCACGACGGATCGTTGATCAGCCCCCACGCGCGGAAGCGGTCGTCGCGCTGGTCGGCTCGCAGCACGCGATACCAGTCCGGCAGCACGCCGACGCGCTGCTGGAACACGTAGGTGTGGAAGCGCTCGTTGCCTGCGGTCGCCTTGAACCAGATCAGGCGGCCGACGCAGGCCGATTCCGCCAGGCCCTCGCGTGCGCAGGCCTCGAAGTAGGGCGCGTCCTGGTCGACGGACGTGCTCTCGGGCATCGGCGTGTCCGGGGCCACCACGGGCGGCAGCGGCGCGGGCTGCTGGGCGGTGGCAGTGGCGACCAGCGGGGAGGGGGAGAGGGAGATGCCCGTATCGCGATCGGCCGAAACGAACACCATGGCGAGCAGAGCGCCGACGGCCACGCCGGCGGTGACGAGCACTTTCATGGTCCGCTCCTGTTGGGTTCCAGGCCGCCGCCCCGATGACGAGGCAATGCCCGAGGCGCATATGCAGTGCTGGTCCGGCGAAGTGCCGCAAGCGAATCGCCGCCGCAGCTTTTTATGGCGCCTAAGTTTCTATAGGCAAGCGGTCGGCGAAACGCAAACACGGATACATGTCGCGTGGAAGGGTTTTGACCCTGTTCCGGGCGAGCCGGTCGCGCCCGCTCAGCGCGTCAGGCGGTACGCCAGCAGCCCCAGCCACTCGTGCACGGCATACCAGCCGGCATAGGCGGAGGTCGGCCCGGGGAGCTCCCCGAGCACCTGGTCGCCGGCACCGGTGCCGCCCAGCCACGCAGTCGGCGCCGGGATGACGTGCAGCCCGGCGTCCTCGAAGGCCGCCTGGGCGCGCGGCATGTGGGCGGCGTGGGTCACGAGCAGGATGCGGCGCACGCCCGCGGCGCGCAGCGGCACCGCCGAAAATTGAGCGTTCTGCCGCGTATCGAGCGAGGCCCGCTCGACCCAGCGCACCGGGATGCGGAAATCCTCTTCGAGCGTCGCCTGCATCAGCACCGCCTCCGGCACGTCGCCCGTCGGCGCGCCGCCGCTGACCAGCACCGGCAGCCCCGTCCTGCGCGCCAGCCGCGCCGCGTAGCGTAGCCGCTCCAGCGCGAGGCGGTTCACCGTCTCGCCGCCGTATTCGGGCGCATGACGCCGCTTGCCGGCGCCGAGCACGACGATGGCCTGCGCCTCGCGCATCGCCGCCGCGTCGACCACCGGCGCCGTCTCGAGCCCGTTCAGCAGCCAGCCGACGCTCGCCGGCGTCGACAGCAGCAAGGTGGCCACGACGCCCGCCCACGCCAGCGCGAAGCCGCCCCGCCGCCGGCGTGCCGCGAGCAGCAGCCCGACGGCGATCAGCAGCAGCGGCGCAACCGGCGGCTGCACCATGATCGACACGGTCTTCTTGAGCCAGAACAGGACGAGCGCGGAGTCGAAGGCCATCTGCATTGTCGGGAGGGTGGGGCGCCAGTATTATCCCCGACTTATCCGTCGTCGCGCCCGTTCCGGCCTGCCTTTCAGATGCACGATCCTTGTTGTCCTGCCCCCCGCGTGAGGTCGAATGGGACTGCGTGAACTCATCCTCTCCGCGATCGCGCTGCTTGCGGTCTATGTCGGCTACCAGCTTTACCGCGCCTCGCGCCCGCCGCGCGCGTCGGCGTCCGAGCCGGCCGTGCCGCCGGTCGCATTGCCCGTCGCAGTGCCCGCCGCTGCGCCCGCCGACGCACCCGAGAGTGTCGACGTCCTCGTCGCCGACAGCGACGACGAGGACGAGCCCGGTCCGCTCTACGACGCCGGCCGCCCCGTGCCCGCGCCCGCCGGTGCAGATGCCGCCCCTGACGCGTTCCAGCACGAGCTGGAGGTCCGTCAGCTGCGGCGCGAGCTCGAACAACAGGGGAGCGCGCTGGCCGAACTGCGGCGCGAACTCGACGCAATCCGCGAGCAGCTGCGTGCGCGCACGGACCAGGCCGAGGTGGGCGTCGTGCCCCACGGCGCGTCGCCCGAATACAACGAGGCACTGGTGTTCGCGCGCCGCGGGCTGGATGCTGAAACGATCGCCGAGCGCTGCGGCATCACCGTCGCCGAGGCCGAGCTCGTGCAATCGCTGGCGCGCAGCCAGGCCGGCGACTCCGGGAAGGCGCCATGAGCCGCTCGCCCACCGCGGGAGACCTCGCGGTCGCGGATGCCGAAACCCTGCGCAAGGCCAGCCTGATGCGCGCGCTGATGGCGATCGTCGCCCTTATGGCGCTGACGGCATCGCTATGGTTGGTCGAGGGCGGCGAGACGGCCGCGCCGTCGGCGCCGTCTGCCGTTCCCGCGCCTGCCGAGCCGACTGCCGCCGAGCCTGCGACCCCGGCCACGATGGCAGCGGCGCCGGTCGCGGCGGAACAGGATGCCCCCGCCGACACCGGGCAGGCCCGCACCGGCGAGACGCAATCCGCGCCCCTGGCAACCGCGCCCGACGGTGCGATGGCCGCCCCGGAGGCGTCTCCGCCGGGATGGACGGCCTCAGCCGTCCCTGCCGCGCCCGCGACTCCCCCCGCGTCAGAGCAGGCAGCCGATGCTCCGAGCGCCCCGGCCGCCAAGTCGGCGGTCGCCGCGGCGGAAACGACCGATGCGTCGTCGCGCGCCGCGGCGCCGCGCCTGCATGCCGGGCCGCCGCCGGGGCCCGGATACCTCATCCAGCTGGGCGTGTTTCTCGATACGGCCAATGCCGAAAGTATGCGCCGTGAGCTCGAGCGCAAGGGCTATCCGGCGCATCTGCAGGCCCGGGTCGTGCTCGGCCCGTATCCGGACCGCGAGTCCGCGCTTGCGGCGCAGGAAAAAGTTCGCCGCGAACGCAAGCTGGATGGCATGATCTTGGCTCCGCGCAAGTAGCAGTGCGGGCCGGGGAGGGCAGACCTGCCCGGCGTGCTCGCACGCAAGGGTGTCACAAGCGGATCAAATCAGAGGAGGGCTCCATGAAGATCGAAAGTCAGGTGTTCGGTACCGTCGATATTCCCGATGACAAAGTGATCGAGTTTCCGGCCGGGCTTCCCGGTTTCGAGGACTGCAAGCAGTTCGCCCTGGTGCATGAGGACGGCTCCACCTCGTCCCTGTTCCTGCTGCAGAGCCTCGACAATCCCGCGGCCGTCTTCTCGATCACCGGCCCCGACCGACTGGGCGTCAATTACGAGTTCGGTCTCACGGACGACGAGGCGGAGCAGCTCAAGCTCACGAACCCTGCCGATGCCTTCGTCGCCGTGATCGTGCGCAAGGAAGAGGGCGACGCGGGCAACCCGGCGACGGCCGGGATGCGCGCGAACTTCATGGCGCCGCTGGTGATCAACGTGTCCTCGCGCCGCGGCATCCAGAAGGTCATCACGCGTCTGGGCTGTGACGTGACCCTGCGCGCCGAAGCTTGATCGACGTTTCCCCCGCGCCCCGGCGCCGCATGCGCCGGGGCGTTGTTTCATCCGATCCCTGTCCGGATCGTTCGTAAAATAAAGGAATCCGACCATGAGTCGCAGCATCATCTCGACCCCCAACGCTCCCGCCGCGATCGGCACCTACTCGCAGGCCGTCAAGGTCGGCGACACCGTCTACTGCTCCGGCCAGATCGGCCTCGATCCCGCGACGATGCAGATGGTCGAAGGCTTCGAGGCGCAGACCGTGCGCGTGTTCGAGAACCTCAAGGCGGTCGCCGAGGCGGCCGGCGGTTCGCTCGCCGACGCCGTGCGCGTGACGATCTACCTCACCGACCTCGCCAACTTCGCCAAGGTCAATGAGGTCATGGCGCGCTACTTCGCCGAGCCCTTCCCGGCGCGCGCCGCCGTCGGCGTCAAGGAGCTGCCCAAGGGTGGCGTGGTCGAGGCCGACGCCATCCTGGTGCTTGGCTAACGATCAGCAAGCCTGGGCCGGCATCGGCCCGCAACTCGCAGGCCGGCTGGCGAAGCTCGACATCCGCCGGCCGCAGGACCTCGTCCTGCACCTGCCGCTGCGCTATGAAGACGAAACCCGCCTGACCCCGATCGCCGCGGCGCGCGCCGGCGCGCCGGTACAGGTCGAAGGCGAGGTGGTGACCTGCGAGGTCACGCTGCGGCCGCGCCGCCAGCTCGTCGCGCAGATCCGCGACGCGAGCGGCACGCTCACCGCGCGCTGGCTCAACTTCTACCCCTCGCAGCAGAAACAGCTCGCCCCCGGCCGGCGCGTGCGCGTGTTCGGCGAGGTGCGCGGCGGCTTTTTCGGCAACGAGATGGTGCACCCGCGCGTGCACCCGGTCGAGGCCGGCGAGGCGCTGCCGCAGGCGCTCACGCCCGTCTATCCGACCACCGCGGGGCTCGCGCAGTCGGCGCTGCGCAAGCTCATCGGGCGCGAACTGCAGCGCCCGCCGATGACCGAACTGCTGCCCGCGGCCCTGCCCGGCGGCCTGCAGCTGCCGCCCTTCGCCGACGCGCTGCGCACGCTGCACCAGCCGCCCCCCGACATCGACCCCTACGCGCTGGAAGACCGCGCCCATCCCGCGTGGCAGCGCATCAAGTTCGAGGAACTGTTGGTCCAGCAGCTGTCGCTGCGCCGCGCCTACAACGCCCGCCGCACGCGCCGCGCGCCCATCCTGCGCGACAACGGCAAACTCACCGCGGCGCTCCTCGCACAGCTGCCGTTCACCCTCACCGGCGCCCAGGCGCGCGCGGTCGCGCAGATCGGCCGCGACCTCGCCACGCCGCACCCGATGCAACGCCTGCTGCAGGGGGATGTCGGCAGCGGCAAGACCATCGTCGCCGCGCTCGCGATGCTGCAGGCGGCGGAGAACGGTTTCCAGGCCGTGCTCATGGCGCCTACCGAGATCCTCGCCGAACAGCACTGGAAGAAGCTCGCCGCGTGGCTCGAGCCGCTCGGCGTCGGCATCGCGTGGCTGTCGGGCAGCCGCAGGAAGAAGGAGCGCGAGGCCGAGCTCGCCCGCCTGGCGAGCGGCGAGGTGCTGCTCGCGGTCGGCACGCACGCGCTGATCGAGGATCCCGTGGCCTTGCCGCGCCTGGGCCTCGCGATCGTCGACGAGCAGCACCGCTTCGGCGTGCGCCAGCGCCTCGCGCTGCGCGAGAAGGGCGCCGACGCGCTGCACCCGCACATGCTGATGATGTCCGCGACGCCCATCCCGCGCACGCTGGCGATGAGCTACTACGCCGACCTCGACGTCACCGTGCTCGACGAACTGCCGCCGGGGCGCACGCCCATCCTCACCAAGCTCGTCGCCGAGTCGCGCCGCGATCAGGTCATCGCGCGCGTGCGCGACGCCTGCCTCGGCGGGGCGCAGGCCTACTGGGTGTGCCCGCTGATCGAGGAGTCCGAGGCGCTGCAGCTGAAGACCGCCGTCGAGACCTTCGAGACGCTCGGCGCGGCACTGCCCGAACTGAAGATCGGCCTCGTGCACGGGCGCATGAAGTCCGACGAGAAGTCCGCGACGATGGCGGCGTTCTCGGCCGGCGAACTGCACCTGCTGGTCGCGACGACGGTGATCGAGGTCGGCGTCGACGTGCCCAACGCGAGCCTGATGGTGATCGAGCACGCCGAGCGCTTCGGCCTCGCGCAGCTGCACCAGTTGCGCGGGCGTGTCGGGCGCGGCACCGCCGAATCCGCGTGCATCCTGATCTACGCCCACCCGCTGTCGGAAAACGGCCGTGCGCGCCTGAAGGTCATCTACGAGCATAGCGACGGCTTCGCCATCGCGCGCGAGGACCTGCGCATCCGCGGCCCCGGCGAATTTGTCGGCGCGCGCCAGAGCGGCGTGCCGCTGCTGCGCTATGCCGACCTCGAGGGCGACGCCGATCTCGTCGAGCCGGCGCGCGCGCTCGCCGAACGGCTGCTGCGGGACGCGCCCGCGGTCGCGACGCAGCTGATGGAGCGCTGGCTCGGAGGGCGCGAGGGCCTGCTGCGCGCCTGAGCGACCGACGCACCGGTTTGGGGCCGGGGCTCGCGGCCGGTATCATGCGCGTCGTCCCGACGTCGTCCTCCCATGCGCACCTCTCCCCACAAAGAAACCTGGCTGAAGCGCCCGCCGCGCGCGACCGTTTCCCGCACGCTCCGCCCCTGGCTCACCGATCCCGCCTCGCTCACCGCGCGCATCCGCGCCCGCTGCGGCAGCTTCTCGGTGCGCGTGCTGCGCCAGTGCCTCGCCGTGCCGCACCGCGACGAGGCCACGCTGCTCGGCCTGCGCCGCGGCGAACTCGCGTGGCTGCGCGAAGTGTTGCTCGTCGCCGACGGCGTGCCGGTGGTGTTCGCGCGCTCGCTGCTGCCGCGCGCCAACGTGCGTGGCGCGTGGAACCTCTTTCACGGCATGGGCGCCCGGCCGCTGGGCGCCGCGCTGTTCGCCGACCCCGCGATCAGCCGCCGCGCGCTGACCTGCGCCTGCCTCGACCGTCGCGACGCGCGCTATCATCTCGCCTCTGCCGCGGTCGCGCCGATGGCGATGCCGCCGCGCGTGTGGGCGCGGCGTTCGCTGTTCCGCCTGCACGGCCGCGCGCTGCTCGTCAGCGAGGCCTTCCTGCCCACGATCCTGGACCTGCCCGAATGATGTCTGCGCCGCTCCCACTGTCCGCCCGCCTGCCCATCTACCTGCGGCTGATGCGCCTCGACAAGCCCATCGGCATCCTGCTGCTGCTGTGGCCGACGCTGTGGGCGCTGTGGCTCGCTGCCGACGGCTTCCCGCCGCTGCACGTCCTCGCAATTTTCGTCCTCGGCACGGTGCTGATGCGCTCGGCCGGCTGCGTCATCAACGACTACGCCGACCGCGATTTCGACGGCCATGTCGAGCGCACGAAGAACCGCCCGCTCGCGACGCGCGCGATCGGCACCCGCGAGGCGCTGCTCCTCGCCGCCGGCCTCTCGCTCTTGGCCTTCCTGCTGATCCTGCCGCTCGCGCCCATTGTGCTGTGGCTGTCGCTGCCGGCGCTGTTCCTCGCCGCGAGCTATCCGTTCATGAAGCGCTTCTTCGCGATCCCGCAGGCCTACCTCGGCATCGCCTTCGGCTTCGGCATCCCGATGGGCTTTGCCGCGGTGCAGGGTGAAGTGCCCGCGATCGCGTGGTGGCTGCTGCTCGGCAACATCTTCTGGACCGTCGCCTACGACACCGAGTACGCGATGGTGGATCGTCCCGACGACCTCAGGATCGGCATCAAGACCTCCGCGATCACCTTCGGCCGTTTCGACGTTGCCGCGGTGATGCTGTGCTACGCGCTCGCCTTCGCGCTGTTCGCCGCGATCGGCGTCGCCGCGGGGCGCGGCGCGTTCTACTTCGCCGGCCTCCTCGGCGCCTGCGGCATCGCGGGCTACCACTACACGCTGATCCGCGGCCGCGAACGCGCACCGTGCTTCAAGGCCTTCCTGCACAACAACTGGGTCGGGGCGAGCATCTTCGCCGGCATCGTCGCTGATTACATTGCGTTTCCTGCCGTCTGAACTAGGGTGAACCGACCGGATCGGATGCGGTCGAAGTAGTGCGCCGGCTTGTCGCCGCGCGTTCCCCAAGGAGACCAAGATGAAGAAGAGCCTGCTCTTAGGCCTGTTCGCGATGGCGCTGTCTTCCAGTGCCTTCGCGTTCCATTGTCCCGCCGACATGAAGAAGATCGATGACGCGATGGCGAAGAATCCGATGTTGACCGCCGAACAGATGGCGGAGGTCAAGAAGCTGCGTGCCGACGGCGAGGCGATGCACAAGGCCGGCAAGCACCAGGAATCGGTCGATACCCTCGCGAAAGCCATGAAGATCCTCAAGATCGACATGTAAGCGGGTCGAATTCCCTGCCGCCGGGGCCGCCATCGCGCGGCCCCGTTCTTTTGTCCGGCAGCATCGGGCGTACGCGCGGGCGTCATCCGGCTTATCATTCGCCCCGGACCAATCAGGACGCCTCCATGCACTTCATGACCGCCCTCCGGGCCGCCTGGCAGAGCCGCAACAGCCTGCTCTGCGTCGGCCTCGATCCCTATCCCGCGCGCTTCCCCGCCCACCTGCAGGGCCGCCCGGACGCCATCCTCGAATTCTGCAAGGGCATCGTCGACGCCACCGCCGACCTCGTGTGCTGCTTCAAGCCGCAGATCGCCTACTTCGCCGCGCAGCGCGCCGAGGACCAGCTCGAAGACCTGATCGCCCACATCCACGAGCGCCACCCCGATACGCCGGTGATCCTCGACGCCAAGCGCGGCGACATCGGCAGCACCGCCGCGCAATATGCCATCGAAGCCTTCGAACGCTTCCGCGCCGACGCCATCACCGTGAATCCCTACATGGGCCGCGATTCGGTCGAGCCCTACCTCGAATACGCCGACAAGGGTGTGATCCTGCTGTGCCGCACCTCGAACCCGGGCGGCAGCGACCTGCAGTTCCTCGACGTCGGCGGCGGCGAGCGGCTGTACGAGCGCGTCGCGCGCCTGGTCGCGAACGACTGGAATGCGAGCGGCAACTGCGCGCTCGTCGTCGGCGCGACCTTCCCCAACGAGATCGCGCGCGTGCGCCACATCGTCGGCGACATGCCGCTGCTGGTGCCGGGCATCGGCGCCCAGGGCGGCGACATCGCCGAGACCATGCAGGCGGGCGGCACCGCCGACGGTACCGGCCTGATGCTCAACTCCTCGCGCGCGATCCTGTTCGCCGGCAGCGGGGAAGACTATGCCCAGGCGGCCCGCCAGGTCGCCCTCGAGACGCGCGACGCGATCAACGCCAACCGCTGAACCGCAATACCGCCGTACCCGAAAGGACTACATGCGTTACCACGATCTTCGCGACTTCATCGCCCAGCTCGAACAGCGTGGCGAACTGAAGCGCATCACCGTTCCCGTCGACACCCACCTCGAGATGACCGAGATCGCCGACCGCGTGCTGCGCGCCGGCGGTCCGGCGTTGCTGTTCGAAAAGCCCGTCACGCGCGGCGTGCCGCAGGCGATGCCGGTGCTCGCCAACCTCTTCGGCACGCCCGAACGCGTCGCGCTCGGCATGGGCGAGGAACTGCCCGACGGCAACTGGCAGACGCCATTGCGCGAAGTCGGCAAGCTCCTCGCCTTCCTCAAGGAACCCGAGCCGCCCAAGGGCCTCAAGGACGCGTGGGAGAAGTTCCCGGCCTTCCGCCAGGTGCTCAACATGTCGCCCAAGGAAGTGCGCTCGGCGCCGTGCCAGGAAGTGGTGTGGGAAGGCGCCGACGTCGACCTCGCGAAACTGCCGATCCAGCACTGCTGGCCCGGCGACGTCGCACCCCTGATCACCTGGGGCCTCGTCGTCACGCGCGGCCCCGGCAAGAAGCGCCAGAACCTCGGCATCTACCGCCAGCAGGTGCTGGGGCCAAACCGCGTCATCATGCGCTGGCTCGCGCATCGTGGCGGCGCGCTGGACTTCCGCGAGCACCAGCTCGCGCATCCGGGCGAACCGTTCAAGGTCGCCGTCGTCCTCGGCTGCGACCCCGCGACCATCCTCGGTGCCGTCACGCCGGTGCCCGACTCCTTGTCCGAATACCAGTTCGCCGGACTCCTGCGCGGGGCCAAGACCGAGCTCGTGCAATGCCTCGGCTCCGACCTGCAGGTGCCGGCCTCGGCCGAGATCGTGCTCGAAGGCGTGATCCACCCCGACGACACCGCGCCCGAAGGCCCCTACGGCGACCACACCGGCTACTACAACGAGGTCTCCGAATTCCCCGTCTTCACGATCGAGCGCATCACCATGCGCAAGAACCCGATCTACCACTCGACCTACACCGGCAAGCCGCCCGACGAACCGGCGATGCTCGGCGTCGCGCTCAACGAAGTGTTCGTGCCGCTGCTGCAGAAGCAGTTCCCCGAGATCACCGACTTCTACCTGCCGCCCGAAGGCTGCTCCTACCGTCTCGCGGTGGTCAGCATCCGCAAGCAGTACCCGGGGCACGCCAAGCGCGTGATGTTCGGCATCTGGAGCTTCCTGCGCCAGTTCATGTACACGAAGTTCATCATCGTCGTCGATGACGACGTGAACATCCGCGACTGGAAGGAAGTGATCTGGGCGATGACGACCCGCGTCGATGCGTCGCGCGACACCGTGATGGTCGACAACACCCCGATCGACTACCTCGACTTCGCCAGCCCCGTCGCGAGCCTCGGTAGCAAGATGGGTATCGACGCCACCAACAAGTGGCCGGGCGAGACGAACCGCGAATGGGGGCGGCCGATCGTGATGGACGCCGCAGTCAAGCAGCGCGTCGATGCGATGTGGACCGAGTTGGGCCTGTAAAGTCGGGCCTGTAAGATTCCACCGGAATCCTCATCTTCACGGAGCCAGCCATGCCCGACTACCGGACCGGAAGCGCCCCCGCCGACCTCGGCGGGCTCGTCACGCTCGCACACGTGATCTATGCGCTGCATGCGTTCGCGGTGGTCACCGGCGTCGTCGGCTCCGCGACCATCATCGGCAGCTTCGTCGCGAGCCTGCCGTCCATCCTCGCGGTGGTGCTCAACTACATGAAGCGCGACGCGGTGCGCGGCACCTGGCTGGAAAGCCATTTCCGCTGGCAGATCCGCACCTTCTGGTTCGCGCTGCTGTGGATTCTGGTCGCGATTGCGATGTTCTTTACGGTGATCGGCATCCCGTTCGCGTTCGTGCTGTTCGTGGGGGCGACGCTGTGGATCATCTACCGCGTCATCCGCGGCTGGCTGAACCTGCTCGACCGCAGCACCATGCCGATGCCGACGGACGCCTGAGGCTCCACGTGGTCGCGCGGCCGCCCCGCTATTGCGCCGGCACCGCGCCGCCCGCCCACACCCATTCCAGCAGCGCGTCCTGCGCGGCCTGGCTGGACCCGGCCTCGGCGTGGTTCACCATCATCACGACCGCGTGGCGCCGGCCGTTGCGGTCGAGCACGTAGCCGGCCAGGGATTTCACGCCGTTGATCGAGCCGGTCTTGATGTGCGCGTAGCCGCGCGCCGGGCTGTCGTACAGCCGCCCGCGCGCCGTGCCGTCCTCGCCGGCGATCGGCAGCGCGGCGATGAACTCCGGCATGAAGGGGCGCCGCCATGCCGCGAGCAGGACTTCCGCGAGCGTGCGCGCCGTGACGCGCTCGATGCGCGAAAGACCCGAGCCGTTCTCGATCACGAGGCCTTCGGTCGCGATGCCGTCCGCCGCGAGCAGGGCGCGCACCGCCTCGGCGCCGCCCGCGACCATGTCCAGGCTCGCCCCGCTTTCCCGTCCCAGTGTCGCAAGCAGCAGGCGCGCGATCACATTGCTCGACCACTTGTTCATCTCGCGCACCACGTCGGCAAGCGGCGGCGAGGTCTCCGTGATCAGAGTCGCCGCATCGCCCGGCGTCACGCCGCTGCGCACCGTGCCCTCGACCTTGCCACCCAGCTCGCCCCACAGCGCCGCGACGAGCGAACGCCCGAAGGCCTCGGGCGACAAGGGCGCCGTCGCCCAGTCGCGCTGCCCGCAACTCGCCGGCATGCTCCCCGACAGCACCAGCCGCGGCCCTTGCGGCCCCGCTTCGAGCGCCGCGTCGAGGTTGCCGTACCACACGCCGCACGGGCCGGGAGCCGTCGCGATGCGATTGTCGATGTCGACACCCGTCAGCGCCGGGTAGGGGGCAAGCCCCACCGGCTGCCCCGGGTCGGCCGCCGGCACGAGGCGCAACTGCAGCGTGTTGAAGTGCATCAGCAGCCCGTAGGCGCCGCTGTTGTAGGGGCGCAGCGCGCGCCCGTCGAAGGCCGCCGGGTCGTGCGGCGGCAGCACCAGCGCCGAACCGTCGAGCACGATGTCGCCGCCCACGGTCGTGATGCCCAGCGCGCGCACCTGACGCAGCAGCTTCCCGAGCCGCTCGTAATTCAGCATCGGATCCGCGCCGCCGGTCAGGTACAGGTTGCCGCCCAGAACGCCCGCGGCCACCGGTCCGCCGGTCGCCACCCGCGTCGTCCAGGTGAAGGCTGGCCCCAGCCGGTCGAGCGCCGCAAAGGCGGTCACCACCTTCATGACCGACGCCGGATTCATCGGCCGCTCACCGCCGGCCTCCAGTTGCGGGGCCGGCGCATCGACGGCCTGCACCCACACCGCCACGTTGCCTGGCGGAATGCGGGCGGCGTCGAGCGCCTGCCGCACCGATGGCGGCAGCGCAGTCGCGTGCGCAGAGGCCATCAGACCGCAGAAAAGCAGGGCAGCCAGAAACCGGAACACGGGGCGCGTTGTCATGAGTTGGTCGTCGATATCCTGCAACATACTGGCGAGGTCCGCGAGGGTACGGCGGCTATGCGACCGCGATACAATCACAGCTTCCGTTTTTCCCCCGGACCGGCATTTTACGCCGTGGCATGCGGGATCACCCCGGCTGAAGAGGTAGAGCAATGATTCTGGTGACGGGCGGCGCAGGCTTCATCGGCGCCAACTTCGTACTCGACTGGCTGCGCGCGGGCGACGAGCCGGTGCTGAATCTCGACGCGTTGACCTACGCGGGAAACCTCGAGAATCTCGCCGCCCTGCAAGGCGATCCTCGGCACCTCTTCGTCCACGGCGACATCTGCGACCGTGCGCTCATCGACCGCCTGTTCGCCGAACACCGCCCGCGCGCGATCGTGCATTTCGCCGCCGAAAGCCACGTCGACCGCTCCATCCACGGCCCCGCGGCCTTCGTGCGCACCAATGTCGAAGGCACGTTCACGCTGCTCGAGGCCGCGCGCGCCTACTGGTCCGCACTCGACGGCGCGGAGCAGGACGCCTTCCGCTTCCTGCACGTGTCGACCGACGAGGTCTACGGCTCGCTCGGCCCGAACGACCCGCCCTTCGCCGAGACCAAGGCCTACGAACCCAACAGCCCGTACTCCGCGAGCAAGGCCGCGTCCGACCACCTCGTGCGCGCCTGGCACCACACCTACGGCCTGCCGGTGCTGACGACCAACTGCTCGAACAACTACGGCCCCTACCAGTTCCCCGAAAAACTCATCCCGCTGATGATCGCCAACGCCCTCGCGGGCAAGGCCCTGCCGGTCTACGGCGACGGCCGCAACGTGCGCGACTGGCTCTACGTCGGCGACCACTGCGCCGCGATCCGCGAAGTGCTCGCGCGCGGCCGCCTCGGCGAGACCTACAACGTCGGCGGCTGGAACGAGAAGCCCAACCTCGAGATCGTGCATACCGTGTGCGCGCTCCTCGACGAACTGCGCCCCGACCCGGCCGGCCCGCACGCGCGCCTGATCACCTACGTCGCCGACCGTCCCGGCCACGATCGCCGCTACGCGATCGACGCGCGCAAGATCGAGCGCGAACTCGGCTGGCGCCCGGCCGAGACCTTTGAAACCGGCATCCGCAGGACCATCGCGTGGTACCTCGCGAACCAGGACTGGGTGGCGGACGTGCAAAGCGGCGCCTATCGCGAATGGGTCGCGCGCAACTATGGAGATCGACGCGCATGAGCACACGCAAGGGCATCATCCTTGCCGGCGGATCCGGCACCCGCCTGCACCCGGCCACGCTGGCCGTGTCGAAGCAGCTGCTGCCGGTGTACGACAAGCCGATGATCTACTACCCGCTCAGCACGCTGATGCTCGCGGGGATCCGCGACATCCTCATCATCTCCACGCCGCAGGACACCCCGCGCTTCGAGCAGCTCCTCGGCGACGGCAGCCGCTGGGGTCTGCGCCTGCAGTATGCCGTGCAGCCCAGCCCGGACGGTCTCGCCCAGGCCTTCCTGATCGGCGAGGAGTTCATCGCCGGCTCGTCGTCTGCCTTGGTGCTCGGCGACAACCTCTTCTACGGCCACGAACTCGCGGACGACCTCAGGCAGGCCGGCCAGCGCGCGCACGGTGCGACCGTCTTCGCCTATCCGGTGAATGACCCCGAGCGCTACGGCGTCGTCGAGTTCGATGCCGCAGGTCACGCGATCAGCATCGAGGAAAAACCGGCGAAGCCGAAGAGCCGCTACGCCGTCACCGGTCTCTACTTCTACGATGAGCGCGTCGTCGACATCGCACGCGGTCTCAAGCCCAGCCCGCGCGGCGAGCTCGAGATCACCGACGTCAATCGCCACTACCTCGAAGCCGGCGCGCTCGACGTGCAGGTCATGGGCCGCGGTCACGCGTGGCTCGACACCGGCACGCACGAGAGCCTGCTCGAGGCGGGCCTCTTCATCCAGACGATCGAAAAGCGCCAGGGCCTCAAGATCGCCTGTCCGGAAGAGATCGCGTGGCGCGCGGGCTGGATCGACGCCGCCCAGCTCACCGAACTCGCCAAGCCGCTCGCGAAGAACGGCTATGGTCAGTACCTGCTGCGCGTGCTCGAAGAGAGGGTGTTCTGATGAAAGCCATTCTGCCCACAACTCCCACTGCGATTCCCGACGTGCTGATCATCGAACCCAGGGTGTTCGGTGACGCACGCGGCTTCTTTCTCGAAAGCTATAACGCACGCGCCTTCCGCGACGCCACGGGCCTCGACGAGCCGTTCGTGCAGGACAACCACTCCCGCTCCGCGCGCGGCGTGCTGCGCGGCCTCCATTACCAGATCCGTCAGCCGCAGGGGAAGCTCGTGCGCGTCGTGCGCGGCGCGGTGTTCGACGTCGTCGTCGACCTGCGCCGCCGCTCGCCGAGCTTCGGCCGCTGGACGGGCATCGAGCTCTCCGAAGACAACCACCGTCAGCTGTGGATCCCGCCCGGCTTCGCGCACGGCTTCGTCGTGCTGTCCGAGTCCGCGGATTTCCTCTACAAGACCACCGACTACTACGCGCCCGAACACGAGCGCTGCCTCGCGTGGAACGACCCGACCGTCGGCGTCGAATGGCCGCTCGCCGGCGAGCCGCAACTCTCGGCGAAAGACCGCGAGGGCAAGCCCCTCGCACAATGCGAGGTATTCGAATGAGACTGCTCGTCACCGGCGCCAACGGCCAGGTCGGCTGGGAACTCGCGCGCAGCCTGATGCCGCTCGGCGAAGTCATCGCGCTCGACCGCAGCCGCTGCGACCTGTCGCGCCCCGAGACCCTGGCGGCACTGGTTGCCGACCTCGCCCCCGATGTCATCGTCAACGCCGCCGCCTACACGGCCGTGGACAAGGCCGAGTCCGAGGAAGCACTCGCGACCACGATCAACGGTAGCGCGCCCGGCGAACTCGCCCGCGCCGCGAAGGCGGCCGGCGCATTGCTGGTCCATTATTCGACGGACTACGTGTTCGACGGCAGCAAGACCGGCCCCTACACCGAGGACGATCCCGTCGCCCCGGTCAACGCCTACGGGCGCAGCAAACTCGCCGGTGAAGTGGCGATCCGGGAAAGCGGCTGCGACCACCTGATCCTGCGCACCACCTGGGTATTCGCCGCCCGCGGCGGCAACTTCGTGCGCACGATGCTGCGTCTGGGCGCCGAACGCGAACAACTGCGTGTCGTCGCCGACCAGCATGGTGCGCCGACCTGGGCGCGCAACATCGCCGACGCCACCGCGCACATCGTCGCCCACGCGCAGCGCGAACGGCGCGACGGTGCCTTCGCGTCAGGCATCTTCAACCTGACGTCGGCCGGCGACACGAGCTGGCACGGATTCGCCGAAGCGATCTTCGTCGCGGCGCGAAGTTCGCGGCCGGAAATCGCGTTGCAGATCGCGCACGTGGAACCGATCCCGGCCGCGGCCTATCCGACGCCGGCCGCGCGTCCGGCCAACTCACGCCTCGCCGCCGACCGGCTCGCGGCGCGT
Source organism: Aromatoleum toluolicum (assembly GCF_012911005.2). GTDB lineage: Bacteria > Pseudomonadota > Gammaproteobacteria > Burkholderiales > Rhodocyclaceae > Aromatoleum > Aromatoleum toluolicum. Next base: position 19,155 of record NZ_WTVS01000054.1, on the reverse strand, counting down.
TTCGGCATCGCCATGCCACACTGGCAGGACGCCCTGCGCCGCTGCGTCGAAGAGCTGGCACGCTGAGCGATGAGCGGATTCGAACATTTCGAGCGCGACGCCTGCCAGCTCGAGCGCGAAATCCTCAAGCGCGGCATCGTGCTCGAACTGGACTGGGACGACGCGGCCGGCATGCGCAAGCTCGCACGCGAGGCCCTGCAAGGTGGTGCCGACCACACCCAGGCGCTCCTCGCCGACCCGGACGCCCGCCTGCGCGCGCGCGGCGAACTCTTCGCGCTGGGCGTGCTGATGCTACGCGTGATGGAGGAGAGCGCCGACACCGGCGTGCACACGCACGGTGGCCCGGCCTGGAAGGCCTTCGGCCGCGCCCTCATCCAGGAGGCGCAGGCCGAAGGGAAGCGGGTCGCCCCGAGGGTTCGGAATGTGTGACGAAATCGCTCAGGTTAACGGCGACTCGAGCGCGTAGAGCGACTCGACCGTCTCGCGCCTGCGGATCAGGTGCGTGCGGTCGCCGTCGACCATCACCTCGGCAACGCGCGGACGGGTGTTGTAGTTCGAACTCATCGCCATGCCGTAGGCGCCTGCCGACAGCAGCGCGACCAGGTCGCCCTCCGCGACGGCCAGCTCGCGGTCATGCGCGAGGAAGTCACCGCTCTCGCAGATCGGTCCCACGATCTCGTAGTTCTTTGCCGCAAGCGTGCGCGGCTGCACCGCGACCACCTCATGGTAGGCGTCGTACAGCGCCGGGCGGGCCAGGTCGTTCATCGCCGCATCGACGATCGCGAAGTTCTTCTCCTCGCCCGGCTTCAGGTACTCGATGCGCGTCAGCAACAGGCCCGCGTTGCCGACCAGCGAGCGGCCCGGCTCGAAGCACAGCTCCTCCTTGCGCCCCTCGAACAGCTTGAGCAACGGTGCAAGGTATTCGGCGACCGTCGGCGGCCGCTCGTCACGGTAACGGATGCCGAGCCCGCCGCCGAGGTCGATGTGGTCCAGCGTGATCCCCTCGGTCGCCAGCCGGTCGACAAGGTCGAGGATCTTCCGCGCCGCTTCGGCGATCGGTGCGGGGTCGAGCAGCTGCGAGCCGATATGGCACGCCACGCCGCTCACGCGCAGGTTCGGCAGGCTCGCCGCGTGCCGGTACAGGTCCGCCGCCGCATCGATCGCGACGCCGAATTTGTTGCTCTTGAGGCCCGTCGAGATATACGGGTGAGTCTTCGGATCCACATCCGGATTCACGCGGAAGGCGATCGGTGCGACCTTGCCGAGTTCGCCCGCGACCGCGTTCAGGCGGTCGATCTCGGCTTCCGACTCGACGTTGAAGCAGCGGATTCCGGCCTTCAGCGCCTGACGCATCTCGTCGCGGCTCTTGCCCACGCCCGAGAACACCACCTTGCCCGCGTCCCCGCCGGCGGCCAGCACCCGCGCGAGCTCGCCGCCCGAGACGATGTCGAAGCCTGCGCCCAGCTGCGCGAACACCGACAGCACGCCGAGGTTCGAATTCGCCTTCACCGCGTAGCACACCAGCCCGCGGCGGCCCGCAAGTGCCTCGCGGTAGGCGGAGAAGGCCTCGGTCAGCGCACGTCGCGAATAGACATACACCGGAGTGCCATACTGCGCGGCGATGGCGGCAAGGGCCACGCCTTCGAGCTGAAGGCCGTCGCTGCCCTCGGTCAGGGTCGGAATCGGAAATCGGGAGGTCATCGGGAGTCGTCGGTCGCTTTGGGGGCTTTGCTATGATCGACGCCGGCGGCCGGAGCAGCCTTGGCCGGTGCGGGCGGAACCTGGGGCAGGTACAGCGGCCCCTTGATCCCGCAACCGCTCAGGGCAAGGGCGCAGCACAGCGCGGCAGCGGTCGGAATGGCTCGCATGGTGTCGTCGGTCGAAAAAACGGAAATGCTAACAGAAGGAGCGAACATGGAAGAATCGGCGTTCAACGCGCTGGCCGAAGCCGAACTCGTGCGCATCGAGGCCGCGCTCGAAGCCTGCGGTGCCGAACTGGACATCGAGACCATGCCCGGCGGCGTGCTGGAGATCGAGTTCGAGAACGGCAGCAAGATGGTGATCAACCGCCACTCGGCCGCCCGCGAGATCTGGGTTGCCGCCAAGGCCGGCGGCTTCCACTTCCGCCACGACGCCGGCCGCTGGATCGCCACGCGCGACGGCGCTGAACTCTACGCGCTGCTGTCGCAACTCGTCAGCCAGCAGTCCGGGGCGCCCACCGAGGTCAAGGCAGGCTGAACGGCCGATGCTCCGGAGGATTCGTTCCTACGGTCGCCGCACCGGCGTCGGACTGCGTTCCACTACCGGCGCCGGTGCCGCCGTCGGGCGCGTCTGCGGGAGTGCCTCGTCCGGCGCCTCTGCCGGCAGCGGCAACTCCTCCGTGCCCGTCGGGAGCATGATCGGTTCCGTCGGCAGGTTCTCGCTGTAGAGGAATTCCTCGCGCCCCGAACCCGTATGGACGGCGACCAGCCCGTCCGGGCGGGCCGGGAACTTCTCCGGCAGGGATTTCAGCGCGGTACGCATGAAATTCACCCACATCGGCAGGGCGGCCGAACCGCCGGTCTCGCCGCGTCCCAGATTGCGCGGCTGGTCGTGCCCCATCCAGCTCACCGCGACCAGGTCCGGGTGGAAGCCGGCGAACCAGGCATCCACGTAGTCGTTGGTCGTCCCCGTCTTGCCGGCAAGTTCGCCGCGTTTGAGGACCAGCGCCCGCGTTGCCGTACCGCGCCGGACCACGTCCTGCATCATCGAGGTCATCAGCCACGCGTTGCGCGGATCGATCACGCGCGGCGCGCTCTCGCCCGCGACGGGCGGGTCCACCTTGGCGACGACATGCCCCTGCCCGTCGATCATCTCCTTCACGACATAGGGTTCGATGCGGTAGCCGCCGTTCGCGAACACTGCATAACCGGTCGCCATCTGCCACGGCGTCGCCATGCCGGCGCCGAGCGCCATCGTCAGATAGGGCGGATGCTGGGCCGCATCGAAACCGAAGCGCGTGATGTAGTCCTGCGCGTACTCGGGTGTGATCGAGCGCAACAGCCGGATCGAGATCATGTTCTTCGATCGTGCCAGCCCCTCGCGCAGCGTCATCGGTCCTTCGTACTTGCCGTCGTAGTTCTTCGGCTCCCAGTCCTTGCTGCCGGTGATCCCGGCCGGAAAGAACAGCGGTGCGTCCTCTTCGACGCTGCTCGGCGAAAAACCGCGTTCGAGCGCCGCCGAATAGATGAAGGGCTTGAAGCTCGATCCCGGCTGGCGTAGCGCCTGGGTCACGTGATTGAACTTGTTGCGGTTGAAATCGAAGCCGCCGATGAGCGCCCGAACCGCGCCCGTATTCGAGTCAACCGCGATCAGTGCCGCCTCCACGTCCGGCAGCTGCGCGATCTCCCAGCCCTTCTCGCCGAGATCGCGGATGCGCACGATCGCCCCGCGCCGCACCTTGCGTGCCTGCGGGGCCCGTTCGTTGAGCATCGGCGCAGCAAAGGCCAGTCCGGCGCCGGTGATCTTCAGGACTTCGCCGTGGCGATAGACTGTGACCGACTTGGGTGACGCCTCGAGAACCAGCGCGGCGAGCAGGTCATCGTAGTCCGTGACGTCGGCGAGCAGCTCGTCGAGCCGCTCTTCGTCGTTCGCGCTCACACCGTTCAGATCGACAAAGCTCTCGGGGCCGCGGTAACCGTGCCGCCGCTCGTAATCCATCACCCCTTGGCGGACGGCCTTGTAGGCGGCCTGCTGATCGTCGCGCGTCACCGTCGTGATCACGCGGATGCCCGAATCGTAAGCCTGTTCGCCGAACTGCTCGACGGCCAGTTGGCGCGCCATCTCCGCAACGAAGTCGCCACGCAGGGGACTCGCTGCCGAGCGCCCGTTCGCCAGCACGAGCGGTTCCGCGCGGGCCGCCTCGAAGGTCTTCTCGTCGATGAAGCCGGCTTCGACCATGCGGCGCAGCACGTAATGCTGGCGCTGGATCGCCCGGCGCGGGTTCGCGATCGGGTTGTAGGCCGACGGCGCTTTCGGCAGTCCCGCGAGCATGGCCGCCTCGGCCACCGTGATGTCCTTCAGCGGCTTGTCGAAGTAGGCGCGTGCCGCGGCCGAGAACCCGTACGACCGCTGACCGAGGAAGATCTGGTTGATGTAGAGCTCGAAGATCTGATCCTTGCTCAGGCTGCGCTCGATGCGCAATGCAAGGAGAATCTCGTAGAGCTTGCGGTTGAAGGTCTTCTCGCGTGTCAGGAAGAAATTGCGCGCCACCTGCATCGTGATCGTCGACGCGCCCTGGCCGCGCCCGCCGGATACGACGTTCGCGAGCGCGGCGCGCGCGATCCCGATCACATCGATCCCGGGGTGTTCGTAGAAGCGCTCGTCCTCGGCGGCGAGGATGGCCTGCTTGAGAATCGTCGGGACTTCGTCCATTGCCACGACGACCCGCCGTTCCTCGCCGAATTCCCCGAGTAAATACCCATCTGACGTGTATACTCGCAGCGGAATCTTCGGGCGGTAATCGGTCAGAACGTCGAGCGAAGGCAGGTTCGGCCATGCGAATGCAGAGACGGCCGCAATGGTTGCCGCGCCGAGAATGACAAGAGCGATGAGTGCCGCGAGGGGATAAAAGACCCAGCGCATCGGGAATCCAGAGAGGGAGGGCGGGAGCGCAATTATACGTTTGCGCACCCGGCGCCTCCAAAGCATCTGCCGCCGTCTGTGTTTGCACTCGCAACACTTTGTTGCTAGCATCTCAGAAGCTTATTCAGTATCGGCGCCTAACATAAAGAAATTTAAGGATTTTCTTTGTGATGGACTTCTCCCTATTTCGCCCCAAGGCGCGTCAGCTGGTCGGCCTCGATATCTCATCTTCATCGGTGAAGATGGTCGAGCTGTCAGAGGGCGAAAAGGGTGCGTACCGCATGGAGCGGTACGCCATCGAATCCCTGCCGCGTGACGCCGTCGTTGACGGCAATATCGCCAATCTCGAAGGTGTGAGCGACGCCGTGATGCGTGCCGTGCGCCGCATGGGCGGCGGTATAAAGCAGGTTGCCGTCGCGCTTCCGGCCTCGGCCGTGATCACCAAGAAGATGATCCTGCCAGGCGGCCTGCGCGACCAGGAGATGGAACTCCAGGTCGAGTCGGAGGCTAGTCAGTACATTCCCTTTGCGCTGGACGAAGTCAATCTCGACTTCCAGGTGGTTGGCCCCTCGCCGGGTAGCCCCGAAGAGGTCGAGGTCCTGATCGCCGCATCGCGCAAGGAAAAGGTCGAAGACCGCGTCGCCGTGGTCGAGTCCGCCGGCCTCAAGGCCGCGGTGATGGACGTCGAGTCCTTCGCCGCGGAAGCAGCCTTCGAACTCGTCGCCAGGCAGCTACCGGGCGGCGGCGCCGACAAGATCGTCGCGGTGATCGACATCGGCGCGAACGTCATGAACGTCAGCGTCCTGCGTAACGGCCAGCAGCTCTATGCGCGTGAACAGGCTTTCGGCGGCATGCAGCTCACGCAGGAAATCGCGCGCCAGTACGGCATGAGTGTCGAGGACGCCGAGGCCGCGAAACGTGCGGGCGGCCTGCCAGAGGATTACGAGCGCGACCTGATGCGGCCCTTCATGGACAGCCTGGCCCTCGAAGTGTCGCGGGCGCTGCAGTTCTTCTTCACCTCTACGCAGTACAACCAGGTCGACCACATCGTCCTTGCGGGCGGCTGCTCGGTGATGCCGGGCCTTTCCGACGTGGTCGCCGGCCGTACGCAGGTCCCGGCCATCGTCGCGAACCCCTTCGTCGGAATGTCGATGTCGTCGCGCGTGCGACCCAAGAACCTGCTGGCCGATGCACCGTCGCTGATGGTTGCCTGCGGACTGGCGCTCCGGAGATTCGATTCATGATTCGAATCAACCTGCTGCCCCATCGCGAACTCAAGCGCCGTGAACGCCGCCAGCAGTTCTTTGTCGTGTCCGTCGCGATGGTCGTCGTCGGCCTGCTGGTCGCGCTGCTCGTGCATACCGTGATCGCCGGCTATGTCGAGCGTCAAGAACGCCGCAACGATTTCCTCAAGTCCGAGATCACCAAGCTGGACGCGCAGATCGCCGAAATCAAGCGCCTGCGTGAACAGATCGATGCCCTGCTGGCGCGCAAGCAGGTCATCGAGTCCCTGCAGACCACGCGTGCCCAGGCCGTAAACGTCATGAACGAGTTCGCGCGCCGCGTGCCCGACGGCGTGTATCTGCGGTCCATCAAGCAGACCGGCCCGAAGATCGCCCTGCTCGGCTACTCGCAGTCCAATTCGCGCGTCTCGGCTTTGATGCGCAGCCTCGACGAATCGCCCTACCTTGCCAACCCGGGGCTGGTCGAGATCAAGGCGGCAACGGTGAACAAGCGCCGGGTCAGCGACTTCGCGCTCAACATCGGTATCGAAGGGCCCAAGGCCGAAGGCGATCAAGGGGCCAGGAAATGAATCTCGGCAAACTCCAAGGCATCGATTTCGAGCGTCTCTCGCAGGATTTCAAGGGCCTCGATCCCAACGATCCCGGCGCATGGCCGCTTGCGCCGCGCATCGCGGTGTTCATCGCGCTGCTGGCTGCAGTCCTCGCTCTCGCATGGTGGTTCGACTGGCGCGATCAGGTGGCGCTCCTCGAACAGCGCGAGGCGGAAGAGGTGCAACTGCGCCAGGACTGGGTGACGAAGAAGAAGCTTGCCGTGAATCTGGATGCGTACAAGCTCCAACTCGAAGAGACCGACCGCCAGTTCGGCGCGCTGCTGAAGCAACTACCGAATCGCGCGGAAATGGACTCGCTGCTGTCCGACATCAACCAGGCCGGCGTCGGCCGAGGACTGCAGTTCGAGCTCTTCAAGCCAGGCACTGAAACGGTCAAGGACTTCTACGCCGAGATGCCGATCGATGTGCGCATCGTCGGCGCCTACAACGACCTCGGTGCATTCGCCGAAGACGTTGCCCGCATGTCCCGGATCGTGACGCTGGACAACATCGCGATCGAAACCCAGAAGGATGGCGGCCTCAAGCTGGAAGCGAAGGCGGTGACGTATCGCTACCTCGACGAAGAGGAGCTCGCGCAGAAGCGCCAGCAGGAGAAGGCCGCAAAGGCAAAGGGAGGCAAGTGAGAAAGCCATGAAACGCCTTCTGATACTTGCAAGCGCCCTTGTCCTCACCGCCTGTGCAGGCGATCAGGAGGACATTCAGGGGTGGATGACCGAGCAGGAAAAGGGGATGACCGGTACGATCAAGCCCTTGCCCGAGATGAAGCCGGTCCCGGTCGTGAAGTATGAAGCCGAAGGCGCCGCCGACCCCTTCGTTCTGAGTCGCATCGAGCCCGAAACGAAAACCACTCGCCGTGGCGGTCCCGACCTCGATCGCAGGCGCGAGCCGCTCGAAGCCTATCCGCTCGAATCCCTGCAACTTGTCGGTGTGATCACCCAGAACCGCAAGGTGCATGCACTGGTACGCGCCGACCAGAACCTGCACCAGGTCAGGGTAGGCAACTACTTGGGCCAGAATTTCGGACTGGTGACGGCGATCTCGGAGTCCGAAGTCACCCTGAAAGAACTGGTTGAAGACATGAACGGCGATTGGGTCGAGCGCATCAGCACATTGCTGCTGCAGGAGCAGCAGGAGGCACGGAAATGAATCACAAACGCATGATTGCGCTGCTGTGTGCGGCGTTCACCCTGGCTGTTCCTGCGCCCGCCGTCCTGGCGCAGGCTGCGTCCTCGCAAAGCCAGGCCGCGACGAATCGTATCGAAGACCTCGAGGTTTCCCAGCAGGGGGGGTGCCGTACTGCTGAAGCTCACGCTCAAGGAGCCCCTCGCCGCGCCCCCGGCGAGTTTCAGCGTTGCGAACCCCGCGCGGATCGCATTCGATTTTCCCGGTACGACCAACGGCTTGGGCCGCAGCGTGCAGGAAATCGACCAAGGCGACCTGCGCAGCGCGAACATCGTCCAGTCCGGGGACCGCACGCGACTCGTCCTGAATGTCACCAGGGTCACTCCCTTCGAATCGCGCATCGAGGGGCGCAGCGTCATCATAGCTCTCGGTGCCGCGGCTCCGGTCGGTGCCACGACGACTCAGGTCTCGCAGGCGATGGCCAATTTCGCCGCGCCGAAGCGTGACGCCGTCGCCGAGGGCAGCAGCATCCGCGACATCAATTTCCGCCGCGGCAAGGATGGCGAGGGGCGCGTGGTTGTACAGCTTTCCAGTCCCGACGCCGGCATCGACATCCGTCAGCAGGGTGGCGGTCTGGTCGTCGAGTTCCTCAAGACGTCCTTGCCCGAGCACCTGCGTCGCCGCTCGGATGTCACCGACTTCGCCACGCCGGTGACGTCGATGACCGCCCAGCAGCAGGGCGACAACGTCCGCCTGCAGGTAACGCCCAACGGCAAGTGGGAGCACAACGCCTACCAGAGCGACAACCAGTTCGTGCTCGAGGTTCGCCGCGTCGTCGAAGATCCGAACAAGCTGGTCCAGGGGGCTGCGCGCGGCCAGTACAAGGGCGAGAAGCTCTCGCTGAATTTCCAGAACATCGATGTCCGTTCGGTGCTGCAGGTCATCGCGGACTTCACCAACTTCAACATCATCACCAGCGACTCGGTGCAGGGCAACCTGACGCTGCGCCTCAAGGATGTGCCGTGGGACCAGGCGCTCGACATCATCCTGCAGGCCAAGGGCCTGGACATGCGCAAGTCGGGTAACGTCATCTGGATCGCGCCGGGCGAGGAGCTCGCAACGCGCGAGAAGCTGCAGCTCGAAGCGAAGGCGCAGATCGGCGACCTGGAACCGTTGCAGACCGAGAGCTTCCAGATCAACTATCACAAGTCGAAGGAAATCTTCGACTTCCTGAAGAGCAAGGATCAGACGATGCTGTCGAAGCGTGGCAGCGTCGTCGTCGACGAGCGGAGTAATCGGCTGTTCGTCACCGATGTCTCGAGCCGCTTGGCGGCCCTTGCGAGCCTCATCAAGGATATCGACATCCCGCCGCGCCAGGTCATGATCGAGGCGCGGGTCGTCGAGGCAAATAAGGATTTCGCCCGCGATCTCGGCGTGCGTCTGGGTTACGGGGATCGTAAGTCGAAGAACCTCGGTGAGGGGGCAAAGATCGGCTTCGGTACGTCCGAGTTCGGCAACTTCAACTCCCAGACGGGCGAGATCAGCACGGATCCGGACTCGCCGATCAATACGATCATTCATCGCGTGGGCGAAAATGCGGTGAGTGGCAACGGCTTCCTGCCGACCAACCCGTTCGGCGCGCTGAACCTGACCCTGTTCAACCGTTCGCTGACGCGCTTCCTGAACCTCGAGCTGGCAGCCCTCGAATCGGACGGTCGCGGCCGTGTCGTGTCGAGCCCGCGCATCCTCACGGCCAACCAGGTCGAGGCGACGATCAAGCAGGGTCAGGAGATTCCCTACATCACGCCCTCGAGCGGAACCGAGCCGCCGACCATCAGATTCAAGGACGCCGTGCTGATGCTGAAGGTGCGCCCGAGCATTACACCGGATGGCCGAGTACAGTTGAAGGTCGAAGTTACAAAGGACCGCGCAGATTTCACACGTGCAATCCAGATTGCGGGCACGCTTAACCCGCCGATCGACAAGAAGAGCGTGACGACCGAAGTGATGGTCGAGAACGGCGGGACAGTGGTGATCGGCGGCGTGTTCGAGGAAGAGGAAACCACCACAGTGAACCGTGTGCCCCTGCTCGGCGAGATTCCCTATCTCGGTGCCCTGTTCCGCTCTACGAATACGCAGTCGGCGCGGCGCGAATTGCTGGTCTTTTTGACTCCGCGCATCGTCTCGGATTCCCTGACGCTCAAGTGACCGGCACGCGCGCAGGCTCGTTCGCCTGCTGTATAGTTGCCGGCATTACGTATCGGATGCCGGGTTGGTGTTAGTGATTCTGATTGGCATGATGGGCGCCGGGAAGACCACGGTAGGTCGTGAGTATGCCCGGCGTCATCGCATGCGCTTCATCGATTGCGACCATGAAATCGAGGCTCGCACGGGGGTCAAGGTCTCCACGATCTTCGAGATCGAAGGCGAGGAAGGTTTCAGGCGGCGCGAAACTCAGCTCGTCGACGAGTTGACGCGCGAATCCGACCTCGTGCTGGCGACCGGCGGCGGGGTCGTGCTCAATCCCGACAATCGCGCGATGATGTCGGAACGGGGTATCGTCGTGTACCTCAACGTGCCGACGCCGGTTCTGTGGGAGCGGACCCGCCACGACCGCAACCGCCCGCTGCTGCAGGTGCCCAACCCGCGCGAACGCATCGAGAATCTCTATCGCGAACGCGATCCGCTGTACCGGTCGGTCGCGGACATCATCGTCGATGGCGGTCGCGGCAATCCCGGCGGGATGGTGCGCGTGATCGAGAAGGCCATCGAAAACTTCAAGAAGTGACATGCGTACCCTCAATGTGGCACTTGGCGACCGCGGCTATCCGATCCATATCGGCCGTGGCCTGCTCGGCGATCCGTCGCTGATCCTCCCTTTCCTCAGGACGCCGCGCGTCGCGATCGTCACCAACGACGTCGTCGGCCCGCTCTACCTCGATTGGCTGCAGGCCGGTCTGCGCGATCTCGGCGTGCAGGTGCATGCCGTGACGCTCCCCGATGGCGAGGCGCACAAGGATTGGCCGACCCTCAACCAGATCTTCGACATGCTGCTGGCGGAGCGCTGCGAGCGCTCGACGACGCTCCTTGCCTTGGGAGGCGGCGTCATCGGCGACATGACCGGTTTTGCGGCCGCGACCTACCAGCGCGGCGTCCCCTTCATCCAGGTTCCGACGACGCTGCTGTCGCAGGTCGACTCGTCGGTGGGCGGCAAGACCGCGATCAATCACCCGCTCGGTAAGAACATGATCGGCGCGTTCTACCAGCCGAAGCTGGTGCTGGCCGACACCGGAACGCTGGACACCCTGCCGCCGCGCGAACTGGCCGCCGGCCTCGCGGAAGTCATCAAGTACGGCCTGATCCGCGATCCGGATTTCTTCGCGTGGCTGGAGTCGAACATCGAGCGCCTGGTCGCACGCGAGCCCGAAGCGCTGGCCTTTGCGATCGAGCGGTCGTGCGCAAATAAGGCGGTCGTTGTGGCGGCGGACGAAACCGAGCAGGGGGAGCGAGCGCTCCTGAACCTCGGTCATACCTTCGGGCACGCGATCGAAACCGGCATGGGCTATGGTGCGTGGCTGCACGGCGAGGCGGTGGCGGCGGGAACGATGATGGCGGCGGAACTTTCGGCCCGCCTGGGGTGGTTGAGTGCAGACGATGTCGCGCGCGTCGAGGCGCTGCACCGGCGCGCCGGGTTGCCGGTGCTGGGTCCGCGGCTCGGTGCTGCACGCTATCTTGAGCTCATGGCGCACGACAAGAAGGTGGAGGCCGGGCGGCTGCGCTTGATCCTGCTGCGCGGCATCGGCAGGGCGGTCATCCATGCCGACGCGACGCACGAGGCGATCGCCGCAGCCATCGAAGCGCGTTGCGCATGATGACGCTCGCTCCCTGGGCGGTCACCGAGGCGAATTCGCGCGGGCGGGTTCATCCCGAGCCCTCGCCCGGCATCCGCAGCGAGTTCCAGCGCGACCGCGACCGTATCGTGCATTCGAACTCGTTCCGGCGGCTCGAATACAAGACGCAGGTGTTCGTCAATCACGAGGGCGACCTGTTCCGCACGCGCCTGACGCACAGCATCGAGGTGGCCCAGATCTCCCGCAGCGTGGCACGGACGCTGCAACTCAACGAGGATCTGGTCGAAGCGGTCGCGCTCGCCCATGACCTCGGGCACACGCCGTTCGGGCATGCGGGGCAGGATGCCCTCAACGCCTGCATGAAGGCGTATGGCGGCTTCGAGCACAATCTGCAGTCCCTGCGAACGGTCGATCTTCTCGAGGAGCACTACGCCGCCTTCGACGGCCTGAACCTGTGTTACGAGACGCGCGAGGGGATCCTGAAGCACTGCTCGCGCGAGCGTGCCAAGGAGCTGGGCGAACTGGGGCAGCGTTTCCTCGACGGTCATCAGCCCTCGTTGGAGGCGCAGCTCACGAATCTGGCCGACGAGATCGCATACAACAACCACGATGTCGACGACGGCCTGCGTTCCGGACTGATCACGCTGGAGCAGCTGGACGAGGTTGCCGTGTTCGCGGATGCCCGCCGAGATGCGGAGGCCCGCTGGCCGGGGCTTGCAGGGCGTCGGCTGATCCACGAGACGATCCGGCGCATGATCAACGAGATGGCGCTCGACCTGATCGCCACGACGCGCGCGAACATCGTCGGTACTGGGGTGCAATCGCTCGCGGACGTGCGTCACGCCGGGCGACTGGTGGCCTATTCGGAGGAGCTCGCGCCGCGCCTGCGCGAGCTGAAGGCATTCCTGCGTCAGAACCTCTACGCGCATTACCAGGTGCTGCGCATGACGGACAAGGCGCGCCGCATCATCCAGGATCTGTTCGGCGCGTTCATGAACGATCCCCGGCTGCTTCCGCCGCAATACCAGATGCGTGCGCGCACCGACACGCCGCGCGCCATCGCCGACTACATTGCCGGAATGACCGACCGCTATGCGATGAAAGAGCATCGCCGACTCTTCGCAGTTGGCGAAATTCATTGAAGCATCATAGGTTTACCGCGCCGCAAAAAAATCTTGAAACACGGGTTTCGCGGGGGTATATTCCCAAGTCCGCCTGAAAGGTAAGCAGTGGCCGTGTGTCAAGCACTGGCCGAACGGAGCCGGTGTGCGCGTGCACCCGGCTCTTTTTGACGCCTGCACAATTTTGGTGCGTTATTTGCATGCGGCGCTGCCGTCGCCCGATCAACGCCGGTCCATGCCGGCAAACGTGTTGTGTCGAGGAAGAACGTGATGGATCTCCCCCAGAAGCAGGGTCTGTACGACCCGACAAATGAACATGACGCCTGTGGTGTGGGCTTCGTCGCCCATATCAAGGGCGTCAAGAGTCATGCAATCATCAGCCAGGGCCTGGAGATTCTGAAGAATCTCGACCACCGGGGCGCGGTCGGCGCCGATGAGTTGCAGGGCGACGGGGCCGGGATCCTGATCCAGATTCCGGATGCGTTGTACCGCGAGGAGATGGCGAAGCAGGGCATCGACCTGCCGCCGGTCGGTGAGTATGGCGTCGGCATGGTGTTCCTGCCGAAGGAGCAGGCGTCGCGCCTCGCGTGCGAGGAAGAAATCGGCCGCGCGGTGCGTGCCGAGGGCCAGGCCGTGCTCGGCTGGCGCGATGTCCCGGTGAACCGCGAGATGCCGATGTCGCCGGCGGTGAAGGCGAAGGAGCCGGTCATGCGTCAGGTCTTCATCGGTCGCGGCCCGACCGTGACCGTGACCGATGCGCTCGAGCGCAAGCTGTACGTGATCCGTCGCCGTGCGGCCAACGCGATCAACGCGCTGGAGCTCAAGCACGGCAAGGAATTCTACATGGTGTCGATGTCGGCTCGCACCGTGAACTACAAGGGCCTGCTGCTCGCGACGCAGGTCGGCGAGTACTACTGCGATCTGGCCGATGCGCGCACGGTGTCGGCGCTCGCGCTCGTGCATCAGCGCTTTTCGACCAACACCTTCCCGAAGTGGGATCTGGCCCATCCGTTCCGCTACATTGCTCACAACGGCGAGATCAATACGCTGCGCGGCAACTACAACTGGATGCGCGCGCGCGAAAAGGGCACGCATTCGCCGCTGCTCGGCGATGACCTGCAGAAGATCTGGCCGCTGATCTACCCGGGTCAGTCGGACTCGGCCTCGTTCGACAATGCGCTCGAGCTGCTCGTGATGAGCGGCTACTCGCTCGCCCACGCGGTGATGATGATGATCCCGGAGGCGTGGGAGTCGCATACGTTGATGGACGAGAAACGCCGCGCCTTCTACGAATACCACGCGGCGATGATGGAGCCGTGGGACGGCCCCGCCGCGGTGGCCTTCACCGACGGCCGCCAGATCGGCGCGACGCTCGACCGTAACGGCCTGCGTCCGGCGCGCTACCTCGTGACCGACGACGACCTCGTGGTCATGGCTTCGGAATCGGGCGTGCTGCCGATCCCGGACAGCAGGATCGTCAAGAAGTGGCGCCTGCAGCCGGGCAAGATGTTCATGATCGACCTGGAGCAGGGGCGCATCATCGACGACCGCGAGCTGAAGGAGTCGCTCGCCCAGGCGAAGCCCTATCGCGAGTGGATCCGTCGCATCAACATCAAGTTCGACGACCTGCCGGTGCCGGAAAGTGTCGAGGTGGCGCAGCCCGGCGCTTCGCTGCTGGATCGCCAGCAGGCCTTCGGCTACACGCAGGAAGACATCAAGTTCATCCTCGAGCCGATGGGCAAGACGGGCGAGGAAGCGACCGGCTCGATGGGTAACGATTCGCCGCTGGCTGTGCTGTCGGCGAAGGAGAAGCCGCTCTACAACTACTTCCGTCAGCTGTTCGCGCAGGTGACGAACCCGCCGATCGACCCGATCCGCGAGCAGTTGGTGATGTCGCTGGTGTCCTTCATCGGCCCGCGTCCGAACCTGCTCGAGATCAACGAGATCAACCCGCCGTACCGCCTCGAAGTGACGCAGCCGGTGCTGGACTTCGACGACATGGCGAAGATCCGCAACATCGCGCGTTACGCCGACAGCCGTTTCCGCTCGGCCGAGCTGGATGCGTGCTATCCGGTCGCCTGGGGCAAGGAAGGCGTGGAGGCGCGTCTGGCGACCTTGTGCGCCGAGGCCGAGGATGCCGTGCTGCAGGGCTACAACATCCTGATCGTGTCCGATCGCAAGATCGACGCCGAGAAGGTTGCGATCCCCGCACTGCTGGCGACCTCCGCCGTGCATCAGCACCTGGTGGCGAAGGGCCTGCGCACACGCGCCGGTCTGGTCGTCGAGACCGGCACGGCGCGTGAAGTGCATCACTTCGCGGTGCTGGCCGGTTACGGCGCCGAGGCGGTCCATCCCTACGTGGCGATGGAAACCCTGCAGCAGATCGCCGGTGATGGCGACGCCGGTGCGAAGGCGATCAAGCATTTCGTCAAGGCCGTCGGCAAGGGCCTCATGAAGGTCATGTCCAAGATGGGCATCTCGACCTACATGTCCTACACCGGCGCGCAGATCTTCGAGGCGGTCGGCCTGAAGCAGTCGCTGTGCGACCGCTACTTCACCGGCACGACCAGCCAGGTCGAGGGCATGGGCGTGTTCGAGGTGATGGAGGAAGCCATCCGCCTGCACCGCAGGGCCTTCAGCAACGACCCGGTGCTCGTCGACATGCTCGATGCGGGGGGCGACTACGCCTACCGTGTGCGCGGCGACGACCACATGTGGACGCCGGAATCGATCGCCAAGCTGCAGCATGCGACGCGTTCGGGTAAGGCGGACACCTACAAGGAGTACGCGAAGCTGATCAACGACCAGAGCAAGCGCCACATGACGCTGCGCGGCCTGTTCGAGATCAAGCCTGCCGGTCCTCCGGTGCCGCTCGAGGAAGTGGAGCCGGCGAAGGAGATCGTCAAGCGCTTCGCGACCGGCGCGATGTCGCTCGGTTCGATCTCGACCGAGGCGCACACGACGCTGGCCGTGGCGATGAACCGCATCGGCGGCAAATCGAACACCGGCGAGGGCGGCGAGGATCCGATGCGCTTCAAGCCGATCACGCAGGCGATGCGCCTGTCGCAGATCGTCGGCGAGAACCGCATTGCGCGCGATCTCGAGCTGAAGGCCGGCGACAGCCTGCGTTCGGCGATCAAGCAGGTCGCGTCGGGCCGTTTCGGCGTGACGACCGAGTACCTGGTCAACGCCGACCAGATCCAGATCAAGATGGCGCAGGGCGCGAAGCCCGGCGAGGGCGGCCAGCTGCCCGGCCACAAGGTGAGCGAGTACATCGGCTTCCTGCGCCATTCGGTGCCGGGCGTCGGCCTGATCTCGCCGCCGCCGCACCATGACATCTACTCGATCGAGGATCTCGCCCAGCTGATCCACGACCTGAAGAACGCCCAGCCGGCCGCTTCGATCTCGGTCAAGCTGGTGTCCGAGATCGGCGTCGGCACGGTCGCCGCGGGTGTCGCCAAGGCGAAGGCTGATCACGTCGTGATCGCCGGCCACGACGGCGGCACGGGCGCTTCGCCGTGGTCGTCGATCAAGCACGCTGGCAGCCCGTGGGAGCTGGGTCTCGCCGAGACGCAGCAGACCCTGGTGCTCAACAGCCTGCGCAGCCGCATCCGCGTGCAGGTCGACGGCCAGATGAAGACCGGCCGCGACGTCGTCATCGGCGCGCTGCTGGGCGCGGACGAGTTCGGTTTCGCGACCGCGCCGCTGGTCGTCGAAGGCTGCATCATGATGCGCAAGTGCCACCTGAACACCTGCCCGGTCGGCGTCGCGACGCAGGATCCGGAGCTCAGGAAGCGCTTCACCGGCCAGCCCGAGCACGTCGTGAACTACTTCTTCTTCGTCGCCGAGGAAGTGCGCGAGCTGATGGCGCAGATCGGCATCCGCAAGTTCGACGACCTGATCGGCCGCCCGGAACTGCTGGACATGAAGAAGGGCATCGAGCACTGGAAGGCGCGCGGCCTCGACTACAGCCGCATCTTCCATCGCCCGAAGGTCGCCGCGAGCGCGGCGAAGCGCCATGTGGAAGTGCAGGAGCACGGCCTCGACAAGGCGCTCGACAACCAGATCATCGATCTGGCCAAGCCCGCCCTCGAGCGCGGCGAGCCGGTCCGCATCGAGGTGCCGGTGCGCAACATCAATCGCACGGTCGGCGCGATGCTGTCCGGGCGTGTCGCCGAGAAGTACGGCCATGCCGGACTGCCGGATGACACGATCCACGTGACCCTGACCGGCACCGCGGGTCAGAGCTTCGCGGCCTTCGCGGCGCGCGGCGTGACGCTGGAACTCGTCGGCGAAGGCAACGACTACGTCGCCAAGGGCCTGTCGGGTGGCCGCGTGATCGTGCGCCCGCAGGCATCCTTCCGCGGCGCATCGACCGAGAACATCATCATCGGCAACACCGTGCTGTACGGTGCGATCGAGGGTGAAGCCTACTTCTCGGGCGTGGGCGGCGAACGTTTCGCGGTGCGCAACTCCGGCGCCACGGCCGTTGTCGAGGGCGTGGGCGACCACGGCTGCGAGTACATGACGGGCGGCACGGTCGTGGTGCTCGGCCAGACCGGGCGCAACTTCGCGGCCGGCATGTCGGGCGGCGTGGCTTACGTGCTGGACGAGGATGGGACGTTCGAACAGCGCTGCAACATGGCGCAGGTCGCCCTCGAGCCGGTGCCCGAGGAGATCGAGGCGCGCAAGGGCTCCGAGTCCGGCGACGATCTCGAGTCGCACGGCCGTGTGGACATCGACCACCTGGAGATGGGCGACGAGCTGATCCTGAAGGGCCTGATCGAGCGTCACGCGCGTTACACGGGCAGCACGCGTGCCCGCGAAATCATCGAAAACTGGACCGCCTGGCGCTGCAAGTTCGTCAAGGTGATGCCGCATGAATATCGTCGTGCGCTGGCCGAGATGGCCGCGCAGAAGCAGAAGCAACTGGAGGCCGCGTAAAAATGGGCAAGCCCACCGGATTTCTGGAGTATCAGCGTCTGTCGGAGGCCTACGAGCCGGTTGCCGAGCGCCTGAAGAAGTACAAGGAGTTCGTGCTGCGTCTCACCGACGAGCAGGCGGCGGTGCAGGGCGCACGCTGCATGGATTGCGGCATCCCGTTCTGCAACAACGGCTGTCCCGTCAACAACATCATTCCGGACTGGAATGACCTGGTGTATCGCGGCCAGTGGAAGGAGGCGATCGAGGTCCTGCACTCGACCAACAATTTCCCCGAGTTCACCGGCCGCATCTGTCCCGCTCCGTGCGAGGCGGCGTGCACGCTGAATATCAACGCCGACGCCGTCGGCATCAAGTCGATCGAGCACGCGATCATCGACAAGGCGTGGGAAGAGGGCTGGGTGCAGCCGCGCCCGGCCGCGGTGAAGACCGGCAAGAAGGTCGCCGTCGTCGGTTCCGGCCCGGCGGGCCTTGCCGCCGCGCAGCAACTCGCGCGCGTCGGTCATGACGTGACCGTGTTCGAGAAGAGCAGCCGCATCGGCGGTCTGCTGCGCTATGGCATCCCCGACTTCAAGATGGAGAAGGGCCTGATCGATCGTCGCATGGCGCAGATGGAGGCCGAGGGTGTGCGCTTCCGTGCCGGCGTGATCGTCGGGGCCGAGACGACGGGGCCTGGCATCGCCAACGATGCGCAGGAGTTCGTCAGCGCCGAAGCCCTGCAGAAGGACTTCGACGCCGTGGTCCTCGCCGCAGGGTCGGAAGTGCCGCGCGATCTGCCCGTGCCGGGCCGTGACCTTGTCGGCGTGCATTTTGCACTGGAGTTCCTGATTCCGCAGAACAAGGCGGTGGCCGGTGATGGCCCGAACCCGATCTCGGCCGAAGGCAAGCATGTTGTCGTGATCGGCGGCGGCGACACCGGTTCCGACTGTGTCGGCACGTCGAACCGCCATGGTGCGGCCAGCGTGACCCAGTTCGAGCTGATGCCGATGCCGCCCGAGGAAGAGAACAAGGCGCTGACGTGGCCGTACTGGCCGATCAAGATGCGCACGTCTTCGTCGCATGAGGAAGGCTGCGAGCGCGACTTCGCCGTCGCGACGAAGGAATTCTTCGGCAAGGACGGAAGGGTCACCGGCCTGAAGGCGGTCCGCCTCGAATGGAAGGACGGTCGTATGTCGGAGGTCGCGGGCTCGGAATTCGAGGTGAAGGCCGACCTGGTCTTCTTCGCGATGGGCTTCACGAACCCGCTGGGCAAGCTGCTCGAAGCCTTCGGGGTCGAGAAGGATGCGCGCGGTAACGCCAAGGCCACCACCGACGGTGTTGGCTGCTATGCGACCAGCGCGCCGAAGGTATTTGCTGCCGGCGACGTGCGCCGCGGACAGTCGCTGGTCGTGTGGGCGATCCGCGAGGGGCGTCAATGCGCGCGCGAGGTGGATCAGTTCCTGATGGGTGAGACGGTGCTGCCGCGCTGAGCCGCTTTCAGCGGATGAAATGAAAAAGGGCGACCCGCGGGTCGCCCTTTTTCCTGGTGCAGCGTTAAGCGGCATGTTCACTCCCTCCCCTTCAAGGGGAGGGTTGGGGTGGGGATGGGTTATGCAGCCGTCGCAGAAACCCATCCCCATCCTGTCCTGGGAGCCTCCGCTTC
>NZ_WTVS01000053.1 GCF_012911005.2 Aromatoleum toluolicum | reverse complement strand
TTGGGGTGGGGATGGGTTAAGCAGGCGCCGCAGGAACCCATCCCCCTCCTAACCTCCCCCTTGAAGGGGGAGGAACATCGCCGCCCGGACTTACGGGAGGCGGCGTGCCGCGGAGAACTGCTGCTCGAAGTCGTCCAGCGGCACCGGGCGGCTGAAAAAATAGCCCTGGAAGTTGCTGCAGCCGTGCACCGCGAGGAAGTTGCGCTGTTCGGCGGTCTCGACGCCTTCGGCGATCACCTCCAGCCCCAGGCTCTGGCCGAGCGCGATGATGGTGCGGACGATGGCGGCGTCGTTGGCGTTCTCGGTGACGTCGCGCACGAAGGACTGGTCGATCTTGAGCTGGTCGAGCGGCAGCCGCCGCAGGCAGGACAGCGACGAAAAGCCGGTGCCGAAGTCGTCGAGCGAGAACTGGATGCCCGTCGCCTTCAGGGTGGCCATCTTTTGCACGACCTGGTCGATGTTCTCGACGACCATGCTCTCGGTGAGCTCCAGCTTGAGGTTCGCGGGGTCTGCCCCGGTCGCCGTCACCACATCGAGCACCTCATGCTCGAACTCGCCCTGCTGGAACTGGCGTGCGCTGACGTTCACCGAAAGCTTCAGGTGGCGCGTCGCCGGATCGGCCTCCCAGGCCTTCAGCTGGCGGCACGCGGTCTCCAGCACCCAGCGGCCGATCGGCAGGATCATTCCGGTCTCCTCCGCCAACGGGATGAACTCGAAGGGCGGGATCATGCCGCGCTCGGGGTGCTGCCAGCGGATCAGCACCTCGGCGCCCTGGATCACACCGGCACTATCCACCTGCATCTGGTAGTAGAGCCGCAACTGGTCGGGCAGCGCCTTGCGCAGCCAGCCTTCCAGCCGCACCCGCTCCTCCAACGCCGCCTGCATCGTGGCGTCGAAGAAATGAATGCCGTCGCGCCCGTGGCTGCGCGCCTCGAACATCGACGCGTCGGCCTGCTTGAGCAGTTCATCGACGGTGCCCTCGGTGCCCGAGAACATGCTGATGCCGATGCTGACCGAGCTCTGGATCTCGTGTCCGTCGATATCGAACGGCTGCCTCACCACGGCCTGAATGCGCTCGGCGATCTCGCGCGCTGCGACCGCAGCGGCATCCTTTTCCGGGCTCAGGCCGTTGGCGACAACGACGAACTCGTCGCTGCCGACGCGCGCGACGGTGTCCTCGCGGTGCACGCTGGCAGCAATGCGGCGCGCGATCTCGACCAGCAGGCGGTCGCCGACTTCGTGGCCGCGCGTATCGTTGAGTGCCCGGAATCCGTCCAGGTCGATGAACAGCACCGCGCCGCGGGTGTCGGTGCGACGACCGGCCAGCAGCGATTGACCGAGGCGGTCGAACAGCAAACGGCGATTCGGCAGGCTGGTGAGCGAATCGTAGAAGGACAGGTTATGCACCAGTTCCTCGGCGTGTCGGCGTTCCGTCTCCGATGCGAGCTCGCGCCGCAGACTCTGATCCAGCCTGCCGACCAGGCGAATCAACAGGCCGTACAGCAACACAGCCGTGATTGCGACGAAGAACCAGCCCTTGCCCTGGCTGACCCTCACGATGAGATCGGGGTCGCGGAAGAGGAAACCCACCGCTTCGTCGGAAAGCAGGATCCACAGCGAAGCGAAGACTGCATACGCCAGGACGACCCTGAGTACGCCTGCCTTCGCATCGAGCATGCTGTCCTGTTCTCCCATCAACGAGCTTCCCCGAAACGACTGGCCCCCGCGACGTCGCAGCAGCCGGAATGATTCCTATTAGATCGCGAAACGGACGTATGCCGACAGGAAAAACTTCCGCCCGGCATTATGCGCCTTGCCATATGGGGTGGCTCAGAACGGCAGGCGACGCTTCGGAGGCTGGGCCGGCTTCTTTTCCGCCGGTGCCGCCACGGCCTTGACCGGCTTGCGCGGCAGGTTCATCTCCTCGCGGGCGAAACGCACCTTGCCTTCGAGCACGCAGCCGCGCATGCCGGGTTCGCACACCGCACCCTGTACGCGCTGGCACACGCCATCGAGGTCATGCGGACAACTCCATGCGCCGCTGCTCATGTCAAAACGCTCCCTTTCGCCGCCGAAGCAGCGAACATAGCCCAGGCGGGCCATATTCCCCATGAGCAATGTCAATTTCGGGCGGTGGTGTTGCGCACCTGCGGCACCCCGCGCATCATCACTGCAACATACCCGAACCCACTGCACACCCACATGTTCACACCCGGACATCGCTCGCCCGCCCCGCTCGACGACGACGACCTGAGCTTCGTCTTCCGCAACAACGCCTTGCTCGTGTTCGCAAGCGAAGGCGAAACCCGGGTGCCCGCACGCAGCGAGCCGGGCGGACTGGATCCGTCGGGCCCGCAGCACTACGTCGGGCGCCTCGCAAACCGGCACTGCTACGCCGCGGCCGTCGGACCCGAGGCACAGGCCCCCGACGGCATGGAATGGCGCGACCTGCGCGCCCTGTTCGGCCGGCTCGACGACATGACGTTCGGCGTCGCGGGCCGGGCGATCCAGATCGTGCAGTGGGACCTCACGCACCGCTACTGCGGCCGCTGCGGCACGGCCACCGCGCCGCATGCGAACGAGCATTCGCGCGTGTGCCCCGACTGCGGCCTTGCGCACTACCCGCGCCTCGCCCCGGCGGTGATGGCGCTGGTGCGGCGCGGCGACGAACTGCTGCTCGCGCGCTCGCCGCACTTTCCCGAAGGCATGTTCAGCGCGCTTGCCGGATTCGTGGAGCCGGGCGAATCGCTGGAGCAGACGCTGGCGCGCGAGGTGCGCGAGGAGGTCGGCATCGAGATCGCCAACGTGCGCTATTTCGGCAGCCAGCCCTGGCCTTTCCCGCATTCCCTGATGATCGCCTTCGTCGCCGATTACGCCGGCGGCGAGCTCGCGCTGCAGGCCGACGAGATCGAGGCCGCGGACTGGTTCGCAATCGACCGCCTGCCGCGCCTGCCGCACCGCGTCAGCATCGCGCGCCGGCTCATCGACGCGACCGTGAGCGAGATCGCCGCGCAGCGGGATTGAAGCGAGCAATCGTTACCACCTATCGAGTTAATTTTTTCATTCAATTGGAACTATCGAACACCGGTCGTTAGAGTGACACCCATCGAGCGAGACAAACCGCCCGGTCCTCTTACCCACTACGACACAGGAGTGCGACATGTCCCAGATCAACCAGCAAATCAAGCCCTTCAAGGCCACCGCTTTCCACAACGGAAAATTCGTTCCGGTCAGCGACGAATCGCTCAAGGGCCAGTGGTCGGTGGTGTTCTTCTACCCGGCCGACTTCACCTTTGTGTGCCCGACCGAGCTCGGCGACCTCGCCGACAACTACACCGAGTTCCAGAGGCTGGGCGTCGAGATCTACGCCGTGTCGACCGACACCCACTTCACCCACAAGGCGTGGCACGACAGCTCGGAAACGATCGGCAAGATCCGCTACCCGATGGTCGGCGACCCCACCGGCACGATCGCGCGCAACTTCGACGTGATGATCGAATCGGAAGGCCTGGCCGACCGCGGCACCTTCGTGATCGACCCGCAGGGCAAGATCCAGATCGTCGAGATCACCGCCGGCGGCATCGGCCGCGACGCCTCGGAGTTGCTGCGCAAGGTCAAGGCCGCGCAGTACGTCGCCAACCACCCGGGCGAAGTGTGCCCGGCCAAGTGGAAGGAAGGCGACGCGACGCTGGCCCCCTCGCTGGACCTCGTCGGCAAGATCTGAGTCGGCAAGTTAATCGTAGGGCGGGAGGAGCGCAGCGCATCCCGCCAATCCAGGCACCGAAGTCCACCCATCGGCCGCACGGCGGGATACGCCTTCGGCTCCTCCCGCCCTACGAAATCCGCATCAATTCCAGGACGCCACAAGCGCCCGCCCCAGAATTCCCCCGCATTTCACGGACGATCCCGCCATGCTCGACGCGAACATCAAGAACCAGTTGAAGACCTACCTCGAACGGGTCACCCAGCCGATCGAGATCGTCGCCTCACTGGACGACGGCGACAAGTCGCGCGAGATGCAGGCCCTGCTCGGCGACATCGCCGAACAGTCGAACCTGATCACCATCGTTGAACGCCGCGACGATGCCGAGCGCAAGCCCTCCTTCGCGATCAACCGCCAGGGCGAGGACACCGGCGTGCGCTTCGCCGGCCTGCCGATGGGCCATGAATTCACGTCGCTGATCCTCGCGCTGCTGCAGGTGGGCGGCCACCCGCCCAAGGTCGAGCAGGACGTGATCGAGCAGATCCGCGCGATCGACGGCAGCTACGAGTTCGAGACCTTCATCTCGCTGTCCTGCCACAACTGCCCGGACGTCGTGCAGGCGCTCAACCTGATGGCGGTGCTCAACCCCAACATCCGCCACACGATGATCGACGGCGCGCTGTTCCAGGACGAGGTCGACGCGCGCCAGGTCATGGCCGTGCCGACCGTGTTCCTCAACGGCAAGCACTTCGGCCAGGGCCGCATGGAGCTCGCCGAGATCGTCGCGAAGATCGACACCGGCGCCCAGGCGCGTGCCGCAGAAAAAATCGCAGCGAAGAGCGAGTTCGACGTGCTCGTCGTCGGCGGCGGACCGGCCGGCGCGGCCGCCGCGATCTACGCCGCGCGCAAGGGCATCCGCACCGGCGTCATCGCCGAACGCTTCGGCGGCCAGGTGATGGACACCCTCGCGATCGAGAACTTCATCTCGGTGACGGCCACCGAAGGCCCGAAGCTCGCGATGGCGCTCGAGGAGCACGTCAAGGAATACGAGGTCGACATCATGAACCTGCAGCGCGCGGCGGCGGTGATCCCGCAGCAGCACGGCTTCGAGGTCAGGCTCGAGAACGGCGCGTCACTGCAGGCGCGGTCGGTGATACTGGCGACCGGGGCGCGCTGGCGCGAGATGAACGTGCCGGGCGAGAAGGAATTCCGCGGCAAGGGCGTGGCCTACTGCCCGCACTGCGACGGCCCGCTGTTCAAGGGCAAGCGCGTCGCGGTAATCGGCGGCGGCAACTCGGGCGTCGAGGCGGCGATCGACCTCGCCGGCATTGTCGCGCACGTCACGCTGCTCGAATTCGCCGACACGCTGCGTGCCGACGCGGTGCTGCAGCGGAAGCTCGCGAGTCTGCCCAACGTCACGGTGATCACCAACGCGCAGACGACCGAGGTCACCGGCGACGCGAAGGTGAACGGCCTGGTCTACAAGGATCGCGTGTCGGGCGAATCGCAGCGCCTGGCGCTCGAAGGCATCTTCGTGCAGATCGGCCTGCTGCCGAACACCGACTTCGTGAAGGACACGGTCGAGCGCACGAAATTCGGCGAGATCGTCGTCGATGCGCGCGGCCAGACTTCGGTCCCGGGCCTGTTCGCGGCCGGCGACTGCACCACGGTGCCCTTCAAGCAGATCGTCATCGCGATGGGCGACGGCGCGAAAGCCTCGCTGGCGGCCTTCGATCACCTGATCAGGGAGTCCGTGCCGGCCTGATGTGCAGGGCGACTGCCGGGCCTTCTGGCGGGATGCGCTGTGCTTCTCCCGCCCTACGCTTGCTGATCAGGGAATCGGTCCCCGCCTGACGACGCAGGACCAATGCTGCAGAAGAAACTCCCGGCGCGACAGATGATCGTGCGCGCCGGGAGTGCGGATGACGCAGAGCTGCATCACCCGCGAAAACTCACGCGGCGACGCGGCGATCCGGGAAGTCGATGGCCGCTTCGCGCTGACGGCGCTCGGCGTACAACGAGTCCTCCAGCCCGACACGGCCAGAGGTGCGAGAATCAGCGGAATACTCGACCGGCACCTTGCCCGCCACCGCCGCGAGGTTGCCCTGTGCCGCGGCCAGCAGTTCGTAGCAGGACGCGGCGAGCGCCTCGGTCCGGCGCGCGTTCTGGGCGTGCAGCGGCGAGAATGCATCTTCGGACGACGCGGCGGGATCGGCCTCCTGCCGCAATGCCAGCTCGGAGATCGCGATGTTCGCGGCCTCGGTCTGGATCTGGTAGAGCCGTTCGCGCAGCGCCACGAGGGCGGTGTTCATGCGCGCGATCGTGCGCATCGTCGGCAGGCGCCGCGGCGCGCCCTCACCGGCGCTGTCCGTCCACTGCGCGAGTCCGTCATCGACGGTCGCGCGTGCGAGCTGCCACGCCACTTCGGCATTCAGGCGCTGATCCCACGCGACGTCGTTCGCCTCGGTTTGCCCGATGGGTGGGATGAACTCGTTCTCCAGATTGGGTGTGGAGAGTCGTTCGTTCGGTGTCATGCTCATTGCTGTCTCCTCCATTGAAACTCGTCCGGCTGCGGTCTGATGCCGACTTGCCTGTCGATGGTAGAACCATCACGTTGCGGAATTATTATCGAAATCAAAGACCTCTCCGATACCTCCGTTCGGGTAGCGGGACTACCCGCTTTCGGCACGGTCAACGATTCCGAATCTGTGTTTGAGCCCATTGCGCCGCGAAGGTTCGCAGCGCGATGCAGGTACCCGGCCCATCGGGTCGCCGCGGATGAGGTTAGCGCAAGGCCCGCTCGATGAAGTTGCGCGGTACGCGGGGGCGCGGAACGCGGTCGGAGAACCAGCTGCGCACGTCCTGTTCCAGCCCGATGCCGTGCATGTAGTTGTAGAGCGCCTTGTTCAGCGCCACGCCCAGTTGGTCGTGATCGACGCCGGTCGGGTCGATGAAGCGCACGTCGTTCTTCGCGAAGGTCACGGGCGGCAGCGGGACGAGCTTCACCCCGTATTCGTCCGGGTTCTGGCCGACCGGCGAATGCACCGTGCACGCGAAGCGGTGGAAGAAGCCGGACTGGATGCAGCCGGACTCGAACAGCTGGCGCACGTATTCGAGGGCGTCGACGGTGTCCTGCACGGTCTGGGTCGGGAAACCATACATCAGGTAGGCGTGCACGAGGATGCCGGCTTCGGTGAAGGCGTTGGTGACGCGCGCGACCTGGTCCACCGAGACGCCCTTCTTCATGAGCTGCAGCAGGCGGTCCGAGGCGACCTCCAGCCCGCCCGACACGGCGATGCAGCCGCTCTCGGCGAGCAGGCGGCACAGGTCCGGGGTGAAGGATTTTTCGAAGCGGATGTTGCCCCACCACGAGATCGCGACGCCGCGCTCGATAAGTTCCTGCGCGAGCGCCTTCAGGGCCTTGGGCGGTGCGGCCTCGTCGACGAAGTGGAAGCCCGTCTGCCCCGTCTCGGCGATGATCGCCTCGATGCGGTCGACCAGCGTCTTCGCGCTCGCGCCGTCGTAGCGCGAGATGTAGTCGAGGCTGACGTCGCAGAAGCTGCACTTCTTCCAGTAGCAGCCGTGCGCGACGGTGAGCTTGTTCCAGCGTCCGTCGGACCACAGGCGGTGCATCGGGTTGAGCATGTCGAGCACCGACAGGTAGCGGTCGAGCGGCAGGCCATCCCAGGTCGGGGTGCCGACTTCGGCGAAGGCGATGTCGGCCTCGCCGAGGTTCACGTAGCGCACTTCGCCCGAGTCGGCGTCGCGGAAGAAGGTGCGCACAAGCCGCGAACGCCCGCGGCCGCCCTGCAGGTGGTCGAGCAGCGCGAGGATCGGGCGCTCGCCGTCGTCGAGCGTCACGTAATCGAAATAGTCGAAGACGCGCGGCTCCGTCAGTTCGCGCAGCTCGGTATTGACGAAGCCGCCGCCCAGCACCGTGACGATCTTCGGGTCGCGCGCCTTGATCGCCTGTGCGATGCGGAAGGCGCCATACACTGCGCCGGGAAAGGGCACCGACAGCAGCACGACCTGCGGTGCATGGCGGGCGATCGCATCGAGCGCGAGTCCGCGCAGCGTCTCGTCGACGAGGTTGAGCGGCTCGGCGAGCGCCAGCGCCAGCGGCTCGAAGCTCGCCTGGCTCTGCGCCAGCGATTCGGCGTAGCGGACGAACTCGAAGCGCGGATCGACCGCTTCGCGCAGCACGTCGGCGACGTCGTTGAGGTACAGCGTCGCGAGGTGGCGGGCGCGGTCTTCCAGCCCCAGCGCGCCGAAGGCCCACGCGAGCGGGTCGCCGCCTTCGGGGTCGATGTAGACGTCCAGCGATTCGAAGCGCGAGCCCTCGGGCAGGAAGTTTCGCCCGCAGATGCGGTTCGCGAGGGTCGGGTCGCGGCCCTGCAGGAAGGCGATGGCCGGGCCTATCGTGATGCGATAGCGCTCGAACTGCGCGAGGAAGGCCCTCACCCGCGGGCTGCGCTCGCGCTCGGGCGTCGCCTCGATGCGATCGCGGATGGCGGTGAGGCCATCGCGCGACAAGAGGCGCAGCACGAGCGCGAGGGCGAGGTCCTCCTGCACCGCATCGACGCTGCGCGAACGCAGGAAGCCGGTGAGGTAGGCCGTCGAGGGGTACGGGGTGTTGAGTTGCGTCATCGGCGGGATCACCGACAGGACGCGCAGGGAAGTTTCGGACATGGGGGGCGGCACGAGGCCGGTTGTGCGGACCGTAGCAGCCGCATTCTAGTGCCAATGCGGGGAGCAAACGGTGAAAGCTAGTGCAGTGCCCCCGCCATCGACGGCAGCACGCAGCCCCCGTCGCGGATCATCCCGGCGAACTCCGCGGCGGGAACCGCACGGCTGCACAGGAAGCCCTGCATTTCGTCGCAGTGGTGGCGGCGCAGGAAGTCGAGCTGCGCCACGGTCTCGACGCCTTCGGCGACGACGGTCTGGTTGAGGCTGTGGGCGAGCGAGATGACCATGCGCGCGATCGCGGCATCCTCGGACGAAGTAGTGAGGTCGGCGACGAAGGACTGGTCGATCTTGACGCTGTCGATGAGGAAGCGCTTGAGGTAGTTCAGGCTGGAATAGCCGGTGCCGAAGTCGTCGAGCGAGACCAGGACACCGATTTCCTTGAGCGTGCGCAGGATCACGATGGTCCGCTCCGGGTTGCTCATCACGCCGCTCTCGGTGACTTCGAGGTGCAGGCTCCGCGCGGGCACCTCGGACGCGCGCAAGGCCTCGCCCAGCACGCCGACGAGATCCTCCTGCTGGAACTGCCGCGCCGAGACATTGACCGCGACGCTGACGCCCGTGAGCCCTTCCTCGCGCCAGGCCTTCAGCTGGCGACACGCGGTGTTGATGACCCATTCGCCGATCGGCACGATGAGCCCCGTTTCCTCCGCCAGCGGGATGAAATCGGCGGGCGACACCATACCCAGCACCGGATGGCGCCAGCGGATCAGCGCCTCGGCGCCGACCACGCGCCCGTTGGCGAGATCGACCTTGGGCTGATAGTGCAGTTCCAGCTCGTCCTGCTCCAGCGCGCGGCGCAGGCCGTTCTCGAGCTCAAGGCGTTCGAGCATGCGCGCGTTCATCTCGGGCGCGTAGAAGCGGAAGTCGTTGCGGCCCTGCTCCTTCGCGCGATACATCGCCACATCGGCATTCTTCACCAGCAGGGGCGCCGATTCGCCGTCGCGCGGATAGAGCGCGACGCCCAGGCTGCCGGTGACGACGATCTCGTGGCCCGACAGCTTCATCGGCGCCGACACGGCCTGCAGCACCTTGGCGGCGAGCGACGCGGCGTCGCTTTCGGCCCACAACTCGGACATGACGATCATGAACTCGTCGCCGCCGAGGCGTGCCACGGTGTCGCCCTGGCGCACGCAGGCTGCGAGGCGCCGCCCCACTTCGCAGATCAGTTCGTCGCCGACGACATGGCCGAGGCTGTCGTTGATGAGCTTGAAACGGTCGAGGTCGAGCAGCATCACGGCCACCGCGCCGGCGTTGCGCTGGGCGCGGATCATCGCCTGCTGCAGGCGGTCGTTGAGCAGGTTGCGGTTGGCGAGCCCGGTCAGTGCGTCGTGGTTGGCCTGCTGTTCGAGTTCCGCCTCGTAGCGCTTGCGGTCGGTGAGGTCGTTGAAAATCGAGATAAAGTGCGACACGCGCCCGCTCGGGTCGTGCATCGACGCGAGCGAGACTTCGTTCCAGAACAGCGAACCGTCCTTGCGATAGCAGCGCAGCACCACGCGCGCGTCGCGCCCGCGGCGCACGGCCTCGCGCAGGCGTTCGATGTCGGGCTGGTCCCAGTCGCTGCCGATCAGCAGACGCGAGTTGCGGCCGATGACCTCCTCCGGTGCATAGCCGGTCATCAGCGTGAAGGCGGGGTTCACGTACAGCACCGGATTGTCGGCGTCGCGGTCGGCCGCGCTGATCACGATGGCGTTGATGCTCTCGTCGATGGCGCGGTTGCGCAGGCGCAACGTCTCCTCGGTGCGCTGCTGCACGACGCGGGCGCGCAGCGTGTGGATGCCGTAGGCGATGTCGTCCGCCAGTTCGCCGAGCAGTTCGAGTTCGTCCGCGTCGAAGGCTTCCTTTTCGCGCGTGACGATGCACAGCACGCCGAAGATCTCGCGCTCGAACACGAGGGGCAGCACCGCGGCCGCCTGGAAGCCGCGTCCGATTGCCGCCTCGCGCCAGCGCCCCAGGCGCGGGTCCGACGCGATGTCGTGCACGATCTGCGGTTCGCGCGTGCGCACCGCCTCGCCCACCGGGCCGTTGCCACAGGCGTTGTCGCCCCACGAAAAGCGGAAGGATTTCAGCAGGCTGGCCCCCTCGCCCGCGGCGGCGACCGTCTCCACGGTGCAGTCGGCGTCGTGCCACGCCAGGCTCACCCACGCGATGCCGTAGTTCCCAAGCTCGACGAGGAAGCGGCACATGTCCGCGAGCAGCCGCCGCTCGTCGGTGGCGCGCACCAGCGTGCGGTTGCACTCGGCCATCACCTTGCGCGCGCGCAGCACTCGCCGCAGCTGCACCTCGACGAGCTTGCGGGTCTCGACCTCGCCCGCGAGATCCGCGGCGCGGCGTTCGAGCTCCTCGGCCTTCGCGGCGAGCTTGTCGGTGAGCACGCGCAAGTGCTCGCGTTCGAATTCGGCGTCGCTCGCGGGCAGGTTTTCCCTCGCGCCCTCCGCCAGCACATCGGCGATCGTCCGGACGATCTGATCCGGGTCGCATGGCTTCACGAGGATGCGCGACACGCCGAGGATGCCGGCGAGGTTGCGCACTTCGCGTTCCTGATAGTTGGCGGTGTAGAAGACCACGCGCGTGTGGGCGATCTCGGGATCGGCGCGCAGCCTGCGCACGAACTCGTAACCGTCCACGTTGGGCATGAGGATGTCGCAGATGACCAGCTGCGGACGCTGCGCCCGCACGATGGCGAGCCCTTCGGCGCCGTCGCCCGCCTCCAGCGCCTCGTGCCCCTCGTAGCCGGCCAGCGCGACGATGAGTTCGCGATTGGCAGCATGGTCGTCTATGACAAGAATCTTCGCCATCGGCACGCATCCTCACGGGTCGGCGGGCGGATCGGCCTTGCGCCGTCCGGCCTTAAGGTAGGCTTCGACCTCGCCGACGAAGGTCTCGGGAACGATGGGCTTGGAGATGTAGCCGTCGAAGCCCGCGAGCATTACCCGAGTCTGGTCGCCCGACATCGAGAACGCTGTGACCGCGATCACGGGGACATCGTTCAGGGCGACGTCCAAACGGATGTGTCGAAGCATCTCGAAGCCGTCCATCACGGGCATGCGCAGGTCGCTGACGATGAGGTCGGGGGGCGGCTCCTTGCGGGCGAGTTCCAGCCCCTGCCGGCCGTCCTCGGCGATCAGCACGATGTGCCCGGCCGCTTCGAGCAGGTAGCTGACGAGTTCGAGGTTCGCCGGGTTGTCCTCGACGAGGAGGATGCGCGCCGCCACGGTCATCCCTCCGGCAACACGAGCGCGAAGGTGCTGCCGACGCCCGGCACGCTCTCGACGGTGATTCGCCCGCCCATCTGCCCCGCGAGCTTCTGGCTCAGGTGCAGGCCGAGGCCGGTTCCCTCGGCAAACTTGCCGCTGCGCGGCGTGATGCGCGAGAACGGGGCGAACAGGCGCTGCAGGTCCTCCTCGCCGATGCCCATGCCGGTGTCGCGGACGCTGACCTCGACCAGCGCACGCTCGCCCTCCATGCGCCGCGCGAGCCGGATCGTGACGCCTCCGCGCTCGGTGAACTTGATCGCGTTCTGCACCAGGTTGATGAGGATCTGACTGAAGGCGCGCCGGTCGGTCGCCAGCCGCAAGGGCTCGTCGACGACCTCGATGGCGAAGGCCAGCCCCTTCCCTTCCGCCCCGGGGCGCAGCGTCGCCGCCACGTCCTCCACGACCGCCCGGCAATCCAGGGGTTCGACCACCAGCTCGACCTTGCCGGCCTCGATCTTCGCGATGTCCAGCAGATCGTTGATGAGTTCGAGCAGATGCTGGCCGCCGGACTGGACGCGACGCAGCTGCCTTTCCTGCACCTCGTTCAGGGGCCCCGGCAACTTCATCAGCAGCGTGCCGGTGAAGCCGATGATCGCGTTGAGCGGCGTGCGCAGCTCGTGGCTCATGCTCGCGAGGAAGCGGTCCTTCGCGGCGTTTGCCTTCGCCAGTTCGACGTTCTTTTCGTGCAGCGCCTGCTCGATGCGCTTGCGTTCGGTAATGTCGCGGATCGCACTGGTCACCAGCGTGCCCTCCCCCGTCTCCAGCGGACTGAGTCCGATCTCGACCGGAAACTCGCTGCCGTCCTGTCGCAGGCCGTACAGCTCCAGCCCCATGCCCATCGTCCGCGTGCGCAGCTGCCCGAAGTAGGCCGAACGATGCGCGACGTGCCCGCCGCGCAGGCGCTCGGGCAGCAGGACTTCCACCGGCTGGCCGCGCAGGCGTCCCGCCTCGTAGGCGAACATGGCCTCGGCCTGGCTGTTCGCGAACACGATGCGCCCCGACGCGTTGATCAGCACGATCCCGTCGGGCATCGACTCCAGCAGCTTGCCGTAGCGCGCCTCGACGAGCTTCGCGTCGCGCAGCACCTTGAGCTGCGTGACGTCCTGCATCCCGACGATCAGGTACTGCGGCCGCCCCTCGCCGTCGCGCACGGTCTTCGCACTGATCGAGACGTAGACCAGCGAACCGCCCTTGCAGCGCCGCAGCGATTCGATCGCGGCAAGGCCGTTCTCCAGCGCCTCGCGACGCATGCCGCGCTCCTCTTCGGCCCGGTCGGAGGGCACGACGAGATCGAGCAGATCCCGCCCGACGACTTCGTCCGCCAGGTAACCGAAGATGGCTTCGGCGCTCCTGCTCCAGTGCAGGACGCTCCCCTGCGGCGATTGCACCACGAATGCATCGGGCGCCTCGTCCAGCAGCAGACCGCAAACGTCCATCGCCATGTGCACTCCCCGGTTCGCGAACGCGACGCGGATTCGGGGAGATCGCTCCGTGTTGCGGAGATGAATCCCCATCCATGACGTATCTATAGCAAATCGACGCCCGATATCCAACCGCTTTTGTCGGGTAATAGCCCTGACAAAAGCATGGTTTTCAAGCACCTACATGCATCCTCGGCCCCTCTCACGACCGCTGTCGGCCAGCGTCCGCAGCACCCGCCGATAGCAGGAAGAGGCCGCAGGATTGCCGATCGCATAAACGGAGACGAGGATTTCCCGCAGCGCGCGGCACACGAAGTCGCGCTCGAGGCGGTCCGGCTCGCGCCGCATGCCGAAGGGTTTGAACAGCAGGTGCAGACGTTCCGGCGCGCCGCCCGGCGACGCCTCGCCCACCGTCGGCGGGCGGTAGTCGCACGGCACGGCGACGAAACCGATGTGCCGGAACACCGCCACCGCTTCCGCTCCGCATTCGATGAACCAGCCTTCCGCGGACGTCCCGTCCTGCCTCATGCGCGCCTCGATGCGTGCGACTACCCGGCGCAGCAGGCCGCGCCCGCGCAGGCCTCCTGCAAGGACGAGATAGCCGCCGAATCCGGCCGTCGGCAGCGTGAAGAAACTCGCCATGCCCTCGGCCGGGGCGTCCGGTGCGGTGCGCAACAGCCACAGGTGGTAGTGCGCCGCGCCGCTGTCGCCGAGCGCGAAGGCCGCGGCAAAATCCTGCTGCGCGGCGACGCGGCCGGGGACGGGAATCGCCGCGCGGGCGATCGCGGCCGCCGTCGCGATGCCGTCCGGGCGCCGATCCGGCGCCGACACGACTTCGACCACCAATCCGTCGGTCGGGTCCTCGCCTGCGTAGCGATCGAGCGGAACCAGCGCGACGCGCGGACGCGACGCGAGCGCGTGGGACATCGCGAGGAAATCGCGGTCCGCAGCGGGGTCCTCGATGCGCATCGCCCAGCGCAGATACTCCGCGACGACGAGTTCGACCCATTGCGAGCGGAAGCCCGACCGCGGCACGCGCCCGAACGGCCGCATGATCAGCAGCAGGCAGTCGACCGGCTGCTGTCCCGCCGACAGCGCCGGTTGGACGTAGGGGAATTCGAGCACGCCGAAGCCCCAGCGGCCCCAGATCGCCGCGCGCCGGAAGGGGTCCATATTGTCGGGCGTCGCGGGGCGGAGGAACGGATCGTTCATCTCGGCGACCACGGCGGCCAGGCGCGCGCCGTGCCGACGGGCGTCCCGGCGCAGCAGGCGGACCGCCTCGTCCAGGAGTGCGCGGCCGATGCCCGACTCGCGCCGGTTCGACGCGACGAACAGGAACTCGATCACGCCCGCACGCGGCCGGGCGAGATAGTCGAACACGACGCCCCCGACCGCTTCACCGTCGCATTCGGCGACGACGATGTGGTAGTTGTTGTCGCCGTACCAACCCTGCGCCTTCAGC
Source organism: Aromatoleum toluolicum (assembly GCF_012911005.2). GTDB lineage: Bacteria > Pseudomonadota > Gammaproteobacteria > Burkholderiales > Rhodocyclaceae > Aromatoleum > Aromatoleum toluolicum. Next base: position 26,483 of record NZ_WTVS01000053.1, on the reverse strand, counting down.
GCGAGATAGCGCCGCATGTTGTCGAGCGACTCGCGCTCGTCGGGGTCGGGAAACTCCGCGACGTAGCGCTCGCGGTAGAAGCGCTCCAGCGCCGCCAGCCCGGCCGACGAGGCGTCGATCTTGCGGAAGCGCACGCTGGGCGCCCGGGAGCCTGCGGCGACGCGCGGCCCTCCATTTTCGCCCATGTCAGCGCTTGGATTTCTGCCGCTGCAGCTGGTCGACGTAGCCGAAGTAGTCGGCGACCAGCTCCGGCAGGTGACAGGACGAGAAATAGCCGGCGAGCCCCCAGGGCCGCTGCGCGGGGTTGTCGGCACTCCCCGGCACGACCACGGCCGCGGCAAAGTCGCGATCGCTCTCTGCCTCGAGTCGCTGGCGCAGCAACTCGGGCAAGGGATCGGCCGACGGGTAGCGGATCGCACAATCACAGCCGGAGTAGTCCGAACTGCACACGAGGTGGAAGCGGATGCCGCTGGCGACGTCGTCGGCGTCGAAGAACTCGGCCCGTCGCTCCCACACCTGACGCAGCAACTGAACGCTGTTCTCGACCACCGCGCGCCGCTGGAAATGCAGCGCCGCCGGGTCGGCCACGTTGGCGTGCACAAAGACCGGCAGCAGGTTCTCCCACAGGCGGGCGTCGCCGACACGCACGCGCTCGACCGGGCTCTCCGGCCATGACGGATAGGGCTTGCGGCGCAGCAGGCGCGGGCCGATGTCCGGGGAGGACCGGTCGGGCCGGGCGAGCGCGACGAGAAACATCATCCACAGGTAGGCGGAGAAGTACACACGCGTCTCCTCGACGGCGTGGTCGACAGACTCCAGCTGCAGCACGAGACCGTCGGAATGATGCGCGTGCTGCGGACCGTCGCCGCACCATAGGCTCGCCTGCGCGGCGGCCATCGGATACTTGCGCGGCGGAGGCTCCTCGCCGGAATCGTCGCGTTCCAGCTCGTCGATCAGGTCCAGCGTCGCTTCGTCGTCCGGCGCGCGCTTACCCTGGTCGCTTCCTTCGCGCTGGAAATCCGGCCCCCAGCGCAGCCGCCCGGTGAGTTGCACCAGCTTCGCGCCGCGTCCCTCGGCGGCGAGATCCGCCACCAGGGGGCCGAGGGTGCGCGGTTCGTCGTTGTCGGCGACGTCGAGCTCGATCAACGGCAGCGAGTTGTTTTCGTCGCCGTACCCGTACTGGTACGCAAAACGCCCCTGCCACTGCGCACAGCGGCAGATCGGGATGCTGGGCCCCCATACCAGCCAGCAGTTCCACTGCGAGGCCTGCAGGCTCTCGAACGCCCCCGAGCGCCCGCCCGCCTTGGGAATCGAATGCCGGTAGGCGTTGAGGACCGGGCGCCAGTCGTCCTCGAAGCGCGACAGCAGCCCGGCGACGAGGAACTGCGGCGCGATGAAGCCGAGGTTCACCCGGATGCGCGCGAGCGTCGCGATGGCATCGCGCGCAGGGGTGTCGCGCACGGTCCGGGCAACCGCATCGAAGTAGCTCTCCCACAGCGCCTCACGCTCTCGTGCAAGCATGAAGAACAGCGACTTCATCTCGATCACGCTGCCGCTGAAGTCGCCGTCGTGCGCGCCGCGCTTCAGCTCGCTGGCGAGACGCTGTGCGGTCTCATCGTCTTCGAGGCCATCCAGCGTCGCCTGCAGCTCCAGTATCGACGTGGGCGCATCGGCACGCAGCAGCTGATACTCGACGAAGAGGCGCACCGCGCAGAGAAGCGCCTCGCCCGACAGCTTGCAGTACGCGGCCAGACGTTCGACGCTCCGCCGCGCGAAGGGCTCGCGCTCCTCGACAGCAGTCTCCTGCAGCAGCGTCGCCACGAGCAGCGACGCGGCCGCGCGCGCATGTGCGTCATCGTTTGCCTGCTTGCGACCGTTCCCGGCGACCGCTTTCGCGTCGCTCGCGTCGTCTCGGAGGATTCCCGCGATTTCGACCATCAGGTCACTGAGCCTGCGGCTCACCGCGACCGATTTCTCGCTGCCGAACTCCGCCAGCGCCTTGATCTTGCGCGTCTTCTCGTCCCTTTCCTTGGGCCGCAGCTCGGTTTCCCTGAGCCAGCCGATCACTTCCCACGCACTCGGGAGGATCTGCACCGGAATTACGCGCAATCCTTCCTTGCTGCGCTCAAGCAACTTGGGCAGTTCGGTCTTGCGGATGAAACCGGAGCTCAGGAAAGACGGGCTGATCAGCAGCAGCGCGAGGTCGGCCTGCGCGAGCGCGGTCTCGATCTCCGGCAGCCACTTGTCGCCGGCGCGGATGCCCTTGCGGTCGATCCACACCTCCACCTCGATCGGGTCGTGCAGGCCCTGCAGATGCTTCACGACGACGTCGCACCATGCGCCGTCGTCGTGGCTGTAGCTGACGAATACGTTCACGGTCCGGCTCATGGGGCCCCCGCCTGTTCAGGTGATCCAGCCAGATGATCTATTAACCACGATAGACCACGCGCGGGCGAATGCCGATGGTGCCGCGCCGGGGCCGCAAGCGCGTGCCCGCGGCGTCGTCGGCCACGGGTGTTGCCCGTCGGCAGACAGCGGCACGGCGAGGTGTTCGCCGCTGCCCACCAGTTCGCACCGCCCGGCCACGATCATGCGCCCGCACCGCCTCCGGAATTTCGATTTAAATCGTTATTTTTCAGTACGTTGCACGATATTCATCGCTCTTCTGAAATTCTGGCACGGCGCCTGCAATAGGAGTTTCGAGCGCGCGAAAGTGCTCGAAAGAAATCACCGACCCAAGACCGAAACCCAAGGAGAGCCATCATGAAAACCCTGACCATCAACGACCTGCCGATGACCGAAGAACTGGGCCGCGAGGCAATGAGCGAAGTGCGCGGCGGCATGCACGCGATGTACTACACACCCTTCTACTGGGGGGGCTACGTCGATGCCTCCACGACGAACGAGTCGTTCAGCGCCCTGCAGCAGATCAACCAGGGGCAGAGCGTGGCGACCAACGTCGGCAACAACGTCGCCGTGCTGGCCGGGATCGCGTCCCCGTCGGTGCCGGTCACCGCGACGCAGAACGCCAACATCAACAACCACGTCCACTTCTGAACGTAACCGAATCAGGTGGAGGCCCCCGGGTCTCCACCGATCCACACCAATATGAGGAGCACTACCATGTCGTCGATCATGATTCGCGATCTGGCCCTGAGCAAGGAACTCGACAGCGGCGAAATGTCAGCCGTTCGCGGAGGCGCGCTGGGGCCCATCGCACATCTTCCCTTCGCAAACGTGAACGTCAATGTCGGCATCAACCAGACGATCGCACAATTCCAGAATATCCAGGTCAATGCGCTCAACAACGTGGGCGTGATCGGGGCCGACCTCGGCTTCGAACTCGACCTGAATGCGGCGCAGATCGCAAACCCGGTCATCGCAATCTAGGGCAACGGAGGCCCGCGGCCTCCCTTGTCGATCAGAGGGTCGAATCGCGTGACCTATACTGAACCATCGTCGATCGTCACCCCAACCACGTACCGTCAGGAAAAACCATGGCCACCATCGTTATCAAGGACTTGCCGGAAAACATGGACCTCGATCGCGAAGCGATGCAGGCAATCACCGGAGGCGCGCGTCTGCGCGCCAGTCCGGCTGCCTCGGTCCGCGCCCCCCGCTTTCCCGAGCTGTCGCGTGACGCCGGTGCCGCGAGGCCCGACACGCGGCGGCGTCCCGCGATGAGCACGCTGTTCAAATAACCCCTGCGCACCGAAGCCGACCGCCCTGATCGACATCGAATCCGGAGAAATATCATGTCCGCCATCGCCATCCACGACCTCAGCATGAATCGCGATCTGGATCGCGCCGCACTGGCGTCCATCAAGGGCGGCGGCGCGCCGTGGGTCTACGGCTGGATCCGCCCCTTTGTGTCGTCCCAGCCCAGCTTCGGCCGGTCGGTGAACTACTACCAGATCAGCAACACGTTCGTCGCCGACCAGATGGTCAATCAGTTCCAGGTCATCGACATCACGAACACGGCCGCCAACTCGACGATCAGCGTCGGCGTGGGCGCCGACGGCAACGCGCTGAAGCAGTAGCCGGGCCCCATCTGGGGAGACAAGCTTGACCGGCCCAACTCCGATTCGCTGGACCTCCGCCGCACGCTGCCACGTCGGGCTGGTGCGGGAGGTCAATGAGGACTCCTTCCTCGACCGCCCCGAGCGCGCGCTCTGGGCGGTCGCGGACGGCATGGGCGGGCACGACGCGGGCGACCTCGCGAGCGGCATGGTGGTCGCCACGCTGGACGGACTGCCCGCCTTTTCGAGCCTGACGAACCTCGTCGACGCGGCACGCGAGCGGCTGCAGGACGTCAACCGCCGGCTTCGCGCGGAGGCGCTGATGCGCGATGTCTCGATCATCGGCAGCACGGTCGTCGCCCTGCTCGCGTGCGAACGCTACGGCGCCTATCTGTGGGCCGGCGACAGCCGGATCTATCTGTATCGCAAAGGCAGGCTCACCCTGCTCAGCCGCGACCACAGCACACTCGAGGAGCTCCGGGCGCGCGGCTTTCCGGTTGGCAACGACGCGCTGCAACCCGGCCACAACCTGATCACCCGCGCGGTGGGCGCCGTCGACGTCCTCGCTCTCGACCAGGGCGCGGTCGTGGTCGGCGACGGCGACATCTTCCTGCTGTGCAGCGACGGACTGAGCAATCTGGTGAGCGAGGAGGACATCCGCGACAATCTTGCCGCGGGCGACTGCCGCCAGGCGGCCGACGCGCTGGTCGACCTCGCCCTGAAAGCCGGTGGGCACGACAACATCACCGCCGTCGTCATCCGTGCCGACGACCCCGACTGCTCGGACATGACGGTGCTGAATCCGGCGCTGTAACGGGGCTGCGCCACGCGCCCGCAGAGTGGCCCCTCAAGTTGCCCCCTCAGTACCGCCCTCGCCGCGCGAGGAATTCCCCTTGCGGAAGTCCTTCGAGTGGATGCCGTGCTTCTTCAACAGCGTCTGCAGGTGCGACCGGTTCATGTCGCAGCGGCGGGCCAGTTCGGCCACCGTTCCGCCCACCTGCTCGAGCCCGCGTTCCAGGAACAGCTTTTCGGCTTCGTCGCTCGCGACCCGCTTGGCGTCGCTGAGCGAGGTCGCTTCCGCCGCGGCTGCCGCGCCGGCCGCGGGAGCCGGCGCCGCCGGCGAAACCGCGGACGTAGGGCGGATGTCGGGCGGCAGGTGTTCGAGGTCGGCCGTGTCACCGGCGAGGCAGGAGAGGCGATAGATCATGTTGCGCAGCTCCCGGATGTTGCCGGGATAGCGATAGCGCAGCAGGAAGTCGCGCAGGCGCGGCGTCATCTTGATCGGCCGGCGCTTGAGCGCCTCTGCGGCCTCGTCGCCGAAGAAGGCGAACAGCAGCGGGATCTCGTCGCGGCGCTCGCGCAGCGGCGGCAGGGTCAGGTGGATGACGCTGAGGCGATAGAACAGGTCCTCGCGGAACGTGCCCTCCTCGCTCAGGCGGCGCAGGTTGCGGTTGGTCGCGGCGACGATGCGCGCATCGACCGCGATCGGCTCGTCGGAGCCGACGCGCTGGATTTCGTGCGATTCCAGCACCCGCAGCAGCTTCACCTGCCCGGGCAGCGGCAGTTCGCCGATCTCGTCGAGGAAGATGGTGCCGGTGTGCGCGCTTTCGAACTTGCCCTTGCGGTCGCTGACGGCGCCCGTGAATGCGCCCTTGCGATGACCGAAGAGTTCGGACTCGAGCAGGTTGTCCGGAATCGCCCCGCAGTTCACCGAGATGTAAGGCTTGTCGGAGCGCGAGCCGTTGGCGTGGATGACCTTCGCCATCAGCTCCTTGCCGGTGCCGCTTTCGCCGTCGATGAGCACCGGCAGATCGGTCGGCGCGGCCTTCTCGGCTATTTCCAGGGCTTCGAGGAGCTGCGGATTGTCGCCGAAGGCGCCCTCGAACACGAAGCTGCGATCGAGCAAGGCGCGCCGCCGCGCACCCGGCGCGAGGTCGACCGGCTCAACCTCGGTGGCCGCCGCCTGCACGAAGCGCTCCTTGTGCGAGAGCTGCATCACCTCGTCACGCAGCGTGTTCGCCTGGCGCAGCAGCTTCTCGATCTCGGGCCGCGCGAGGGTCGAGGCCCAGCGCAGGGTCGAGCGCAGGATCTCGATCTTCTCCAGCAAGCCTGCGTAGGAGATCGCCGAACTGCCGCGCGAAGCTGGAGGGATGATCTTCATGCCGCCGCCAGCTGCTTCTGCACCAGTTGGTAGTACATGCCTTGCCGCGCGACGAGCTCGTCGTGCCGCCCCTGCTCGACGATCGCCCCTTCGTACAGCACCAGGATCTTGTCGGCGCGCATGATCGTGCTCAATCGGTGCGCGATAATCACCGCGGTGCGCCCCTTGAGGATCTCCTGCATGTTGCCGATGATGTTGCTCTCCGACTGCGTGTCGAGCGCGGACGTCGCCTCGTCGAACACCAGCAGGCGCGGGTCGTGGTACAGCGCGCGGGCGATGCACAGGCGCTGGATCTGGCCGCCGGAAAGCCCCATTCCGCGCTCGCCGACGATCTGCTCGTAACCGAGCGGCAGCTTGCGGATGAAGGCGTGGGCGTCGGCCATCTTCGCCACCTCCTCGATGCGCCGGCGGTCGGGCGTCTCGTCACCGCTGGCGATGTTCTCGGCAATGGTCCCCGAGAACAGCAGGTTGCTCTGCATCACGTAGCCGACCTGGGCGCGGTAGTACTCCTTGTCGATCACGCTCATGTCGTAGCCGTCGACCACGATGCGCCCGTCGGACGGCGGGTAGAATCCGACCAGCAGCTTCGCCAGGGTCGTCTTGCCCGAACCGCTGCGGCCGACGATGGCGATCAGTTCGCCCGGCTTGATGTCGAAGCTGATGTTCTCCAGCACGTACGGCGTGTCGTTGCCGCCGTAGCGGAAATACACGCCTTCGAGGCTGATCTCGCCCTTCAGGTCGGGCAGCACGACGCGCGAGGCGACGTCCCCGGGGCGCTGTTCGGGCTCGATGTCGAGCACGTCGCCGAGGCGTTCCATCGCGACCGCCGCGTCATTGACCTGGCTCCACAGCGCCACCAAGCCCATCAGCGGCGCCAGCACGCTGCCCATCATCGCGTTGAAGGCCATCAGCTGACCGACCGTGAGTTCGTGCGCAAGGACCTGATTGGCGCCGACCCACAGGATCGTGATCGTGGTCGCCGAGTTGAGCAGCTGACTGACGAAGCCCACCCCCACGTTGAACATCTGCGCCCGGTACTGCACCGCGAGCGCCTTGGCGTATTTCTTCTCCCACTTCAGGCGCACCGGGCGTTCGATGCCCATGCCCTTGATCGTCTCGACCCCGCCGAGGGCCTCCATCAGGAAGGCCTGCGCTTCGGTCGAGGCGCTGAACATCTCGCGCGCGTAGTTCTTGACCTTGGGCGTGACGACCACCGTCAGCACCATGATCGGGATGACGAAGGCGATCAGCAGCAGCGTCATCTTCACGTTGTAGAGGAACAGGATCGTGAAGTAGATGAACACCATCAGCAGGTTCAGCACCGTCGTGACCGTCGACTCGGTGAGGAAGGCGCGAATCGTCTGGTTTTCCTGGAAGCGCGCGAGGATGTCGCCGGTCTTGCGCTTGGCGAAGAAGGAGAACGGCAGCGACATCGTGTGCTTGAAGAACTGCGACATCATCGCGAAGTCCATGTTGCGCACCATGAAGTTCGCGAGAAACGCGCGGATCGTCGACATCAGCTGCGTCGACAGGTTGGTGATGATCAGCCCGGCGATCAGCAGGTGCAGCAGGCTCACGTTCTCATGCACGATCACGCCGTCGAGGATGTTCTGGATGATCAGCGGCGGCACCACGCCCAGCACCTGGATCACGAAGGTCGCCATCACCAGGTGGGCGAGGATCTTCTTGTACGGGCGCAGGTAGCCGACGAAGCGAATCCACGGCGAGCGCGCCGCCGCCATCTGCACGAGGTTCTGCCCCGGCGCGAACAGCAGGCAGGTGCCGCTCCAGCCGCGCTCGAAGTCCTCGACCGCCAGTTGCCGGAAGCCGAGCGCCGGGTCGGCGATCCACACCTGCTTCTTCGAGACGCCGTAGACGACGATGTAGTGGTAGCCCTCCCAATGCGCGATGAAGGGCAGCTCGAAGCCCTGCAGCGCGTCGAAGGTGCACTGCACGCCGCGCGTCGTGAAGCCGAGCGACTCGCCCGCGCGCGCGAGGCTCTCCAGCGTCGCGCCCTGCGTCGTGACGTTGGCGAGTTCGCGCAGCTTGCCCAGCGTCATGGGAATGTCGAAATGGCGGCAGATCATCGCCAGGCAGGCGGCGCCGCAGTCCATCTCCTCGGCCTGCTCGACCAGCGGGAAGCGGCGGATCACCCGCTCGCCCATCTCCGGTTTCGACTGCAGGTCGAGCATGACCTTCAGCTTGCGCCGGTCCGCGAGCTTCTTCTGGCGCTCCAGCTCGCGTTCGACGAAGCGGATGCGCTCCTCCAGCACCTCGCGCAGCTTCGGATTGCGCTCGAGGATCAGGTGCACCGATTTCTCCGGCACGACCAGCAGCGTCGTGTCGGTCGTGGCGATGACGGAGGCCATCTGCTCCTGGCGCATCATGCACGCCTTCTCGCCGAAGATCTCGCCGTGGCCCAGCGTCGCGAGCACGTACTCGTTGCCCTGCTCGCTGCGCACGACGCGCACCTCGCCGTGGCGCACCACGTACAGCCGGCGGTCCTCGCGCCCGTCCTGCTTCAGGATCTCCTTGCCCGCCGCGACGCGCTTGACGCCGACGCTGCGCACGAGCTCCTCGAGTTCCTTCTTGTCGACCTTGCCGCGCAGGTCGAAGAGCCGCGCGACCACGCCCCCCGCGGACCCGATCGCGACGTAGCTGGTGATGAAGGCGAGCGCGGCGGGGTTCTGCGCGATGATCGGTTCGATCGCCTTGCGCGGCACCAGCAGCAGCTCGGTCTTGGCCGAGGCGCGCGCCGAGAATTCGTGGCGGTATTCGCGCAACATCGCCATCTCGGCGACGACCTCGCCCGTCTTGCGCACGCCGAGGCTCACTTCCTTGCCGTGCTCGTCGGCGAAGACGCGCACCGAGCCGGAACGGATCACGAACACGCCCTCGGCCGCCTCGCCCGCGTTGCAAACCGTCTCGCCGAACGCGAGGAAGCGCGACTGGCACTGCTCCGCGAGGCGCTCGAGCTCGTCGCGCGTGAAGGGCGACAACAGCTCGACGGACGCCAGGAAGTCGGCGAGCGAGTCAGTTTGTGGCGGGGTTTTCGGGGGTGCGTCCATGGTCTGCCGGCCTCGTGTGCTAACGCACTTCGATGACGTGTTCCTGCGCCCGCGCCGCCAGCCAGGCATCGCGCAGCAGGCGCCGGATCTCCGCCGCGGTGTCGCCGTCGAGGCGTGCCGGGTTCTTCGCGTTCACGAGGAAGATCTCGAAGAACGAGCGGTCGGACGCGGCGAAAGGTCCGAGCAGGTCGCCGACGTTGGCGTTGAACACCTTGGCCTCGATCTCGGTCTTGAGCGAGCCGCGCAACACCGTGCCGATGTAGCCGCCCTGTTCACGCGTGTCGGCCATCGAATGCTCGCGCGCCAGCTCGCCGAAGCTGTCGGGATCGTCGGCCAGCAGCGACATCATTTCCTTCGCCTGGCCTTCGTTCTCGAGCACGATATGGCTCACCTCGATGCTGTCGAAGCGCGGCGAATTGAGCTGGAAGAACTCCTCCACCGCCCGGTCGCTGCAGACGTGCTGCATCATCTTTTCCTGGTACAGGCCGTCGATGATGAATTCCTCGAACTCGTCGAGGCTCACGCCCAGCGCGTCGAGGTAGCGATTCATGTCGGCCGCGCGATGCAGGCCCAGCACGCGCCGGTACTGGTCCGCGCGCTCCTGGATTTCCTCGGGCGACACCGGAATCCCCTGCTTCTTCGCCGCATGCACGGCCACCCGGTCACGCACGATCTCGTCGACGAGACCCTCGAAGCGTCCCGTCAGCTTCAGGATCCGCACGAATTCCTCGGTGCCGATGTTCTCATCATCGATGCGCACGATCGCCGTCATGTCATGTGCTCCTTGAGGTAAACGCCTGTCCAATCAACCGCTGATCTGCCGGAACGGGTCCAGCGCCAGGTCGATCACGCGACGCTCGCGCACCACGATCTCGGCGGTGGCCGTCATGCCGTAGCGGACGGGGTACTTGGTGTCCGAGACGAGGTAGTGATCGCGGGCGAGTGTCACGTGGCCCTCGTAGACCGGCTCCTTGGTCCTCGCCGACGCCGCCGTCGCGGGCGAGATGAATTCGAGCGTGCCGTCGATGAGGCCGTAGCGCTGGTAAGGGAAGGCATTGAACTTCAGTTTCACCGGCAGGCCTTCGCGCAGGAAGGCGCGGTCGCGTTCGGCGATCTCCATCTTGATCACCGCGCGCGCGTCCTTCGGCGCGATGCCGCCGAGCGGCGTGTTCGCCTGGATCTTGTCGCCGGGCTGGGTCGAGCTGACATCGGTGACGACGCCGTCGACCGGCGCGAGGATCAGCAGGAAATTGTCCTTGTCGATGTTCTCGAAACGGATCCGCTCGGCTGCCTGGGCCGCGAGACGCGCCGTCTGCAATTGCAGCCGAAGCTTGTCCTCCTCCTTCGCGACTTCGCGCGAAGCCGCGTCATGCTCGATCCGCAGCCGCGTCACTTCCTGGTCGCTGCTTTCGAGTTCGGCGCTCGCCTTCGCGGTCTCCTGGCTCAAGCGGAAGTCCAGTTCGCCGAGCCGGGATTGCGCGACGCGCAAGGCGTTCTCCGCAGCGAGCCAAGCGGTCTTCTTCGTTTCGACCTGCAGCTGCGACACGCCCCCGCCACCGGGCAGCGCGAACAGGCTCTGGTACTTGTCGAGTTCCAGCTTCGCCGCGTCGCGCGTCCGGCGCGCGTTGTCGAGTTCGCTGCGCGCTTGCTGCAGCTGCGCCTTCTGGCCTTCGGCGAGCTTGGTCGTGCCCTCCGCGATGCGCTTCTCATGGACGTGCAGCGCCGCCTCGATCTGCTGTTTCAGCGCTTCGGCCTTGCGCTCGAGCAGCGCCTTGCGCTCGGGAAAGCGTTTCCATTCGCGCTCGGCATCCTCGAGCTTCAATTGCGCCTCCAGCGCATGGGTCGCAGCCTCGACCGCGCCCCGGGCGTTGAGCCGCGCCAGCACGTCGCCCTTCGACACCGGCTGCCCCGGCTCCATGTAGACGTCCGCCAGCTCCCCGTCGATGGGGGCGTAGACGCGGCGGACTTCCGACTCGGGCGCGAGGATGCCGGGCGCCGTCACGATCACGTCGGCGTGCCCGACGAAGGACCAGATCAGGGTGGCCACCACCAGCCCCAGCATCACGACGACGAGCGCCAGGCTCAGTCGCCCCGGCTCCGCCGTGAGGATCTCGATGCCCTCGGCGCTGTGATCCTCCAGGGCCTCGGTCAGCGGCCTGAGTTGACTCTTACTGAGGTGACTTTCGTTCTTCATCGCTCCGACCTCCGATCAGCGCGAGCTTGGCCTTCAGCAAGCCGGGCTCCAGCACCATGTGCAGATCCCGCAACGAGCGGCGCTGCAGTTCGGTCTCCGTATCGATCTCGTCCGCGAGCGCGCTCCACTTCGCGGCGTCCGCGGCGTTCAGCAGCTGGTAGATGCGCATCGCCTGCTGCATGTCGGTGTGCGCTTCGGACAGCAGGCGGGCCTGCGAGCGGAAGGCCCCCGAGATGCCGGATTCGAGCCGGTGCTCGCCGCCGATGCCGCCGTTGCTCCGGTACTGGCGCCACATCCCCTGCGCCTGGTTCAGCAGTTCGTTCGCCCGGCCCAGCGCCTTTTCGCGATAGACGCGCACGTCCGCTTCGGTCGCGCGGACGAACCAGCTGTCTTCGTCGGTATCGAGTGAACTGTAGAACGCCAGCAGGCGCTCGTCGTATCCCTTGCTGCCGCGCACCTGCTGCAGCTCCGTGAACTGCTGCTGCACGGCCTTGCGGTGCTCGAGCTGGCGTGCAACCACGTCGGCCCAAGGGCCGGTCGAGACCTGCTGCAGGGCGGCGAACGCCTGGTCCGCCTTGCCTTCACGCCATGCGGCGGAGGCCGTGCGATAGTGGCGCAGGAGATCCGCCGATGGCAGCCGGCTCGCTCCGAGCTTCGCGAACTGCTCTTGGAAGGGCGGCGTCGCGAACTTCAGCTTATCCAGGACGGCGACGAGGGGCCCCAGCTTGCCCGCGCTCATTGCGCCATCGAGCGCGACGTACTGGCGCAAGTCCTCGCGCAGCGCATCGATCCCCGCGAGCCGCGGGTACTTGTCGGCGTATTCGTTCAACACAGCGTCCAGCGCCTCCGGCCGGTCCTGCGCCAGTTCCTCGGTGATACTCGCGTTCAGCCGCTCGATCGCGGCGAGATAGACCGATTCGTCGCTTTCCAGCCTGCGCAGATGGGTCAGCGCTTCAGCGTAGACGTCCTTGAACGCCGGCACGTGCGCCCCGATCAGGGCGAGCGCCCGTTGGTGCCCCTTGGCGTCGTCGTTCCAGCGCTGCAACAGGCTCCGGATCCGCTCCTCGTCCGCATACATGCGAATCGGCGCATCGGCGCCGCGCCGCTCGCGAACGAACTGTTCGAGGGCCGCGATCCATTCGAGCTCCCCGAGCAGTGCCTGCGCATCGGTATTGTGGGTGGCGCCCGTCTTCATGTCGGCGAGCACGGCCGTCGCCCGATCGAAGCCGCCAGCCTGCAGGCTCTCGATCCACGCGGGGAGCTTCGCCTTCAACAAGGCCTCGGTGCCGAGAGCCTCCAGCGCCGCGTCGTCCGGATTCCGGGCCAGGTATTCATCGGCAGCGGCGAGCGCCTGCGCATAGGCGCCATCGGCGATGAGATCCCTGATTTCCCGCTCGGTGGAGCCGATGAAATACACCCCGACCGCAATCGCCACGAGCAGCACCAGCCCGGGAATCCCCCAGCGCAGCGCACGCTGCTTCGCCTCGCGATCGCCACCCGCAAAGGCCTTGCCCAATTCGCGCACCAGGATCGCGGCCCGACTGCGCTCGCGCTCCACCACCTGCGGTGGAGCTTCCTCGGCCCGCGCGTCGTCGTTGTTGAGTTCGTCCTGCGGGGCACCAGGATCGTTGCAGAAAATGTCGAGGAAGGAGTCGGCTGCCGCGACGAACGTCGTGCGGTCGGCATTGGCATGGGGATCGGCGGCGACGGCATCGACTGGGCTGAACGTGGTCAGCGTCGGATCGGTCTCGGGTTCGCGCTGCAGGCTGACCGTGTAAACGAAATGACTGCCGGCAAACCCCAGCACCGTGCCTTCGCGCAGCTCCACGGCATGCTCGTCGAGCCGCTTTCCGTCCACGAAGGTCCCGTTCGTGCTGCCCAGGTCCTCGACGAAGGGCGCATTGCTCTTCAGGAAGATATGGGCATGGCGCCGCGACACATAATTCACCTGATGGGGGCTCGCCTCCTTGTAGCGCGCGAACACCTCGTCGGCCTTGCTGACCAGGAAGGGGAAACGGGCGATGACGATGGGCTGGAGCCCGAGGTCGTCGCGCACGGGCGTGAGCGTCAGGCTCAGCAACGCGCCCGCACGCCTCGGTTTCGTCGTGCGCGGCGCGATCTTGACGCGATACGTCAGCGTGCCGCCCAGGCCGATCTCGTCGCGGTCGTATAGCCTGCACGGCTTTTCCTGCACGGCAACGCCGTTCACGCTCGTGCCGTTCTTGCTGCCCAGGTCGGCGACGTAAAGCGCACCGCCCTCCCAGAAGATCCGCGCATGGCGCCGCGACAGCTCGGCGATGAGCTCGCGGTCATACGACGCGAACGGCGACTCGTTGCGCCCGATCGCGAACAGGTTCTCCTCGATGAGGATCTCGCCCAGTTCCGGATGCGACCTGGGCTTGAGCCGAACATCGAACTCCTGTTCAGCCATTGCCTGCATCGCGGCGGAAAAGGCTTCGTCAGCGGTCATGTTGCGACACCAGGCTCATGCATTTGGCGCCTCGGTCATTAATGCGGCAATCAAATATGTGAAGTCTGCTCGGGCACCTCGTTCCTCCCCCTTCAAGGGGGAGGTTAGGAGGGAGATGGGTTTTGTGCCACCTCCGCTTAACCCATCCCCACCCCAGCCCGGGAGTCTCCGCTTCGCTCCGCCGCTCCGGCGGCGTGGAGCGGTGCTCCGCGAAACCCCGCCTACGCCCCCTTGAAGGGGAGGGAGCAAGCGTGAAGCACTCAGCTGACATCACGTAATTGCTTGCCGGGAAAGTAATTGCTCAATTGCTGGCATTCGCCACCCCCACCGTTGGCCAGCCGCCGCCCAGCGCCTTGTAGAGGGTCACCGTATCGGCCAGGATCTGCTGGTGATTGGCGAGCAACGCAAGTTGCGCCGCCAGCAGGGTGCGTTCGGTCTCGAACACTTCCAGTTGCGACACCACGCCTTCCTTGAGCTGCCGTTCGGTCTGGGTCGCGACCACCTGCAGCTGGTCGATCTGCTGCTGCAATTCGGTTCTCTGCTGCTTGTGCGCATCGAGATTCACCAGCGCGTTCTCCACTTCCTCGAACGCGCCGATCACGACACGCTGGTAATCGTGCTCCACGACCTTGATCTGCGCCTCGCTGGTCTTCACGCGTGCCTTCACGCTCGGGTCCAGCAGCGGGATGTTGATGCTCGGCAGGAAGCCGAAGGTGAAGGACTTCAGCAGGTCGCCGAGGGCGAAACTGGACGTGCCACCGCGCCCGGTCAGGCTGATCGACGGAAGCTGCGCGAGCTTGGCCTGCCCGACCAGGTTATGGGCCTGCAGCACACGGAACTCCGCCGCAACGATGTCGGGCCGGCGCTCGAGCAGCAAGGACGGAAGGCCGGCCGGCACCGCCGGCAGCTGGACACGGTCCTGCAGGCGCCCGACCGGCACCCTGAATTCGCCCGCCGGCACCCCGAGCAGGGTCGCGAGCGCATTGCCGGCCAGTTCGCGCGAGCGGCGCAGGTCCAGCAGGTCGTGGGTCAGCTTGTTGATCTCGGCGCGCTGGCGCAGCACCTGCGTATTGGGCACGAGCCCGTGCTTGTGCATCGCCTCGTAGGTGGCGAGGATTTCGCGGTTCTTGGCGAGCGCGCGCTGCTGCTGGTCGATCTGCTCGTCCAGTTGCAGAATCTGGAAATAGGTCGTCGATACGTTGGCGACGAGCGTCAGGTAGCCGGCCCGCCAGTCGGCCTCGGACGCGCGGTACTCGGCAGTCTGCGCCTGAACGCCCTTCTCCACCTTGCCCCAGATGTCGATTTCCCAGTTGAGCTGCGTGCCGAGGTTGTACTGCGTCACGGATTTCTGGCCGGTGCTTTTCTCGAAGCTCGCGCCGGCGCCGAGGTCCAGCGTCGGCAGCGCGCCGGCACGCGCCTCGCCGATCTGTGCGTTGGCGACCTGGATACGCGCGGCGAGGATCTTGACGTCGAAGTTCCCCGCAATCGCCTTGTTCACCAACTCGTCGAGATAGGGGTCGCGGAACTCCCGCCACCAGTCGGGCGCGATCGTGTCGGCCGCCGACACCGCCGGGCTCGACCACGCGGCCTTCGCGGGCGTGTCGGGACGGGCGTACTCGGTGATGCCCACATTGGCGCAACCGCCCGCGAGGACGGTGCTCACGCCGACAAGCAGCAAACGGGCGGCAATCAGGTTAATAGGTCTCATTCCATTTTCTCCCGCCGCCCGCAGTGCCAACCGTTCGACGACGACGCCTCTTGTGCTTTCGCGGACACGCGGACTAGGCCGCGGCCCACACCTTCGATTCGACGAATACCCTGAAGAGCCGCGGATCGATGTGTCCCGCCCGACACTCCGCCTCCAGCAGATTCAGCGCCTCCGGAACCGGCACCGCCTTCTTGTAGGGACGGTCCCCCGCGGTCAGCGCGTCGTAGATGTCGCAGATCGTCAGGATGCGCGTCTGGACGCTGATCTGCCCGCCGCGTAACCCCATCGGATAGCCCGAACCGTCCAGCTTCTCATGGTGCCCGTGCGCGATGGCCGGCACCCCGGCCAGGTCATGCGTCCACGGGATCAGGATCAGGAACGAATAGGTATCGGCGACGTGCGACTCGATCTGCGTGCGCTCCTCGGCGGTCAGACAGCCCTTCGATACACCGAGCGCCAGGTGCTCGTGCGGCTGCAACAGGGGCACGGCGACACCGTCCGGTTCTCTGTAGGTATAGTCGAGAATTGCGTCGAGCTCGTGCGGGGCTGCGGTGTACGAGATTGCCGGCTCGTTGGCACGGCGAATGGCGGCGAGAAATTCGTCCAGGCGCCCGAACTCCGCGGCCAATTCCTCCTCGACCCGGCGCTTCTCCTCGCGAAACGCCGCAATGCCCAGCTCGTGCTCGCACTGCCGCTCCACCAATTGTCGATACGCCTGGCGCTCCAGGCACGCGCACGCATACTTGAAGCGCTGCTCGAGCAGGCGCATGTCGGCATGGTGCAGCTTCTTTTCCTTGCGCAATACGTGTTCGCGCACGCCTACCTTGCCGAAGTCGTGCAGCAAGGCGGCATAGCGGATCTCGCGCAGCTGGTCCTTGCTGAACACGACCTGCCGCAGTTCCGGCGCGTCGGCGCGATCCACCGCCAAGGCCAGGCCTTCCGCATAATGCGCGACGCGGAAGGAATGCCCCGCCGTGACCGGATCGCGCTCCTCGATTGCCTGCACCGAGGCGCGGACGAAGCCTTCCAGCAGGCGCTCGATATCCGAATACAGCTGGAAATTCTTCAGCGCGACCGCCGCTTCCGCGCACACCCCGCTCAGCATCTCGAGGTCCTGCCCCTTAAAGGCGTAGGGATCCGACGAGGTGTCGACCTGGATCAGACCCAGCACTTCACCCTCCAGCAGGAGCGGCACGCACATCACGCTGCGGATAGCCTGCTGGACGATCGATTCCTGGGAACCGAAGCGTCTATCGGCAAGGGTGTCGACCGACAGGATCGACAGTTTCTTCTCCAGCACCTCATCGACGATGGTGCGCGAAAGCCGCAGCTTGTCGGCATCCTCGATCGGCCCGTCGCGCCGTCTCGCCGCCACCTGCACCGGCGCCTCGTCGCGGTTCTTCCGCAGCAGGATGAAGGCCCGTTCGGCCAACGGGAACAGGTCGAAGATCAGGTTCATGATCTTCTCGGTCAGGGTCTCGCTGTTCGTCACCGCGCCCACGGCGATGCCGACCTGCGCCATCGCGTGCAGCTTGCGGATCGTGAGCTGCACGTCGCCTTGCGCCTGCGGCGTTGGCGCCGCGAGCGGGCGGGAATAGAGGGTCGCGTCGACCGTCTGCTTGATCACCGTCGGCTTGCTCTCGGGCGGTGGCGCAAGCAGGGAATGGAAAACGATGTGCGCCGCCGCGACGGAGAACTCGTCGCCATCGCACAGCGGATGCCAGGCGCCCGGCTGCAGGCGCTTGCCCGACACGAAGGTGCCGTTGAACGAGTGGAGATCCTCGACGAAATACGCGCCGTCGCGCAGGCGGATACGCGCATGGCGGCGACTGACGGTGTGCTCGGGAATGCACAGGAAGCGGTCCGAAGCCAGCGAATCCTGCGGATCGCGCCCGATGAGCACTTCATCGTGAAGGGGGAACACCTTGCCCGCAGCGGTCACTTCCAGGTAAGCCATCACTGGAGTCGCGGCCCCGGGAACGGATTTCGAGTTTTGCATCCCCCCTCCTCCCCCATGCACCGGACCGGCAATCCCATCGAAATTTGACATGGCGCTGGAAGACCGGTTCCGGTTGGCATGCGACGCTCGCAGCGGCGGCCGTCTGCCGCCGCCGCGGGCCCGGGGACTCAGAAGTGCACGTTGTTGCTGATGTCGGCGTTCTGCGTCGCGGTGACGGGGACGAAGGGCGAGGCGAAACCGCCCAGCACGGCGACGTTGTTGCCGACGTTGGTGGCCACGCTCTGCCCCTGGTTGATCTGCTGCACGGCACTGAACGATGCGTTCGTGACCGAGGCGTCGTAGCCGTACCACGGGTAGGGGGCGAAGTACATCATGCCGCCGCGCACTTCGCTCATCGCCTCGCGGGCCAGTTCTTCGGTCATCGGCAGGTCATTGATGGTCAGGGTTTTCATGATGATTCTCCTTGGGGGTCGGATTTGGATCAGGGTATTGCCGCGGAGGCAGGCTGCCTCCGCGCATCAGTGCAGGATCAGAAGCTGACGTCGTTGCTGATGTTGGCGTTCTGGGTCGCGGTGACGGGGACGAAGGGCGAGGCGAAACCGCCCAGCACGGCGACGTTGTTGCCGACGTTGGTGGCCACGCTCTGGCCCTGGTTGATCTGCTGCAGGGCACTGAACGAGGAGTTCTGGACCGAGGCGTCGTAGCCGTACCACGGGTAGGGCGCGAAGTACATCATGCCGCCGCGCACTTCGCTCATCGCCTCGCGGGCCAGTTCTTCGGTCATCGGCAGGTCGTTGATGGTCAGGGTTTTCATGATGATTCTCCTTGGGGGTCGGGATCAGGCGGTTCAGAAGCTGACGTGGTTGTTGATGTTGGCGTTCTGCGTCGCGGTGACCGGCACCGACGGGGAGGCGATGCCGCCCAGCACCGCGACGTTGTTGCCGACGTTGGTCACCACGCTCTGGCCCTGGTTGATCAACTGCGCGGCGCTGAACGAGGCGTTGCTGGTCGAGGTATCGACGTATCCGCCCCAGTAGAAGGGCGTGTAGTACATGTCGTGCATGCCGCCGCGCACTGCGCTCATGGCCTCGCAGCCCAGTTCTTCGGTCATCGGCAGGTCGTTGATGGTCAGGGTTTTCATGATGGCTCTCCTTGGGTTTCAGTCTTGGGTCGGTGATTTCTTTCGAGCACTTTCGCGCGCTCGAAACTCCTATCGCAGGGACCGTGCCAGCGTCGCCACCGCGCTCAGACAACAATGCAAGCCATTGTTAACTTTATGCTTTTCTTCAACTCGCGCAAAACCGGGTGGCGCTGATGACGCCAACTTGACGTCGACTGATGGGTGGCGACCAACAGCTCGCCCGAACACTGTCTGCCGGAAGGCAACACCTCCCCCAAGAACCCTTGGGGAGCGTGCCCGTGCCCCGCGCCCGAACACGGTGCACGCCCGCCAAGCGCATGGATATGGGCTATATTTTTCTTGAAAGGTCCGATTGGGGAATTTTGCGCGGTCGTGTTCCCTGGCCGAACCGGCACCTCGATGCGCGCCCATCGATCAACCTGCAACAGCGCCTGGTACATCCTCGCAGGCCGGACCGAGCGAGAACGTGACACCCCGAGACTCGTGGCCAACAGAGGGAAAGCGGATGGCTACTCTTTCGCACGCGATTCACGCCTTTCAGGCCGGAGGTTTGTCCAGCAATGAGTTCTTGGCGCAAGTCGACCGCGTTCTGTCGACTGACAAGACCGACTACACCCAGCTGATGGAAGTCCTCAGCGAGGAGCACACCAAGTTTCCGCTGCCGCCGGAGGTGTATGCGGAAGTTCATCGCCGTATCGAGCACCTCGCGGAACCCGAACAGAAGAAGGGCGTCGGCACCGCCGACCAGACGCGGATGCTCATCAATCCCGGCGCCATCTTTCCGCCGGAGGATGCGGCTTCGCCCACCCCGCCGGACGGCGCACCGGAACGCATCAAGGGGGTCGGCGAGACGATCAAGGGACGCTTCCGCCTCGAGGAATGCATCGGCTTCGGCGGCATGGGCACGGTGTACAAGGCGCTCGACCTGCGCAAGCTGGAGGCCGCCGACCGCAACCCCTACATCGCCATCAAGATCCTGAACGTCCAGTTCCGCGGCCATCCGAAGTCCCTGATCGCCCTGCAGCGCGAAGCCAAGAAGGCGCAGACGCTCGCGCACCCGAACATCGTCACGGTGTATGACTTCGACCGCGACGGGCCGATGGTGTACCTGACGATGGAGTACCTGTCGGGGCAGCCGCTGAGTCGCCTGTTGCACGCGCCGGATTTTCGCGGCATGCCCTACGCCGACGCGCTGCGCATCTTCACCGGCATGGCGAATGCGCTGTCGTATGCGCACGAACGCGGCTTCGTGCATTGCGACTTCAAGCCCGCAAATGTCTTCCTGACCGACAAGGGGCAGGTCAAGATCATCGACTTCGGCATCGCGCGTGTCTTCCGCCGCTCCGAGGAGGAAGTCGAAGCGACGGTTTTCGATGCGGGCAGCCTGGGCGGCCTGACGCCGGCCTATGCCAGCCCCGAGATCCTCGAACACGTCGAACCCGACCCGCGCGATGACGTTTACGCCCTTGCCTGCATCACCTACGAATTGCTG
Source organism: Aromatoleum toluolicum (assembly GCF_012911005.2). GTDB lineage: Bacteria > Pseudomonadota > Gammaproteobacteria > Burkholderiales > Rhodocyclaceae > Aromatoleum > Aromatoleum toluolicum. Next base: position 6,270 of record NZ_WTVS01000053.1, on the reverse strand, counting down.
ACCGGCACGCATCCGTTCGGACGCCTGCCGGCGACACAGGCGCGCAATGCCGGTCTGCGGCCGCAGCGCCCGAAAAACCTCCCCACCATGCAGTGGCGGGCGCTCAAAGCCGCACTATCGTTCGATCGCGAAGCGCGAACCGCCAGCGTGGCCCAGTTCCTCAACGGGATGAGAGGCGAACATCGGCTCGCCATGCCCCTGGCGCTCGGTGCCGCAGGCGTCGCGACGGCGGCACTGCTGGCGGTCGCCGTGATCTCGTATTGGGAACCGTCCGAGCGCCCCGAAACGCTGCCCGCCAGCCCCGACCGCTCCGTGGCGACCCCTGCGCCGACGCCGCAGCAGGAAGCGCCGCCGCCCGCAGCACCGGCCCAACCCGCGGCACCTGCGACACCGCCGCCTCTTCCCGTCCTCTCGCTTGGGGCGGTCACCCCCGTGCTCGCGCAGGTGCCCTGCTCCGCCCTGACTGCGTCGGTCAGCGGACCGACGCTGCAGGTGCAAGGTTACTTGCCCGAACGATTCGGCATCGCACGCTTCAAGGAATCCCTGAGCGCCATCCCCGGCGTGACGACCCTGAAGACGGACGTGCAGCAGGTGAGCGACGACAAATGCAGCGTCATCGAAACGCTCGCTCCCTACTGGGTCAGGAACCGGCAAGCCGGACGGCTCGCCTCGATCCAGATGCGCGGCACCGGCACGGACCTGACGGAGGGCGATTCCCTCATCGTCGACGTCTCGACGCCCGGATACGAGTCCTACGTGCATGTCGACTATCACGTCCTCGACGGCAGCGTCGTCCACCTCGTGCCGAGCCGACGGGCCAAGGCCCATCAGGCGCCGCCCAACTACTCGGCGACCATCGGGACCCTTGCGGGGTGGACGATCTCGAAGCCGTTCGGCTCGGAACTGATCGCGCTGCTGGTCACCCCGGTACCGCTTTTCGACACCCTGCGGCCCGAATCGGAATCGAGGGCAGACTACCTGCGCGCTGTCGAAGTGCGCCTGCGCGAGATCGCGGCGAAATACGGACAGGATCGCATCGCCGTGGATCTGGTCCAGATCACCACGCACGCGCGCGGACGGTGACGACGCCATCCGCGCGCCGCGGCGCTATTTCGCGTCCCGCACCACGCGGAATCCGTTCTGTGAATGACGCACGCTGGCGCCGTACTTGAAACGCGTCGAGGCCAACATGTAGTCCGCCCCATCACGCCAGGATCCGCCGCGAATCACACGCACCGAGCAGTTCGCGTCCTCCCATGAACGACCGTCCTCGGGTGCCCCCTTGTAGGAGTTGTGCCAACAGTCGCTGACCCACTCCCAGACGCTTCCGTTCATGTCATGCAGGCCAAACGGATTGGCCGCAAAGGAACCGACGTTGGCGGGGCCGTCCGGACGCCACGGTTCACCGCAGTCCTTGCAGTTCGCATTGCCGCTGCGCATCTGGCTGCCCCACCAGTATCGCGTCGCCGTGCCGCCGCGCAAGGCGTACTCCCATTCCGCCTCCGTCGGCAGCCGATAGGACTTGCCGGTGCTCTTGCTCAACCACTGGACGTATTGCCGCGCGTCATCCCAGCTCAGGTCGCGTACCGGCGCATTCTTCACGCTATTCGCCTCGCTGGCCAGGCGCGGGCATGCGCCCGCATCGACGCAGGCGCTCCACTGCTCGTTGGTGACTTCGTATTTTCCGATCGCAAAGGGTTGTGCGATCGACACCCGATGCGCAGGCCGTTCCGTCGGATCGTCCGTGTTGCTCCCCATCACGAAGTCACCCGGCGGCAGCCCCACCATGACCGGACAGGCGGGGCAATCCCTGGTTTCGCCGAGCGCGGCGACGGCGCCCGCGGATACCGCCGCTGCCGGCGCAGCCGATGGCGCGGGGCGCGGGCGCTCGGGCGCGGCCGGTGCCGCCGGTGCCACTGGGCGTGCCCGCTCGGCAGCACGTGGGGGGGCCGGCGCGGGCGCAGGTGCGCGCGGGGCCGGCGTCTCCACCTTGGGCGCTGGCGTCTCGACCTTCGGTGCCGCGGCGCGCAGCCGTTCGATGCGCGCCTTGGCGAGCGCCGCGAAACGTCCGTTCGGGTACGCCTTCAGGTAGGCCTCGTAGTCGCTGGCGTGCTGGCTGTCCTTCACCGAATCCCAGAACGTGAGTTCGTATTGCTCGGCGCTGTCCTTCGGCAGGACCCCGGCCTGGACGCCCGCCGAAGCGCACGCCCCCAACACCGCAACGATGAGAAGTTCTCGCCACACGTCCGCACCCCGTTTGCTTTTTAGTTGAGCGTACGGCCTCCCCCGGAATCGCATCTTTCCGGCGCCGCGGGCGCCTTCGACGAGCCCCTTCGGGCGGTCGCGCGGAGGAAGAAGACATGGCCGAACCGCGCAACCTTCGCGCGGGATTTCGACCGGCGCGGTCGGGCCATATCTCAATCCATTATATGTATCTTTCCGGCAAGTTCCGTCCTAATGTGTAGTGAGAATCAGTTCTGGCCGGTCGGACGCATCCTGCAATCGCGTCCGTGTATGTGCATTGGATTCATGGCAGGGAGGGCGCGCAGCATGTTGCGAGAAATCACTCTTGCCGCGCTGACGACGGCAACTCTGACGCTTTCGGCCGCGATCGCAGCGGGGACCCCCTCACCGCCGAACGCCGAGGCCTACATCCTGTGGCCGCCCGACGGAGCGGTCATCGTCGGCGGCAAGCTCTGGGTACGGATGGGCCTGCGCAACATGGGCGTGTGCCCGAAAGGGGTCGAGATGCCCAACGTCGGCCACCATCACCTGCTGATCGACACGGAATTGACGACCGAGGGCGAGATTCCGTCCGACCGGAATCACCTCCATTTCGGTGCCGGCGAGACTGAGGCGCGCATCGAGCTGCCGCCGGGCAAGCACACGCTGCAGATGCTCCTGGGCGACCACAAGCACGTCCCGCACGATCCGCCGGTGCATTCGAAGAAGATCACGATCACCGTGCCCTGAACGGGCGGCCCACCCTCATCGCCGCGGCTTAGGTTTCATCATTACGCAGTAAGGAACTGGGAGCGAATCCATGTACAAGCCGTTCGTTGCCGCCATCGCGGCCTTGCTGCTATCGGATTTCGCGCTCGCCGGCAGCACGCCCGCCCCGGCGAATGCATATCTTTACATCGGCTGGCCGGTCGACGGCCAGGTCATGCCCGCCGGGAAACCGTTCAAGGTGTGGTTCGGGCTGCGCAACATGGGTGTTGCGCCGAAAGGCGTCGCATTCCCCAATACGGGCCACCACCACCTGCTGATCGACACGGAGTTGCCTGCGATGGACCAGGAAATCCCGTCGGACCGGAACCACCTGCATTTCGGCGCGGGCGAGACCGAGGCCATGGTGGAACTGGCGCCGGGCAAGCACACGCTGCAGCTGTTGATGGGCGACGACAAGCACGTTCCCCACAACCCGCCGGTTCGCTCGAAGAAGATCACGATCACCGTGCGCTGAGGGATTCTCGTCAGAAAGCGGCCGCATCGAACGCGGCCACCGCCCCCCCTGCCTCGCGCACCGTGCGGCCATACGCTGCGGCCTGCGGCGCGAAACTCGCCATGTAGAAACGCGCAAGGTCGATGAGACTCGCGTGATAGCACGCGTCACCCTCCCCGGCGGCCACTCTGCGTCGCGCCGCGAGCGCCATGCGCGCCATCTGCCAGCTCCCGCAGACGGTGCCGAGCAGGTGCAGGAAAGGCACCGCACCGGCGAGGACTTCGCCGAATCGATCCTTCCCGGTCGCAAGCAGCCAGTGGGTCGTCTCGTTGAGCGAGGCGACGTTTTCAGCGAGCGCGTCGGCGATGGCGCCGAATCCCGCCTCGCCCCGCAAGCGCGTGACGGTCTCGCGCAACTCGGCAATCAGCTCGAACAGCGTCTCGCCGCCTTCGCGCAGGATCTTGCGGCCGACCAGGTCGTTCGCCTGGATGCCGGTCGTGCCTTCGTAGATCGTGATGATGCGCGCGTCGCGGGCGAACTGCGCGATGCCGGTCTCCTCGACGAAGCCCATCCCACCGAACACCTGGATGGCATCGCCGCACACCTGCTGACCCACCTCCGTGCACCAGCCCTTCGCCACAGGCATCAGCAGATCGACATAGCGTCGCGCCCTGCCGGCGACGGCCGCGTCCGGATGCTGGTGCGCAACGTCGAACCAGCCGGCGGCGGTATACAGCAAGGCCCGCATCGCCATCACGCGAGCGCGCATCGACAGCAGCATGCGCTTGACGTCGGGATGGCACAGGATGGGCTTGCCGGCCTCGCCGGTGATCGCGTCGCGCCCCTGCACGCGTTCGCGCGCATAGGCGAGCGCCAGCTGGTAGGCGCGCTCGGCGAGGCCCGCGCCCTGCACGCCGACGCCGAAGCGCGCCTCGTTCATCATGATGAACATCGTCTCCAGCCCGCGATTCGGCTCGCCGACCAGCCAGCCGACCGCCCCGCCCGCGTCGCCGTAGCTCATCGTGCAGGTCGGGCTGCCGTGGATGCCCATCTTGTGTTCGATCGAAATGCAGCGCACGTCGTTCTTCGCGCCGGGCTTGCCGTCGGCATCGAGCAGGTATTTCGGCACCAGGAACAGCGACAGCCCCTTCACGCCCGCCGGGGCGTCCGGCAGGCGCGCGAGCACGAGATGGACGATGTTCTCCGTGAGTTCGTGCTCGCCCCAGGAGATGAAGATCTTCTGGCCGAACACGCGGTATGTGCCGTCCGCCGCCGGCTCGGCGCGGGCCCGCGTCGCCGCGAGATCAGAGCCCGCCTGCGGTTCGGTGAGGTTCATCGTGCTGCCCCACTCGCCGCTGACGACCTTGGGCAGCCAGGTCTGCTTCAGTGCGTCGCTCGCGGCGATGCGCAGCGCCTCGGCCTGGCTCACGTTGAGCTGCGGCAGCATCGTGAAGGCCATGTTGGTGGAGAACCACATCTCCCACACGGGCGTGGACACCAGCTTGGGCAGACCCTGCCCGCCGTATTCGACCGGCAACGACAGCCCGATCCAGCCGGCCTCGACGTATTGCTGCCACGCCTCCTTCCAGCCTTCGGGGGTCGTCACGCGCCCGTCCGCCTCCAGCCGGCAGCCCTGCAGGTCGCCCGCCCGGTTGATCGGCGCGAGCACGCCAGCGGCGAACTTGCCGGCTTCGTCGAGGATGGCCTCGACGACGTCCGGCGTCGCCTCCTCGCAGCCCGGCAGGGCGGTGACCGCGTCGAGCCCGGCGAGCTCGCGCAGGATGAAGTGCATGTCGCGCAGGGGCGCGGCGTATTCGGTCATGCTTCAGTCTCCGGATGCATCTCGTAGGGCGGGAGGAGCGAAGCGCATCCCGCCACACACAGCGGTCGAACAACCCTGCTCGTCAATTCCTGTGGAACACTCGACCGGCGCCCCGATCGCTCATGCGACCTCAACGCGGCGCGAGCCGGATCGCCCCATCCAGCCGGATCGTCTCGCCGTTGAGCATCGCATTCTCGACGATGGAGCGTGCAAGCTGCGCGTACTCCGCCGGCTCGCCGAGCCGCGGCGGGAAAGGCACGGACTCGCCGAGCGACTTCTGCACGTCCTCGGGCAGCCCCTTCATCATCGGCGTCAGGAACAGGCCCGGCGCGATCGTCACGACGCGGATGCCAAAGCGCGCCAGTTCGCGCGCGATCGGCAGGGTCATCGACACGATGCCGCCCTTTGAGGCCGCATAGCCCGCCTGCCCGATCTGGCCATCGTAGGCGGCAACCGAAGCGGTGTTGACGATCACGCCGCGCTCGCCGCCGGCGTTGGCCGCGCCCTGCGCCATCGCTTCGGAGGCGATGCGGATCATGTTGAAGGTGCCGACGAGGTTCACATTCACAATGCGGCTGAAGGCGTCGAGCGGATGCGGGCCGTCCTTGCCCAGCACCTTCGCGGCGGTGCCGATGCCGGCGCAGTTCACGAGCCCCTGCAGCCCGCCGAAGCGCGACACGGCGAGTTCGACGCAGCCGCGCGCGTCGCTCTCCGTGGCGACGTCGGTGCGATGGAAGGCCGCGCGCGGACCGAGCTCGTCGGCGAGCTTCTCGCCCGCCGCGGTGTTGAGGTCGGCGATGACGACGTTGGCGCCGGCGGCGTGGAAGGCGCGCGCGGTCGCTTCACCGAGGCCGGAGGCGCCGCCGGTGACAATGAAGGTGCTGTTTTCGAGTTGCATTTGATGTCCCTTATCTTCCTGCCAACAATCGCTTGATCTCGGATTGACGGCCGTTGCTCACTCCCTCCCTTTCAAGGGGAGGGTTGGGGTGGGGATGGGTTAAGC
>NZ_WTVS01000052.1 GCF_012911005.2 Aromatoleum toluolicum | reverse complement strand
GCCCTGCCGCCCCCCGCCGCGCGCGCAAGCGTCGCGGCCCCGCACAGCGAGGCCGCTGCACACGCGCCGCAGCCGCTGCGGTGCTCGGGCTGAAGCCAGGCGACCTGCCCTTCGATGGCGACCACACGCGCCTCGGCTTCGATAAGTCGAAGTCCCCGGTCGTCGTTTTCTGCGGGAGAGCGATAGCCTTGGCTCATTGGTTGATATCAAACAGTTTGTTTGTGAAACGATACAATTTCCTCCTGACCTTAGTCAATACTGTCACACGATAAAACTGCAGGTCGGCGAGCACGACGCAGGCGGGATCGCTCATCGCCCCGCCCGCGTCGTGGCAACGCACCGCTTACTTGATGAAACGCACCTGGCTGAAGATCCTTTCCATCACCGGCGCCTTCTTCTCGTTGAAGCGCGCCTTGTTCTGCTCGATCAGGTTCTTGCCCTTGGTGTCGATCGAGATGATCAACGGCCCGAACTCCCTGACGCGATTGACCCATAGCGTCTCCGGCATCCCCAGGTCCTGCCACTCGGCGCGCTCGATCTCCTCGACCTTGGTCGCCGCCAGCACCGCGCAGCCGCCCGGAAAGATCGCATGCACGGCCTTGCCTTCCTGGCAGCCCGCCGCTGTTTCCGGTCCCATGCCACCCTTGCCGACGATCAGCTTCACGCCCGTCTGCTTGATGAACTCGCGCTCGAACTTCTCCATGCGCATGCTGGTGGTCGGGCCGATCGACACCATCTCGAACTTGCCGTCGTCCTTCTTGCGCACGATCGGGCCGGCATGGAAGATCGCGCCGCCCTTGAGATCCACCGGCAGCTCGCGCTTCTGCTCGATCAGGCGGCGGTGCGCAACGTCGCGGCAGGTGACGAGGTGGCCGGTGAGATACACGACATCGCCGACATTCAGGCTCTCGAGGTCTTCGTCGCGGATCGGGGTTTGCAGAATCTTTTTCACAGCACCACTCCTTCGTGGGACAGGACTTCATAGGACAGGTCGGCGTTGAAGCGGATCTTGCCGCGGCGGTGCGCCCAGCAACCGGTCGAGACGGCCACGCCGATCGTCGAGGGGTGGCGCGCCGATGACTCGATGTTCACGCCCATCACGCTGTTGTTGCCGGTGAGGCCCTGAGGGCCGATGCCGACTTCGTTGAGGCCCTCTTCGAGCAGCTCTTCCATCAGCGCGGCGTTCGCGTTGGGGTTCTTCGAATTCACCGGCCGCAGGATCGCGCGCTTCGAAAGCCGCGCCGCGGTCTCAACCGACGTCGACACACCCACGCCGACCAAGAGCGGCGGGCAGGCATTCACGCCGCGCGAGGTGATGACGTCGAACACGAACTCGGTGACGCCTTCGTAGCCCTGGCCCGGCATCAGCACCGTCGCCTTGCCCGGCAGCGTGCAGCCGCCGCCCGCCATGTAGACGTCGATCGTCGCGCAGTCCGAGTCCGGCACGATTTCCCAGTCCAGCCAGGGAATCTTCGAGCCGGTGTTGGTGCCGGTGTTCTTCTCGTCGAAGGTCTCGACCGCGTTGTGGCGCAGCGGGCCGATCTTCGTCGCGCCCAGCGTCGCGTTCTGCAGGATCTCTTCCAGTTCGCCCAAGAGCGGGAACTTCGCGCCCGCCGAGATGAAGTACTGGATCACGCCGGTGTCCTGGCAGCTCGGGCGGTCGAGCTTGTCGGCGGCTTCCTGGTTCTCGGCCATCGAGTCGTAGATCGACTTGGCGAGCGGGTTGGTCTCGAGGGTGCGAAGATCGGCCAGTTTCTGCTTCACGTCGGTCGGCAGGCGCTTGCCGATGTAGGACGTGAACTTGGCCATCGTGTCGGTCAGGGACTGAACTGCGACTTCCTTATCCATGATGTTGCTCCGTTGGTAATCGGTTGGGGGACTGCTTTCCGCGGGCGCCACGATGATGCTCACCCGCGGATGGTTCGCCGCTCTGTCAGGCGGCTTTCGCCTGCACTGCGGTGCGGTCGGCAAATTCGGGGAGAGTGGCTTCCGGCGTTTCGCGGCGTTCCTCAACCTTGCCGTCCAGGACTTCCTTGACGCGGGCATCATCGAGGTCGCCGACCCATTTCGCGATCGCCATCGTCCCGACGGCGTTGCCGATCGTGTTGGTGATCGCACGGGCTTCGGACATGAAGCGATCGACACCGAGGAGTAGCACCATGCCGGCGACGGGGATCTTGCCCATCGACGCGAGGGTCGCGGCCAGGGTGATGAAACCGGAGCCGGTCACACCCGCCGAGCCCTTCGAGGTCAGCATCAGCACGCCGAGGATCACGAGCTGATCGACCATCGTCAGCGGTGTGTCGGTCGCCTGGGCGATGAAGATCGCGGCCATCGTGTAGTAGATGCACTGGCCATCGGGGTTGAAGGTCAGGCCCGACGGGACGACGAGGCCCACGACCGGCTTCGGCACGCCGACGTTCTCGAGCTTCTTCATCAGCTGCGGCACCACCGATTCGGACGAGCTGGTGCCGAGCACTGTGAAGAGTTCCTCGCGGATGTACTTGAGGAACTTCCACAGGCTGAAGCCGCACATCCGCGAGATCCCGCCGAGCACGACCGCGACGAACAGGAAGCAGGTCAGGTACATGCTCGCCATCAGCTTGCCGAGCGAGGCGATCGAGCCGAGGCCGTACTTGCCGACCGTGAAGGCCATCGCGCCGAATGCGGCGAGCGGGGCGACGCGCATCACCATGCCGACGATGTCGAACATGCCGTGCGAGAAGGACTCGAGGAAATCAACGACCGGCTTGCCGCGCTGGCCGAGGCGCGACAGCGCGACGCCGAACAGCGACGAGAACACCAGGATCTGCAGGATCTCGTTCTTGACGAAAGCTTCGGCGAGGCTAGCCGGGATCATGTTCAGCATGAACTCGACGAAGGTCATCGATTTTGCGGCGGACGCCGTGTAGTTCGCGATGCTCTTCGCGTCGAGGGTCGCCGGGTCGATGTTCATCCCCGAGCCCGGCTGAACCACGTTGACCACGATCAGCCCGAGCGCCAGCGCGAAGGTCGACAGGATCTCGAAGTAGATCAGCGCGCGCACGCCGACCCGGCCCAGCTCCTTCATGCTTTCCATCTTCGCGATGCCGAGCACGACGGTCGCGAAGATGATCGGCGCGAACACCATCTTGATCAGCTTGATGAAGGCATCGCCGATCGGCTTCAGGTCGGCACCGAGCTGCGGGTAGAAAATGCCCAGCAACACGCCGGCCGTGACGCCGACGAGCACCTGCACGTACAACTTACTAATTAATCGTTTGAACATATCTCCTCCGATAGGACTTGCTTGGGCGAACGAGCTGACCGTCTTCCGCGGCTGGGCTATCGCTCCCTGCTGGGCTTGAACGCGAGGAGGAGAGTAAGGGCGTTGATTCTTGCTAGAATCGAGCAGAAGTTAATACATTGCTTCCTGCAGGTTAATAATCAACCGGCACTGAACCCGAGGGAGCGCGCCATGAATCCAAACTCCGAGCTCGCCTTCTTCTGCCTGCTGGTCAAGATGGGAAGCCTCGCCGCGACCGCGCGCGAGATGAACCTGACGCCGCCGGCGGTCACGAAGCGGCTGGCCCAGCTCGAAGAACGACTCGGGGTGCGCCTGCTGAACCGCACGACGCGCCGCCTGAGCCTCACCAACGAAGGCGAGGTGTACTTCACCAACGCCCAGCGCATCCTCGGCGACATCGCCGAAATGGAGAACCGGGTGTCCGGCAGCCGGGCGGTGCCCAAGGGGCTGCTGCGCGTGAACGCCCCCCTCGGCTTTGGCCGCTCCTATATCGGCCCGGCGATCTCACGCTTCAGCAAACGTTACCCCGACGTCGAAGTGCAGCTGCAGCTCACCGACCGCCCGGTGGGCCTGCCCGACGAGGCGATCGACGTCGCCATCCGCTTCGGCGAGATTCCCGACTCACGCCTCATCGCAAAAAAGATCGCCTCGAACCGCCGCCTGCTGTGCGCATCGCCCCTCTATCTGCGCGCGCACGGCAGGCCCGAAGTGCCGGCTGATCTCGCCCGCCACCAGTGCATCGTGCTGCGGCAGAATGAATCGGCCTACGGCGTATGGCGCCTCGCGCGCGGCAAGCAGGGCGAGGCGATCAAGGTGCATGGCAAGCTCAGCACCAACGATGGCGAGGTCGCGCTGAACTGGGCGCTCGACGGGCTGGGCATCCTGATGCGCGCCGAGTGGGACGTCGCCAAGTACCTGCGCAGCGGCCGGCTGGAACAGGTGCTCGCCGACTACGAAACGCCCCCGGCCGACATCTACGCCGTGTATCTGGAGCGGCTCAACCTGTCGGCCAAGGTGTCCTTCTTCATCGAACACCTGCGGGAATACCTGAGCACGCACGCGGACAGCCCGGCGAGCCGGAAGTCGGCGTGGTGAGCGGCGGCTGAGGGCGCTTGTCAGGGTCCGTCCCCGCTTTCTTCGGGGTCTGTCCGCATTCCCTCCCCCGGACCGGCGGGCAAACCGCCTTGACCCGCTGCCGGGCGCCATCTATCAATAGTGAGTTCCCGTGGCGAAGGAACGTAGCGAGCGCAATTCGTCCCATCCAAGACGGAGATGGCCGCATGGTAAGCAGACGCCGCTTCATTCTCGGAACAGCCGGGGCATTGGGCGCCCTGGTCGTGGGCTGGTCCGTGCTGCCGCCACGGCAGCGGATGGTCTCCTCGCAGCCGCTGGCGAGCTCCCGCGGCGAGACGGCCATGAACGGCTGGGTCAAGGTCGCGCCGGACGGGACCGTGACCATCATGATGACCAGAAGCGAGATGGGCCAGGGCGTCATGACCTCGCTGGCGATGCTGCTGGCCGACGAAATGGATGCGGACTGGTCGAGCGTACGCATCGAGATGGCGCCCATCGACGCGATCTACAACAACATCACCGCCGTCGTCGAAAGCCTGCCTTTCCGGCCCGACGATCAGGGCACCGTGAAGCGCGCTGCGGACTGGATGACCGCAAAGATCGCACGCGAGTTCGGGATCATGGCGACGGGCGGATCCTCGAGCATGAAGGATCTCTGGCTGCCGATGCGTGAAGCGGGCGCAGCTGCACGCCACATGCTGATTGCGGCGGCAGCCGAGCAGTGGCGGGTGCCAGTTGGCGAGTTCCGCGCATCGTCCGGCCGGGTCATCCATGCTTCGGGACGATCCACCGGGTTCGGCGAGCTGGCCGGAGCGGCTGCACGCCAAGCGTTGCCGGAGCATCCTCCGCTCAAGTCCCTCGAGGACTTCACGCTGATCGGCAAGCCGCTGGCGCGCATCGAAGGCCCGAGCAAGCTCGACGGCAGCGCGGCCTTCGGGATCGACGCCTTGCCCGAGGGGCTGCTGTACGCCAGCGTGCGCATGTGTCCCGTGCTCGGCGGCACGGTTGCAAGCGTCGACGCTGCACGCGCGACCGACCTTCCGGGCGTGCGCAAGGTCGTCCCGGTCGATGGCTACCACGGCGGCACCGCCGGCGTCGCCGTGATCGCAGACAGCCCGTGGCGTGCGATCACGGCTCTCGAAGCGGTATCGATCACCTGGAACGAAGGCGCAATGGCCGGCGTGAACAGCGTCGATCTCTTGCAGAAGTTGTCGCAGGCGCTCGATGAGGCCGACGGCCGAACGTACCACCGGACTGGCGACGTCGAGCGTGCGCTGGCCGGTGCTGCGAAGCACATCGAGGCCGAATATCGCGCGCCATACCTCGCCCACATGACGATGGAGCCGATGAACTGCACTGTCCGGGTCGACAACGACTCGGCAACCGTATGGGTATCGACGCAGGTGCCGACGATGGCCCGGCATGCGGTCGCCCGGGTCCTCGGGATTCCGGCCGGCAAGGTCGACATCAAGGTCATGCTGCTCGGCTGCGGCTTCGGGCGCCGCCTCGAAGTGGATTTCATCGCCCAGGCGGCGGCAATCGCCCGCGAAGCGATCGGTCTTCCGGTGCAGACACTGTGGTCACGCGCGGAGGACACGACCCACGACTTCTACCGCCCGGCGTGCGTATCGCGCCTGAAGGCCGGCTTCGACGCCAACGGCCGGCTGACAGCATGGCGCAACGTCTCGGCCAGCCAGTCGATCATTCCCCAAGTGCTCGAACGCACGTATGGCCTGCCCTGGCCGTTCCGCGACAAGACGACCTCGGAAGGCGCCTTCGATCTGCCCTATGAATTACCGAACGTGCGCGTCGCTCACGAGCAGGTCGAGTTACCGGTGCCGATCGGCTTCTGGCGTTCCGTGGGGCACTCGCACCACGCCTTTTTCACGGAATCCTTTCTCGACGAGGCCGCTGCGGCGACCGGTCAGGATCCGGTGGATTTCCGTCTCGCACTGCTGAAGCGCCATCCCCGGCATCGCGCAGTGCTCGAACGCGCGGCCGCGCTGGGAAATTGGCGGACACCGCCGGCTCGCGCACCAAGCGGCCCGCAAAGGGCCCATGGTGTCGCACTGCACGAGAGCTTCGGCAGCATCGTCGCCCAGGTGATCGAAGCATCGCTCGACACGAACCAGCAGATCCGGGTCCACCGCGTGGCGTGCGTCATCGACTGCGGCTTTCCGGTCAATCCCAACCTGATCCGTCAGCAGGTCGAAGGCGGGATCATTTTCGGCCTCAGCGCCGCGCTTTTCGGCGAAATCGCGATCGAAAACGGCCGCGTAAGGCAAAGCACGTTTGGCGACCAGCACATCGTGCGCATCGTCGATTGCCCGGAGATCGAAACGGAGATCATGCCCAGTACCGAAGCGCCGGCAGGCGTCGGCGAAGCCGCGACACCGCCCGTCGCCCCCGCATTGGCCAATGCCCTGTTTGCATTGACCGGGCAGCGCCTGCGATCGCTGCCGCTCCGGTTCAAACCCGCCCCCGAGTGGAATTGCCATGCCCAGACTGCTCATCAACGGTAAGACAACCGACGTCGAAGCCGAAGCGGATACACCGCTATTGTGGGTGCTGCGTGCCGAGTTGAAGCTGACCGGCACCAAGTACGGGTGTGGCGTCGGGATTTGCGGCGCCTGCACGATACACCTCGATGGCATGCCGGTTCGCGCCTGCACGACGACAATCGCCGACGCACTCGCGGAAGGACATTCGATCACGACCATCGAGGGTCTGGCCGGACGTGAAGCCGACGCGCTGCGCCTGGCCTTCATGGCGGTCGATGTCGTGCAGTGCGGATATTGCCAGAGCGGTCAGCTGATGAGTGCCTGCGCACTGCTGAAGAAATCCCCCCATCCGACGGATGCGGAGATCGATGCGGCGATGGAATGCACCCTGTGCCGCTGCGGCACGTATCCGCGGATTCGCGCCGCCATTCATCAGGCTGCCGCGAAACTGGCATAGCGCATTCCAAGCCGCACCGACGGCGCGAGCTGCCGGTACAAGCCCTTTCCGGCAGCGTTCGCCGCTTACGGCGTCTCGCGCACGAACACGATGTCCTGGCGGTTGTGGGTGTCGAGGAACAAGCCGTTCTCGTTTTGCGGGAATACCACCGGCAGACCGAGGTTGTTGCTCCTCGTGAATGCCGCGACGAAATCACCGCCGGCGCTGGCGAGCCCGACGTAGTCGCCGGGGAAGAAGCCGCGCGGGCCGGTGATCGCCATCTGACGCATGTCGAATGAGCTGGCCGTCAGCCGGCGCTCGTCGATGAAGACCAGTTCATGCGAGAACAGCGACAGGAACACGTCGGTGCTCAACGGCGCATCGCCGGACACGTCGTTGCGGAAATCGTAGAAGAGCACGCCCACGGTGCTGTCCGCACTGACCGCGACGATCGGCAGGAACGCCTGGGCATCATCCGTCGTGCCCTGATTGACGCGCACCGGCGCCGACCACGTCAGGCCGCCATCGTTGGAGCGCGCGACGAAGGCGCCCACGAGCCCCGCGCTATTGGCGTTGCGGTCCTGCCACGCGATATAGATTTCGCCGGTACCGGGATTGACCGCGATGCTCGGCAATCCGCCCGCGTCGCGCACCGGAATACCAAGCTCGGGATCGACCGCCGACGCGCTCTCGAACGGCGCGACCCGCGTGTCCAGGCGCGTCCAGTGCCGCCCCTTGTCGGTCGAGCGCAGGATCGCCTGCTCGTTGGTTACGCGCCCAGTGGCGTCATCGAACAGTATGCGGAAGAACGCGTTAACCAGCGTTCCGTCAGGAAGCACGACGATCTGCGCGCCTTGGCGGAATACGGTCTTCTCGGAACTCCCGACTCCCCCGCCCATCGTCGCGATCGGCGCCGGCTTGGACCACGTCAGTCCGCCGTCCGTTGAGCGCGCGAACACGAGCGACGTGATCCCGGTGCGGAACAAGGTCCAGGTCGCATAGACGAGCCGCTCGTCGAACGGGTCGGCGGTGAGGGTGTTCTTGTCGTGAAACAGCGAACGCAAGACGGGATCCTGTGCGGGCATGCGTGCGATCGCCACTGGTGCCGACCAGGTGTTACCGCCGTCGGTCGAACGCGCGGTGACCATCGCGTTCGCGTTGACCGACCTGTCGGTGACCAGCGCCATGTAATGCGCCGTGCCGGTCGGGCCGAAGCTGATCCACGGATCCGAGCCGCGCTCGTAATCGCCCGCAGAGCGCGGCGCCGCCCCGGAACAGCGCGTGAACGGGATCACCACCTGCGTCCATGACACGCCGCCGTCGGTCGTGTACGCCGCCCCCAGGCTCTGCGCGCCGCCGGAGCTCCAGCGGTCCTGGTGCCACCCGGCGATCATGTTCGCCGGGTCGAGCGGGTTGACCGCGAGGTGCGGCTCGCTCTCGCTATTGCGATAGAGGACACCCAGTTGCGGCGCGCCGTTGCATTGCGTCACCGCGAGCGGATCGGTCGCATCGCCGCCGTCCGGGTTCGAGCTCACGTCGCTGATCGGCGTCTGTGCGTATATCGCGCCGGACCACAAGCCGGTTGCCAGTACCGTCAAGCCGAGGGCCGCCGCTCGCAGGACTGCCGATCTTGTTGAGCGTGATTGCGTGTGAAACATGATCGCACTCCTTCCTGAACGGCGTCATTCTGGATAGATGCCATTCCACACCGAGTCAACCCGAGTACATCCATCCTGCCCAACGTCGGTTCGCCCGAACTGGTACTGCTTCGGGCGGCGTCTGGCGCTGGTCCCTTTCTACGTTGGGCTTGTCGCCCTTTTCCTTTTGACGACCTTGACATACGACAGGCGATCACCTTGATTGCATAGCATGCAGCACAGCGTCGTGCGGCCCGTTGTTCTCTCATTTCGAGCAGGTTCCAATGGGCGTAAGAAGGCCGGTCGTCAACGAACGCATTCGCCCGGTAGACCGTCGTGAAGCTCCATGCGCGCGATCATGCGCAGGCATGACGCACCGTCTGTTGCTGCAGTGCCAGACCAAGAAGAGGATGAGCCATCATGAGCATCTACTGGGACGAAGGGGCAATGCGAAACGCAGGCGTCATACCGACGATTCTGGCGATCGGCGACTCATGGTTCTGGTATCCCTTCCCGGGAGGAAGCCTCACCAGCTATCTCGCCCCGCTGGTCGACACGAAGGAACACGTGATCCTTGCGAAGGGTATGAACGGCGCGGAGGCGTTCGACTACGTCGAAGGCAAGTACAAGCGAAGCGTCAATGACGCCCTGCGTCTCTATGGATCGAGCCTTTCTGCGGCGTTCATCAGCGGCGGCGGAAACGATTTCGCGGGACTCAACGACATGCGCCCGCTTCTGAATCTCGACTGTACCGACGCGCAGTCCGCCGAGGAATGTTTCCGCTCGGGCGATAGCGGCCTCTCAGGATTCCTCCTGCGGATGGATCAGCACTACCGCACGCTGATCGGCCGCATCTACACCCACACCTCGCTTGACTGCAAGATCGTCATGCACAGCTACGACTACACGAATCCCGACGGACGGGGCGTGTTCGGTTCCGACGGTTGGCTCAAGCCCGCACTCGTCGCCGCCAACGTTCCGGAAGCACTCCGGCAAGACTGCGTCAGATACCTCATTGACGCATTCCACGACATGCTCGCCGCGATCACGCCAGGGGACCCCAACCACCTGCTCCTCGTGGACAGCCGCGGTACGCTTGGACCGAAGGACTGGGCGAACGAGTTGCATCCGAAGGGGACCGGGTTCAGGAAGATCGTGAATAGGTGCTGGAAGCCGGTGCTTGAGGACGCCGGATTGGCGTAGGCGCGAGTTCCCAGGTCGGCCAAAGCCTCACCCGCCGAGCGACGCAGCGAAGATCCCAACCGGGGCCGCGGCGATCTGGCCGACAGTTTCTGCATCTCGCGATACAGGTCCGCCTTGCCCTCGAAGCCGATGCCCGGCAGGTCGGGCAGCGTGACGTAGCCGTGGAAGCCCGATGGAGTGTTGGGTCAGCTCGTGGCCTGAAATGCCGGATGGAACCGGACATTGCCAAGAGCGGAAGCAGTGCCCAAAGACAGCGCAAGAAAGTACTCGGGCGGAACGCCCTCAAGCACGAGCGCCGGATTGCTCGCAAACCCGAAACGAGTGTAGAACGCCGAATCACCGACGAGCACACACCCGTTCGCGCCGATCCTGCGGAGCTCGGCAAGCCCCCTTTCCATCAGCGCCCGCCCGATACCACGGCCTTGCCGCTCCGGCTCGACCGAAATCGGCCCAAGTCCATACCAGCCGGCAGCACCATCACTGACACTTACTGGCGACAGCGCAATGTGCCCCACGACGCGGCCGGCCTCTTCGGCGACCAGAGATACCGACAGTGCGTGATCCGCCCGCAGGGCGCGGATGATGAACTGCTCGGTTTGATGGCTGTAAGGATGAGAGAGAAAAGCCCGTCGAGTGACTTGCTCGATTGCCTCCTCGTCCAATGCTGTCTCGGGCCGGATCATTGTAGTCATGGCGTTAAAGGCGAACCTGTGAATGCACCGCGCTGCGCGAGCTTACGCGCAGTACCGGTGAAAAGCTTGCCTGACGCGTGACAGCGAACTGCAGATCACCTTGCCGCAATCGGCCATTCTCGTCCCAACTCAGCCACTCGAAAATACGCGACTTCGGTGGCGCTTTGTGATCGGCCGCGACGGCAATCCCGTAGGGTGCAGGAACCGAAGGGCATTGCGCCGCCATGGCGTTCCGCGCAACATGATGGCATGCCCGACTATCGACGCGCCTGGCATCCCGGCGGCACCTGGTTGTTTTTCACGGTCAATGCCCTGCAGCGCGGGGACAATGACCTGCTGATCCGCCATATCGGCCTGTTGCGCAATGTCGTTCGGGACGTTCGCCGTTCCACGCCTGGGTGGCGCGTACTGCGCCTCCTGGCGCTACCCTGGCTGCTGCTGGCGCTGAACGCGGCCGGCGCCAGCGCGGCCACCCTGGCCGGCGGCCCGATGGCCGGCCCGGCGACGGCCGCGCGCGTCGGCGTGTGGCTGATGACCGACGCCCCCGCGCAGGTGCAGCTCGAGTACTGGCCGCACGGGCAGCCCGACGCGGCGCGGCGCAGCGCGCCGGTCGCCGTCAGCCCGGAGCGCGGCCACACCGCGCGCGTCGACCTCGACGGTCTGCAGGCCGCCACCCGCTACGCCTACCGCGTGCTGCTCGACGGAACCCCGGTCGAGCACGGCGAGGTGCCCGCGTTCACCACCGCGCCCGCGGATCCGACCGCGCCTCGCGAGCTGGTCATCGCCACCGGCTCGTGCAACTACGTCCCCGACCCCCCTTACGCGGTCACGCAGGGCTCCTTCGGCGCCGGCTTCGAGATCTTCGATACCATCGCCGCACGGCGACCCGACGTCATGCTGTGGCTCGGCGACAGCATCTACTACCGCGACGACGACCTCGCGCCCGCGGACGAGGCCGCCGCGCGGATGCACCGGCGCTGGGCGATCACGCGCGCCTTCGCGCCGCTGCAGCGGCTGCTGCGCACCGGCCAGCACGTCGCCATCTGGGACGACCACGACTACGGCCCGGACAACTCGAACCGCGACTTCGCGCTCAAGGCGACGGCGCTAGAGCTGTTCCAGGACTACTGGGCGAACCCCAGCTACGGACTGCCCAACGGCGGCGGGACCTTCGCCCGGGTGCCGCTCGGCGACGTCGAGCTGTTCCTGCTCGATGACCGTTACCACCGCGACGACGATGCCGCCGCGGACCCGACGCGGACGATGTTGGGCGCGGTGCAGCTCGAGTGGCTCAAGGGCGCGCTGCGCGACTCGCGCGCCACCTTCAAGCTGGTCGCCAACGGCAGCCGCATGCTCAGCGACCGCCCCTCGCCCGAGCAGCGCGGCGGCGAGGGCTGGCACAACTTCCCGCGCGAGCGCCACGCGTTCCTCGACTGGCTCGCTGCGGAGCGCATCGACGGCGTGTTCTTCCTCTCCGGCGACATCCACTACACCCACCTGACCGAGCGCGAGCGCCCCGGCACCTACCCGCTAACCGAGCTGACCTGCTCGCCGCTGACCTCGCGCGTGCATCCCCGCCCGTTCCCGGTGCGCGAGGTGCCCGGGACGCTGGTCACGCAGCGCAACTTCTGCACGCTGGAGTTCTCCGGGCCGGCCGGCGCGCGGTTGCTGCGCATCGCCGCGTGGAACGCCGCGGGCACGCGCCTGTGGCAGGAGGAGTTTCCGGCCGCGCGGCTGCGCACGCCGGGAGCGCGCCCACCCGCCCGGGATATCGACGCCACGCGCCCGACGCGCGCGAGCACACGAGGGGACACCCGTTAGCCCCTCCCCTGCCTTATGCGGCGTCGGCTGCCCAACCGTGACGTGACAGACCCAACACTTGACCTGAACCTGTCGGGGATTGCCCACCGCTTGGCGTCCGCCAATGGTACCCACATCGCCTTCGCCGCAAGCGATGCGCCTTCACATTATTTTTATTTTCAGGCCCTTACGCTTCTTTCAAGATGCTTATGGCGCCCCTGGCGCGCTTTCTGCAATAAGAGTGGCGAGCGCAACATCCAGCTCACTACCAGCAGAAACGCGATACACGCCTCAGGAGAGCCATCATGACCCATCTCATCATCCACAACCTGCCCGCCATCGAGACGCTCGACGTCAAGGCCATGAGCGCCGTGCGCGGCGGCATATGGGACTATTCCAACCGACTCGGCATGCTCGGCCAGATGTTGGAGGACCGACAGGATCGCAACTACGGCGATCCTTTCGGTCCCAAGACGCTGGACGAGGCGGCCCATCAGGCGCTTGAGGGCTGGGTCTCGGTACCTTGAGACAATCATCGCGTCCCGTGAGCGCCGACCATTTTGTAATCACCGTGTCGACGCCGGGAGTTTGAACCGCAGCCACTCGGGCGGAACAACCATCCGGGTGGCTTGCAAGTAGCGCCATCGCCACCGCGTTGCAGGAGCTCTGACCGCATGGAATCGGCCGGACGCGGTAACGTCCGGCCGACCGGATTCAGCCCGTGAGCCGTTTCCCGCTCATCACGTAACGATGAAGTCCCCGGCGCCAAGGGTCGGGGCGCCGGTCAGCGTCACCACCTGAACGGCCGCGCCCGCTCCATTGCCGTCCGCATCGTAGTACAGGCCGCCCGTGCTCGTGTTGTAAAGCACGTAGTCGTTGGCATCGGCGGCCTCGCCCGTGGCGCTGGCGACGAAGTTCGCAGCTGCGAGGCTGCCGGTCGCCGCGAGCTTCTTGAACACCAGGTTTTCCAGCTGGATCGTGTCGCTCGTGCCGTCGAAGTCCGTGATCGTGTCGATGTTGGTCGAGCCCAGGGTGCTTTCGAAGCGGAAGACGTCCGCGCCCGCCCCCCCTGTCAGCTCGTCCATGCCCAGACCGCCGATCAGCACGTCGTTCCCGGCACCGCCCAGGAGGACGTCGTTTCCTGCAAGCCCCTTCAGCGTATCCGCACCGTCGCTGCCCGACAGGCGGTTCGCCAGCGAGTTGCCCGTTCCGCTCAGCCCGGACTGTCCCGTCAGCACGAGATTTTCGACGTTTGTGCCCAGGGTGTAGGCGATGCTCGACACCACCGTGTCCGAGCCGCCCGAAACGCTGCCCTCGGAGACGACATCCTTGATGTTGTCCACGACGTAGGTGTCGTCGCCGTATCCGCCGGTCAACCTGTCGCCACCTGCGCCCCCGTCGAGCGTGTCGCTGTAGGCGGTACCGGTCAGGGTGTTCGCACCCGCATTGCCGATCAGCGTCAGGCCGTTCAGCACCGCCGAGGCATCGACATTCAGTGCCGTCGTACCCGAGGTGTTTGCTGTGGCTCCGCTGCCGGTGCCCGCGACGATCTTCTCGACGCCGGTGTCGGACGCGTAGAGCTTCAATGTGCTCGCGGATGCCGACGCGAAGCGGACTTCGTCCGTACCCGTCATGCCGGTGTCGGAGATCTCCGCCGCAAGGTGATCCGACGCGAGGTTGATCACATACAGGTCGGAGCCCTCCCCGCCCAGCAGGTTGTCCGTTCCCGCTCCGCCATCCAGCATGTCGTTGCCGTCGAGCCCGTACAGCGTGTCGCTCCCGCCAAGGCCGGTGAGGCTGTCGTGACCGCCATCGCCGTAGAGCGTATCGTTGCCGCCGGCACCGGTCAGGGTGAGATTCGGGATGGGCAGCACCGGGGCCGTGGCGAGACTATTGACGCTTTCCGTCGTACCGAAGCCGTCGACATAGCTGGCCGTGACGGAGATGCTCCTGCCGACGTCACTTGCGGCAAGCATGTAGCTGCTTTCCGTCGCGCCGGAGATTGCGGCACCATCGACGCTCCACTGGTAGCGGAGCAGCCCGATTCCGTCTTCATCGGCCAAGCTGCTGGTCGCCGTGAGGATCTGGCCCTGCATGACGACTCCATCGATCGTGACCTCTCCGGTGGGCAGGTCGTTGATGTTCTCGACCGGAACCGTCGGCGCGCTTGCGACGCTTTCCGCAGCGCCGAAGCCATCCACATAACTCACGGTGACCGCAACGCTCTTGCCCACGTCACCCTGCTTGAGGGTGTAGCTGCTCTCGTTGGCACCTGCGACCGCCGCGCCGTCCACACTCCACTGGTAGCCGAGTGCGCCCAGTCCGTCGGCGTCTGCGAGGTTGTGGATTGCGGTCAGGGTCTGCCCCTGCACCGGCTCGCCCATTACCAGCACCTCACCGCTCGGCAGATCGTTGAGGTTCGCGACAGGCGCCATCGCGAAGCCGACCACGCTCACCTGCGTTCCGAAGCCATCCATGTAGGAGGCGGTGACGGTGATGGTCTTGCCCACATCACCCTGCGACAGGGTGTAGGTATCTTCGATCGCACCGTCGATCGCGACACCGTCGGCATGCCACTGATAGTGGACCTCGCTCATACCGTCCGCATCCGTCAGGGTATTGGATGCAACGAGCGTTTCGCCCTGCACCGGCGCCCCGCTGATCGTGACCTCTCCGTTGGGCGGATCATTGACGTCCGTCACGGCCATCATCGAGATCATTTGTGCGTTCCACACCGTACCGTCACCGAACTGGATTTCCTGGATCGCACCGGGCGCAAAACGCAGCTCGTCGGTCGAGCCGACGATGCGCAGGACATACTGCTCGGGCTGCGCCCCGCCCATGTACGGATCATAGGAGCCGGGACGATACAGCAGCGTGACCTGATCGGGATCGACGTCCGGTGCGGTGACGATGCGGTTCTGTTCCATCCAGGAGGCATACGCATCGACAATGGTGTCAGCGCCACCGCCGGCGGCGAGCACGTAGGTGTCCGCGCCGGCGCCACCATCGAGTTTGTCGTTGCCGGCGCCGCCGTCGAGCACGTCGTTGCCGCCGCTGCCCTGCAGCTCGTCATCGCCTGCGCCGCCCAGCAGCACGTCCTGCCCTTCCGTACCCCACAGCCAGTCGTTGCCGGACGTGCCTTGCTGCAGCTGCGTCTGCCACACCGCCTGGTCGATGGCGAACTGGTCCCACACCGTGCCGTCGCCGAACTGGATCTCCTGGATCGTGCCCGGGGCGAAGCGCAGCTCGTCATGCGAGCCGAGCAGGCGCAGCACGTACTGGTCACCCGTCCACTGGCCGTACTGGTCGTAGCCGCCCGGTTCGCGCACCAGGATCACTTTGCTCGGGTCGACGGTCGGGGCGGTGACGATGCGGTTCTGCTCCATCCAGTAGGCGTAGGTGTCGACGATGGTGTCGGAGCCGCCGCCCGCGGCGAGCACGTAGGTGTCCGAACCGGCGCCGCCGTCGAGGTGGTCGTTGCCCGTTCCACCGTCGAGCACGTCATTGCCGCCGTTGCCCAGCAGCTGGTCGTCGCCCGCGCCGCCCAGCAGCACGTCCTGACCTTCCGTGCCCCACAGCCAGTCGCTGTCGGCGCTGCCTTGCTGCAGCTGCGTCTGCCACACCGCCTGATCGATGGCGAACTGGTTCCACACCGTGCCGTCACCGAACTGGATCTCCTGGATCGTGCCGGGGTTGAAGCGCAGCTCGTCGTGCGAACCGAGCAGGCGCAGCACGTACTGGTCGCCCGTCCACTGGCCGTATTGGTCGTAGCCGCCGGGTTCGCGCACGAGCATCACTTTGCTCGGGTCGACGGTCGGGGCGGTGACGATGCGGTTCTGTTCCATCCAGTAGGCGTAGGTGTCGACGACGGTGTCGGAGCCGCCGCCCGCGGCGAGCACGTAGGTGTCCGAACCGGCGCCGCCGTCCAACTTGTCGTTGCCCGTTCCACCGTCGAGCACGTCATTGCCGCCGTTGCCCAGCAGCTGGTCGTCGCCCGCGCCGCCCAGCAGCACGTCCTGCCCTTCCGTGCCCCCCAGCCAGTCGTTGCCGGAGCTGCCTTGCTGCAGCTGCGTTTGCCACACCGCCTGGTCGATGGCGAACTGGTCCCACACCGTGCCGTCGCCGAACTGGATCTCCTGGATCGTGCCCGGGTAGAAGCGCAGTTCGTCGTGCGACCCGAGCAGGCGCAGCACGTACTGGTCGCCCGTCCACTGGCCGTACTGGTCGTAGCCGCCGGGTTCGCGCACCAGCATCACTTTGCTCGGGTCGACGGTCGGGGCGGTGACGATGCGGTTCTGCTCCATCCAGTAGGCGTAGGTGTCGACGATGGTGTCGGAGTCGCCGCCCGCGGCGAGCACGTAGGTGTCCGAGCCGGCGCCGCCGTCGAGGTGGTCGTTGCCCGTTCCACCGTCGAGCACGTCATTGCCGCCGTTGCCCAGCAGCTGGTCGTCGCCCGCGCCGCCCAGCAGCACGTCCTGACCTTCCGTGCCCCACAGCCAGTCGTTGTCGGCGCTGCCTTGCTGCAGCTGCGTCTGCCACACCGCCTGATCGATGGCGAACTGGTTCCACACCGTGCCGTCACCGAACTGGATCTCCTGGATCGTGCCGGGGTTGAAGCGCAGCTCGTCGTGCGAACCGAGCAGGCGCAGCACGTACTGGTCGCCCGTCCACTGGCCGTATTGGTCGTAGCCGCCGGGTTCGCGCACGAGCATCACTTTGCTCGGGTCGACGGTCGGGGCGGTGACGATGCGGTTCTGTTCCATCCAGTAGGCGTAGGTGTCGACGACGGTGTCGGAGCCGCCGCCCGCGGCGAGCACGTAGGTGTCCGAACCGGCGCCGCCGTCGAGGTGGTCGTTGCCCGTTCCACCGTCGAGCACGTCATTGCCGCCGTTGCCCAGCAGCTGGTCGTCGCCCGCGCCGCCCAGCAGCACGTCCTGCCCTTCCGTGCCCCCCAGCCAGTCGTTGCCGGAGGTGCCCTGTTGCAGCTGTGTCTGCCACACTGCCTGGTCCATGGCGAACTGGTCCCACACCGTGCCGTCGCCGAACTGGATCTCCTGGATCGTGCCGGGGTTGAAGCGCAGCTCGTCGTGCGAACCCAGCAGGCGCAGCACGTACTGGTCGCCCGTCCACTGGCCGTATTGGTCGTAGCCGCCGGGTTCGCGCACCAGCATCACTTTGCTCGGGTCGACGGTTGGGGCGGTGACGATGCGGTTCTGCTCCATCCAGTAGGAGTCGACGACGGTGTCGGAGCCTCCGCCGGCGGCGAGCACGTAGGTGTCCGAGCCGGCGCCGCCGTCCAACTTGTCGTTGCCCGTTCCACCGTCGAGCACGTCGTTGCCGCCGTTGCCCTGCAGCTGGTCGTCGCCCGCGCCGCCCAACAGCACGTCCTGCCCTTCCGTGCCCCCCAGCCAGTCGTTGCCCGACGTGCCTTGCTGCAGCTGCGTCTGCCACACTGCCTGGTCGATTGCGAACTGGTCCCACACCGTGCCGTCGCCGAACTGGATCTCCTGGATCGTGCCGGGGTTGAAGCGCAGCTCGTCGTGCGAACCCAGCAGGCGCAGCACGTACTGGTCGCCCGTCCACTGGCCGTACTGGTCGTAGCCGCCGGGTTCGCGCACCAGCATCACCTGGCCCGGGTCGATGGTCGGGGCGGTGACGATGCGGTTCTGTTCCATCCAGTAGGCGTAGGTGTCGACGACGGTGTCGGAGCCGCCGCCGGCGGCGAGCACATAGGTGTCAGCGCCGGCGCCACCATCGAGTTTGTCGTTGCCGGTGCCGCCATCGAGCACGTCGTCGCCGCCATTGCCCACCAGTTGGTCATCGCCCGCGCCGCCCAGCAGCACGTCCTGGCCTTCCGTACCCCACAGCCAGTCGTTGCCCGACGTGCCTTGCTGCAGCTGCGTCTGCCACACCGCCTGGTCGATGGCGAACTGGTCCCACACCGTGCCGTCGCCGAACTGGATCTCCTGGATCGTGCCGGGGTTGAAGCGCAGCTCGTCGTGCGAACCCAGCAGGCGCAGCACGTACTGGTCGCCGGTCCACTGGCCGTACTGGTCGTAGCCGCCGGGTTCGCGCACCAGCATCACCTGGCCCGGGTCGATGGTCGGGGCGGTGACGATGCGGTTCTGTTCCATCCAGTAGGCGCCCCCGTCCATGACGGTGTCGGAGCCGCCGCCGGCGGCGAGCACATAGGTGTCCGCGCCAGCGCCACCATCGAGTTTGTCGTTGCCCGTTCCGCCGTCGAGCACGTCGTTGCCGCCGTTGCCCACCAGTTGGTCATCGCCCGCGCCGCCCAGCAGCACGTCCTGCCCTTCCGTGCCCCACAGCCAGTCGTTGCCCGACGTGCCTTGCTGCAGCTGCGTCTGCCACACCGCCTGGTCGATGGCGAACTGATCCCACACCGTGCCGTCGCCGAACTGGATCTCCTGGATCGTGCCCGGGGCGAAGCGCAGCTCGTCGTCGATACCCAGCAGCCGAATGGTGTACTGGTTGGAATAGGG
This sequence comes from Aromatoleum toluolicum, assembly GCF_012911005.2. GTDB lineage: Bacteria > Pseudomonadota > Gammaproteobacteria > Burkholderiales > Rhodocyclaceae > Aromatoleum > Aromatoleum toluolicum. Next base: position 22,549 of record NZ_WTVS01000052.1, on the reverse strand, counting down.
ATCGCGGTACAACACCAACTGGTTCGGATCGATCGACGGCGCGGTAACGATTCGGTTATTGAAGCTGTCGATAAAGATCAGGCTATCAAGCATATTGAATACTCGGAAATGGAGGGAACGCGATCTCTTGCCGGTCGGCACGCGGCCGCAGCGAACGACTCCGCCTGCGCAAAAGTGTCAGACAGGCGGCAATGTGAAAAATACAACAGCATGCCACGGCATGCTGTTGTATCCAAACTCATTTTCGATAGGCCGAGGACAAATGCACGAATTCGGGTAGGGCGGGAGGAACGCAGTGCGCCCCGCCAATCCGGCCACCGGAATCGACCGGACCGTCGCGTGGCAGGATACGCTGCGCTGCTCCCGCCCTACGGAAGCTCTTGGGGCTCCCCCGCCAGCCAGCCCTGCTCCCGCAACCACGCCGCCACCCGCGCTGCACGCGTGGCATCACCGCCGAGTGCGGCGCGCAACACCGCCTCGGCGCTCGTCTGCGACCCGCACGCGTGCAAGGCCCGCACCAGCGGCGCCAGCCTCACGCCATCGACATGCCAGATGCCGAGAGGCTGGCCGGGCGTGACGACCACTTCGTCCTCGACAATCCGGCCGTCAGATACGACGGGCCGGCGCATCACCTGCAAGTCGGCGGCGGAAGTGTCGGGATGGATCGGCTGCGCATCGGGCCAAGCGCGGCGCGTGCGCCAGAACGGCTCGTCCTGCCAACGCGACTCCATTGCGTAGAAATCGCGGCCGATGCGCGCGAAATGGAAGAACAGGTTTTCGATCCGCTCCTGATGGAAACGCCGCGCCAGCGCTGCACGGTCGGGATCGTGCAGCAGGGTGCCGATCACGGCCGGGGCCTGCAAGGCCGAGGAAAGCGCCTGGAAGATCCCGTTCCCGGACAAGGGATCGACCGCCATCGCCGCATCGCCGACGCGGATCCAGTCGTGCCCGACAACATCTTCCTGCAGTACGGGCGTGCTCGTCCGCGCATGCGGTTCGCCGACCGGCTCGGCGCCCTCCAGGAAAGGACGCGCTGCGTCGATCGCCTCGAAGCGGGCACGGCAGAAGGCGCCGAGTTCCCGCTTCGGCGGCAGCGCCGCAGTCGCGACGTCCAGCGTCAGCTGGAGATAACGCCGCCCGTCCGGCAGCGCGGCCATCCACACCCAGCCGTCGGCACAGCTCTCCACCGCCGAACCGGCGGTCGCGGGCGGACCGACCCAGTACTGCAGCAGGGACACCGTCTCCGCACCGCGCACACGCGCGCTCCCTTGCCCCGGTGCGGCACGACCCCGCGCCTCGACGACGAAATCCGCTTCGAAGGTCGTCCGCCTGCCGTCGTGATCGACCTCCACGTAATGCCCGCTCACGGCGGACACGCAGGACACGATCCGGTCGGCCACCACGCGCACACCCGCGCTACGGGCGTCCTCGAGCGCAGCCCGGTCGAAGGCCTGGCGGTCAACGAGACTCTCCCAATTGGCACGCGACCGCGTACCGTCCCACGTCACGCAGCGCTGCGATGGCGGAGCGAAGCACCGGACGGCCCGGGCGAAGCCGGCCTTGTGCAGGGCGCCCAGCACCCGCGCGGACACCCCCTCCACCGCGGCAAAGCGTCGCGGCTCGCCGACCAGCAGCACCTCCTCCCCCGCACGCCTCAAGCCGATGGCAACCGCGACTCCGGCCGGGCCGGCGCCTAGCACGACGATCCGCTTAGTGCTCATCCTCAGGTTTCTCGGGCGGTTGTGGTCGATGAATGCCGAGCGCGCCGGACCTCGAGAGAAGGACATCAAGGCTCCTGCGCGTGACGGTCCGATTCTCGTGGCGGTTGTCGGCAGGACGTTAGCCGATATCGGCAAAGCGTCACCGACATTTCCACGCTTGAGGCGTCCGCGACCCGGTGCGGCCCGGCATTGGCCGCATCGGGCGATGGTAGGCAGTTCGAACCGAACAGCCGGCCCATCGCCCGGCGCATACCGGCCGAATCTCAACCGCCTGTGCTCGCGGCCGCAGCACGACCGCCGAGCGCCAGCCCCTCATCTCGCTCCCACCCTCCACCGAGGGCGCGAACCAGCCCGACGGTCGCCTGGTATTGGGCGGAGCGCACCTGCAATGCCTCCCGCCGATTGCGCAGCTCGCTGCGGCGGGCGTCGAGCAGTTCGAGCTGGCTGACAAGCCCGTTGCGATAGCGCACGTCCGACAGGACGGTCGCGCGGCTCGCCGAGGTGACGGCGCGTGCCTGCGCCTCGCCCTGTTCCGCGAGGAGCCGCAGCGCGGACAACTGGTCTTCGACGTCCTTGAAGGCGACGAGCACCTGTTCGCGGTAACCGGCCAGCGCGGCATCCAGTTCCGCGTTGGCGTTGCGCACGCCCGCATCGCGCCGCCCGCCGTCGAAGATCGGCAGCGAAAGCAATGCGCCGATACCCCAGGAGCGCGCCGACCATTTGAAGAGCTCACCCAGCTCCGTGGACGCGAAGCCCCCGGAACCGGTCAGCGCGATGTCCGGAAACCACGCCGCCTGCGCGACACCGACGCGCGTCTGGGCGGCGAGCATCGATTGCCGCGCGGCGTCGATGTCGGGCCGGCGCGTGAGCACCGTGGACGGGACGCCGGCCGGGATCACGGGCAGCACGGTGTTCCAGTCGCCGGCGCCGAGCCCGAAGTCGGAGGCGGCGTCGCCGACCAGCACCGCGAGCGCGTGCTCGACTTCGGCGCGGCGGCGGTCGAGCGCGAGTGCGTCCGACTCGGTCGCGGCGAGCTCGGTGCGCACGCGCGCGACGTCCAGTTCGGCGATGTCGCCGGCCTCGAAACGGCGTTCGGTGAGTGCCAGCGTGTCGCGATACGCGCCGACGGTCTCGCGCACCAGCGCGCGTTCGGCGTCAAGCGCCCGCAGCGCGAGATAGCTGCGCGCGACGTCCGCCTGCACGACAAGACGCGCGTTGCGCAGCAAAGCCTCGCGGCTGTCGGCGTCGAGCGACGCGGCCTTGCTCGCCTGCGAGAGCCGCCCGAAGAGGTCAAGCTCCCACGAGAAGTTCGCGCCGGCACGCAGCAGATTGCCCGCGCCACCGCCGGCCGGCGTGATCGCCCCGCCCTGCCGCGTGACATCCGCGCCGACGCCGACCTGAGGTAGGCGTTGCGAGTCGGTCGCCTGCAGCAGCGCGCGGGACTGCGCGAGGCGGGCCGCGGCGATCTGGATACTGTTGTTGCGCTCTAGTGCGCGCTCCACCAACCGGTCGAGGACGGGGTCGGAGAAGGCTTTCCACCAAGCGCCGTCGGTCTGTGCCTGCACCGGCAAGGCCTGCGTCCAGCGCCCGTCGCCTTCCTTGAAGGCCGCCGGCGCGCTCGGCAACGCGGCGGGATCGATCGCGGGCGCCGTCGCGCAGCCGGCCAGCACGAGGGCGGCGAGGAGCGGAGCGAGCGCGATGCGCAGGGGATGAGTCAGCAATGTCATGGTCAACTCCTTATTCGTGATGCGCACGCGGAGCGGCAAGGCCGGTCGCGGTCGCTGCACCGCCCGTCGCGGACGAGCCGGCGAAGGCTTCGAGGTGCGGGATCTCGCCGTGCAGCTTCAGGGCGCGGTTGCCGGCGAGGCGGCGCAGCAGCACGTAGAACACCGGCGTCAGGAAGAGGCCGAAGGCCGTCACGCCGATCATCCCGGCGAACACCGCTACGCCCATCGCGCTGCGCATCTCGGCGCCGGCGCCGGTGGAGAGCACCAGCGGCAGCACGCCCATCACGAAGGCCAGCGAGGTCATCAGGATCGGGCGCAGCCGCAGCCGGCTCGCCTCGATCGCCGCATGCACCGGCGTGCGGCCGGCGAATTCCAGCTCGCGGGCGAACTCGACGATCAGGATCGCGTTCTTCGCCGACAACCCGACCAGCACGATCAGCCCGATCTGCGTGAACACGTTGTTGTCGCCACCGGAGAGCCACACGCCGGTCATCGCGGCGAGGATCCCCATCGGCACGATCAGGATGATCGCGAGCGGCAAGGTCAGGCTTTCGTACTGCGCGGCGAGCACGAGGAACACCAGCAGGATTGCGAGCGGGAACACCCACACCGCGGAATTGCCAGCGAGGATTTCCTGATAGGTCAGCTCCGTCCACTCGAAGCCGATGCCCGACGGCAGGGTCTCCGCCGCGATGCGCTCGACCGCCGCCTTGGCCTGTCCCGACGAGTAGCCCGGGGCCGGCCCGCCGCTGATGTCGGCCGACAGGAAGCCGTTGTAGCGCATCGCGCGTTCCGGCCCGAAGCTCGACTGGATGTTCATCAGCGACGACAGCGGCACCATCTCCCCGCCCGGCGCGCGCACCTTCAGCAGGCCGATGTCCTCGGCGCGGGCACGGAACGGCGCATCCGCCTGCACGCGCACCGAGTAGGTCCGGCCGAAGCGGTTGAAGTCGTTCACGTACAGGCTGCCGAGGTAGATCTGCATCGTGTCAAACACGTCGGTCACCGGGATACCGAGCTGACGCGCGCGGGTGCGGTCGATGTCGGCATAGAGCTGCGGCACGTTCACCTGGTAGCTGGAGAACAGCCCCGCGAGCTCGGGCGCCTTCGACGCCTTCGCGAGGAAGGCCTTGGTCGCGGCGTCCAGCGCCTCGTAGCCGAGCGACGCGCGGTCTTCGAGCTGCAGCTTGAAGCCGCCCGTCGTCCCGAGACCCTGCACGGGCGGCGGCGGGAACATCACGACGAAGGCGTCCTCGATGCCGGCGAACTTCTTGTTCAACGCCATCGCGATCGCGCCCGCGCTCAGCGCCTCGCCCTTGCGCTCGTCGAAGGGCTTCAGCGGCACGAACACGATCCCCGAGTTCGAGCTGTTCGTGAAGCCGTTAATCGACAGGCCGGGGAAGGCCACCGCGTGCTCGACGCCGGGCTGCTGCAGCGCGATGTCGCCCATGCGACGGATGACCTCCTCCGTGCGGTCGAGCGTCGCGCCGTCCGGAAGCTGCGCGAAGCCGATCAGGTACTGCTTGTCCTGCGCCGGCACGAAGCCGTCGGGCACCGCCTTGAAGAGCCCGAACGTCAGGCCGACGAGCGCGAGATAGACGGCCATCATCACCGCCTTGCGTCCGATCGCGCCACGCACACCGCCGCCGTAGGCTTCCGCGCCGCGGCGAAAAGTCCGGTTGAAGGCGGCGAAGAAGCGCCCGAAGACCTTGTCCATGCCGCGCGTCAGCGCATCCTTCGGCGCGTCGTGGCCCTTCAGCAGCAGCGCGGACAGCGCCGGCGAAAGCGTCAGCGAGTTGATCGCCGAGATCACCGTCGACATCGCGATCGTCAGCGCGAACTGCTTGTAGAACTGGCCGGAAAGACCGGTGATGAAGGCGAGCGGCACGAACACCGCGATCAGCACCAGCGCGATCGCGATGATCGGACCGGAGACTTCCTTCATCGCCCGGTAGGTCGCTTCGCGTGGCGACAACCCCGCCTCGATGTTGCGCTCGACGTTCTCGACGACGACGATCGCGTCATCGACGACGATGCCGATCGCCAGCACCAGGCCGAACAGCGAGAGCGCGTTGATCGAGAAACCGAAGAGATGCATCACCGCGAAAGTGCCGACGATCGACACCGGCACGGCGAGCAACGGAATGATCGACGCGCGCCAGGTCTGCAGGAACAGGATCACCACGAGTACGACCAGCGCGACCGCTTCGAGGAGCGTTTTCACGACCGCTTCGATCGACGCACGCACAAACTGGGTCGTGTCGTAGACGATCTCGTACTCGACGCCTTCCGGCATGTGCTGCTTCAGCTCCTGCATCGTCTCGCGGACGCGGTCCGAGATCTCGATCGCATTAGAGCCCGGTGCCTGGAACACCGGAATCGCGACCGCGTCCTTGTTGTCGAGCAGCGAGCGCAGCGCGTAGTCGGCGGCGCCCAGCTCGATGCGGCCGAGATCGCGCAGGCGCGTCACCGCACCGTCTTCGCCGGTGCGCACGATGATGTCGCCGAACTCCTCCTCGCTCTGCAGGCGGCCGCGAGCGTTCACCGACAGCTGCAGGTCCACGCCCGGCAGGCCCGGGGACGCTCCGATGACGCCGGCTGCGGCCTGCACGTTCTGCTCGCGGATCGCGCGCACGACGTCGCCTGCCGACAAGCCGCGCGCCGCGACTTTCTGCGGATCGAGCCAGATCCGCATCGAGTAGTCGCCCGAGCCGAAGAGCTGCACCTGGCCGACGCCGTCGACGCGTGCGAGCCGATCCTTGACGTTGAGCAGCGCGTAGTTGCGCAAGTAGGTCATGTCGTAGCGGCCGTTCGGCGACAGCAGGTGCACGACCATCGTCAGGTCGGGCGAGCTCTTGACGGTCGTGACGCCGAGTCGGCGCACCTCCTCCGGCAGGCGCGGCTCGGCCTGCGAGACGCGGTTCTGCACGAGCTGCTGCGCCTTGTCGGGGTCGGTGCCGAGGCGGAAGGTGACGGTCAGCGTCATCAGGCCGTCGGTCGTCGCCTGGCTGCCCATGTAGAGCATGCCTTCGACGCCGTTGATCGCCTCCTCCAGCGGTGTCGCGACCGTCTCGGCGATCACCTTCGGGTTGGCGCCGGGGTATTGCGCGCGGACCACCACCGACGGCGGCACGACCTCGGGATACTCCGAGATCGGAAGCACGCGCAGCGCGAGCAGGCCGGCGACGAACATCAGTAACGACAGCACGCCGGCGAAGATCGGGCGGTCGATGAAGAAACGGGACAGGTTCATGATCGTGCTCTCGATTGCAGGCGAATCAGGACTGCGGCGAAGTGGTGGACTCGGCCACGCGCGCAGCGCTCTCATTGCCGACCTGAGTGCGGACCTGCATGCGGCCGTCCATCACCACCGCCTGCGGCGCGACGAGCGACCCCGGCCGCACGCGCTGCAGGCCATTGACGACGATGCGCTCGCCCGCCTGCAGGCCGGCGGTCACGATACGCAGGCCGTCCGCCGTTCCGCCGAGCGTGACTTCGCGGTACGCGGTCTTGTTGTCGGCATCGACGACCAGCACGAATTTGCGGCTCTGGTCGGTGCCGACCGCGCGCTCGTCGATGAGCACGGCCGAGGCCGCTTGCGGGCGCCCCATCCGCAGCTTCGCGAACTGGCCCGGCATCAGGCCGCCGTCCGCGTTGTCGAACACCGCCCGCACGCGCACCGTGCCGCTGGCCGCGTCGACCTGATTGTCGACGAGTTGCAGGTGCCCTTCGAAGATCGTGTCCGCGCTCGTCGCCGTGGCCATCCGGACCGGGATGCTTTCGAGCCGCGCCGCCTTGCCGCTCGCTTCGCGCAGGGTTTGCAGTGCGCGCGCGACGACCTGCTCGTCCGCATCGAAGCTCGCGTAGATCGGGCTGACGGAAACGAGCGTCGTCAGCACCGGAGCGCCTGGGCCAGCGGCGACAAGGTTGCCGACGGTAACTTCAAGCTTGCCGACGCGACCCGACACCGGTGCCCTCACCTGCGTGTAGCCGAGATTCAGGCGCGCCGACTGCAGCGCGGCTTGGGCGGCGCGCAGATCAGCGTCCGCCGCGCGACGCGCGTTCGCCCGTTCCTCGAACTCGCGCTCGGCGATCGCACGCTGCTCCCACAGGCGCTGGGCGCGCTCGTGCTCGCTCGTCGTGAAGGCGGCGCGCGCCTGGGCGGCGGCGACCTGGGCCGTGGCGCGATCCACTTCCGCCGCATAGGGCGCGGGGTCGATCGTGATCAGCAGATCCCCCGCCTTCACGAGTCCGCCTTCGCGGAAATGAACGGCCTGCACGGTGCCGGCAACGCGCGAGCGGATATCGACGCGCTCGACCGCTTCGAGGCGGCCGGAGAACTCATCCCAGGTCGCGACCTCGCGTTGCTCAACGGTCGCGACCGAAACCGGCATGGCCGGCGGCGCACCGGCGGGCGGATTCGCTTCGACCTGCGCCGACCGCAGGCCGAGGATGGCACCGGAAACCACGGTGAGGGCTGTGACGGCCAGGCCGGCGGCCCACAGCCGGCGGTGCTTGGAATGGGTCTCTGGGGACATGGCAAACTCCTTGGTTACTTTGTTGATTTGTTCTGAACTACGCTCGTGGCGTCGGCGAACAGGGGCATCCTAAAGTCCGTAGTCAAGTACGGAGTCAACACCTTTTTTGGGGTGCGAACTGCTCGACGGCATCGACGGTTTCCCTGCGACCCGCCGTTGCGAGGAAGGCCGCGATGCGACGACCCACCTCCTCCACCCACGGCCTTCCCGCGCCCGCAACTTCCTGCAGCGCGCCCGGCCAACCGGTGGGCGCCGGCAGCACGAACCCGGATACCGGCACGCGGGACTCATCCAGGCGCCGGGCATAGGCGAGCGTCTCGTCGCGCAGCGGATCGTCGTCGGCCGTGATCAGCAGTGCCGGCGGCAGACCCGCCAGGCGCAACGAGCGGCCGGGTGTGGCATAGGGGTGCTCGGCGGCGGACGCCTCGCGCAGGTATCCGCACCAGCCGTGGGCGAGCGGGCAGCCGGCCGGCCCCTGCTCGCTGCGGCGAACCGACGCAGTGCCGAGGCAAGGATCCAGCATAGGTGAAAGCAGGATCTGGCCAGCAAGCCGTGGAGCGTTGCGATCGCGCGCCATCAGCGCCGTGGCGGCGGCGAGATTGCCGCCCGCCTCCTCGCCGGCGACGAAGACACGAGCCCCCTGCCCCGCGAGCCGAGAGCGCTTGCAATAGGCCCACTGCAACGCCGCGTAGGCCGCGTCGACCGCCGCCGGAAACGGATCGGCCGGCGCCAGCGGGTAATCGACGGACATCACGACGGCGCCCGCTTCGTGCAGCAGACCGGCCACCATCGCTCCGCTGTCGAGCGAACCGGAAACGAAGGCCCCGCCATGGAAATGCACGACCAGCGCCCCCCCGACGTGACGCTTTCCGTAGACGCGTACGCCCAGCGGTCGTCGGAGGCCGACGTCGATGCTGCAGTCCTCCGTGGCCGGGAATCGGGTCGGACTGGCAGGGCGGGATTGAGAAAAGCGGGACATGTTCGTCGGGACCTACTGTGCGCGCCAGGCAGCGCTGATGGCCTGAACGATAGTCATCGCTTGCTACTGAATAAATAGGCTATCCGTAGCTTCTTTATTTCCCTTGATGAATAATCGCACTGCAGCAATCGACGCGGACGGAAGCGAGGAGAGTCGAATGGACCAATTTCTGGCACTGCGCGTATTCGCGCGCGTCGTCGAGGCTGGCACCTTCACGAAGGCGGCCGACTCTCTCGGCATGCCGAAGCCGACCGTGACGAAATTGATCCAGAGCCTGGAAACGCACCTGCGGGTGAAGCTTCTCAACCGCACCACGCGGCGCGTCACGGTCACCGCCGACGGCGCGGCCTACTACGAACGCACGGCACGACTGCTGACGGAACTGGAAGAAATCGACGCCAGCCTGTCGAACGCCCAAGCCTCGCCGAAGGGGCGCGTGCGCGTCGACGTTCCCGCCGCGGTCGCGACCCGAATCATCATCCCCGCGCTGCACAGCTTCCACGCACGCTATCCGGATATCCAGATCGATCTCGGCGCCGGCGACCGCCTCGTGAATCTGATCGCCGACAACGTCGATTGCGTGGTCCGCGCCGGCAACCTCATCGACGAATCGCTGGTTGCCCGACGCATCGCATACGTCGAGCACATCACGTGTGCCGCACCGGCCTATCTCGCCGAGTACGGGATCCCGCGGCACCCATCGGAACTTGGCGGACAGCACTGCGTCGTCGGTTATTTCTCGGCGGGCACAGGCAGGATCTCGCCCTTCGAATTCGAGCGCAAAGGCGAGCGCGTCGAGCTGCCGGGCCGCTACGCCGTCGCCGTCAATGACAGCAACGCCTACCTGGCCGGCGCACTCGCGGGCCTGGGGATCGTGCAGTTGCCCGGCTTCATGGTCGATCGACAACTGGCGACGGGGGAGCTGGTACCGATACTGGAGGATTGGACCACCCCGGGCTTCCCGGTCTACGTCGTCTATCCCCCGAACCGCCACCTGAGCGCGAAGATCCGCGTCTTCGTCGACTGGGTAGCGGAGCTTTTCGCGCCCTTCAATGCCGCGGGGCGGCGCTGACCTCCGCCAGCGCCGCCCCGCAGGACCAGGACTACATCAGGTTGCAGGCGAACCGCGCGTCAGCGACCTCGCAAGGGGCGACGCGCGCGCCCGGCACGGGACTGCCCGCAGTCCGGCTCGTCGCATCGGCCCATCTGGACCGGGTGCGCGAAGCTGGCGCGCGTCTTCATGATGACGTTCCGCGCGTTGGCCTCGATATCCGCCCGCGGGTCGGCCGTACCGAAACCCGCCGTTGTCCGCGCCGATGCTTGTATCGACAACTCCATGCCATCCTCCTTTGAAGTTGATGCATAGCGAAATGCTGGAATTCCGGCGCACTGTACCGGGGTGTGCGCGACGAATAAATGCGCAAAAAACCAGCACTTTGTTTCCACACATGAACAATCGCGTCGCGAGCGCGACGGTTCCCGTCGTCGCCGGACCGGTTTCTCTCGCAACTTAACCATGACTATGACATGGATATTACAACCCGATCAACATATTCATGCGGCGCCGACGAAGCTGCGGCCGGCCGGCTTCTCCGTCACGCCGCGAGCCCCCCGCCCTCCGGGGGACCCGTGCCGCCTATCCCGGCGTTCCCCGGCCCGGGGATTCGTCGGCGTCGCTGCCGGCATCGGCCGCCGTCGCCTTGCGCGGCCCCAGCTTCGGCACATTGACCGGGCGCCAGTAGCTTCCGCCAGCCGAAACGCATGCCCACGCCCACCGCACCCATCCGGTCAGCGAGATCGCGAGCCACAGCGCCCAGCCCAGCATCATCAGGCGATAGGCGAATACCGGGATGCTGAAGAATTCCACGCTCGGCGTCGTCCCGTCGAGGCGGTCGAGATACCACCTCAGGCTGAACGCCGTCGAGTCGTTGCCGGTCACGAGCATTTCGGGATAGCCGAGCAGACCCTGGCGCAGCGCCGACAGCAGCGCGCTCGCGGCCAGCAGCGTGAACATCAGCAGCACCATCTGGAACAGGTTGAAGCGCCACGGCGAGGGATCGACGTAGTTGCGCCGGATCGCGAGCAGCACGAACCAGCCGATGACGAAGAACACCGAGACAACGGACGACTGGACGAGCCCGACGCCGAGGAGAATCCAGGTCACCATGCCCAGCGGCCCCGGCACGACGCGCGAGAGGACGGCGGCAATCGCGACCACGACGATGAGCACGCCCCACAGGAGCACCGCCGGGCCGACCAGCGGCCCCTTGGTGAACAGCACCACGCGGTCCTGCGGCACGGCGAGTGTGATAGTCGCATTGACCGCCTGCGCGCCGAGATCCAGTTGCGGGGAACGATAGTGGTTCGATGCCGCGGAGACGTCGCGCCAGTCGAGCTGCACCGAATGCTCGCCCGGCGTGATCGGCAGCGCCAGCCTGTTCTTCTCTGCCCGCAAGGGCTGCACCTGGCCGTCGATCCGCACCGACAGGAGTTCCGCCCCGTCGGGCAGGCCGATGACGTGATTCCCGCCGGCGCTGCTGCGCAGTCGCAGCGTCGCCGAGGCGTCTGACGAACGCTGTCCCACGGTGGTGTTGATCTGGACGTCGTCGAACGTGAGCGTATTGCCGTCGATGCCCGCCGGGCGCGACAGGGCCAGCTCGACCGTCTCGCCGGGCCAGAGCAGCCAGCGCGGCTGCCACGTGCCGCCATTGGTCCACGCGGCGGGAGCGAGGCCCGCCGACTCGACATGCCACGACGGCGTTGCGGACACGGTCCAGCGCTCGATCTGGCCGGGGTGCGTCGAAGTGAGCAGCCGCAGTTTGGCGGCGTGCTCGAGAACGCTGGTGAAGCTGCGCGATGCGCCGGGAGCGAGATCGACGACCGCCTCGCCGTCCTCGACCTTGATACCCGGATCGGTGACGGCCTCCCCTGCCAGCAGCGGAATCCGCACGCTCGTCTGCAGCGCGCTCGGGCCCTGCCGCCGCACGACGGTACGGACGGTCCAGGTCTGGTCGAACATCACATGGCGCTCGACTTCGGCAAACGGCGGCAGATCGGCGCCGCCCGAGAACTCCTTGTCCGCCCTCGCCTGCACTTCGCGCAGCCGCGAGAGCGTCAGGGTTTCCGTCGCGAGGCCCCGCGCATCGATGCCGGACAGGCTCCAGCGCACGAGCTGCGCGCTCACCCGTCGCGGCGTCAGCGGCAAATGCACGGGCACGTCGTCCTGATGCGCCGGAATGACGATCTCGATCGAGGTGATGCCGGCGCGCACGCTCGCCCAGATCAGCCCCTTGTCGTCGCGCAGCAGGGCGGGCGGCTGCCCGCCCGCCAGCACCGACGACGGCCGGATGTTCGCCCCGGGGCTCGGCAGCGGAACGACCGTGCGCGCCTGCGCATGAACTTCGAGCTTGAGCGTGATCGTGTTGCCAGCGGCTTCGATGCGCAGGTCGGCGAGGTCCGCGCACACCGGCGCGCACGCCGGAGCGGGCTCGGGAGCGAGGAGCCGCGTGCGCAGTTCCCCAAGCAGCGCTTCCGACGGGAAGGCGGATTGCGCGCGGGCGTCCGTCGGCGTGCTGCCCAGACCGACAGCCGCGACGAAGCCCACAACGGCCGCGGAACTCAGCGCGCCGCGCAGCTTGCGCACCAGCGCCGCCCGGTCGAACTCCCAGCAGCGCCACAGCGCCAGGCCGAGCAGCAGCACCGAGAGCACGGACCACAACGCGGAGGCAGCGGGGGACAGCAATGTCAGCGACAGCGTCTGTCCGCTGGCGATCGGCCCCTGCGACGCGAGCTGGATCGCAGTCCAGCGCCAGCTCGGGATCCCGGGGCCGGTCTGCACCTTCAGGTTCGGGTCGGGTTTGGCGGCCACCGGCCGTGACGATGCTTCCCGTGAGTACGGCGCCATCACCGAAGCGGCTTCGTCGCGCAACTTGCGCTCCACGTAGCTATCCGCTTCCTGCGCGACGGGCGGTGCCGCCGGTGCGGGACGCGGTGCGTACGCCGCTCTGCCCTTGCCGGCGGTCGCTTGCGAATAACTCATCCCGAGGGCCGGATACATGGCCTGCCGGATCTGCGCGACGGCGAAGGGAACGAGCATGAGGGCGATCAGGATCCCGCTGACGAGCGCCCCGCGGGTGGCCCAGGCGCGCAACTTCGCGCTGGCCGGGACGGCGGCCGCGATCGCCCGGAACAGGACCAGCGCGAGCCACAGGAATTTCGGCGCACCCGAGGTGTGCCAGGTCAGGACCAGCCCCGCGAGCAGGGTCAGGGCGGCGACGGGGCCGACGACGCGGAAGGTCACAGCCGCGATCAGGAGGACGCCGAAGATGTCCCACAGCGTCCACGACATCAGCCACTCGCCCTGCACCGAATCGGCGCCCGAGGCGTGAATCAGGCGCCACCCCGGCGGCAGGTTGAGTTGGGCCGCCCAGCCGCTCAGCGGCACCGTCCAGCCGCTTGCGGGAATCTCGCGTGCGGACGAGTCGATGCGGCCATCGGCTTCGAGCGCGATCGACGCCTCACGCAGTTCCACGCCGCGGCCGGCCTCGCTGCGGGTCACCGGCAGGTCGACGCCATTGACCGATACCCGCCCCAGTGCGAACTGCTCGGGCAGGTCGAGCCGCCAGCTGCGGCCGATCGTCCCGTTTATCGTGTCCTGCACGGAAAACCCACCGCCGTCGAAGTCGAGCCACAGCGTGCGCCGGATCTGCAGACGATCCGCCGCGCCACCGGAATCCCCCCGCTGCACCTCGACGATCTTCAGGGCCGTTCCCGGCTGGAGCACGAAAGTCGGAAGTCCGGCCCATTCCGCCGGCACGCCCACGGACTTCGGATCGACTGCAGGCGACCCCTCCAGGTTCACGACGCGGACCTCGTTGCGCGACGCGAAGGACCACACCTCCTGCTCGCTCGCGGCATCGGGCAATTGAAGCTCGTTCGCTGAGCTCATCCTGCGCGAGCTCACGTTCAGCACCCACGAACCGGCACGCGCCTGCACCTTCAGGCTGCCGTCGGCGTCGATGCGCGCCGGCAGCCCGCCGTCGACGGTCAGGGGAACGAAGCCTTCGAGCACCGCATGCGGGACGCGGATCTCCCGCTGCCGGCCCGAGATCGAGAATTCGTAGCGGACGGTCGACACCATCGGCACGTCGTCCGAGAACTGCCGGAAGACACGCATGGACAGGGAGTCCACCGCTCCCTCCTTGTCCGGCGAGGTGCGCAGCCACAGCTGGCCGGACGCATCCGGCTGACCCGCGAACCGTTCGCCGTCGATGGCGACGGAAACCTTCGCGACCTGCCGCGGCAGTTGCAGGTTAAGCGGCAGTTGTTGCCATTCGAAGCGCCCTGCGACCACGTGATGCCCCGCGCCGACGCGCAGCGACGGGCGTCCGTTCACAGGCACGACCGCAGCGGGCTCGCCGTCCACGCGCACGTCCTGCGGCCAGGTCTCGACATCGCCGGGCAGTTCCACCGTTCCGTCGGCGAAGGCGTCGACCGTCAGCGTGAAGGCGCCCTGTCGGGCTGAAAGCTGCATCTCGATACCCGCCGGCCAGATGCATTCGGCGGGCGCAGCGTCACCCGCCGTGCGCGGGCATTCAGGTGCCGGTGGATTATGGCGCGCCCAGTCGACCCACGGGCGGAGCGGCGCAGGCACCTCCTCCGGGCTCATCCGGCCGGTCCCGGCCTGTGCGAGGGAAATGCAGGCGAGCAAGCCTGCCATCGAGGCTACGATTCGGAAAGTTTTCATCGCTCGGGGTTCCACTGATCCTGCCCGGCGCATGCCCGCGAGTCGGGCTGCACGAATCGGGTTCATATGACAATGCAGACCCGATGATGCCCGATAAACCATTCCGGGTATGAACTTCTTCGGCAGTATCGGCGCGCGATACCGCGGGTGCTGCCATGCTGAAGACCACGGACTTTGCGCAAGCCGTGGCGCTCGTCACCGAGGCGCTCAAGGTCGAGGGCTTCGGGGTACTGACCGACATCGACGTGCAGGCCACGATGCCAAGCTGGGGATCGACGGGCGCCCCTATCGCATCCTCGGCGCCTGCAATCCCCCGCTGGCCGATCAGGCGCTGACTGCAGAACCCGACATCGGACTGCTGCTGCCGTGCAACGTCGTCGTTCGCGAGGACGCCGATGGCCAAATCGTCGTCGCTTTCATGGATCCGGTGGCCGTGCTGCAGCTGACCCGCGACCCCGAGATCGGCCGCGTCGCACATGAGGTTCGCGAGCGACTGGAGTGCGTGCGCTCGGCGCTGATCGCTTGATCCGATGGTTCACCGCAGCGCTGCGGTGGCGACGTGAATGGCCGCTGACGGATGGGCGGTCCCGCAACGTCGGATTCGCGAAAATCGCCACAGGCAGGTCATGGCCGGAGGACGCCCCCTTGCGCTCCGCCCCCTACTTCAGCAAGCGATCCAGCCGGTTCGCGAACGCCTGCCTGTCCCCGGCATTGAACGCCGCCGGGCCGCCTGTTTCGACGCCGGTGCTGCGCAGGGTGTCCATGAAGTTGCGCAGGTCGAGCAGCTCGCGGATGTTTTCCTTGCCGTAGAGTTCGCCCCGAGGCGATAGCGCGTGGGCGTCCTTTTCGACGATTGCGGCGGCGAGGGGGATGTCTGCGGTGATGACCACATCCCCGGCCTGCACGTGCGCGGCGATGTATTTGTCGGCCTCGTCGAGGCCGCCCGGCACCTGGATCATGCGGATCAGCGGGGACGCGGGAATGCGCAGGTACTGGTTGGCGACCAGGGTGAGCGGGCGCCGGGTGCGCTCGGCGGCGCGGAAGAGGATTTCCTTGATGACGCCGGGGCAGGCGTCGGCATCGACCCAGATTTGCATGGAATGTGTCCTGCCGCTCAGTGCCGGATGCAGATCTTGCCGAAATGCCGGCCGCTGGCGAGATACTGCATCGCTTCGCGCAGTTGCTCGAAGGCGAAGGTCCGGTCCACGACGGGGCGCATGCCGCTGTGTGCGACGGCGCGCGACATCGCGAGGAAATCCTCGCGGCTGCCGACGGTGATGCCCTGCAGGCGGACGTGGCGGGTGACCACCAGCCCCAACGGAGCGTCCATCACGGAACCGCCCAGCACACCGATCATGCTGATCGCACCGCCCGGCCGCACTGCGCGCAGCGACTGCGTCAGCGTACCCTGCCCGCCGACTTCGATCACGTGGTCTACGCCGCCGCTGCCCGCGGCGTCGCGCGCGACGCGGCCCCATTCGGGGGTCGCACGGTAGTTGATGGTGACGTCCGCGCCGAGTTCGCGGGCGCGTTCGAGCTTCTCGTCGCTGGACGAGGTGCAGATGACCCGGGCGCCGAGCAGCTTGGCGAATTGCAGGGCGAACAGCGAGACGCCCCCGGTGCCCTGCACGAGGACGGTGTCGCCGGCCGTGACCCGCCCTTCGGTGACGAGCGCGCGCCAGGCGGTGACGGCGGCGGTAGGCAGGGTCGCGGCCTCGGTGTCGTCGAGGTGGGCGGGCACGGGTGCGACCGTCGAGGCCGGGACTACCATGTATTCCGCCATGGTGCCGTCGGTCTCGCAGCCGAGGCTGTAGGCGAGGTGCTCGGCGCTCGGCTCGCCGCCGGGCCAGGTGGAGAAGAACAGCGGGCAGACGCGATCGCCGATGCGGTAGGCGTCGACGCCGCTGCCGACCTGGTCGATGTGCCCGACGCCGTCGCTGAGCATGATCAGGGGCAACGCCTGCATGCGCGAACCGTAGCCGCGGCGGGGCACCAGCAGGTCGCGGTAGTTGAGCGCAGAGGCGAGCATCTTCAGCCGGACCTCGCCCGGGCCGGCGGTCGGTTCCGGGCGCTCGCCGATCCGCAGGTTATCGTCCGTCCACGCCGTGTCGACCTGAAACACTCTCATCGCGATCCCCTCGCAGCACGCTGTTGTGGCAGTCAGGCAATATTAGTCGATCGAAGTGCCGCCGGCAGTGCGGGCGAACATCGAGCGAGGGGGCGATGCGCCCGACTGCCCTGCCCGTCGTTTACCCCGTTTTTATCTGCGCCCCGGCAGAATTGACGCAACGACGAACTCACGCCCGCTGCCTCAGGTGTCCTGTGCCGCGGGCGAGGATCGACGAACCGAACATGCGAAACGACTCCAGAAAGCATCCGCCATCGATCTCCAGCCATGTGCTCGCACTGGCCGCCTGCGGCCTCGCGGTCGCGATCTGCCTGCCGCTGCGCGACGTACTGGATCTCACCAACATCGCGATGCTCCTGCTGCTCACGGTGGTCTTCATCGCCGCGCGCCTCGGGCGATCCGAAGCGGTGGTGGCGAGCTTCGTCAGCGTTGCGCTGTTTGACTTCTTCTTCGTTCCGCCGCATCTCTCGTTCATGGTCAGCGACGTGCAGTACCTCGTCACCTTTGCGGTGATGCTGACCGTGTCGCTGTTCATCAGCCATCTGACGACCAGCCTGCAGGCGAGCGCACGCGAGGCGAGCGACCGCGAGGCGCACTCCGTGGCACTTTACGCCCTCGCGCGCAGTCTGGCCGGCGCAATATCGCCCGAACAGGCCGTGCAGCACGTAGCCACGTTCGTACGCGAGCAGACCGACGGGCAGCCCCTCTTCTTCCTGCCCGATGCCGACGGGCAGTTGCACCGATTTCCCCCCGGCACGTCCGCGCTCGGGCTCGACGAGTCGCTGGTACTCGATGCCGTGTTCCGGAGTCAGGCGAGCGACCCGTCCTGCAGTACCAGCGGCCCGAACGGGCCGACCCTGCTTTTTCCGCTGAACGGCGCGACCCGCCGCCACGGTGTATTGCTGGTGCGGGACTGCGGTCGCGACGGGCTCGACCTGCTGCGGCCGATGCTGGAAGCCGTGGCCTCCGTGACTGCGATCGCGCTCGAACGGCTGCACTTGGTGGACCTTGCGCAGGCGAGCCGCATGGAAACGGAGGCCGAGCGGCTTCGCAGTTCGATCCTTTCGTCCATTTCGCACGACATCCGCACGCCCCTGACGGTGCTGTTCGGCCTCGCCGATACGCTGGCGCTGGCCGACGCCCCCTTGAGCGGAGAGCAGCGCGACATCGCTCGCGCGATCCGGGATCAGGCCGGACGGCTGCACGAGATGGTCGAAAAGCTGCTCGACATGGCCCGCCTGCAGGCGGGGCAGGTACGCCTGCGGAAGGAGTGGCAGGCGATCGACGAGGTGATCGGCGCGAGCATCCAGCTGCTGGGCGAGGCCTTGCGCGAGCACCCGGTGAAGGTATCCATGCCGCCGGACCTCCCCCTTGTCGCGATGGACGCGGTGCTGATGGAGCGGGTGTTCTGCAACCTGCTGGAGAATGCCGCGAAGTATTCGCCGGCCGGCGCACCTGTGACGATCGACGTGGCGACGGACGACGCGGGGGGCCTCGTGATCGAGGTTTGCGACCGCGGCGAGGGGTTTCCGGCGGACAGCCTGGCGCGCATCTTCGAGCTGTTCGAGCGCGGCGCACCGCAGTTGCCGACTCCCGGATTCGGCCTGGGGCTGGCGATCTGCCGGGCCGTCATCGATGCGCATGGCGGACAGGTCAGCGCCTCGAACCGGCCCGGGGGCGGTGCCTGCGTCCGCATCGCGCTGCCGTGTGGCGGCGAACCGCCGGACATCGAACCCGAACCTGCGGACCCGGCGGGAGCCGCGTCATGAACGCGCACCAGGCCCGCATCCTCGTCATCGAGGATGAACTGCAGATCCGTCACTTCATCCGCCAGACGCTGGAGAAAGCGGCGTACCAGGTGCTCGAGGCGTCGACCGTGCAGCAGGCGGTAGGCGAGGCGGCATCGGGGAAGCCCGACCTCGCCATCCTCGACCTCGGGCTGCCCGACGGCGACGGCGTCGACTTCGTGCGTGCGGTACGCGACTGGTCGCGGATGCCGGTGCTGATCCTTTCGGCACGCTCCGACGAGAACGACAAGATCACGGCGCTCGATGCGGGCGCGGACGACTATCTGACAAAACCCTTCTCCGTGGGCGAACTGCTCGCGCGCGTCCGCGCCCTGCTGCGCCGCACCGAGGGCGGCACGGACGCGGGCGCGGCGGAGGTGCACTTCGGCGATGTGGATGTCGATCTCGCGCACCGCACCGTGCTGCGCGGGGGTGAGCCGGTGCATCTGACGGCACGCGAATATCGGCTGCTGGTCGTGCTGCTCGCCAACGCCGGCAAGGTCATGACGCATCGCCAACTGCTGCGCGAGGTGTGGGGGCCGGCCTACGTCGACAGCACCCATTACCTGCGCATCTACGTGGGGCATCTGCGGCAGAAGCTGGAGGCGGACCCCACTCAGCCGGTGCATCTGCGCACCGAAATCGGTGTCGGTTACCGCTTCCAGGCCTGACCGGCCCTTCCTTCGCCTTCTACGGGAATTCATCATGTCCGCAAACCAGGATCATTCGCGCAGCAGCCTGGGCGCCCTCGCACTGGCGGCGCTCGGCATCGTGTACGGCGACATCGGCACCAGCCCGCTGTATGCGTTCAAGGAGGCGTTCCACGGCTCGCACGCGCTGGCGGTGAACGAGACAACCGTTCTCGCCACGCTGTCGGCGTTCTTCTGGGCAATGATGCTGATCATCTCGGTCAAGTACGTGTGGGTCGTCCTGAACCACGACAATGACGGTGAAGGCGGCGTGCTCGCCCTGACCGCCCTCGCCCACCGCCGCGCATCCGGCACGCGGCGGCTCGCGGCGATGGTCATCGGCGCCGGGATCTTCGCGGCGGCGCTCTTTTACGGCGACGCGATCATCACGCCGGCGATCTCCGTCCTGTCGGCCGTGGAAGGCATCGCGGTGGCGGCGCCGGACTTCGAGCGGCTGGTCGTACCGATCACGATCGGCATCCTGGTCAGCCTGTTCCTGATCCAGAAGCACGGCACGAGCCGCGTCGGTACCCTGTTCGGCCCCGTGACCCTGGTCTGGTTCGCAACGCTCGCGGTGCTGGGCCTGCACTCGATCGTCCAGACACCGCAGGTGCTGGCCGCGATCAACCCGGCCCACGCCTTGCGCTTCGCGCTGGAACAGCCGCACGCTGCGTTCCTGCTGTTGTCGGCGGTATTCCTTGCACTGACCGGCGGCGAGGCCCTATACGCCGACATGGGCCACTTCGGCGCAAAGGCGGTTCGCGTCGCGTGGTACGGCCTGGTCTGCCCCGCCCTGCTGATCAACTACTTCGGTCAGGGCGCGCTGGTCCTGCGCGACCCGACTGCGGTCGAGAATCCGTTCTACCTGCTGGCACCGGACTGGTTCGTCTTCCCGCTCGTCGGCCTTGCGACCGCGGCAACGGTGATCGCCTCGCAGGCGACGATCTCGGGCGCGTATTCGATGACGCTGCAGGCATCGCGACTCGGTTACCTGCCGCGCGTGCGCATCCTGCACACGTCGGACAGCGAGCGCGGCCAGATCTACGTTCCCAGCGTCAACTGGCTGATGCTGGTGGCCGTGGTGCTGCTGGTGCTGGAATTCCGCTCGTCCAACGCGCTCGCGGCGGCGTACGGCATCGCGGTATCGGGCACGATGATCATCACCACGGTGCTCACCATCTTCGTCACCATCGCTGTTCCCGGCCGCTTCCGGCTGCCGATCATTGCCGGCCTGGGACTCTTCGCCTTGCTGGAATGTGCCTTCCTCGGCTCGAACCTCACGAAGATTGCGGCCGGAGGATGGTTTCCGCTGGTGCTCGGCGCACTCATCTTCATCGCTCTCACCAGTTGGAAGGATGGCAGTGCGCTGGTCTCCGAACAGCGACGGAAGATCGACGTACCGATGGACGGCTTCGTGCACGGCCCTCATCCGGACGTGCCCAAGGTCGCCGGCACCGCCGTTTACCTCACCTCGGACACCAGCGTCGTTCCGAGCGCATTGTTCCATAACCTGAAGCATTACAAGGTCATGCACGAACAGACCGTGTTCCTGCATGTCATCAGCGAGGAAGTGCCCTACGTTGCCGAAGACGAACGCCTGCGCCTGCACCGGCTCGGGCCCGACATCTATCAGGTCGACGTTCATTTCGGGTTCCGCGAGGAGCCGGACCTGCCGAACGCGCTCAGGGGTGCGGACAGGCTGGGCCTGATCCTGGAACCGATGCTGACGACCTATTTCGTCGCGCGCTCCGTGATCGTCGACGGCCCGGGCGCGCTACCGCACTGGCGCTGCGCACTGTTTTCGTGGATGAGCAGGCAGGCCGAGGGAGCCGCGACCTATTTCCGCCTCCCGCCCAATCAGGTCGTCGAACTGGGGACGCAGGTGCTGCTGTAACGATGCAGTCCTTCGTGACCGGGACGGACGGAGTCGAGAACTGCGCTGGAAGTGGCCTATTGACCGGAGTCGCGCCGTCGGTCACGGTAAACGGTCTGCACGGCAGGGCCGGCGCCCGTTTCACCGCGTCGCCCCAACTCGCCCCAACTCGTCCCACACCTCGAATTCATGGAAGTGCTGCAATGTTGAAGCTCTACACCTATTTCCGCAGCTCGGCCGCCTACCGCGTGCGCATTGCGCTGCACCTCAAGCAGCTCGAATACGAGGCGGTCCCCGTTCATCTCGTGCGCAATGGCGGCGAGCAGCGGCAGGCGGACTACCTTGCGCTGAATCCGGCCGGGCTGGTGCCGACGCTGGTCGACGACGGGAACGTGCTGCAGCAATCGCTCGCGATCATCGAATACCTCGACGAGGTGCATCCGCAGCCCGCGCTGCTGCCGGGCAGCCCCGCCGAGCGCGCGCGCATCCGCGCGATTGCGCAGGCGATCGCGTGCGACATCCACCCGGTGAACAACCTGCGCGTGCTGCGCTACCTGGTGCACGAACTGGGCGTGAACGACGCGCAGAAGAACGCGTGGTACCGCCACTGGATCGCGATCGGCCTGTCGGCGGTGGAGTCCATGCTCGCCACGGACCCGCGCACCGGCCTCTTCTGCCACGGCGATACGCCCACGCTGGCCGACTGCTGCCTCGTGCCGCAGGTGTTCAACGCGCAGCGCTTCGACTGCGACCTGTCGGGGATCCCGACCGTGATGGGCATCGTCGAGCGCTGCGCGGCGCTCGATGCCTTTCAGCGCGCGGCGCCCGGCCAGCAGCCCGACGCGGAGTAGCCGGACCTCCCCGGAGAGCGGGGCAGCGCGTCGCGGCCGGACAAAAAAATGTCCGGGCACCATGACCCGGACGTGAAATCCCCTCTGGAGAGGGAGGGGGAGAACTCCTTGTGCGGCCCGCCTACTGCAGCTCGACCAGCAGATCCTTGGCCGCGACCTTGTCGCCGGGCTTCACGAACACCGCCTTCACAACGCCGTCGCGCTCGGCGGTGAGCGCGGTTTCCATCTTCATCGCCTCGATCGACACCAGCGGCGTGCCCTTGGCGATCTTCTGCCCGGTATGCACCGCGACCGTCACCACGGCGCCGGGCATCGGCGCGCCGACGTGGTTGGGGTTCGCTTCGTCCATCTTCGGATGGCGCCGTCCCGTGGGCGCGGCGCCGGCCTTGGGGATGCGCTGCAGGCGCGGCTGGCCGTTGAGTTCGAAGAAGACCTTGACCCGGCCCTCCTCGTCCGGCGTGTCGCTGCTGCCGGTCTGGCGCACGATGAGGCTCTTGCCGCGCTCGATGT
>NZ_WTVS01000051.1 GCF_012911005.2 Aromatoleum toluolicum | reverse complement strand
AGAGACAGGTCCCGGGGGTCGGCGGGTTCGGGGTCGGCGTCGGCCAGTCGCCCTTCGGTGAGGGGGTGCCGCATTCCATTGCGACCTGCCACTTGGGCTTGTGCAGGCCCAGCGACCATGGCGACTGCGCGGTGACGGTGGTCAGCGCGTGGTGGAAGGTGGCGTAGTGCTGCGGCCGCACTTCGGTGCCGAAGGACATGATGCCGCCGTTGTGTTCCTTGATCGCGCCGGGCAGATGGACGCCGTTGGCGTCGGTCATCGCCTTGGTCATGGCGTCGTGGTCGACCGGATCGCCGATGCTCGTGCCGCCGGTCACGTACTCGTCGTCCACGCCGAAGGCGTGCCCCCATTCGTGCGCGGCCGTGATCATGCGCTCGCCGCCATCGACGATGAGGTCCGCGCGTTGGTCGGTGGCGCGCTTCGGTTGGGTCTGGTCGGCTTCCGATTCGCCGCGCGGCGTGATGGTCACGCGTGTTGCGGTGTTCGCGAAGCCGTTGTTGGCGAGGTAGTCGCGCACCGCGTTGGCGCGCCGTTCGGAGAGGTCGAGGTTGTACTGCTCGGTGCCGGCGGCGCTGGTGTGGCCGACGATCTCGACACGCACTTCCTGATGCGCGGCATTCCCGACCGCACCGTTGAATCGCGCGATGAAACCGTTGAGCTGGCCAATCGCGGCCCCCGTCAGCACGTCCGAGTTGTAGCCGAACTCGACGGACTGGCGCAGCAGGTCGTACTCCTTCGGCCCGGTGGTCGTGCTGGCGAGCCGCATGGTCTGGTCGGCGGGGTCGGCCTTACTGCCCGACCCGACTTCGTGCGAGATGTCGAAGGTGCGCAGGCTCTCGCCGGGGGGCGTCTTGAAGATCTCCGCCGTCATGTGGTCGCCGGCGGCCTTTGCGCGGCGGCCGATGTCGAGGGCCACCTTCACCTCAGCGCCCAGCCAGGTCCAGCGCGGCTTGTTGAGGAAGAAGCTGTGCTTGCCGCCCCACGTGGATTCGATCAGCGACTTCAGGTTGGCGAGCCAGGGCGCTTGTTCAGCAGGTGTCCACTGGTAGAGCGACAGCAGCGCGTTGCGCACGATCGCGACGGGGATTGCGTTGATGCGGGCGGCGAGCGCGGTGATTTCCGGAGTGGCCGAGAGGTCCGGGTGCGGGGCGACGACGCCCGCGTTCTGCACCAGGGTGTCCTTGAATTCGGCGGCGACGCCCTGCTTGATGTCGAGCACACCCTCGCCTTCGACGGCGTCGGGGCGGTACTGCGCGTCGAAGCCGCCGAAACCCGCCGCGCCGACGATGCCCTTCGGCGCGGCCGGATAGGGGCCGGCCTTGGCCCATTTTTCCGCCTTGTCGAGTTCCTTGTTGCACGCGGCCATCGGGTCGGCGGGGTCGCCGCCGCCGCCGAAAAGGTCGTCCCAGAAGTCGCGCTGCAGCTT
Organism: Aromatoleum toluolicum; assembly: GCF_012911005.2. Taxonomy (GTDB): domain Bacteria; phylum Pseudomonadota; class Gammaproteobacteria; order Burkholderiales; family Rhodocyclaceae; genus Aromatoleum; species Aromatoleum toluolicum. Next base: position 40,480 of record NZ_WTVS01000051.1, on the reverse strand, counting down.
CGGCGCGGCGCTCTGCGGGCCGCCGGCTTCGGCCTGCTGGCCGACGTGGGCGAGCTCGTGGGCGAGGAGTTCGAGGCCCGCATCGCTCTCCGGCGCGTAGCTGCCGGCGGAGAAATACACGTCGTTGCCGACGGTGAAGGCGCGCGCGTGCATCTCGACGCACATCGCGTCGGCTTCGGCATCGGTGTGGATGCGCACGGCGGAGAGGTCGCGGCCGAGCTGGGCTTCGAGCTTCGCGCGCAGCTCGGGGTCGAGCGGCGCGCCCTGGCCCTGGCGGGCGGCGACACGCTGTTCGGTGGCGGGGGGCGCGGACTTGCCGGCGAGGGCGTCGGCGCCGCCGGCGGCGGTCTTGGGGGCGTCCGCGGCGGGTTTCGCGCCGGGGGTGGTGCCGGCCTTTTCCGCCTCGCCGGTCGCCGCGGTAGTTTTTTCCCCGTCGCCGGCTGCGGCCGCGCGCAGCAGCTTGGGCGCGAGGACTTCCTTCTTCGGCGGGGTGATCGCGGGTTCGAGGCTGCCGCGCGGGGCGGCGCCGCTGCAGGTGGGGCATGGCGCGCCGGCTGCGGCGTCCTGCGGCGTGCGCAGCGCCCGGCGCACTTCGCCGGCGACCTGGTCGGCCTCGCGCTCCTCGGGATCCTGCGGGTGGCTGACGGCGAGCTTGGCCTGCAGGTAGCCGGGGGCGCCGGGGCGCGTTTCCTGCGGCGTGCCGGCTCCGGTCGCGCCGTCGGGCGATTGCGGCGCCGCGCCGGCGGCCGGATCGGCGGGGGCCTTGCCTGCGGCCGTTGGTTTCCCGGCGGGCTTGGCCTCGGGGGCGCCGCCCGGCGCCTTCCTTTCCGGTGCGCTCTTGCGGCGCAGGCCGGCGGCGAGGCTGCTCATGACGTGCCCCGCGCGTGCATCAATTGCGGCGGCGGGGTGCGGCCGATCTTGCGGTATTCGTCGATCAGCGCGGCGACGAGCTGCTCGGCGGCGATCGGGCGGGTGGCGTCGCCGGCTTGCTTCCCGGCTGCGGCGGGGTCGAGCGCCGCGGCCTGCAGCACGGCGTTGCGGATGTGGCCGCCGGGCAGTGTGCAGTAGCTTGCGAGCTGACGGCACAGGGCGGCGTCGGGGGAGCGCTGCCCCAAGTGCGACTGCCAGATGCGCAGGCGTTCGGCCACGCCCGGCGGAGGAAACTCGATGATCGCATCGAAGCGGCGGGTGAAGGCGCTGTCGATGCGGCCGCGGTTGTTACTCGTTAGGACCACGATGCCGGGGTGCTGTTCGATGCGCGTGAGCAGGAAGTTGGTGAGCATGTTGGCGTAGCGCTCGCCGGTTTCCTTGCCTTCGCCGCGGCGGCCGAAGAGGGCGTCGGCCTCGTCGATGAGGAGCAGCACGTCGAGCGCGGCGGCTTCGTCGAGGAGCCGCCCGAGGTTCTTCTCGGACTCGCCGATGTACTTGTTCATCACCGCGGAGAGGTCGACGCGGAACAGCGGCGCGCCGAGCAGCGTCGCCAGCCGGCTCGCGGCGAGCGTCTTGCCGGCGCCGCTTTCGCCGCAGAACAGCGCGCGCACGCCGGGCGCAGGGTCGGCGAGGCTCGCGCCGAGACCGTCCGAGAGGGATTCGCGCTGGCGGCAGCGGGCGACGAGGGCGTCGAAGCGTTCGAGGAGTTCGTCGGGCAGCACCAGCTCGTCGGGGCCGACTTCACGCGTGACCGGCTGGGCGAGCTGGCGCAGGCGTTCGCTGCCGAAGCCGGCGCGGGCGCGGCGCAGGTGGGCGAGGCCGGGCGTTTCGCCGCGCACCTGGGCGTCGAGGCGCACGCGTTCGGCGAGCGTGTGCACGGTGGGACCGTCGAGGAGCGCGTGGCCGGCGAATTCGCGCAGGCGGGTCTCCAGCTGGGTGTCGCCGGGCCTTTCGCTGGAGGTTTCGTCGGAGGTTTGGTCGTTGGAGGCGAGCGCGCTGCGCCAGGCGTCGCGGCGTTCCTGCGTCGTGAGCGGGGGCAGGTCGATCTCGACCAGCGCGGGGGCTTCGATCGCACCGTCGCGGCCGGTGACGAGGAGCAGCGGCACGGTGAGCGCCGGGTGCTCGGGCAGCACGTGGCGTTCGCCGGGGCCGAGCTCCAGCGCGAGCGCCGGCAGCCAGCCGGCGTAGCGGCACGCGGCGGCGAGCGCGGGCTGGCGCGTCCAGGTGGCGGCCTCCATCTGCAGCGGCGGGCGGCCCACGGCGGCGGCGAGCCGTGCAGCGGCGGCGAGGCCGGCGGCGCGTGCACCGCGGAACACGACATGGCGGGTGGCCCCGGTGCGCAGCATGGTGGCGAGCGAGGGCAGTTGTTCGCAGAAGCTCTGCGGCAGCACCGCATCGCTGACCGGCAGCGGGGCGGTGTCGCGCCACGCGCTGGTGTCGCCGCATAGCAGCGCCCACAGTTCGGGCGTGACGGCCAGCGTGCGCGTGGGCATCGGGCCGTCGCCCACCACGTCGAGCACGCCGGCGCGCACGAGGCGGTGGTTGGGGAGCGCCAGCGGCGGCAACTGGGCGCCGAACAGGGCGTCGCTCGCAGCGGCGACGAGGTGCAGGCCGGGGCGCAGCGCGCCGGGCGATTGCAGTTCGGCGAGCGCGAGGTTGAGGAGGTAGCTCGATTCGTTCTCGCCGCACAGTGCAAGCGCGAACCATTCGTGGAGCTGCAGCTGCAGGTCGGCGAGCAGGCGCCCGAGGGGGCCGCGCAGTTCGGGGGCGACGCGTGCGAGCGCGACGCAGGCTGCATGCCAGTCGTCGCGCGGAGTGTCGAGGAGGGTCGCGAGATCTTCGCCGGCGTGGCTCGCGGCGAGGGCGTCGAACACCGCCGACGGGGCGCCGAGGCTCAGCTTCGCGAAGTGGGCGATGCCGGCATGGACGAAGGCGCGCGACAGGCGGGCGCCGTCGATGTGGGGAGCGGACTGCGGAACTGGCGTCGCGGGTGCGTTCATGACTGGATACCTCCGAACCTGCGAACAAATCTGCTGCGCGTGTCGATTGCTGCGTTGCCCACTCGCTCTCTCCTCGCCTATCTGCCTGATATGTCTCGTCGTTCGCTCATTCGCGCCTTGCACTCGACCCTGCCCGCGACAATTTCTCCGCAAGTTCTCCGCTGTCGTAGTGGAAGCGCACGACGCGGCCGAGCCAGGGCAGCCAGCCGGGGTCGAGGTCGAGGCCGGTGCGGCGGATGTCGAGGTGCACGTCGCGGTGGACGTCACTGAGGCGCAGATGCACGTCGAGATGGCTGCGGGTCGCGCGGACGCGGCCGGGGCGCTCGGCGAGTGCGGCGGCGAGGGCCGTTGCGCCGTAGTGGCGGAAGGCGGCGTCGCGTACCGGGGCAAGGTCGGCCCCTGCGGGAAGGGCCGCGAGCGCGGCGGCGGGGTCGCCGTCCGTTGCGAGGTCGCAGGTCGCGGCGAGAAAGGCGGCGAGCGGGGCGTCGGGGGAAAAATCCAGGCTGCCGGCGAGGCGGACGAGTTCGCGCCATCCGGCCTGGGGCTCGACGAGCGTCGCGCGCCAGTCGCGCAGGGCCGGCAGGTTCAGCACGTTGAGCAGGAAGAAGAAACCGCCGCCGCGGGTGTGGAAGTCCACATCCGCGGCCGGCGGAAGGGTCGCGGGCGAAGCCGCGACGGAGGAGACTCGGGAGGGCGTGGCGGGGGCGCGCGTCGGTGATTTGTCCGGCATATCCCCTGCCGGGGTGTTTCGGGTGACAGCGTTTGCGTCGTGGTCGGGCGGTGCTGTCCCTTGCGGCGGGCTCGTTGGCGGCACCGGCGTTGCGGCGGTGCCGGCCTGCGTCGAGTCGGACGCGGGTTCGCTCGCCTCGCGGGACGCTCCTGCGCTCGGAGTGTGCGGTTCGCGCGGGTCTTTCGTCTTGGGTTCGGTGCGCGGCGCAGCAGGTACGAAGGTTTCGGCCGTGGCACGCAAGATTTCGCCGGCGGTGGCGGCGGCCAATGTAGCGGGGGCATGCGTCCACAGTGCGAGCACGGCCTGCAGGACGACGCGCGGGTCGGACGGGGGCAGGTCGATAGGTAGCGCGGATCGTAGGGCGGATGAGCCGAAGGCCGAGCTTGCCCCATGCCCCACCGCATGCACCGGCGAAGAGCCCAAGGACGCCTCGCCAAATCCATCGCCATCCATGCGGCGGAAGGCGCTTCGCTCTTCCGCCCTGCGTTCATGGGTCGGATCGAGTGCGCTGATGATGGCCTCTTGCCAGCCGGTCGCGGTGCCGATGGCGTGCAGGAGGGTGCGGGCGGCGGGGGCGTCGAGGGTGCGCCAGAGTGCGGGCAGGTGGTCGCGTAGCGCGGGGCGTTCGAGCAGGGCCGGCAGGGCGAGGGCGTCTTCGGCGAACAGGTCGGCGACCGCCTGTGCCGCGGGGCGGGCGAGCAGGCTTGCACGGTGGCGCCATAGCCAGCGCCGCGCGGCGGTGCCGCTAAGGAGGTCGCGCACGAGGCAGGCGCGGTAGTCGAGCGCATCGCGGAAGCGTACGGCCTCGGCGGCGTCGGCGGCGGGGCTCCAGGGGTCGGCGGCGCGGCGGGTAAGGTGTTCGGCCGCGGCGGCGGCGCGGGCGGGCAGTTCGCTCGCGGTGCCGTCGACGGTGAGGCGGCGGACGACGACGATGGCCTCGTCGGCCGGCCAGTGCGTGCGCGCGAGCGCCGCCGGGAGCGTCGCGCGGGCGTGGTCGATCGCGCTGGCGGTGCCGCGCAGCACGACGCGGCCGATGTGGAGGTCGGCGGTGGTCATGGGGAGGGGGCGCCGACGAATGGCGGGATGCGCTGCGCTCCTCCCGCCCTACGGTTCATTGTTCCCATCGCGTCAGCCCCGGTTCAGCCCGCTGATGCGCAGCGCGGTGTTGAGCACCGCGCCCGGATTGCGCTCGACTTCGGGGTCGAGGATGCTCGCGACCGAGGCGACGGTGCCCTGGTCGTCGTGGTCGTCGACGCGCAGGGTGGCGATGACGCGCTGGCCGTCGTCGAAGAGCTGCAGCAGCGTGCCCGGCGCGGCCTCGCGGTTGAGCGTGAGGCGCAGCGCCTCGCCGATGCGGAAGCGGCCGGGAATCGTCTTGAGGGTGCCCTGGATGAGTTGCCGCGGGTCGTCGCTGGCGGCGAGCAGCAGGCAGGCGCGCACAAGGTTGCGCATCGCGGTGCGGGCGACGCCGGAGGCGTCGGTGTCGAGCTGGCGGAACCACCACGCGACGAGTTCGACCAGCGTGCGCACGCCGTTGAAGTCGCGCTCCTCGGCGTCCGCAATGCCGGGCCAGCGTTCGGGGGTCTCGACGGCGAGGCGGTTGGCTTCGGCAAGGGTGGACCACTGCAGGCGGATCGACGGGGCGATGGTGCGCAGGCGCGCGAGCAGGCAGCCGGCGGCGGCGTCGAGGCGCTGGTGCAGCGCGCGCGCGGGATCGCGCAGGAGCGGCGAGGGGATCGCGAGGAGGTCGTCGAGCGCGAGGATCGCGTTGCCCTGGCGCTGCAGTTCGCTGAGCGCGCCGGCATTGAACGGGCGGGCGGCGACTTCGCGCACGAGGGCGTGGTTCTGCTGCACGAGGCTGGTGAGCACGGGTGTTTCTGCCGACACCGCGCGGTTGAGGCGCAGCGCGAGCTTCTGGCGGCGCGTGTCGACGAGGCCGGCGAGGATCGCGCGCCCGGGCAGCAGGTGGCCGAGCGGGCGCAGGCTCGCCCAGTCGCCGGCGGGGATGTCGTAGACGGCTTCGATGAAGGGCGCGAGCGCGGCGGGCAGCGCGGTGTCGCGGTTGGCGCAGCCGGGGACGAGGTCGTCGGGGCTCGCCGGGCGCAGGTCGAGCGGGTCGGGGAGGGTGCGGCCGAGCGGGGTCTCGCGCACCTTCACGTAGAACAGGCCGCGGTGGCTTTCGATGACGCGCTTGCGTTCGGCGTAGGCGGCCTCGACCTCGCGCCAGTGTTCGGCGAGCAGGCGCTGCGCGACCGCGTAGTCGTCGAGCGCCTCGACACGGGCGCGTTCGCGCACGTCGAGGCTCCGGATCTCGTCGGGGATGTCGGTTTCGAGCGCGGCGAGGCGCGCGCGGAGGTCTTCGAGGGCCTGCTGGTGGCGGCGCCTCAGCGTGGTCAGCGCGCCGCGCAGGGCCTCGATCTTGCGGATGTCGTCGGCGACCGCCTTGCCGGCGGAAAAGAGGGCGGATTCGTCGTTGTGCTTGGTGCCGTCCGGCCCGTCGTCGCCGGGGCGCACCAGCGCGAGGTCGAGTTTCGGGCGCAGCAGGAAGCCGTCGGTATTGTGCAGGTCGGGGGCGACCATCAGGCGGAAGGCCGGCGCCTGGTTGTCGCTGTCGATGACCCCCAGGCGGCGCAGCTCCTCCGGCTTCAGGTAGTCGTCGAGGAAGTCGCACAGGCGGTCGATCAGCGACTTTGCCTGGTTCTGGCGCGCGTTGGCCTTGTCGCGCAGGTCGAGGACATCGCGGCGCACGTTCACGAAGCTGTCGCGGATCAGCTCGACGTGCGACAGCATGCCCTTGCCGGTGGTCGGCGCCTTGCTGAAGACCGGGTCGGTGAGCGGCTCCTTCGGCTGCGCCTCGAATTGGAGCGCGCCGAGCGCGGCCAGCGTGCCGGCGGAGATCGTCGGCTCCATTTGCACGGCGCCGGCGAGGTTCAGATTGCCCGCCGTCGCGTTGATCAGGGGCGTGTCGGCGACGAGCTTCACTTCGGTGAATTCCGTGGTGTTCGCCGTGATGCGGTTGAGGAACTCGCTCATGTCGGGTTCTCCGGCGTGGTCGCGATCTTGGGCACGAAGTTCGCCTTGGTGGTCCAGCGCACGAGCTTCGCGCCGAGGCCGTCGCCGGGCACGCCGCCGGCGAGCGCGCTGAAGGACACCGTCAGCGCATCGAGCTGCTGGCGCTGCAGGCCGAGGAAGTCATTGACCTCTTCGAGCAGGCGGAAGCTCTTGTCGAGCGCGGCTTCGAGGTGGCGGATGTCGGCGCGCAGGTCCTCGCGCTGGCGGAAGAGGCCGTTGTCGCCCGGCTGCGTGTCCTCGACGAGGTCGTAGTCTTCGGGCGCGGGATGGGGCTCGGCGAGGTGGCTGGCGTAGGGTTCGGGCAGGTTCGGGGTACCGACCGCGGCGGCGACGTGGGTCAGCACCATGGGCGCCGCGGGTGGCAGCGTCTTCGCGCGGTCCATGACGAGCTTCAGGCGGTACTGCTCGGGGTCGGGCGGGGCGTTCGCGATCAGCAGCGGTGCGCGCAGCGCCTGCAGCTGCTGCGCGCTGAGGCCATGGAAGAGCGCGTACCACTGTGCCTTCCACGCCTGGTAGGCGCGGGTGGCGGCTTCGGCGCGGCGGAAGAGTTCGTCCTCCAGCCGCGTGTCGCGCTGCGGCAGATCGAAGAGGTCGCGGCGGTAGTCTAGGTCGGGGATCGCCAGTAGCAGGCGGATGCGCTCGCCCAGCCCGTGGATGAGGTCCACCGTGCCGCGCGAGAGTTCATCCGCGACGACGCCTTCGATGGTGTTCGCGGGGATCGGCGCGAGTTCGACCTGCAGGTCGGCGGGCAGGAAGGCCAGCGTCGGCGTCTTGCCGGCCGGATCGCGCAGCAGCGCCGCGGGCAGCGGGCCGGCGGCCGGGAGGTAGTCGAGGCCCAGCAGTTCGGCGAGCGTCTGCGTCGCGACGTTCGGCAGCGGCGCGGGGTGCTCGCGCTGCCACGCTTCGAGCGCGGCGACGGTGTGCGCGAGTAGCGTGTGCGCGGCGGCGTCCGGTTCGGCGAGGAGCCGCCCGGCGCGCGGGTCGAACCACACCGGCAGCTTGCCGACGACCTTCACGAGGCCCAGCGGCACGGCGCCGCTATCGGTCCGGAACGGCGACTCGCGCAACAGGCGCGCGCCGATGCGGTTCGCGGCGCGCTGCTGCGGCATCGCCATCAGCCGCGGGCTGCCGGAGATGCGCTGCAGGCCGAGCAGGCACACGGTCTCGATGCGCCGCTCGCGCAGCGGGTCGGGCTCGGTACGGGTGCAGGGCTCCTGGTCGGTCGGATCGTCGATGGGCTCGACGGCACTACGGATCGTGACGAGGAAGAGGCCGTCGCGCAGCGGCGTGTCCTGGTCGCGCTCGGCCTGCGCGGCGAGATCGGTCCAGGCCTGGTCGAGCGGGTAGAAGAGGCGGATCAGCTGCCCCGCCGCCCCTACGGCGAGCCCCGGCTGCACGCGCACGCGGGTGTCGGCGCCGCTGCCGAAGAAGGTGCAGGGCAGGCCCTCGACGATGCCCGGCGCGAGGCTCGCCAGCAGCGGCGCGACGCGGTCATCGACATAGGCCTGCAGGCGTTCGAACTCGCGCTCGCCGAGCGCGCGGCCCGGGAAGAGGTTGAGCCGGCGCGGATCGTCGGGGCGCTTTTCGGGTTCGTGCAGGCGGATCTCGACCGGCACGCGCGGCAGCAGCGTCAGCGCCGGCCGCAGCGCGAGCGCGGCGAGCAGGCTGGGCGAGAGGAAGGACGTGATGGCCATGATGCGCTCCGTGGCGAATTAGCCGGCGACCTGCTTCCAGAGTTCGATGTGCTTGTCGGTGAGGCCGAAATCCTTGCCCTCGGCCATGAAGAACTCGGGCAGATTGATGTTGCCGGCGGCGTCGACGAAGCGGTCGCGCAGCTTCTGGAACAGGACCACGTCCTTGCGGGCGATGGCCATCATGCTCGGCCACAGCGCGGGGTCGAGGCGGCGGTCGGCGAGGCCGACGAGCTGCACCGCGGCGATGCGCGCGGCCTCGTTGCCGGCGATCAGGGTGTCCGCCGCGGTGGCGGACTTGATGCCGGCCGCATCGGCGCCGCGTGCCCGCGCGAGGCGTTCCAGCGTCAGTTCGGCCGCGAGATCGGTGCCCTGTGCGGCTTCGGTCTTGAGCCGCTCGATCGTCGTGTTCGCGCTGCTGAGCTGGGTTTCGAGCGTGCCGACGCGGTTGCGCAGGGTGGTGATTTCGGTGCTGCTGGTGCTGCCCGTGGTCTGCAGTTCGTCGATGCGCCGGAGTGCGTCGGCGAGCGACGCCACCGCGGTGGACTCGCGGGCGACGCTCGCGTCGAGCTTGGTCCGCGTGTCGGCGAGTTCGGCATTCGACGTCGCGAGCGTGCCGCGCGTCGCATCGAGTTCGGCTTTCAGCTTCGCCAGTTCCTCGCGCACTGCCACCAGGTCGGCGTCGGTGCTGCTGACGCTGCCGCTCGCCGCTTCGAGCTTCGCGAGCGCGTCCTTCAGTTCGGCTTCGAGCTGGGTGATGCGCCGCTGCGCGTCGTTGAGCTGCGCGGTGAGCGTGGTCCGTTCCTGCTCCAGCGCGGCGGATTTCGCGCGTTCGGCTTCCAGCGCCGCGGCGAGTTCCTCGATGCGCTGCTTGAGGGTTTCGTCGATCGGCGAGCTGGTCGTCTTCAGGCGCTCGATCTCGGCGCGCGCGGCGTCGAGTTCGGCCTTCAGCTCGTCGATGCGGTCGCTGGAGGCCTCCAGCGCGTTGGCGAGGATGACCGCGTTGCGGTCGTCGGCCTTCAGCGCCTCGATTTCCTTCTGCGCGGCGTCGAGCGCGAGCTTGAGCCGTTCGATCTCGGCCAGCGCGTCGGTCAGGCTCTGGTCGCCGCCGCCGGCCGCGACCGCCTTTTCGAGTTCGGCGATGCGGACCTTCAGGCGCGCGATCTCCGCCTCCAGCGCGGCCTGCGCCTCCTCGGCAGCGTCCACGTCTTCGAGCGCGGCATCGAGTTGCTCTTCGAGGGCCGCGGCGTCGGGCGGCAGCGCGCTGCCCGGGGGCGGCAATGTCATGCCGAGCGCGAGCACGACGGCGCTGACGCCCGTTTCGGCGGTGCGCGGCGGGCGGCGCACGTACATCAGCTCGGCCGGATTCACGTCGGCCCAGATCGTGCGCCACACGTCGGCGTCGGTGTCGATGCGGTGGATTGGCGGCTGCGGCAGGATGCGCAGCGCGAGGCGGTCGAGGCGCGCGAGCCGGCCCAGCGAACGCGGCGTGAAGCTCGCCGGCGCTTCGAGCTGGCGCGCACGCAGCGCGAAGGCGGTGTCGCTCATCGGCACCAGCACCATCACGTCGCAGTCGGCGTCGCGTTCGAGGTCGATCGGTGCGAGGTGGGCGGAATCGGCGAGCACGGCGGCGAGCTCGCTGCGGCGCACCGGCGCGATGCTGACCTCGTAATCCTTGGGGAAGTATTGCTGGCGTCCGCCAATGGGGTCGATCGAGTCCTGCGGCAGCGGCCCCCACGGCGGCAGCACGCGGAAGTACTGGCTCGCCGCGAAGGCGCCGCGCAGCCCCGCGCTCTGGCGCATCGTCAGCACCGTTTGCATCAGCTCCTGGTAGTGCGCCGCGAGGTCCTGCTGGATCGCGTTGGGGGTGTTCAGCGCGCGCTGCGGGCGGCGCAGCAGGCCGCGGTCGATCCACAGGATGCGGCCGCGCTCGACCGCGATCAGGCCCAGCGCGACGGCGTCGTCGGACGGCAGCGCGAGGCGGTCGCCGCCGGACAGGAGCTCACGCGCGAGCGTCGCGCGTACCGCGATCTCGTCCTGGCGCGGCAGGGGCAGCGGCAGCGGCATCAGGCGCAGCTCGACCCCTTCGGCCCACGCGGCGACGTGCGGGACGCGCGGCGCGGCAAGGTCCTTGGGGAAGGCCTCGGCGACGCCGTCGACGACCTGGGCATGCGTGAGCGCGAGCGCGTACAGGCCGCGCGCGTAGCTGCGGAAGCGGCCGTCGTTGAGCGTCGCGATCAGGCCGCTGTTGAGGAGGTCTATCGTCAGCGGCGTGTTCGCGAGCTGCAGCACGCGGCCCGACGGCGCGATCGCGATGCCGGGCTCGACCCGCAGGATATGGCCGGACTGCAGGCTGAGGTCGAGCCCGCGCACGATGCCGGCGCCGAAGACCTGGCCGAGCTCCAGCAGGCGCTCGTCGAGGTAGATCTGGTCGCGGTTGAGGTCGGACGCCTTCAGCAGCTGGCCGTCGAAGTAGTTCGTGCGCGACAGCAGCGGGTCGATGCTGGAAATGCGCTCGCCGGCCGCGTTGGTCGTGCCGATCCGGAGCGGAGTGAAGCGAATGTTGGCCATGGCGGTTCCCTTTATGCGCGGATCAGCCGGGCGAGCGCGGCGGCGTTGAAGAGGAAGGGGCGCACGAGGTTGTCGACCTCGATGCGGCGCGGATTGACGATCAGGTCCGGCTCGGGCGCGGGCGGCGTGAGGCGGATCGCGATGCGTGCGAGGAGCGTGCGGGCAAGCTGGGCGGGGTCGGTTAGGAAGGCCTGACGGGCGACCAGCGCCTGGTTGTCGTCGCCGAGCGAATGCAGCAGACGCGCGCCGAGTTCGAGCTGGGTGCGCGCGGCGCCGGCGGCGGCCTCGACCTGCGCGCGTTCGCGTTCGCCGAGATTCGCCTCGATTTCGTCGTAGGCCTTGATGCGGCTGTGCGCGGCGAAGAGGTGTTCTTCCGCGGGGACGTCGGCGGGGCGTTCGGCGACGAGCTCGAACAGCACGCAGTCGGCGACGCGGCTGGGCTGCACCGGGTCGGTGCCGGCATTCACCTCGGTCGCGAGCACCGGCTGCAGGCCGCTCGGGCAGTCCTGGTAGCGCATCGTGACCTTGAGCCACAGCAGGTTGTCGGCTTCGGCGTAACCGTCGCGGATCAGCGCGCCCCACAGCTCTTCGTCCTCGTGCTGGGCGGTGAGCCAGGCGCCGAGATCGACGCAGTAGGGTTCGGGCACGCCGATCTCGCGCCCGAGGCCGTCGACGCCGACGCCGGGGCTCACCACCAGGCGCACACGCACAGGGTCGGTGTCGTTGCCGGGGTCCTCGGCGCGGATGCTCACGCGCAGGCCCGCGACGGTGCCGGCGCCATGCAGCCAGTAGCCGTGGCGCGTCGCGCGGCGGCGGTGGTAGTCCTGCTCGGCGCGCGTCGCCTCCAGCCCCAGCAGCATGCCGGGTTCGTAGCTGACGCGCTTCAGCGCCTCCTCGAAGCGGCCGTCGCCGGCGAGGCTCGCGTCGCAGTTGTTGTCGGGCTCGCTCATGCCACTTTTCCCCTTATGATCCTTTACTGTCCGTCACTGACGGCCGTATCGATCGGCACGGCGTGCTCGGGATCGAGTGCGACCGGGTTGTGCAGCAGGTCTCCGCGGCCGAGGCGGGTGCGGTCGAGCACCACGGGTCGCGGCGGCGGCTGGGTTTCCAGCCAGGTGTCGATGCCCAGCAGCGGCGACAGGCCCAGCACGAAGGGGTGCTCGCTCGTGCGGATCGCCCATTGCACGGTCGCCGGCACGAGCGACGGCAGCGCGTCGCGCACGACCGCGGCGAGGCGCTTCGCGGGGCCGTGCAGGATCACCGTCATGCGTCGCGCGGCCTCGTCGAAGAAGCGGTCCACGACGGCGGTCTCGCCCGTGCGCTCGGCCACTTCCGGCGCGAACAGCGCGAGGAATTCGCGTGCCTGGTCGTCGGAGAGGATCAGGCTGTCGCCGACGATGCTGTTGCCGGAGAGCCCGGTGCCGAGCGTCAGCGGATGGTCGCGGTCGTCCATGTCGATGCCGAGGATGGTCGCCATCGTGCGGCGCAGGCGGAAATGCTCGACCGGAATCACCGCGCCGCGCGCGACCGCGCCGTCGGTCAGGATGTCGAGCGCGAGGAGCAGGCCGCGGTAGCTGCCGTGCGCCTGCTGCATCGCCCCCTGCGCGGCGAGCCAGCGGCGGCGGCGCGCCTCGGGCCAGTGGCGTGGCAGCGTCGTGCCGAGCAGGCCGGCGAGCCAGGGCAGGCGCGCGGCGGGCGTCGCGGCCGGTTGCAGCAGGATCTCGCTCGCCGCGATGCGGTCTTCGAGCGGCGTCAGCACGCCTTCCAGGCTCGCGAGCAGGCGTTCGCGGAAATCGGCGCCGTTGGCGGGGATAGTGTCGGCGTCTTCCAGCGGCAGCGGACGCTCCTGCTGCTGGAAGTGGTCGGGCAGGTAGTGCGTCTGCCACGAGAAGCGCGGGTAATACACGCGCAGCGCGAAGATCGCCGGGCTGTGGCGGCCGTCGCCGTGCATCGTGATGCGTAGGCGCAGGTAGCGCCCGCGCACTTCGCGCACCGCGCCGTTGCCGCGCTGGATCAGCAGCTCGTACAGCCCGGCGTGGTCGTCGTGTTCCTCGCCCTGCGGCGCGCGGCCGGGTGCAAAGGGGAGCTCGGACGGACGCGGCGTGAGCACCGGCTGCGGCTGCGCGATCCATTCATCGGGCAGCTCGTTGCGGTCGTCGCCCGCCTGCACGGCGAACTCGATGCGGCAGCCGGGCGGGATGCAGGCGTCAAGGCACAGGCGGTCCCACAGCGTGTCGGGCATCGTCGAGTCGAGAATCTCGCTCAGCGTGACCGTGCCGCGCGCGGCGAAGTGCGCCTGGGCGAGGCGGTAGAGGCGGATCGGGCCGTCGGCGGTCAGCGTGCGCGGCGCGCCGTCGCGGTGGCGCACGAAGCGGACGGCGGCTGGGAGCGCGGCTTCGGAGCGCCGCGGCCAGCGTTCGGCGACGAGTTCGGCGGTGGTCTCGTCCTCGTCCTCCGGAATCGACAATAGCGGGCAATCGCGGCGCTTGCCGCGCTCGGCGCCTTCCTCGAAAGGCAGGAGCAGCAGGAAGCGGCCGTCGCCGAGCGCGGCGAGGTCGGTCGCCAGGGGGAGACCATCGGGCAGCGCGTCGGGCAGGCGATGGACGCGGAAACCTTCCGTGGGGCCGGCGGCGAGCGGGCGGCTGAAGACCTGCATGTGCGGCGCGTCGGCCGTGCTGTCGGTCGCTTCGCTCAGCACGTAGAGGCGCTCGTCGTCGGCGGCCAGCCCCAGCAGCCCGCCGTGCGGCGGCAGGGCGATGTCCCACAGGAGGCGCAGCGGGTCGGGGTTCGCCTGCAGCGGGTCGAAGCGCTCGGGGCGGCCGACGTAGGGCTGCGGCAGCGGCGCGCCGACGGCGAGTCCCAGGCGCGTTTCGCCGAGCAGCCAGATCCGGTCGGCGCCGGTCGTTCCCCCGCTTGCAGCCTCCACCCATGCGCGGCGCGGCGCGAAGGGCAGCGTGCAGCGGGTCTGCCAGCGCCGGCGCAGATGCACCGTGGTGAGGCCGTTGCCGACGCCGCCGTCGCTCCACGGCAGCGCGACTAGCCCGCTGCCGCCGAAGGCGAGGTCGGTGAAGCGGCCGGCGGGGGCGTCGACCGGGTCGAGCACCAGCGCTTCGAGGTTCGGCGCACCGGTCTCGGCGTCGTCGAGCGCGGCGAGCACCGGCTGCCAGTCGCTCGCCGCCTCCGCCGGCCAGCGCAGCGCGCATTCGAAGCGCCGCCCGTCGTCGGACAGGCGGCCGAGCTGGCCGTGGTCGTCGAGGATCCAGGGCGTCGCGGCGGCGAGCAGCGCGCGGGCGCGTGCCGGCGGCATCTGCGGCAGGCGCGGGGCGTCCTGGCGCGTGAGCGTGAAGGCGCGCTGCTCGACGTCCCAGCTGCACTGGCGGCTCGCGTTGCGGAAATCCGACGCGCCGTCGAGGAGCAGGAAGCGGGTGCCGTTGCTGTTCATGTCAGCACAGGTCGGGGATCACGGGGACGGGCACGGCGCGCGGGCCGTCTTCGGTCGGACGGCCTGGCCCGAAGCCACGCGGCGGCGCGGGGCGGTCCTCGCCCGGGCGGATCGCGACCGCCATCAGCTCCGGCAGCTGGAAGTCCAGCAGCGGCAGCGCCTGCGCGCCGGTGAGTTCCAGCCACAGCGGCGGGTTCTGCTGCTGGTCCTGGTAGAAGAGGCGCAGCGCGTTGACCGCCTCGACGCCCTCGACGCGGCCTGCCTGCGTGCGCAGTTCGTTGATCTCGACCGCCTTGCCGCGCGGCCAGCCGGCGCCGCGCGGCCCGCCCGGCGGCAGTGCCCACAGGTAGCGCAAGAGCGCCCGCTCGACCTCGGCATGGACCTGCTGCTCGGTCGCCGGATCGACGACTTCGAGCGACGCCGCGACGGCGACCGGCACGAACTGCGGCGACAGCACGTAAAGCTCGGTGCCCAGCATGCAGCGCGCCGCGAGGTAGTCATGCACGTCGGCGAGCAGGCCCGCGTTCGGGCGCGGCGCGGCGGCGAGCGCCTGTGGCGCAGGCGGCATCACGAACACCGCGACGACGCCGGGGATGTTGCGGCGCACCGCGGTGAGGCTCGCGCCGGGGAAGAAGCCCGCGACGGCTTCGGCGCGCGCGACCGGGTTGACCGGGTTGTCGCGTGCGAGCACACCGAAGTCCTCGGCGGTGACCGCGCGGTCGCGGTGGCTGAGGAAGGCCGGGATGCGGCGCTCGGCCTCGTCCAGCGTCTCGGCGTCGACGCCGCCGCGCGTCGGCCATTCGTGGCGCAGCGCGAGGCGGGCGCTGTTGCCGTGGATCTCCTTGATGCTGTCGGGCGGCAGGTTGCCCCGGCTACCGCCGCCGTGGCGATAGAAGGCCGCGCGAATGCGGGCGTTGGCGGGCGGGCGCTTGCCGCGGATGCCGTCGCCGAAGCGCACGCTGCCGCTTGCCGCGTCGACGACGAAGACCGTGTCGTCCGGCCCGCTGCCGGCGAAATGCGCGACCCGGGTCCAGGGCTGGAAGTGGCGCAGGTGCTCGACATCGACCTCGACGCTCGCCGCGTCGACGTCGGCATGTGGCAGCTCGAAACTCTGGTCCGGGCGGCCGGTGCCGGCGCCGAGCACGATGTCGCGCGCAATGCCCTGGCCGCTCACGTCGACGGCGTTCACGCCGATGTAGCCCAGCGTCAGGTTCGGCTCGTCGGCGCACGACAGGCGCAGCCAGAAGAGCAGCTGGCCGGGGCGCAGGTCCGCGGGCGCCTCGGGCGGCGTGTCGCCGAGGCCGGCGAACTGCGGGTCGAGCGCGGCGGTCGCGCGCAGCATGTCGGCGTTGCGCGGCAGGCGCAGGCGCGCGACGCCGGTCTTGCGCCCGCCGGCCGAGCTGTCGGCGACGACTTCGAGCGGCAGGTACTGCACGTTCTGTGGCGCGTCCTCGGGGTCGGGCCACCACGCGAGCTCCCACGCGAGCTTGCGCGGGCGCAGCCCCGTCGCGAGCCGGCCTTCGAGCTCGGTGAGCGGTGCGAGGCCGACGTTCAGCACGATACCGGCGAGCTCGCGGCGCATGAGCTCCGCCTGTGCGACGAAGGCGGGCTTGGCGAGGCAGATCGCGAGGTGGAAGGCGCCGTCGCGCGTGCCGGCGGCGGTGAGCGCGTCGTGGCCGGGCACCAGCGTCAGCGGGCGGAAGGCGGCCGGTTCGACGCCATACTGTGCGCGCAGCTGCTCGAGGCTGATGCCTTCGGCGGCGAGTGCGGCCTCGTCGAGCGTGCGCTTGACGACGACGCGCAGCGCGAGCGGCGTCGGCTGGACTTCGCCGACGGTGCTGAAGCTCGTCGTGCCGGCCTTGAGCAGCGATTCGGTCGCGATCAGCGGCGGCAATGCACGTCCGCTCGCGTCGATGCTGACGATGCCGGCCGCGGGCCGCGCCGGGCGCAGCGGAATCTGCAGCAGGTTCAGGAAGGCGAGGCGCTGGCGTTCCGGGATCTGGTTCGCGCGATAGATGACGGTCTCGGTGAGCCACGCGAAGAGATCGACCAGCGCATGCACCGGGTCGCCCGGCGCGAGCGGCGCCATCTCCGGCACGTGGCGCGCGAGGCGCGCCTGCAGCTCGGCGACCAGCTCGTCGAAGCGGCGGTCGTCGAGGTCGGGGACGGGGAATTGACTGAAAGGCAGGTTGGGCAGCGCCATGTTGATGTTTCCCTCAGCCGAGGTCCAGTGCGAGTTCGAGCGTCTCCCGGCCGCCATCGGCGAGCAGCCGGTAGCGCACCTCGAGATTCACGTGCGACAGGCGTTCGCGGTCGGGCGTGACGCGCACCTCCTCGATCGTCACGCGCGGTTCCCAGCGCGTCAGCGCGCGCAGCGCGGCGTCGGCGATCAGTGCGCGCGTGGTCTCGTTGTTGGGGTGATGGATGAAGTTGCGGATGCCGGCGCCGAACTCGGGGCGCATCAGGCGCTCGCCGGGGCGGGTCAGCAGGATGTTGAGCATCACCTCGCGCACGCTCGGGTTGCCGCGCCGCCACTGCGGGCGGCAGTCGTCGGCGAGGCCGGCGAGCAGCGGAAAGCTCATCAGCAGGGATTCCGGCGTCGGCATCGTCATCTGTCTCCCATGTCCCTCATTTCCCCTTCAGCGCCTTCAGGCACAGCCGCGGCAGCGCGAGGAAGACCCACGGCAGCCAGCCGAGGAAGAGGTTGAGCATGTTGATCACGACCATCAGCATCAGCATCGCGCACAGCGTGATCGCGGGCAGGCTGAAGCTGAAGCTCCAGCACGAACCGCAGTTGTTGCCCGGCCCGTCGCCCTTCATGTCGATGCCGGGGCTGATCTTGCGCAGGACGTCCGCGAGCGACTTCGGCGCGAGCATCGCGACGCCGCGCGGCAGCCCGCGCTTGAGGTCGTCGAGCGAGGGCAGGATCACGGTGGTCGGGCGCTGCGCGTCCGGGTCCAGCGGCGAGGCGACGCGGAACACGCGGCTCGCCGGCCCCCAGGTGACGCGCTCGCAGCCGCAGTCGTCCTGCCAGCGCACGAAAGGCACGGCGATGAAGCGGTCGCCGTCGGTCTGGCTGTAGCGCGGCAGCGGCAGGCCGTCGTCGAAGCGCACCTGCGCCCGCGCCATGCGCAGCGCGACGAGGCTGCGCAGGTCGGCGGCCTGCTGCTCGCTGATGAACAAGCGGTCGTTGCGCGTGCCGCCGAAACCATCGGGCAGGGCGACCGCGCCCGCAATCGCCTCGCGGCGCACGATGCGCGCGAAAAGCTCGACGAGCGCGGGTGCGCTGCGATCGAGCCAGGCGAGCACCGTCTCGCCGGACACCGGCACGAGCTGCGGCAACTCCCCGCCATCGACGATGCGCCACTCCAGCGCGTGGAAGCGGATCTGGCCGAGCAGCGTGCGCAGCCCCGCGCTGTCCGGGTCGCCCGCATCATCGACCCGGAACTGCGCGACCAGGGCCTGCAGCAGCTCGATGAAGCCGAGCGTCGCGATGCCGTTCGCGACGACCAGGCCGTCGGCGTCATTCCACGCCTTCGCGCCGCGCGTGCCGAGCGGCCACGCCTGTTCGAGGCCGAAGTCCGGCACCTCGGTGCCGTTCGCCTGCGGCAACGGCGCGTCGGCGGCTTCGCGCGCGCTGCCGCCCAGCGGCAGATAGCCCCACAGCAGCGTGTGGCTGCGTTCGATCCCGCGCGCATCGCGGCGGCGCACGAGCAGCGGGTGCAGCGGCGCGACCTCCTCGCCCGAATAGGGCGGTTCGGGGAAGCGCGCCGGCAGCAGCCCGCGTGCGGTCAGCCGCCGCACGTCGTCGGGGTCGTGCTCGGGGATCTCGCCGCTGCGCCAGCCGAGCGGCTGGCCGTCGGCGATCATCCAGCGCTGCGGCGTGCCGTCGGCGGGCACGCGGCGCACGACCATGCCAGCCGAGAGGATCTTCTTCGGGTCGAACGCGGGCGCGCCGGGCGCCACGCACTGCACCTCGCCGCACACGAGGTAGAAGCTGCGGTGCATCGGCAGGCGCAGCGTCGGCTCGTCCTTGAAGCGGCCGAAGCGGTCCGCGCGGTACCACGCCTGCGCGGCGGTGCCGCTGAGGCGGCCGGCGTGCGCGTCGTTGAGGAAGCGCGCGACGAAGTCCTCGTCGAAGTAGCGATGCAGCGTCAGCCCGTCGCCCTCGCCGGCGAAGAAGGGCGCGGTGACGCGCGGCTGGTGCGCGAGTGCGGCGCCGACGGACTTCGGCGCGCGCATCGGCCGTTCGGCGAGCAGGGCGGATTCCGTCGTCACCATATGTTTCCCGCCCCGGGCGTGTAGCTCGCCGACACGACCGAATTGCTGATCAGGGTGTCGCACTGCACGACGCCGGAAAACTTGCTCATGCCGGCATCGACCTTCACCATGCCGGCCGACACCGTCACCTGCGCTGCCTCGATCTTGACGATGCCGGAACACGTGATCTTGATGTTGCCGGGCGACATCTCGACCTTCTCGCCGCCCTGCTCGACCGTGACCTTGCCGCCGCCCTGGTCGGTGATCGTCAGATGGTTGCCTGCGGGCGTCTCGATCTTCACCTTGGGTTCCTGGTCGTCGAGCAGCACCTTGATGCCGGCCGGGCTCTGCACGAAGTAGCGCTCCTCGACCGGGCGCCCGTCCGCCGGCTGGCTGCTGCCGCCGCTCCACACCGCCCCGAGCACGATCGGAAGGTCGGGGCTGATGAAGGCGACGACGACCTGTTCGTTCAGGCGCGGCAGCAGGCTCACGCCGTAACCGCTGCCGGCGCTGGGCACCATCACCGCGGCCCACACCTCCAGCCCGGTCGCCGGCAGGCGCAGTTTCACGCGGCCACGGTTGTCCGGGTCGGCGTTGTCGAGCACGACGCCCAGATGCAGATCCTGAAGGGGGCCGGGGCTGTGGCGTCCGCTCATGGGTTCCAGTCCGGACGCTCGACGCGCAGCCGGGTCGACAGGCCCTGCGCGTTGTCGAAGTGATGCCAGCAGTCGGCGATGCGGTAGCGCCCGGCGAGCCGCGGCGACACCCCGGCGAGCTCGACCTCGCGCCCGACGCCCAGCTCGGGCGTGCCGGTGCACACGATCTCGCCGTGCAGGAAGCGCTGCGCGTCGCGGCGGAAGGCCCCCTGCGCGAGCGATTCGGCTTCCGCCTGCGTGCGCGGGAAGGGATGCGGGCGCGGCGAGCGGCCGTCCCAGCCGAGTTCCGCGAGCGTCGCCGCCGCCGTGCGCCCGCCCGGCGCGGGTTTGAGCGACGAGCTGCTGCCGCTCGCGGCGGCATCGGAGGCGAGGTTGTAGCCGTCCGCGAGCACCTCGCGCGGCTGGCGGTTGAGGTCGGCGATGATGCGGATGCGCTGCGCGTTGGCGCCGGAGTCGAGGCGCACCGGGTTGGCGTCCGTCTCCTCGGGGCGCGCGCGCAGCCGCCCACCCTGCATGCGCAGCGGGATGTCGTGGGGACCGAGCACGCGCAGCAGGAAGGCGAGATGGCTCTCGTTGTGCTGCAGCCAGTCCGCGCTGCCGGCAGCGACGCTGACGTCGGCCTGCAGGCCCGCGTCGCTCGCGATCTCGCGCACGACGTCGGCCAGCCCCTTGTTCTCGAACACCCGGCTCGCGCGGCTGCGGGCGAGCTTGTGCAGCGGGTCCTCGGCGAGGATCACGAGCTGCGGCGCGCCGTCGCCGTAGCGTTCCTCGAAGGCGGTAATGTCGCCGGAGAACACCGCGCTGTCGGCCGTCTCGCCGAGCAGGAATTCGATGCGGCTGCCCAGGCGCACGTCCTGGAAGGCGAAGTCCGGCGTGCCGCTACCGCCGGGCGCCCAATTGACGACGCGCAGTTCCGCGCTCGCCATGCCGCTCGCCGGCAGATGCACCGACAGCGCGGCCGCCGCCTCGCCCAGCGCGGGACGGTCGCTGCCATCCACGCGCACGCGCGGACGGGCGCTGACGATGGGCGCGCTAGTCGATGGCAAGGCGCGCCTCCCGCTCGCGGGTCACGGTCAGCAGATCGAGGAGCGTCTCGCCGGGCCGGCCTTCGGGCGGGCGCGGCTCGGCGCCGGCGGTCTGCGCCGGGTTCGGCTCGGGCTGGACTTCGGCGACGAGTTCGTCGATCACGATGGGCATCAGCGGCCTCCGGTGGGAATCAGCAGCGTGCCGAGCACGGTGAAGCGCGGGTTGTCGAGGCGGTTCGCGTCGGCGACGCCGCGCCAGTCGCGCGGGTTCTGCCCGGCCGCCTGCGCGGCGCTGGCGGCATCCTGGCCGTCGCCGCCGGGCGCGAAGCTCGGGCGCGCGCGCTCGGCCGCCTGCACCGAGGGATCCAGCGCGAACTGGTAGCGGTCCTCCTTGAAGGTCAAGGCGAGGGTCGCGCGCAGCGGGATGCCTTCCGGCGCGAAGAAGTCCAGCGTCTCCGAGTAGCTCGACAGCATCCCGGTGAACTGGAAGCTGCCCCACTGGAAGCGGCAGCGCTTGGGCGCCTTGGGCTTCTTCGACTCAGCGTCCTGCGGCTTCATGAAGGCTTCGGCGATGCGCTTCGTCAGCGTGCGCACGTCGGTGTTCGCACTGAGCGTCTCGCGGTCCTCGCGGCTGTCCGAGCCGAGCGTCGCGGCGATGCTGGTGTCGAACACCAGCTCCACCGCGAGCGTCGATTCGCTCTTGTCGACGTACTGCGCGGCCGCGCCGCTGCCGCCGCTGCCGCCCTTGTTGTCGGCCTTCAGCGTGTTCGACAGCGTCACACGCAGCGTCGCGGGGTTGAACTGCACGTCGATGTGCTTCGACTCGTCGGTCTCGACCTGATCCCCGTTCATCGGGATCAGCTTGGCGCGGGCGATCTGCATGGCGGGCATCGTCTTCTCCCTCAACCGCGCTCGAGTTCCAGGCCTTCATGCACCAGCTGCAGCTCCTCGATCGCGACCTGGCTGGCAGTCGAGGACAGGTCCGGCCCCTTGAACTTGGTCGGCAGCGCGTTGGTGATGCGCCAGCGCAGCAGCGGCTTGTCCGGATTCTCGGGGTGGTACACGTCGATCGTGCCGCTCATGCGCAGCGCGTAGTTCGACTGGCGCGTGCTCATGTCGAACCAGCTCCACAGGTCCGCGAGCTCGGTGATGCCGCGCTTGAGGATGATGGGTGCGAAGGTCGTCGGGCCCGCGAGCTGCACCTCGCCCCAGTTGCGCCCGCCTTCCTTGAGCGCCTTGGGCGCCATCGTCGCCTCCAGGCCCGACACCTCGCTGAAGGCGCCGCGGCACAGCAGGTTGCCGCCCTCGCCGTCGTACAGCGCGACGCGGAAGCGGAAGGGGATGAATTCGCGCGGCGCGTCAGCCATCGCCGGCCTCGATGCGGGTTTCCGTCACGGCGACGTGGCGGTCGTGCAGGAAGGTCAGGCGCAGGCGGTCGATCGGGTAGGCCGGCGCGATCTCGATCTCGAACGCGATCGTCGATTCGGCTGACGGAATCTCGCGGATGCGGTACGCGCTCTCGGGCCGCGTGCCGCGCAGCGCCCCGGCTTCGTGCAGGCGGTCGAAGAAGGCGCGCAGCGCCAGCTCCGGGCGCGGGTCGCGCGGATCGGCGTCGAACACCAGCTGCTCGCCCAGCGCCTGCAGCCCGCGCCGCAGCCAGCCCATGAAGCGCATCACCTCGGCCGAGCGCCAGTGCTCCTGCGCGCGCTGCGCGGCACTCATGCGGCGCAGGTCCGCGGCCGGCAGGCAGGGCGCGCACAGTGCCTCGTCGTCGACCTGCAGCTTGCCCCCGCGCGTCAGCAGCACCGTCACGCCGGGCGCCTCGCGCAGCGCGGTCGCCTGCTGCTGCGTCACCGGCGGCCACGGCAGCGCCGCGCCGGGCAGCGGGCGACCGGCGATCGAACGCCACACGCCGTGGCGTTGCGAGACGCGCACCTGCATGCCGGCGACCAGCCCGCAGGGCGACGCGAGCGGGTGCTCCTCGCTGCGCAGGTAGGGCCACAACAGCTGCAGGTGGCGCAGCTTCTCGGCGAGCTCGGCGTGCGGTGACACCGCCGCACCGCCGCCGGCTTCGCTGCCTACCTCGCCGGCGATGCGCGCGATGTGGTCGAGGAACTCGCGCGACGGTGCCGGCAGCTCGTCCTTCGGGCGTTGGTCCAGCGGCAGCGTCAGCAGGCACTGCATGTCCGGGCGCAGGCGCGCGAGCGCGCGCAGGATCGGCGGCACGATGTCGATCGGCTCCAGCGTCGCCTCCGCCGCGGGCATCTCGCCTGAAAGGCGGCGCTCGCGATGCGTGTCGTCGATCTCGGTGCCGCAGGGCAGGAACACCGCCTCGGGGTTTTCCAGCCGCACGCGCGGGATGTCGGGCAGCGCACGCGGCACCAGCAGGCGCTCGAGGTCGGGCAGCGCGAGGATGCCTGCGCGCTCGATCAGCAGTGCGCGCTCGAAGGCGCCCAGTTCCGAAGGGTCGATCAGCGTTGCGTTCGGCTGCGGCAGGAAGGCGCGCACCCCGTCGGATTCGGGCACGCGGATGATCCACAGCGTGCGCGTGTCGCCGAGGCCGTGCTCGTCGCCGGCGAAGAAATCCTGCACCGCCGCCGGCAGCCAGGCCGCGCGGCCGGCCAGCGCGCTGCGGTAGGCGCCGTCGAAGTCGAAGGCCTGCGGGAAGAGCGCCTGGAAGTAGCCCAGCGAGCGGATCGGGATCGGCAGCCGGTACAGCGCGAACAGCGCCCCGTCGCCCGGTTCCGCCTCCACCTCGCCCTCGTCGAGCGCGCGCAGGCGCTCGACCTCGGCGGTGAAGCCCAGCGCCGCGATCTCCGCGAGCACCGCGAGGTCGCGCGCGAGCCGCTTCCACTCGGCGCTGCCGTCGAAGGACGGGCAGTGGCCGATCATCACGACCTCG
This sequence comes from Aromatoleum toluolicum, assembly GCF_012911005.2. Classification (GTDB taxonomy): domain Bacteria; phylum Pseudomonadota; class Gammaproteobacteria; order Burkholderiales; family Rhodocyclaceae; genus Aromatoleum; species Aromatoleum toluolicum. The sequence goes on along the minus strand of NZ_WTVS01000051.1, from coordinate 17,201 downwards.
ACCGGCGCGAGCCGCCGCGATGCGGGGCGCGCGTCCAGCTCGATGCGCTTGTCGGCGAGCAGCACGGTCTTACTCCTGCTCGATCGTCTCGACGGAAAGCACCAGCTCCTCGATCGCGACGTCGCCGCCGCCCTTCGCGGTCAGCGTCGGCCCGGTCCACTTGATCGGCATCGCGCCGCGCAGCTTCCAGCTCACGACGGTGTCGGTGCGATCTTCCGACTGCAGCTTCACGACGATGTCGCGCTTGGCCTCCGAGATCTTGCCGGTGCGTCCCTTCTCCAGCCACTCGTAGAGGTTCTGCGCGCCGATCACGCCGCGCTTCAGCGTCACGTCGCCCGCCTTGTGGATGCCCGGCACCTTGCGCACGTAGTTCACGCGGTCGTTGCCGGCGCGGTACTCCGCGACCGTGACCTCGGCGTTGAGGCCCGACACCTCGGAGAAGCCCGCCCGCACCTCGCTGCCCTGGCCTGGTTCGAGGTCGACGAGGAAGTTGAACGCGGAATAGGGGGTTTCACGAAAGATGGCCATGATTCAGTTCTCCACGGGGTCAGGCGTCGGCGGTCTTCTGGCCGATGCGGAAGATCACGAACTCGGCGGGCTTCAGCGCCGCCACGCCCACGAGGCACACCATGCGGCCGTTGTCGATGTCGTTCTGCGTCATCGTCGAGCGGTCGCAGCGCACGAAATAGGCCTCCTTCGGCGTGCCCCCGAGCAGGCGCCCGTTGCGCCACTCGGTGAACAGGAAGTCCTCGACGCTGGTGCGGATGTTGGCCCACAGCGCCTCGCCGTTCGGTTCGAACACCGCCCACTGCGTGGATTTCTCGATTGAGCGCTCCAGGTACAGGAAGTAGCGCCGCACGTTCACGTACTTCCACTCGGGGTCGCTGGAGAGCGTGCGCCCGCCCCACACGCGGTGGCCGCGGCCGGCGAAGGAGCGCAGGCAGTTGATGCCGTTGGGGTTGAGGAGCTCCTGCTGGAAAGTGTTGATCTGCTGCTCGAAGCGCAGCGCTCCCATCACGATCTCGTTGGCCGGCGCCTTGTGCACGCCGCGATCGACGTCGGTGCGCGCATACACGCCGGCGATGAAGCCCGCAGGCGGCACCGCGAGGTCGCGCCGCGTGCCGGTCGGGTCGGGAATCACCACCCACGGGTGGTACAGCGCCAGGCGCGTGTCGTCGAACTGGCCGGCGAAGGCGCGCACCTCGCTAATGCTCTGGCCGAAGCGCGAATCGACGATGCCAACGCGGTAGCGCATGCGCCGACAGTGCTTCTGCACCTCCATCACGACGGCCGTATGCACGTCCTCGTCCGACTCGGCCGCGGCCGGCGTCATCACGATGGACACGTCCTCGACCCCTTCGAGCGCCTTCAGGCCGGTGCTGCCCTTGATCTCGTCGGTCTCGCCGGCGTAGTCGGTCGACGTCGGCTCGGCGCCGTCGCTGCCGCCCGACAGCGCGATCAGGTAGCGCGGTTCGTCGAGCGAGCTCGCGCCGGGGTTCAGCGCCGCCGTGTCGCACATCGCAACGAGCGCCGTCTGGATGTCGTCGCCGGTCGCGCCGTCCGCGAGCACGCAGGCGATCGGCGAACTCAGCGCCTCCGCGCGGCGCTCGGGGTTCGCCGGCAGCGCCGCGGCGAGGCTCGTCGCACCGGTCGGCGCCGTGCTCAGGCCCGCGTAGGTGCGGATCACCTCGCCGTCCTTGCCGCCGTTGCGCACGTCGATGTCGAAGCTGCGCAGCACGATCATCGAGCGCGCCGCGCCCGGCTTGGCCGCGAGGGCGGCGAGCGGCAGCGTGATCGGATTCGCGACGCCGGGGTTGAGCGTCGCGTCGGCAGTGACCGTGAAGGTCTCGCCGGCCGCGTCCAGCGTGCCGCGCAGCACCTTCAGGTCGCCCCAGTTCGCGCCGCCGGTGTAGGCGGCGAGATCCGTCACGTCGGCGAGCTGCAGCTCCGCCGAGGTCCCCGCCGCGAGCGCCCCGGAGGCCGGCGGACGCACGAAGATGCGCGTCAGGCGGGCATTCGCCGGCAGCTCGGCGGATTTCAGCGCGGTCAGCTGGCCCGCGGCGACCGGCGCCGGATTGTCCGGGTCGGTCATCGACACGATCTCGGCGCGATTGCTCTGGATCGCGAGGTTCGCGCCGTCGAGCTTCACCACCGCCTTCACGTCGACGGGGAAGGCTCCGTTGGCGATCGCGCCGGTCGCCTTCGCCGCCACCGCCACGCCGGTCGCCTCGAGGAAATACAGGCTGTCGCCCGTCGCGGTCTTCGGCGTCTCGCTGCGCAGCAGGTTCTCGCTGTCGCGCCAACGCAGCTCCAGCGTGTATTCGCCCATCTTGCCGGGGAAGCGGCTGAAGAACTGCACGTCGCCCGCGCCGTCGGTCTTCGACGCCGCATTCGGCCATTTGCCGTCATCGTCCGGGCCGAGGCCATTCACCCCCGCGACGACGCGCGCGACGAAGAGCTGCTTGCCACCGTTGTCGAAGAAGGCCCGCGCCGCATGCGCCGAATAGTTCGGCACGTTCGCCCCGCCCTCGCCGATCGCGAGATCCTGCGCGTCGCCGTAGATGCGCTCGAACTCGGCATAGCTCGTCAGCACCTCGGGCACGCCGCGCAGCGGCCCGGTGCGGGTCGGCCCGACCAGCGCCGCGACGCTCGTACCGACGCCTTCGATGGACTTGTTGCGGAAACTCGTCTCCTCGACGAAGACACCAGGTGCAAGGTACTCGGGCATGTCGCTTCTCCTTCGGGCGCGTGGTGCGGTTCAGGAAAACCGCAGGACGAGGGCATCCCGTCCCGGGCTGGCAAGGGTGGCGATGCGCCCGGGCGCAATGTCCACCTTGAGTTCGGTCTTGAACGCCGCATTGCCGCTGCCGGTGCCGCGCACGCGCGCCTCGGGCAGCGAGTCGGGATTCGTGCCGCCGGCTGCGGCGCGCAGCTTCAGCGTCGCGGGATAGGTCGTCGCCGGCGCGTCCTTGGTCAGCGCCGGGAGCCGCTCCAGCGACAGGCGGAATTCGCCATGCCCGTCGCTCTGCGCGACGAAGTCGAGCGGCGTCGCGAGCGGCGGCGTCACGCGCAGCTCCAGCAGCGCCCACGGCACCGGCGTGCCGTCTTCCAGCACGGTGCGTCCGTAGAGCCCGCCGGCGCGCCCGAAGCGCGTGCCCAGGGGCGAGCGGAACAGGCGCAGGCGGTGGCCGCTGCGCTGGCCCGCGTCGAAGGCGAAGCGCCGCGGCAGGAAGATCCCGGCGCGATCGCGCACCTCGCCGGCGACGGCAAACAGCGCCTCGTCCGGCGGCACCATGTCGGCGGGCATCGCCTCGCCGTCGATCACCAGGCACAGGCCTTCGGGCTCGCGCCGCCACAGTGCCGTGCCGGCCGACTTGTGGATCAGCTTGAGGTCGGACGGCGCCTGCGTGAGGCGCAGCTCCAGCGCCTGGGCCGGCACCGTGCGCCGTGGCACGGCCTGCACGCCGCTCGCGTCGAGCCACTCGACGAAGTCGCTCGCATGCAGGACCAGCGTCTCGACGATCACTGTCCGGCCCCGCTGCGGTCGTCCATCGGGAACACCAGCGTGCGCACCGGCGGACCCTCGTCCGGGTCGATGTCGGGGCCGAGGCGCACGGTCTTGATCAGGTAGGGCGCCGACAACCGGTAGTCGCCCGGCAGGCTGTCCCACAGGCGCATCAGGTCCTCGGTGCTCATCTCCTCGGGCATCACCTGCACACTGTCCTCCGCCCCCCAAGCCGGGTCGGCGAGGCTCACGTCGGCGCTCGTCAGCGGCAGGCCGCCGCCGATGATCTGGATCGCTGCGGCGAGGTAGCCGATCTCCTCCTCGGTATGCGTGCACCACGCGATCAGCAGCAGGTGCAGGTTGACCGGCAGTTCCGGGCGCGGCGCGCGGCGACCCTCGGCGGGTGGCAGGTGGCGGTTGCGGCTGAAGGGATCAACCGAGACGCGGTGCAGGTACAGCCCGAGGGTGTTCGTGTTCGGCTGCGGGCTGCCGGCGAGCGTCTGCGAGCCGAGGATCTCGACCTGAGGGTTGCCGCCCAGGCGCGCCGCCATGCGGATCGCCAGGCGTTCGCGCAGCGCCTGCAGGACCGACAGAATTCCGAGATGCGACGCCAACGTATCCTCCCCCTCTGAAGCGTGAGCTTGCGAGACAGCGTTGCGACGGACCGACCGCAGACCCTATGAAATTCGGGTTTTCTTGCGAACGGGATAGCAACATGTCACATCGGGCGGAGGCGGCGCAAACCGGAGATGCAACAAGAAATTGCACCTGACCGCTGCGTATGGAGGGGAATACCGTGCGTGCGGTAGGGACTTCTCAAGGGCGTTTTGGCATGCGGCGATGGGGCCGCGAAACGGCCGTGCGCACGCCCCCGAGGGGGCGGAACGGCCTGCCTGTGCGGGAATGGGGGGACTTGTGTGGAACGGAAAAGTCCCTGCCGGCGCGCGGCGACGGCACCGCCGCGCCGGCTGCGGGGCCACTTTGACGCGCGCCGCGCGCCGCCCGCGTGTCCGCGATCCTCGTTACCAGATTCCCAGTTCGGCGAGCTGCCGGCTCGCCGCCGCGGACCAGCCGCGGTTCGCCGCCGGGCTCGCGGGGCTGGGGTGCAGCACGCGGCCGATGCGCAGCGTGCGCCCGTCCAGCGCCGCGGCCGCGCGGGCTTCCGCCCACGCGCCGATGCCGATCACCCAGTCGGGCGCGAGCGCGTCGACCATGCGGCGCAGGTGCTCGTCGCAGGCCGCGAGCAGCGGTTGCGCTTCGGCCGCCGGCAGCTTGTCCGGCGTCACGTTGCGCCCGCCGTCGAAGAAGGCCAGCGGGCAGTAGTTGGCGACGAAATGCTCGGCGGAGAAGGCCTCGGCGGTGCCGAAGCGCTCGCGGAACAGGCCCCACAGGCGGCGCCCGCTCACCTCCGAGCGCGCGCAGTCGAAGCCTTCGACCGGGCGCTTGGGATTCTCCACCGCCGGCTTGCCCACCGGTCCCGCCAGCCCCAGCCAGTCGCGCACCGCGTCGATCTCGCCGAAGGGCACGCCGGTCTGCGCCATGCCGAAGGGGCCCGGATTCATGCCCAGGAACACGATGCGCTTGCGGCCTGCCGCATAACGGCGCAGGTAGTCCGCGTGGATCGGCCAGGCGTAGTCGAGCGGGTTGTACACGTGGCTCACCGGCGCGGCGAAGCGCATCGCGTCCAGGGTGTCCGACAGCGCGCGCGCCGCGGCGATCAGGGAATCGGCAGTAGTCGTGGTCATCGTTGCGGAAAGAGGGGTCAGGCGCGTCCGGGCGCTGCTGCGATCGCCTTCGCCTCGCCGTTCCACGGCGCGACGCGGATCAACAGCAGCATCCCCGGCAGCGCGAGGAAGAAGCACAGCCAGAAGAAGTCGTACCAGCCCATGCGCTCGACCAGCCAGCCGGCCGACGCGTTGATGAAGGTGCGCGGCACCGCCATCAGGCTCGTGAAAAGGGCCAGCTGGGTCGCCGTGTAGGCGGGATGGGTGGTGCGCGCCATGTAGGCGACGAAGGCCGTCGTGCCCAGGCCGACGCCCGCGGCCTCGGCCGAGATCACGATCGCCAGCGCCGCGAGGCGCGCCGCGTCCGAAGGCGCCGGCCCCAGCCACGCCAGCCACACGAAACCGAGGATGCTCGCGACCTGCACCACGCCGAACAGCCACAGCGCGCGGTTGATGCCCAGCTTCAACATCCAGATGCCGCCGAGGATGCCGCCGATCACCGACGGCCACAGGCCTGCGTTCTTCGCGATCAGGCCGATCTCGGTCTTCGTGAAGCCCATGTCGAGGTAGAAGGGCGTCGCCAGCGCCGTGCACAGCGAATCGCCGAGCTTGTAGAAGAACAGGAAGGCCAGCACCAGCAGCGCCGACTGCACGCCGTGGCGGCCGAAGAACTCGCGGAAGGGCTCGACCACCGCGTCGCGCAGCGTGCGCGGCGCGCCCTTGGCGATCGCCGGTTCGTTCACCATCAGCGTCATCGCGACCCCCGGCAGCATGAACAGCGCCGTGATGATGAACACCTCGCCCCACGGCAGGCGATCGGCGAGGATCAGTGCCAGCGAGCCCGGCACGAGTCCCGCGATGCGGTAGGCGTTCACGTGCATCGCGTTGCCCAGCCCCAGCTCCAGGTCGGGCAGGATTTCGCGGCGGAAGGCATCGAGCGCGATGTCCTGCGTCGCCGACAGGAAGGCCAGCGTCGCGGTCAGCGCGACCACCAGCGTCAGGTCGTCGGTCGGCGACAGCTGCCCCAGCCAGGCGATGGCCCCGACCAGTCCCAGCTGCGACACCAGCATCCAGCCACGCCGCCGCCCCAGCCACGGCAGGATGCCGAAGCGGTCCAGCAGCGGCGCCCACACGAACTTCCACGTGTAGGGGAACTGGATCAGCGCGAACGCCCCGATCGCCTTCAGCGACAGCCCCTCGGTCTTCAGCCACGCCGGCACGAGGTTCAGCAGCAGGTACAGCGGCAGGCCCGACGAGAAGCCGGTGAAGATGCAGATCAGCATCCGGCGGTTGAGCAGGGCGTCCATCCAGGCGGGACGGGAAGATGTCGGGCCGGCGGGGGGCGGAGCGGAGGGAATGGACGACACGGGATGCTTTCGGCGAGGGTTCGGCGCATTATCCCAGATTGCCGCAACCGGCGCCGCCACCGCAGCAGCGCCTTACATTCCGGCCCCGCGCGGCCTCGTCCCGCTATGGGCTTGCCTGCCCGCGCGACTCGCCCGAGAATGCACGTTCAACAGCTAAACCAATAAGGAGAGGAGAGGGATGACGCAGCACATCACCGTGGTTTTCGGCGCCGAGCGCGAATACGAGACGATCGTGTCCGACGCCGACGCCGCCAGTCTCGCGAAGGACCAGGCGCGCGCCTGGCTGTCGGGCGAGTTCGAACGGCTCGAATGCACGCCGTCGAACCCGATGGGCAAGATCCTCGTGCTCGACATGGTCCTCAACGTCGCCAAGTACGGCGGCGAGGACCGCTTCAAGGAGCGCGGCGATTGGGCCAGGCAGTTCGCCACCGCGACCGCCGTAGCCTTGGGCCGCCCGACCGTGCGCGTCGACGTCGCGAACTTCGTCGTCGGCTAGGGCACCACGCCCCGATGAAAAAGGCCCGCTGCGTGCGGGCCTTGTCGTCTCTGCGGGCTGGCCTCAGGCGCCGCGGCCGAGCCGGTACACCGCCACGCTGGCGAGGAAGTTCGGCTCGTCGAGGATCAGCTTGCCCTCGTCGAAGGCGAGGCGCTCGCGCACCGCGATGCCGTTCATCTCGCACAGCGCATCGAAGTCCGAAATCGTGAAGAAGCGCACGTTGGGCGTGTTGAACCACTGGTGCGGCAGGCTCTCCGACACCGGCATGCGGCCGTTGAGGATGCTCTGGCGGTGGCGCCAGTAGCCGAAGTTCGGGAAGCTCACGACCGCCTCGCGCGCAACGCGCAGCATCTCGACGAGGATGCCCTGCGTGTTGTGCATTGCCTGCAGCGACAGGCTCATGATCACATGGTCGAAGAAGCCGTCCTCGATCCCCGCGAGCCCCTTCTCCATGTCCATCTGGATCACGTTCACGCCGTTCCTCGTGCACGCGAGCAGCTTGTCCGGGTCGTTCTCGACGCCATATCCCTGCACCTGGCGCACTTCGGCGAGATGCTTGAGCAGGCTGCCGTCGCCGCAGCCGAGGTCGAGCACCTTCTCCCCCGGCGCGATCCACTGGGTGATGACTTCGTAGTCGTAACGGTAGGCCATGGCTAAACCTTGATGCGGTCGAAGTAGGCGGTCAGCAGCGCGTGGTACTGCGCTTCGTCGAGCAGGAAGGAATCGTGCCCCGCGTCGCTCTCGATCTCCGCGTAGCTGACGTTGCGCTGGTTGTGCAGCAGCGCATAGACGATCTCGCGGCTGCGCGCGGGCGAGAAGCGCCAGTCGGTGCTGAAGGACACCACGAGGAAGTCCGCCGTCGCGCGCGCGAGCGCCGCCGGCAGGTTGCCGCCATGCTCGAAGGCCGGGTCGAAGTAATCGAGTGCCTTGGTCGCCAGCAGGTAGGTGTTGGCGTCGAAGAAGCCCGCGAACTTGTCGCCCTGGTAGCGCAGGTAGGATTCGATCTCGAACTCCACGTCGTAGCTGTAGATCGCCTTGCCGTGGCGCAGGCTGCGGCCGAACTTGTCGCCCATCGCGTCATCGGACAGGTAGGTGATGTGCCCGACCATGCGCGCGAGCTTGAGGCCGCGCGTCGGCACGACGCCGTGCGCGTAGTAGTGGCCGCCGTGGAACTCCGGGTCGGACAGGATCGCCTGGCGCGCGACCTCGTTGAACGCGATGTTCTGCGCCGTGAGCTTGGGCGCCGACGCGATCACCACCGCGTTGGCGACGCGATCCGGGTACTGCAGCGACCACGACAGCGCCTGCATGCCGCCCAGGCTGCCGCCGACGACCGCCGCGAAGCGTTCGATGCCCAGCCGGTCGGCGAGCCGCGCCTGCGCCGCGACCCAGTCCTCGACCGTCACGAATGGGAAATCCGCGCCCCACGGCTGACCGGTCGCCGGGTTGGTCGAGATCGGGCCGGTCGAGCCGTGGCAACCGCCGAGGTTGTTCACGCCGATGACGAAGAACCTGCGCGTGTCGAGCGGCTTGCCGGGGCCGACGAGGTTGTCCCACCAGCCGCTGTTGTTCGGCGCGTCGGCATAGTGGCCGGCGACGTGGTGGGAACCCGACAGCGCGTGGCACACCAGCACCGCGTTGCTGTGGTCGGCGTTCAACTCGCCGTAGGTCTCGTAGACCAGCTCGTATTCGGGCAGTGTGCCCCCGCTGCGCAGCGCCAGCGGCTCGGCGAAGTGCGCCCGTTGCGGGACGACGACGCCGACGGATTGGGGTTGGATCATGGCCGTATTCTTGTAAACGAAAAAACCCAGCCGGCTTGGAAAACGCGGACTGGGTCGCCCTCGCTTTAGCCGGATTTATTGAGCGCCCGCAAGCTGTGGTTCAAATCGGCGCTAGGGCTTAAAACTATCGCGGGCCGTCACAATTGTCAAACGCCCGCATGCCCCGTGGGAGCGGCTCAACTCGCCAGCCGCATCACCGCATCCCGCACCTTGGACTGCTCGTCCATCTTCAGGATGCGCTGCACGCGTGGCGCCAGCTCGTTCAGGTCGGCGCGCAGCACCTGCTGCTTGATCTCGAGGATGTGACCCGGATGCATCGAGAAGTTGCGCAGCCCCATGCCCAGCAGCAGCAGCGTGTAGGCCGGATCGCCCGCCATCTCGCCGCACACCGACACCGGCAGGCCGAAGCGCGCGCCCGCCTGGATCGTGCCGGCGATCAGCTTCAGCACCGCCGGGTGCAGCGGGTCGTAGAGATGCACGACCGCCTCGTCGGAGCGGTCGATCGCGAGCGTGTACTGGATCAGGTCGTTGGTGCCGATCGACAGGAAGGACAGGCGGCGGATGAACATGCCGAGCGCCAGCGCGGCCGCGGGCACCTCGATCATCCCGCCGATCTCCACGCGCGGGTCGTACTTCAGGCCCTCGGCGTCGAGCTCCGCCTTCGCCTTTGCGATCAGCTGCAGCGACTGGTCGATCTCGTGCGCGTGCGCGAGCATCGGGATCATGATTTGCAGCTTGCCATGCACCGAAGCGCGCAACAGCGCGCGCAACTGCGTCAGGAACATCTGCGGCTCGGCCAGCGAGTAGCGCACAGCGCGCAGCCCCAGCGCCGGATTCGGCTCGAAGCGGGCGCTGACGCCGTTCAGCGCCTTGTCGGCCCCGACGTCGAAGGTGCGGATCGTCACCGGCTTGCCCGCCAGCGACTTCAGCACCGTGCGGTACGCCTCGTACTGCTCGTCCTCGTCGGGTAGCGCGTCGCGGCCCAGGAACAGGAACTCGGTGCGGTACAGGCCCACGCCGTCGGCGTTGACGGCCTTCACCTGGTTGAGGTCCTTCGGTCCCTCGATGTTCGCCAGCAGGTTCACGTCCTCGCCGTCGAGCGTCGTCGCTCGCGTGTCCTTCAGGCGGTTGAGCTTCGAGCGCTCCAGCTCCAGCTCGCTGCGGCGCAGGCGGTATTCCTCGACGATGCGCTCGTCGGGCGCGACGATCACGACGCCGCGCGTGCCGTCGATGATCAGCAGCTCGTCTTCCTCGACCAGCTGGCGGATGTGGTGCAGGCCCACGACCGCGGGGATGCGCAGGCTGCGCGCGACGATCGCGGTGTGGCTCGTCGGGCCGCCGACATCGGTGACGAAGCCGCCGATGTTGTGGTCGCGGAAGCCGATCGTGTCCGCCGGCGAGAGGTCATGCGCGACGATGATCGTGCCCAGCCCGTCGCGCCGCTTGGGCGGCAGGTGGCCAGGGTGGCCCAGCAGCACCTTCACGATGCGCTCGACCACCTGCACGACGTCCGCCTTGCGCTCGCGCAGGTAGGGGTCCTCGATCTGGTCGAACTGCTCGACGACCAGCTCCATCTGCTGCACCAGCGCCCACTCGGCATTGCAGCGCCGCTCGGAGATCAGGGCGCGCGCGGCCTCGACCAGCATCGGGTCGCCCAGCATCATCAGCTGCAGGTCGACGAAGGCGCCCACCTCGCTGTGCGGCTGGCCGGCGGTCGCGGCGGCCTTCAGCCCCACCAGTTCGCCCTGCACGGTCGCGACGGCCTCGTTCAGGCGCTCCACTTCCTCGGGCAGGTATTTCGCCGCGACGTGGTAGTGGTTCACCTCCAGCATCGCGTGCGACACCAGATGGACGTGGCCGATCGCGATGCCCTGGGAGACGGGGAGCCCGTGGATCGTGAAGGGCATCGGCTTATTCCCCTTCGCCGAAGCGGTCGGCGATGAGCTCGAGGATCGCCTCCAGCGCCTTGTCCTCGTCCTGGCCGGCAGTCTCGATCGCGATCGTCGCGCCGCGTGCGGCGGCGAGCATCATGACGCCCATGATGCTCTTCGCATTGACGCGACGCCCGTTGCGTTCGAGCCAGATGTCGGCCCCGAAGCTGCTCGCGAGTTGCGTCAGTTTGGCCGACGCACGCGCGTGCAGGCCCAGCTTGTTGATGATCTCGGCTTCCGCTCTCGGCATGTCTCTCTCACTTCATATGCAGCACGCCCTCGCAGCCGCCGGTGATGGCGCGCTCGACAAGCGTGTTCATGTCCCTTTCCCGGTAGGTCAGCACCCGCAGCAGCATCGGCAGGTTCACGCCGGCAATGCCCTCCACGCGCCCCGGATCGAGCAGTTTGCGTGCGACGTTCGCCGGCGTGGCGCCGTAGATATCCGTGAGTATCACGACGCCATGCCCCTTGTCGACCGTCGCGAGCAGCCGGCGGGCCTCCGGCAATATGTCGAGAGGATCGTCCTGGCCGGACAAGCCGAGCTGGACGACGTTGTCGGGGCGTTTGTTCAGCACGTGGCAGGCGCACTGGATCAGCGCCTCGCCGAGCGTGCCGTGGGTGATGAGGAAAATGCCGATCATGGTCGCCGACGCCCTTGGGGTGTCGTCGATTGTAGCCGACTCGGCGCGGATGGCCGTGGTGGGTGACGCGCCGGCGCGTTGCGCCCGGGCCGCCGGTCGATCGGGGCGCTACATGTTGTGGCAGGTGATGCACAGCAGGCGGTCGCCGCCTGCGCCGCGCACGTAGTCGGCGGTGTGCTGAGGGTCGGCGGGCGTCAGGCCGTGCTCGATGTGACAGGACGCGCAGTCGATCACCCACGTGTCGGTGGTCACGGTGCTCTTCGGCTTGCCCTTCGAGCGTGTCGTCGTGCCGGTGCCGGTCGTGGCGGACAGCACGCTGCTGCTGAACAACTGGACCTCGTTCGGGTCGGGCGCGCCGTTGCCGTTCACGTCGAAGAACAGGATTCCCGTCGTGGTCGTGGTGGGCGGCAGGTGGTAGTCGGGGCGTATCGGGTAGTTCACCCGTACCGGATGATGCCCCGGGTCGACGAAATAGCCCGTGAGATCGGGGGTGCCGCTGTCGACGTTGGTCGCGTAATGACAGGTGCGACAGTCGGAATAATCGGCACGCGCAGTCCCGGCGCCGTATATCGCCGTTGTTGCCGCCAGCAGCAAGGAAATGCCCCGTGTCGTAACCAAGACCAGCCGCCCATGAAAAATGCTCCCCGAGCGGGGATATGAGCGGCGGAATATACCTGCGGGCTAGGCGGCACGCAACAAAATATGCAAATCGATTCGATTGTAACTCGAATCGACTATGCGTTGGGGAATTTGACCCAGCTTTCGCCGGGTCGTGGGGCTTATCCCAGTCCCTGGCTGGCGAGATATTCCTCGTAGGTGCCGCGGTAATCGACGATGGTCCCGTCGAGCTTGATCTCGATGACGCGGGTTGCCAGCGAGGACACGAACTCGCGGTCGTGCGAGATGAACACGAGCGTGCCGGAGAACTTCTCGAGGCCGGTGTTGAGCGACTCGATCGACTCCATGTCGAGGTGGTTGGTCGGCTCGTCCATCAGCAGCACGTTGGGGCGCGACAGCATCAGCTTGCCGAACAGCATGCGGCCCTGCTCGCCGCCGGAGATCACGTTGACGGGCTTCCTGACTTCGTCGCCGGAGAACAGCAGGCGGCCCAGGGTGCCGCGGATCAGGGTCTCGAGGTCCTCGCCGGTGGCGGAGGCCGTGACGCGCGCGTACTCCGCGATCCATTCGGTGAGCTTCTCGGTGCCGGCGAAGTCGGCCGAGTGGTCCTGCGCGTAGTAGCCGGGCTTGGCCTTCTCGGCCCACTTGACGCTGCCCTTCTGCGGCTCGAGGACGCCGAGCAGCAGCTTCATCAGCGTGGTCTTGCCGACGCCGTTCTCGCCGATGATCGCGACCTTCTCACCCGCCTCGATGGCGATCGAGAACTTGTTGATGAGCGGCTTCTCCATGCCTTCGTAGGCGAAGGACAGGTTGTCGACCTCGCACGCGAGGCGGTGCAGCTTGTCCTTGTCGTCGTAGTCGAAGCGGATCCACGGGTACTGGCGCGACGAGGGCTTGACGTCCTCGGGCTTGAGCTTGTCGATGAGCTTCAAGCGGCTGGTCGCCTGCTTGGCCTTCGACTTGTTGGCCGAGAAGCGGCGCACGAACTCCTGCAGGTCCTGGATCTTTTCCTTGGCGCGGGAATTTGCAGCCTGCTGGCGCTCGCGTGCGAGGGTGGCCGCTTCCATGTAGTCGTCGTAGTTTCCGGCGTACACGGTGATCGTGCCGTAATCCAGGTCGGCCATGTGCGTGCACACCTGGTTCAGGAAGTGGCGGTCGTGCGAGATGATCACCATCGTGCTGTTGCGCTCGTTGAGGACGTCTTCGAGCCAGCGGATGGTGTTGATGTCGAGGTTGTTGGTCGGTTCGTCGAGCAGCAGGATGTCGGGATTCGCGAACAGCGCCTGGCACAGCAGCACGCGCAGCTTCCAGCCCGGCGCCACGTTCTTCATCGGGCCGTTGTGCAGTTCGGTGCCGATGCCCACGCCGAGCAGCAGCTCGCCGGCGCGCGATTCGGCGGTATAGCCGTCGTACTCGGCGAACTTGCCCTCGAGTTCGGCCGCGTGCATGTAGTCTTCTTCGGTCGCTTCGGGGTTCGCGTAGATCGCGTCCTTCTCCGCCATGCAGGCCCACATTTCCGCGTGGCCCATCAGCACGACGTCGAGCACGCGCATGTCCTCGTAGCCGAACTGGTCCTGGCGCAGGTAGGCCATGCGCTCGTGCGGATCCTTCGAGACGTTGCCCGCGCTCGATTCGAGCGCGCCGCACAGGATCTTCATGAAGGTCGACTTGCCCGCGCCGTTCGCGCCGATCAGGCCGTAGCGATTGCCTTCGCCGAACTTGACGGAGACATTCTCGAACAGGGGCTTGGCCCCGAACTGCATGGTGATATTGGCGGCGACGAGCACGGCGAATCCTGATTTTCAGTTAAAACAAAGCTTTGCATTATAGCCCAGATGCTGGCAGGCCGCGCCGGAGGATCCGCCCCGTCTGCGGCCGAAGGGGCGCCGATGCGCCCGCGATGCGCGCCGGGGCGGGCGATCGATTTGCGCAAATGCGCAACAGAATCAGTCGGATAGATACGACCTTTGCCGTATGTACGTCATATCGGGACAGGCATAGAGTGCACCTGTCGGTACCCGATCCCTTTCCGGACGCCCGCGAGCGGGCGCTGCAACGGATCGGGAGAGCGCCGGCAGGGGAGGATTCGTGGATAGCGAGGAACGGCCGCAACTGCGCAGGGGCGACAACCCGCTATACGCGGTGCTGCTTCTGGCGTGGATGCTGTTCAGCGTGTCGTTGTTCGCGCTGGTGCTGCGCGGGGCGTGGGAAGACATCCGCGCAGAGTTCCAGGCCGACGCCGAGGCGGACATCGAGCTGCTGCGCGATCGTCTGCGCACCAACGATGCCCTGCTGTCGGGTTTCGCCGCTTTCCTCGACGTGCTCGGGGCGCCGACGCAGGAGCAGATGGTTGGTTATGCGAGCCGCCTGCTGGGCGAGCACCCGCATATCTACATGCTCGAGGTGGTCGAGAAGGTGCCGGCGCGCGCGCGGGGCGACTTCGAACGGGCGCTCGCGCAGCGCGTCGGCCCGGGCGCCCGGATCGGAAGCTTCAGCTATCAGGATGGCAGGCGGTGGCAGGACGTGCCGGAGAAGGCGGCCTATTTTCCGGTCAGCTTCCTGTGGCCGCAGACGCCCGAATCCCTGCCGGTGCACGGCCTCGATCTCGATTCGGTGCCGCACCTGCGCGACGCCTTGCGCCGCGCCGAGGTGAGCCAGGGGGCCGTATCCACGCGGCCGTTCAAGCTGATCGAGGGACCGCTGGCCTACGTGGTGATGAAGCGCACCGACATGGAGCGCTCCGCCCTGCGGGTTCCGGCGGCCGAGCAGCGCTACGCGCTGCTGGTCGTGAAGGCCGATTCGATGGTTCCGGGCCGCCGCAATGCGCGTACCGCCCACGTCCTGCGCCTGTTGGGGGAGGAGGGGCCGGAGGATCCGCCGCTCTATGCGATGCTGGCGACGCAGCCGGCGAGTGCGCTGGAGCGCCGCCTGCTGCCGAAGTTCACCCTGAACGTGGAGGATGTCAGCACCTCGCAGCCGGTGCGCCTGACAGTGACTCGCCAATTGCGCTTCCTGGACATCCGCAGCGAGCCCCTGTTGCTGGCAATCGGCCTCGCCGGCGCAACGCTCGCCGTGCTGGTGCTGTACTTGCGCCGCCACCGTACGGCGGTGGCGCGCGAGCGCGAGCGCCTCGAGCGCGCGACCCACAGTGCGCTGCACGACCCGCTGACCGGCCTGCCCAACCGGCGCCTGTTCTACGATCGCGTCGGACAGGCGAGCGCGCACTGGCGGCGTACCGGCGAAGGGTTCGCGCTGTTCTTCGTCGATCTCGACCGTTTCAAGGAAGTGAATGACAGTCATGGCCACGACGTCGGCGACGCGGTGCTGGGCACGGTCGCCGCGCGCATGCGCGGCAGCGTGCGCGAGACCGATACGGTCGCGCGCATTGCCGGGGACGAGTTCGTCGTGCTCCTGCCCGGCGTGATGGAGCAGGCGGCCGCGGAGCCGGTCGCGGCGAAGCTGCTCGCCGCAGTGGCGCAGCCGGTCGAGCTGCGCGACGGGTTGGTGCTGCAGCTCACCGCCAGCCTGGGGGTGAGCGTGTGCCCCGAGCACGGCAGCGAGCCGGAGGAGCTGATCCGTCACGCGGATGCGGCGATGTATGGCGAGAAGCGGGCGGGGCGCATCGGTTCGGACGGCGCGTCGCCGGGGGCGGAGGTGCGCGCGGCCGCGCGGGCACCGCGCCTGCGCATCGTCCGCAAGTTCGTGCGCGGGCAGGGTGGCGCCGTCACGCCGGGCGGCAGGAAAAAGGTCTCGCCCGGCGCTTAGTGCGCTGGCACACGCCCGCGCAGCGCGCGGGGCGTATCAGAGCAGGCGGGCGACGAAGCACGGTGCGTCGGCGCGCGCACCTGCGGGTAGCGGCAGGCGTACACGGCGGCCGGCACCGGGGATGCGGCCGAGCGCTTCGCCGTCGAGATTTTCGAGGCGTTCGAGGGGGGCGACGATGTTGCCCTGCGGCTGGACGAATTCGAGCCGGTCGCCGATGCCGAAACCGTTCTTGACCTCGACCTCCGCGAGACCGCTGGCGGCATCGACGCCCAGCACCTCGCCGACGAACAGGCTGCGCCCCGACTCGGAGTGGCCGCGCAGGTAGTTCTGGTGCTCCGGGGTGTGGTGGCGCTGGTAGAAGCCGTCGGTGTAGCCGCGGTTCGCGAGGCCTTCGAGCTCGCCGAGGAGGCGCATGTCGAAGGGGCGGCCGGCCGCCGCGTCGTCGATCGCGCGGCGGTAGCCCTGGCTCGCGCGCGCGACGTAGTAGGGGCTCTTGGTGCGGCCTTCGATCTTCAGCGAATCGACACCGATCGCGACCAGGCGCTCGACGTGCTCGACGGCGCGCAGGTCCCGGGAGTTGAGGATGTAGGTGCCGTGTTCGTCTTCCTCGATCGGCATCAGCTGGCCGGGGCGGGTGCCTTCCTCAAGGAGGTACACGCGCGAGGCCGATTCGTGGCGCGCGCCGCCGCCGAGCGCGGTGCCGGTCGTGTCTGGCGCCCCCTTGCCGCAGGCGTGCAGGTCGCCGGAGCCGTCCTCGTTCGCCTCATGCACCTTGTAGTCCCAGCGGCAGGAATTCGTGCACGTGCCCTGGTTGGGGTCGCGGTGGTTGAAGTAGCCCGACAGCAGGCAGCGGCCCGAGTAGGCGACGCACAGCGCGCCGTGCACGAAGACTTCCAGCTCCATGTCGGGGCAGGCCTGGCGGATGTCCGCGATTTCGTCGAGCGACAGCTCGCGCGACAGGATGATGCGCTTGATGCCGACCGACTGCCAGAAGCGCACCGCGGCGTAGTTCGTCGTGTTGGCCTGCACCGACAGGTGCACCTCGACCTCGGGCCAGCGCTCGCGCACCATCATGATGAGGCCGGGGTCGGCCATGATCAGCGCATCGGGCTTGAGCGCGACGACCGGTTCCATGTCGGCGACGAAGCTGCGCACCTTGCTGTTGTGCGGGTAGATGTTGCTGACGAGGTAAAAGGCCTTGCCCGCGGCGTGCGCCTCGTCGATGCCGGAGGCGAGTGCGTCGAGCTTGTCGAAGCTGTTGTTGCGCACGCGCAGCGAGTAGCGCGGCTGGCCGGCATAGACCGCGTCGGCACCGTAGGCGAAGGCGGTGCGCATCATCTGCAGGGAGCCGGCGGGGGCGAGGAGTTCGGGGG